>JALYRX010000044.1 GCA_030855105.1 Bacteroidota bacterium | reverse complement strand
CTGCTTGTACCAGGCAGATGTACCTCGAATCTTTTTGCTTCTGTTTTCTATTTAGATTAATAAAAATTCTTAAAGTTTTTAACCTTAGTAGAAAATTTAAACAACCACTCATCTTAATCTTATTACCTTATTTTTTTTGCTTCAAAGTTTTCTGATAAAATTTTAAAAACATTTCGTATTCTTTTGTAAATGTTATCTTCCGATGATGGTTTGGTTGATCAAGAATATATTTACAAACTTTGTCAACATCAGATTTTGATACAGAAAATGCAAAAGCAGAATCCTGCCAGGCAAATTGTGTTCTACATAATCTATTTCATTGATGAATTTTTGTAAAATATTACTGCTAACTGCCAACTGTTAACTGCTACTTTACTTCCTTTTTTAAATCAATATTATTTTTATTTGTACATACCTCAAAATATTTATATTTATTTTTAAATTAAGAATCCTACACAACCGTCAATTTTAATTTTCATTTGCTTTCTAATTAAAATATTTTTGTATTTGGAAATTTTTCAATTCCTACATTTGATATAAAAATCATTTTAATTAATTTGTCAAAAAAATAAGGAGTAACTGTATATGATGAACGCAGCACATCTTCACATTATCCTGAATCATATCCCTGTAATAGGCTCCGGGATCGCCATATTTGTTTTATTAATAGGGATGCTTAAAAAAAGCGACGATATAAAAAAAGTGACTCTTCTTATATTAGTTCTCACAGCTTTAATTACAATTCCCGTCTATTTGAGCGGCCAGGATGCAGAGGAAATGGTCGAGGGAAATTATGAAGATGTTGACGAGCAATTTATCGAATCGCATGAAGATTTTGCCTTGTATAGTTTTATTGCAATGGATATTGCCGGAGCGATAGCTTTAATAGGATTGTTTCTTTATAAAAAGCCAAAGATACTTCCGAATTCATTTGCTTTCTTTTTTCTTGCTGTTTTAATAATTGTAAACGGAATGATGGTGTATACTGCAAACCTGGGAGGGAAAATTCATCATCCGGAAATCCGTGAAGACAAATTACCCTGGGAAAGCTCAGTGGATGATAATTCGGTTAATAAAGATAAAAGCGGAAAAAAGGAAAAAGATGATGATGATTAATGATTTACGTTACATTAACGATTAACGATTTACGATTTACGATTTACGATTAACTATTGACGTTAATCACAGTCATAACTTAAGAATTAAATCTTTCATATCCTGCGGAAGTTCGGATTCTAATAAAATTTCTTTATTTGTTACCGGGTGAATAAATCCCAGCAATCTTGCATGCAGTGCTTGTCTTGGCATCATCTCAAGAAGGTTTTTTATTTGCGCTTTTTTATTTGAGGTAAGATTTATTGAATGCGGTTCTCGTCCGCCGTAAGTTTCATCACCAAAAACAGGATGACCGAGATTGGATAAATGAACTCTTATCTGATGAGTTCTGCCTGTCTGCAAATTTAATTTTAGCAATGATAAAAAATCATACTCTTTAATGACTTCATAATTGGTAATTGCAAGCTTTCCGGCTTCATCATCATTTTTTAAAACAGCAACTTTCTTACGGTCACGTTTATCCCTGCCAAGCTTGTTTGAAATTTCGCCTTTCTTCTTTTTCAGCTTTCCCCATACGATCGCATTGTATTCTCTCTTTATAGTGTGATGAAAGAATTGTTCGGAAAGTTTTCTGTGTGTAATTTCATCCTTTGCAATCACTATCAGACCTGATGTATCTTTATCGAGACGATGTACAATGCCAGCTCTTTCAAAACCATTAAGACTCGAAAGTGATTCTTTTTTTTGAAGGGCATAATACATTATAGCATTCACCAAAGTACCACTGTAATTTTTGTATGCAGGATGAACTACCATTCCCGCAGGTTTATTTATTATTATTAAATTTTCGTCTTCATAAGCAATCTCAAGCGGAATATTTTCCGGAACAACATCCTGCTTGTCCGGGTAATCCAGTTCAATTTCAATTTCATCATCAGGTCTTACAAGATAATTCGATTTTACTAACTCTCCGTTAACTGTTACGTATCCGAGGTTGATTGCTTTCTGAACTTTTGTCCTTGAAGCATTTTCAATAAACATTGCAATGTATTTATCGATTCTTTGTTTGGTAAGGATTTGGGGAACATGCAGTATATAATTTTTTTCCATATCTATTTATAAGAGTTAAGTGTGGCACATTCTAAAATTAGAGTTTACTATTAACAAAAAAAAATGTGCCACACTTTCATTATTTACTGTAATTTAACAAAACTTTTTTTATTTTACCTAAACCTAAAACAATACTTTACTTTACAAAAGCTAAGTAATTTATTTTTATGAAAATTAAAAAATTGAATTATGCGAAACAAATTCTTTTTTAATGCACTTAAGTGGTTTTTTTATATTGGTATTTTTTTAATAACTATTTCGTTTTCACAATTCTTCTCGGGATGTTCAGGCTCTGACGAAGTTGAAGTTACACAAAGAGATAAGGATTCGATCGAAGTTTATATCAATTTACAAAAATCATTTGCCTTATATAAGAAAGCATTAAATTACAATGAATCTTCTAATGTCAGTAGTGCAGCTGAATATTTCGAATCTTCGCTGAACAATCTTAATAAAATTAATTATGAAATAATTCTCAAAGGTGAAAATTATTTTTGGAAGAAAGATTATGACGAACTTGCAGGAAGCATCGTAGAAGATTATTTAATAACACAATCCGAAATTTCCCAATCAAGTCTTGTATTTGATTTTGCAAAAAAACTTACAATAAAATACGAAAAGGTTGTTGAAGTCCGGGGAGACAGGGAGCCATTACCCGAAGGAAACGATGTACCTTTTATAATGAATTCAGCTGTCGAACAATACATTGAATTTTTTTCTAATACCGAGAGAGGCAGAAGTTTTATAGATAAATGCCTTTACCGCTCAGGAAAATTTTTCCCGATTTTGAGAAAAATTCTAAAATACAATAATGCTCCTGAGGAATTAATTTATCTTTCGGTCCAGGAATCAGGGTTAGCACCAACTATAGTATCAAGAGCAGGTGCTGTAGGTCTTTGGCAATTTATGCCCGCTACAGGTTCCGCTTACGGTTTGTATCAGGATGGGTATACCGATGACAGACGTGATTTTGAAAAATCAACTGATGCTGCAGCAAGACATTTAAAAGATTTGTATAATACTTTCGATGATTGGTATCTTGCTTTTTGTGCATACAATGCGGGCCCGGGAAGAGTAAGAAAAGCAATCAGCAAAAGCGGCTCAAGAGATTTCTGGGCTTTAAGAAATTATTTACCCGGTGAAACAAAAAATTATGTTCCTTCTATAATTGCTCTCTCGTTTGTTTTAAGAAATCCCGAAGAGTATGGATTTGATGATATTGAATACGGAACTCCGCTTGTTTATGACCGTGTAAATATTAAATCGGAAATAACACTTCAAAAAGTCGCGGAGTTATGCGATTCCGATATAGAAACAATCCGGGAGTTGAATGCGGAAATTACAAATGATATAGTCCCATTGTATGATGTTGCTTATCAGCTAAGAATTCCGCACAAGAGCTTTGACATGTTTGCTGCAAATTACAAAAACGCCGGGAATATTGATAAGAGCAGTAATTATTCTCCTGAGTTTGCAGGAAATGAAACAGCAGGTTTTATAGGTGAAATTACTTTAGCGCAGTATAAAGTAGAAAATTATCAACCGGAAGATGCTGGAAATATAGCAAGTACAAATGGCAGAAAGAAAGTTTCACATGAATATAAAAAGAAAGAGCTGCTTGAAGCAATTGCAGTTTATTATGATGTAAGGCCGGTGGAAATAAGGATCTGGAATAATCTTGCTTATGGAAGCAATCTTAAGTCAAATCAGAAACTCGATATTTATGTAACTGAAAGAAAGTTTAAATCACTTTATGGAATTAATGAAGAAGGAGAAAATACGAGTGAAGTTGCGACTATTAATTCCATTAAACCTGCACCTGTAACTTTTGAAAATAATACTGATGAAAGTGAAGATGTAAATGTTAATGAAGATGTCCAATCTTCAGAAAATAATTCACCGGAAACTTTACCCGAAATCAATTCATCGGTTCAAAATACCATTGAAAACAATTCAACGAAAAATAATACAAACGAAACTATTACAAACGAAATTGATACGACCAAAAATAATACTAACGAAACCAATTCAACCGATAATAATACTAACGAAACCTATACAGAATCAATACCGGAAACACAGGAACATGTGAATGATTATTCTTCGCAGCCGGAAGAACCTGAAGTTCAGCAGCCATCGTACATAGAGCCGAAAGCAAAAACTGTATCAATTAATAATCATACATCGTTCAAAACTTATACAGTAACTGAAGGTGACTATCTTTCTGATATCGCTGCAGAGTTTGGAGTTTCGGTTTCGGATTTGCTGGAATGGAATAATCTCGAGTCTGATAAGATAATGGTAGGACAGAAATTAAAGGTTCAACCATTGAATTTAAAGCCTTCAGTTCATACAGTGACCGAAGGTGAAAATCTTTCTCTGATTGCAAAAGAATACGGACTGACACTCAGTGAGTTAAAAGATTTGAACGACATCAATACAGATGTAATATTTGCAGGACAAAAATTAAAAGTTACTGAAACTAAAACTACAAAAAAGAATAATACAAAAACTTCGGGAGTTAAGAAAACTTATAAAGTGAAAAAGGGCGAGACACTTGCATCAATAGCAGATACTTTTGATATTTCTATAAAGAACCTGATTAAATGGAACAAACTGAAAAATGATAAAATACTTGTAGGGCAAATTTTAAAGTTGTATAGTAATTGATATAATATCTCACGGAAAAAAATTATTCGAAATACTTTTAATATAATTTTACTCCATAGATAAATTAACGTTCGGCCATTTATCCGATTTTATCATGAAATTTCCCGTTACTGTAGCCGCTTTACGCAACGGAATTGAAAATCCTCCGTTTTCATATTTTGAATCAATCCAATTTTCCCCTTCCGAACGCCATCTGTATTTTAATCTACCATAAGGATTATTTTTATCCGGTCTGCCGGCACCGATCTCAAGATTTTCTACAAATATTGGTTTTGAAGGATAGTCGGTATCCCAAAGAAGTCCTTTCCTTACTCTGAATTCATTTATTCTCAAGGTAACTGCAAAATGTGAGAACTGGTCTTCTTTATCTATTCTTAATTTTGAATTCAAAAATCCCGTGTATAATTGTATCTCATTTGGTATTTCAGAATAAGAAAACCTTAATGCATTTTCACAGGGATCCTGCTCTCGCCTGTGTAGATAAGTATTGGTTCCTTTTATAGAGGCATTAAATTCAAAATCATAAAAATAACTATCGTCGGTTTCCGGCTGCGGGATCTTGATTTCTGTAAGGCAAACATAGGCAACAATATTACCAAATAAAAATCTTTTTATATTTTCATAGCTTTCATAACTGTTGACAATACCTCTGAAGCCTGAATGTGCCCGGTGAACGTTTGCATAAAATGCTTTTTGTTCTTCGGGATACTCCGGATTTCTTTCGTCATTTGAAGCTGATTCAGGAGCAGGACCCGATACAATGTATGCATTATTTTGCTTTACCAAACCGTCACTGTATTTTCCTGTTATAGTCTTGACTAAATTATATGAATTATGATCGCTGCCGATTATGCAAAGACATCTCTTAACCGGGTATGCATACTTACCTGCGGGATCACCTAAACTATTCGCATCATAAATATATTCCCCGTCTTCACCCTTTTGATCAATCTTCAGATAATTCCTCATAACGTCCCGGTCAAAGATATTTGCATTATAAGGATTGATATTTTTATTGTTAAGCTTTCTACAAAATCCGGAATTGCTCCCATATCAATTCCGTTATGAGGTGTTCCCATTGTTACTAACCTGTGAATTCTTTTTTTCGGGTCTTCATTTTTTTCAGGCATAATATTTTGTATTAATGTCCGGCAGACCAGTCCACCCATCGAATGAGCAATTAAAATTACTTTATAATCTTCATCATTTTCCCCCAGGTCCACGCCAACAGATTTTAATCTTTCCGGAATTTGTGCATTAATTAAATTGTACAGATCTCTTGCATGGTCTTCTATATTCCTTGTAATATCTCTTATATAATCCTCGTCATAAAACCTGCAAATCCATATTCCACGTGATTTGTCCCAGCCCTCTTTTTCCAAACCGCTGTTAGTTTCATCAGTATACTCCTGTGACTTTATAAATTTTATAAGCTGTCCTTCAAATGCATCAATTGCAAAGTATCTTGGAGGCGGAGCATTTCTAAGTTCGACAGAGCTTGTATTAAATCCATAATAAGTATCATGCACAGCATCATTTTTATTTTCACCTGTCATTGCGTATCCCCTGACATACACAATAGGGTAATATGGTTTTATTATTTTAATTTTCTCACTCATAAATTTTTTTGAGAATAATTTATATTTAAATAATAAAACATTATAGTGCTAACTTCATATATATACTTTTGTGTTTCATAATTTTAATAAATTAATTCTGGCAGGTAAGGTTTTGTATTATGTTTCGGCTGGTACTTACTTTAATTGATAAACAAAGTAAATATTTCAAAAGATTGAGTTTATTAAATATGCAATAAAATAAATTTTCTGATGAAACTACTTAAGTATGGATTGAAAGAAATTTAAAAAAAGACTAAATTGCATATCAAAAATTGCTGGCATAGCTCAGCTGGTAGAGCAGCTGATTTGTAATCAGCAGGTCGGGGGTTCAAGTCCCTCTGCCAGCTCAAAAAGAAGCCCTTAAACGATGTTGTTTAGGGGCTTCTATTTTTTTGAAATCTTTAAATTTGAAAAACAAAATAACAAATGATTTCTGACGCATACATTTGTAAATGATTCAAAAATAGTTATTTGTCAGGATGGAAGTCGTGACACCAAACAAATAATGTTGTTCTTCTGTTAGTTATAAAAGTTACATTGAAAAATATATTTTGATAAAGTTTAAAGAAAAGGTCTTCCTGGGTACAGAAGTCTCTACATGCAAATGCTTGATTTCGGAAATCAATACGGGTAATCCGTTCAAAATTGTTTTACCACTTATAATTTTACCAATTTGTGATTATTTAATGGTATGCCTAATGTCATTAAGAATCAAGAAACCAATTCTTATGAAAAAATTATTTTTCAAATCCGGTTGTAGCAAATAGCTCTGTTTATGACAGGTTTGATCAGTTTTATTTATAATGTTTCCAGCTATCATTCTTGAATGTTTTTTACGGTCTTTGTAGTCCGATAAAATTAATAGCATTATTGTCTGCAATTTCCAAATCAGAAATATCAACAAATCCATCTCCATTTACATCTGCTGCTACATATCCTGAATTAAAATTATATACACCATTATCGATCAAACCCAAATCACTTAAATCTATTGCACCATCCTGATTAACATCTCCATTGTATATGGAATACTTTGCACCTGTTAAAATCTGATTATTCCCATATGCCTTTGAAGAGGATGTAGTAAAATCATAACTTAAATTTCCTGAAGTAAAACTGCTTCCTGTTGCGCTCCATGTTTCCAGTCCATTCCTGTGTCTGATCACGACATAATATGCAACTGAATTTAACGCATTTGCAAAAGTAAAATTTCCAATTCCATTAGAATCCAATATGGCACGGGATGAATCGATTACTGAGTAAGGAGACGAAATATTTCTCAAAAATACTTTCACAGTATCTTTTACCATTTTATCCGAAGCCGGATTATAAAAACCCTGAATCAATGCTTTTAAATTTAATGTAAAAGAAGTCACTACTATAAGTTCAGTTGGAATTGTTTTAATTATTGTTCCGAGTATTCCTCCTGAATAGATATAGTTATCAGAATTAAAATATAACGCTGAAAGTCCATTATCTGTAACTGTCGGATGAACTATCCAGCTTGCGCCGGCATCCGTAGACTTTATTATTTTTTCTCCTCCTCCGACTGCGTAACCAATATCACCTCTGAACTGAACAGAGTTATATCCTCCTGTAGGTGTTGGCAATGAAAACCACGATCCTCCTGCGTTTGTAGTTTTGTAAATTCCAACACCGGAAGTTATGTAACCGGTATTATCGTCAGTAAAAAAAACATTACCGAGATTTATAAACGGCGAAGCAACTGACATTGGATTCCACGTTAATCCTGCATTTGTAGTTTTAACAGCAGCATTATTATCACCTACTGCATAACCTGTATTTTCATTTGTAAAAAAGAGTGAGCTTAAAATTGTACCGGAGCTGGAAATTGTAGTCGGATTCCAGCTTGCACCTGCATCTGTAGTTTTCAGCTGTCTGCCGTAGCTGCCTACTACATAACCTGTATTTGCATTTGTAAAAAATACATCAGTAAAAATTTCATTTGTAGTACTGTTATAAATTGACTGCCAGTTTGTCCCGCCGTTAACTGTTTTATATATCGCCAGGCTTCCGGCAAGATACCCTGTCTCAGTATTTGTAAATGAAATCCCGTAAATAGAAGTTATGTAATTGCTGATTTGTGAAACCCATGTATTGCCTGCATCTGTTGTTTTCAAAATATCCCCATGATTAAAACCTGTAACAGCATAGCCTGTTGTTGTATTTACAAACTTAATATTTGAAATGTAGCCGTCGGTTACTGAGCTCTCAAAAGTAAAATTCATTCCTGCATTAGTAGATCGAACCATTGCACCGTATGTACCAGCTGCATGTATAGTACCATTCGGAGTAATATCAGCATCCAGATACTGGCTGGTATTGCTGCTTCCAACAGGCTGGCTTTCAATCCAGTTATTCCCGCCGTCGGTTGTTTTTATAAATACTGAGCCCGATCCAAATCCGAAGCCGGTATTTGCATTGATGAAATTTAATGAAGTTACATCTATTCCTCCGTCTGATATCGCGAAGTTCCAAGAGTTTCCTGCATCGGTTGTTTTATATATTCTTCCCTCCTCACTGCCTGCGAAACCGGTTAATGAGTTTATAAAGATCATGCTTTGTTTTTTATATGAATCCTGGTAAATAAAATCCCATGTAACTCCGCCGTTTATTGTTTTAATTATTTCACCGCCCAATGAACCGCCTGATCCAAATCCGGTATTCGCATCAATAAAATAAAGATTGTTTATGTAATTTGCTCCGTCTGTTGTTTGTGTTGACCAGCTCTGTCCTCCATCAGTAGTTTTCCATATTCTGCTTTCCATAAGAAAAAAACCAAGTGCATATCCTGATGATGCATTTATAAAATCAATATCATACACTGAATAGTTTGGTGCAGAAGGCAGCACAACATCAGTCCATGTTTCTCCGCCGTCAATTGTTTTCTTCATTAACTGATTTTCACCGCCTGCATACCCGGTATTTGCATCAATGATATCAATACTTTTAAATTCAGATGAAGTGCCGGTAATTTGTTTTACCCATGTATTTCCGTTATCAGTTGTTTTTAATATGGTACCGTAAAAACCGGCGGCATATCCTGTGTTATCATTAATAAAGTCAACAGCATTCAAAGTATTTCCCTGTGGTTTTGGATTTAACCACATCCAGTTATCCGTCTGCTGAGAATTTGCAGAAGAGCACATCCCTACTAAAAGGACCAATATAAATTTATACATTGTTTTCATTTTTTGTGTTTGGTTTAAATTATTTTTTAATTAAAATTTTTTGGTATTGAAATACAGTGTCATTTTTTAATGTCTGTTATTCTTTATTTATTATTAATTTATTAATTATTAAAATTCTTATGGTCTTTGCAAAACTATAAAATTAATAGCGTTGTTATCTGAAATTTCCAGATCAGAAATATCAGCGACTCCATCTCCGTTCACATCGGATGTTAAGTAACCCGTATTGAAATTATATACATCATTGTCAATTAATCCTAAATCGCTCAGGTCTATTGCTCCATCCTGATTAACATCTCCGTTGTATATGCAGTACTTTGTTCCGGTTAAGATCTGATTATTTCCATATGCCTTTGAAGATGATGTAGTAAAATCATAGCTTAAATTTCCGGAAGTAAAACTGCTGCCAGCTGCACTCCAGGTTTCCAGTCCATTCCTGTGTCTGAACACAATATAATATGCAACTGAATTTGAAGCATTTGCAAAAGTAAAATTCTCCATTCCATTGGAATCCACTATACCCAAAGCTGAATCAACAAATGCATAAGGTGCTGATGCGCTTCTTAAATATATTCTTACTGTATCACTAATCATATTATCTAAAGCCGGATTATAAAATCCCTGAATCAATGCTTTTAAATTCAAAGTGAAAAGTCCGGGAAGAATTTGTTTCCAAACACCTTTCCCGTTTGTACCAATGTAAAGGTTGTTACCTAATGTGGTTATCGATAAAACATTTGTGTACGGGGCAAGGCCGGTGCTGAACGGGCTCCATGACAAACCATTATCGGAACTTTTAAAGACTCCACTATCTGCTGCGGTATAAACATAATTTCCCGATACTGCAAAATCATGTATGGTGCTGTTCATTGGTCCTGATGGAGTTTCGTTCCAAGATGATCCGTTATTAGTACTTAAATAAAGTCCACTGTACGTTCCCGCGAGTAAATTATTACCACTTCTCTCCAGAGAATACACCGATGATCCCGGATAAATACCCGCACTTTTGTTTACCCAATTTTCACCATTATTTGTTGATGCATAAACCCCCCAAAAGATGCCTGCATATATAGTGTTTCCATCAGCCATCAAATCATAGACCGTAACGTCATTACCCAAACCATTATTAGTAAATTGCCATGTGATTCCATTGTCTGTGCTTTTCTTAATTCCCTTTCCATATGTGGCAGCATAAATCGTGTTATTAACAACGATTATTTTTTCGACTCCTGAACCCACGTCGGTTGAATTAACAATGAACCAGTTTGAACCTGAGTTGGTACTTTTGTAAATAGCGTTACTAGCTCCTGCAAATATTGTAGCACCATTAAATGCAATAGTATTTACAGATATATTAGCAGGAAAACCGATTTTGCTCCAGTTACTTCCATTGTCCGAAGTAAATGATATACCTTCACCATAACCTGAGTTGCCCGGCATTGAAGCTGCATAAATATTATTTCCGTTAACAATTAATTCCGTTACTACAGTATTAGCAATTCCCTTATATGATGCGAACCAGAAATCTCCGTTGTTGGTACTTCTGTATACTGCATACTGAGAACCAACCAATACATAATTATTAGTTATAAAAAATGACATAGGACTCGTTTGAACCGGAAGACCGGTGGCTATATTAATCCAGCTTGCACCTTCATTTGTACTTTTCCATACACCTTCTCCGCCTCTACCGGCGAAAATAATTCCTCCGTGTGCTTCAAGTGCCTGTACACCTCCATTTACAACAATTGGAAGACCTGTATTTACTGCAAACCAGCTCCCACCGGCATTAGTAGATTTATAAACTCCCTGATCACTGGCAGCTGCATACACATTTGACCCGCTTACGGTTAAAAGTTGTGTTGACAATCGATTGAAGGGTAAACCGTTTACTACCTGTGTCCATGAATCCCCGTTATTGCTGGAGACATAAGGTCCTACAGTTCCTCCGTTACCGACAAGTCCGGTAAATAGTAAATTACCTAAAGAAGTAAATGAATTGATAAACGCATATGCACCAAATCCATTATTTACAGCTTGAAAAGAATTTCCGTTATCTGTTGATCTGTAAACTCCTGCACCTGAAGTACCGGCAAATAGAATTCCGTTATGAACATACAGCTGTGATATAAAACTTACAGCAATATTATTAGTAATATCCTCCCATGTGTTACCGTTATCTGTTGAACGAATCAGACCTAAAGAAAATTCGCCTGCAAAGACAGACGTACCACTTACACAAATTGTTGAAGGACCGTAATCGCTCACTCTTTTCCAGCTAACTCCAGTATCTTCACTTCTAAATATACCGTCTATAGTTCCAGCAAAAATACTGCTTCCGTTTACAACAAAATCAGCTACATATCCACCATTTGGTCCGTTTGTTCTTTCCCACTGAGCCATGAGGTTTGTTGATAACAATACAAGTATAAATAAAATATGTAAATTTAATTTCTTCATATTTTGTTTTTTTTAAAATTTTTTAAAAATTTATATCTGTGCATAAAATAATATTTTTTAATTTTTAGTTCTTAGGATGAATCTCTTGTGTATCTCTTATGATATCAAACCCTTGTAGAATTGTTTTCTAATATTTCTAATATATCGAGTACATTTTCTTTTATTACATATTCATAAACACCGGCTGACATTGCTTCTTTTTTTATTTCCGCATTATCATAATTCGTAAGTATAATAATTCTTGCATCCGGATATGCTTTTAAAATTTGCTTCGAAGCGGTAATGCCGTCAACTCTTTTCATTTCGACATCCATGAATACCCAATCCGGCTTTGACTGTTCATAACTTGAAAGGGCAGTATCACCGTCTTCACATTCACTTATTTGAGTGAATTGAAATTTGAAAATGCTCTTGAGCATTTCTCTCATTGGGGAATTATCTTCGACTATTAGTAAACTCATTTCTTTGTTGGTCAATTTTTTTGTTAGGGTTTTTTGTTAAAAATTTAAAAGTTATCAGCAATCTAAATTGCTTTTTTAAACTGCTTTGTATGCAAAGCTGGCTCGGTTAATATGTAAAAATATTTTTCAAGCTGTTGAGCAATTTTATTCCATCCGAAGTTTTCTCCGGCAATAATTTTTCCAAGCTCACCAACTTTCTTCCGGTATTCAGAATTTGCCAAAAGTTCGGATAATGAATCAATAAATTCCTTTTTATCTTTGGCAAGTATAACTCCTTCGCCTGATTGAATACCTAACCCCTCAAAACCTATCGGAGTCGATACAACAGGTACTCCCATTGCTATTGGTTCAAGTACCTTATTAAGTGTTCCGGCTCCTACTCTTATGGGTGATACAGCAATAGAACTATTTCTGTATTCATCAGCTATCGATTCTACAAAACCTGTTACAATTACTTTTTCCGACTGGAGTTCAAGTATTTTTTTAACAGGATTCTGGCCTGATATATAAAATTTAACATTCGGAAATTTGTCAGCTATGTGAGGAAAAATTTCTTTTACAAAATAAACCGCTGCATCAACGTTCGGATAATAATCCATGTTACCGGTAAATATTATTTTATTATCAATCCCGTAATCATGAGTATGTGAATGAAATGTCGACAGGTCAACTCCATTAGGAAGTATTCTGATTTTGTTAGACTCATGTTTTTTTTTGAGTATTGTTTTGTCTTCTTCTGAACACACAAGAGTCATATCAAAATGTTTTATGATCTCTTCATACTTTAATACTTTCTTATATTCAAACCTGTCAAATATTTTTTTTAGAAAATGACATTTTAACTTTGATCTTCTTTCCCAGTAAAGAGAATATGCATCAGGAAGATCCAATATTCTTTTAATGCCCGGGAGGTTATAAGTATATTGCGACATCCGCAAATGCTGGGTGTGAATAACATCGATATTATTTTCATTTATAAACCTGTTCAGCATTTCCTGAAACTCACCTGTCTGAAAGTATTTGATCTGCAGCGGAGATGAGGAAAAAAAATTAAAAAGACAATTGAGAATTGACTTATACTTTGGAAGATAAACTACACGAATCTCATCAAAGTAATTCTTCAGTTCGTTTATATATTTATAATCATTTTTATCCTGGATAAATGTAATAAGAAAAAGATTGTGTCTTTTCGAAAGCTGCTTTGCCAGATTAAATATTTTCAGCTTGTCGCCACGATAAGGTGGATAAGGAAAACGGTTTGCTACAAATAATATATTCATTGTTAAATATTTTAATTCCTGATTTTCAATTTAACCATAAAGAAAATTTATGGTCTTTGGATATTTATAAAATTAAATGCGTATTATCGGTTATTACAGCATCGGTTATGTCGACTTGCCGTCTCCGCTTATATCTGCCTGTGATTCTTTAGTGACAAAGTTTGATCGATGTTTAAAATTTATGTTACAAAAATACACAGTCGAAAACCAAATTTTAATAAGTCTGTATATGTATTTTGTCTACTGCTTAGGGCTTAGAGAAAAAGTAAGATAATTTGCATACAACATTTAAAAGACCACCCTGAATCAGAGAGTTATATTTCTATCCGACTTTCTGATAAGTTAGTAGATAAGTCACCGGCTGTGCGGATTGATTGATCTTTCTATTTCTGGAAGTGTCCAAAGCTGATACTGAAGATCTATACTTTAATCCGTGTGTAGTTGAATCTCCGTAACTTTTTATGCCGTCAATTGAAAATAGCATTGCAAAAAATATAATACTAATGCTGTTGATTTTGAAATTTCTAAAAATAAAGTGCTGCATTCTAATTTCACTTTTTATATTTTTTGTTTTTGTAATTTTTTGTAATCAGTAATCTTATTTGATATTAAAGTTTTATGGAGACAAATGCAGAGAATCTTTTCAAATTATAATCGGAAGAGGCGGGTATTTGTATAAGTCTTGAGGTTTAGGATCTAAGACCAGGGTCTTAGGTGCTACTTTATTAACGAGTGTCTTAAGGGATATTAAATAATAAAATAAATTTTAAAGAATAATAATGAAGGTGTAATAAATAAAATCCGTAAGATTATATCAAATTTTAAATAACAGTTTTGTTCTCAAGTGCAAACCTTACTAAGTTTAAACTTCCCTGAAGATTTAGTTTTTTGCTTATATTTGTGCGGTGTGTCTTGACAGTTTTGTAACTGATGAAAAGCTCATCGGCAATTTCTTTCGTAGTTTTGTTTTGTGAAATCAACCTTAAAACTTTTCTTTCAGACGGTGTGAGGTCATTTATTGAAGGATTATTTTTTTTAAAGCTTTGATTCAGGCTGAGTCTTTTAACAAGAAAATTGGAGATGACCGGGCTTATAGCATAGTCATCATTAGCAACCAAACGAATACTTGCGCAAATATCATCTACTGCGCTTTCTTTTAAAACATAACCTTTAATACCCAGATCCATAGCTTCGTTAAAAACATTTTCTTCCTTGTACATAGTAAGAAAAATTATTTTAACAGAATTTTTATTCTTATTGAGTTCTTTTAAAACTTCCAGACCCGTTTTCTTTGGCATATCGATATCGAGTACCGCAATGTCAGGTTTTTTTTTATTAATGATCTCCAACGCTTTTTCACCGTCTGCAGCTTCATCAATTAATTCAATATCTTCCTCATCTTCAATTATTTGTTTCAGCCCGTTTCTGAATATCGGATGATCATCGACAATAATTATTCTGATTTTTTTTTCCATATGTTTAAAAAGATGATTATTATTTAAAAGGTATACATATATTTATTTCTGTTCCTTTCCCGGGTCCTGAATCAATTTTTAAAATACCGCCAAACAGTTTTACTCTTTCCGATAATCCTTTTAGTCCAAAACCCTTTTCCTTGGAATCTAAAATTTTCCTGTCAAGGTTAAAACCTATACCATTATCTGATACGGAGATTAAAATATCTTTTTCCGAATATGTTATGCTCCCGGTAACTTCAGTTGCATCAGAATGTTTTATGATATTATTTAAAATTTCCTGAACCATCCTGTAAATATTAATTTCAATTTCATCATCCAACATTTTATCGATGTCATCAATTTCAACATTAAATGTAATATTAGTAGATTCATTAACCTTTTCAAATGTTGATAAGAGGGTTTTAGTCAATCCCAGCCTGTCCAACTCATAGGGTCTTAAATTATAAGATATCTTTCGCACCTCATCAAGTGTAGAAGAACTAAGTTCGGAAATTTCATTTAACTGGTATTTGAATTTGGAATCGTCTTCGACCTTTTTATTCATAATTTGTACCTTACTCTTAATTATCAGCAGATACTGTGCAAGGCTGTCATGCAGTTCGCCCGCTACTCTTTTGCGGTCACTTTCTTGGGATTTAAGAAGCTCTTTTGTAAATTCTTCCTGTCTCTTTTTTTCTTTATTAATTGTTTTCGTCCGTTTATTTAATATGAATACTATTCCGCCAATCAGGCAAACTGCAATGAAACCATTAAACCATAAAGTTTTATACCATGGAGGAATAATGGTTAATTTTATATACGTACCTTCTTCATTCCATACCCCGTCATTATTAGATGCTTTTACTCTAAACAAATATTCCCCTGGTGAAATATCAGTATAGTTTGCAGTGCTGACATTTCCGGAATAATTCCAGTCTTTATCGATTTCTTCCAATTTATAAGCATATTGATTCTTCTTAGGGTTTGTATAATCCAAGGCGGCAAAATAAAATGAAAAAAAATTTTCTTTATAAGAAATGACGATCTCCTTAGTTTCAGTTATTGAATTTTTTAATTTAGCTTCCTTATTGAAAATTCTGAATCCTGTTATAGCTACATTCGGGATATTCGAATTTTGACGAATGCTGTCGGGATAAAAACTATTAAAACCGTTTGTTCCTCCAAAATACATTTCACCGTCTTCTGATTTATAAAATGATCCAACGGTAAATTCTGCCCCCTGTACACCGTCTCCGATATCATAGTTTATAAAAGATTCATTCTCTGTATTGAATTTTGAAATTCCTTTATAATTGCTCAGCCATAAATTTCCTTTGTCATCAGCTAATATTCCCACTATAATATCTGCACCCAACCAGTCTTCAATATAGTTTTTAAAATTTTTTGTAACGGGATCAAACTTGTTTAATCCTTCTCCGTAAGTTGTTATCCATAAATATCCTTTTTTGTCCTCAACAATGCCTGTAACCCTGTTGTCACTTAATGTATTTGGATTCCGGGGAATATTTTTATAAAAAATTATTTCATCAGTACGCGGGTCCAGCATTATTAATCCTTCAAAGCTCGCAATCCAGATATTTCCTTTACTGTCTTCTGAAATGTCATGAATTGATGCAAGACTAAAATCTGCAAAATCTTTTTTTGCATTTAAATATTTTTTTTTGAAATTTCTATTTTTATCAAAAACCGTTACACCACCTCCGGACCATGATCCTATCCACAAATTCTCTTCTTTATCTTCAAAAATACACCTGCTATTAAATCCTTCTCCGTCAATATCATAATAATTATCCGTACTGCCTGTCTTAGAATCATATCTTTTTAGAGGTCCTCCTGTAGTCGATATCCACATATAATTTTTTTTATCCCTGAAAATGTGCTGTATATTTACTAAACTTTTAGCGTGAATGTTATTGTTGATCTTGTAAATGAATTCACCTGAAATTTTGTCAAGGATTTGCAGTCCTGCTTTCGTGGCAATCCAGGCATTCCCGTCTGCATCGTCACAAATCGAAATGACTTCATTGTTGATTAAGCTGTTGCTGTCATTGGGAGTGTTTTTGTAATGATTAAATTTCCATTTGTTTTTATTATATATACTTATACCGCTCGAACTACTTATCCACGTACTTCCTTTATCATCATAAAATATTTTTGATATATTCTCTACCGATGAAACATCGTCTAAATTATTTAATAAATTTGTAAATGTGTTTTTAAATGGATCATAAATACTAATACCCTCGGGATTAATTCCAAACCATAAAAGTTGGTCAATTCCTTTGGATATTGCTTTAACATTATTTCCGGGAATGCTATTGTTGCTGAATGGATTGTTTTTGTAATAATAAAACACTTCATTTTTTTTTTCAAATTTATTTACTCCTCCTCTCGTTGCAATCCAGAGGTTTCCGGTACTGTCTTCGACTATACCTTCGATGAAATCATTACTTAAGCTAAATGGATTTGCCTGCTCATATCTGTAATGTTTAAATTCATTATTTTTTTTGTCATATCTGTTCAGACCGCCTCCATGCGTGCCTATCCAAAGATAACCTTCTTTATCTTCATACAAAGCTTTTATAAAATTATGACTCAAAGTTGCTAAGGTATCTTTAGAATCCCTTTTGTATCTTTTAATTTTTTCCGTCGTTTTATCAAATAAGTTTAAACCATCTTCGGTTCCAACCCATATTTCATTTTTTTTCCCGTGATAAAGCACCGTTACAAAATCATTGCTTATTGTGTAATTATTATCCGGGTCAAACCTATATTTTTTGAATTGTTCTGTGGCTTTATCGAATTTATTTAAACCGTTGGGTGTTCCTACCCACAAATAATCATTATCACTACAGATATCATTAATCCAGCTATCACTTATTGACGTGGGATTATCGCTTTGGGGATGATAGATTTTAAAGCTGTTGCCATCAAATCTATTTAACCCGTCAATAGTACCAATCCAGATAAATCCTTCATTATCCTTTGTTATGCAGGTAATTGTGTTTGAAGACAATCCATCAATTGTTGTGTAACGGTCAAATTTATAATAGTGGTTTTGTGAGTATAAATTATAGGCTGGGACGTACATAAGAAAAGTATAGACAATCAATCTAATCAAATTTTTCCCGGTTTTATTTATAATAAATATAAATACGGTTTATTTAATAAAAAAGTTGAGAACAATTCTTTTCCCGGAAAGTAATTGGATTTACAAAATATAAATAATGATTTTTTGTGTTGCTAAATCAGCATCAACGCACACTTATTCTGGAGGTAAGTATTGGAAGTTAACAGGTAAAAAAATTTACAGTAAATATCATCTATTAGATTTAGATAAATTATTTTACATACAGTGAAAATTTACAGTGCTGTCCAAAACAAATTTTAATTTAGAAATAACTCTAATACTGTTATCAATTTTTTTTTAAAATTTTAAATAAAGTGTATTGGGAGAATACGGAGAATATGATAAAAATGAACAATTGACTTGACTATTTTTATTTTTAAAAATATTTTGCCCTAAACTTATAGATACGTTTCAGAAATCTTGTAATTATTGCCTTCTAATACTTCCCCCAAACGGTAATTACAAATAAATAATTATTATCCGTGATATTTATTCATACTAAATCATTGAGATACAATATTCATTTTTTGATTTATGTCAGTAGCATCTCATAGAATCTTTTCAAAAAAAATGTAATTAATGGTCTTTCATACAATTTTATCAACACAGCAATCCAACGCACATCCCTTAAGTAATTGCAGATCTCCGTAAATATTTTTTATCATAATAATGATTCAGCAATGATTACATCTTTGCCAAAATGAATTCATTATCATAAAACTCAGCAATAATTACAATTTAAAATTCACTAATAAAACATTTTGCAACCAACAATTATAAATTAAACGAAAAACAAAATGAAAAATATAAAATTTACAATTTTTTTATTACAGTTTATTTTTTTAACCTCAGCAATCCAAACCGCAAAAGCAGATAGAGTTTTAACATTAACTGTTTATATCGAAGGTCTTTACAATCCAGTAACAAATATAATGGTTGAAGATACTGTGGAGGTTTATTTAACAGAGGATGATTCGCCATTCCAAATAATCGATTCCGCAAAAGTATATCTAAATTCTTCCGGAGTTGGAACATTTATTACCGAAATAGAAAATGAATATGATATTAGAATTGTAGTTAAGCATCGAAATTCGATTGAAACATGGGGCAACGAGGCAACTTTTTATAATGATACTTTAAGCTACAACTTTTCAGCATCTGCATCTCAGGCGTACGGAAATAATTTAAAACTAAAAGGAGATGAATATTGTATCTATAGCGGAGATGTAGATCAGAATGGGCTGATTGAATTGGAAGATGAAAGTTTAGTTGAAAATGATGCTTTTGATTTCGTTTCAGGTTATACGTCCACTGATTTAAATGGAGATGGAATTGCTGATATTGCAGACATTGCAATAGTAAGTAATAATGCTCCGCATTTTATAACAGTAATGAGACCGCCCTATATTAATTATCATACTCCTTCTATTACTGTCGCAAACCTTACTATAAATGGTGCACCTGAAGATTGGATTACATGCTTCTCCTTTTTTGATTTACCGGTTGGTGCTGTTCTGGAATGTGATTTTATCAGTACTGATCCTGATTTTGAAGAGCATTTGGATGATACTGCATATTTTTCTCCAAGAGACCTTCAGTCTCCAACTGTATTTAATGCCACAGTTACATTCACTCCAACTCTACCAAGTGAGGGTCCATCTCCATTAGTGACTCATATGACTCTCCAATTTCATTCACTTTATATTGGATACATAAAATGGGAATCTTACGATTTAGCCGACCATGAAGAGCGCTGCGTATTGTTTTTTAATTATAGCTCAAGAGGCTATGAGAAATTAAATGATTATTATTAAATTTTAACAGCCTGCTGAGACTGTCTCAATTGGGTTTTTGAGACAGTCTCCTGGTGCAGGCAGCTCATCAAATTTTTTCGAAAGAAAGCATTACTGGTAATATCATAAAAAAATAAAAAAAAATCGTATTTGACGGATACTTACCATTTTGTACTCAACCAGTCTTCATAAATTTTTTTCTGAAATTTATTCTGACCTTTGATTTTTTCAATTTTATATTTGGTTGTTTTTATTTCTCTGACTGTGAGATCGAATTCTCTTAATTTATCTTCTCTCATAATTGTCAGTTTTATTATATCGCCTTCTTTCATTTCCGATATTCTGCTGTTCAAAGATGAACTCCTTACTCTATAACCGTTAAGTGCAATTATTTCATCGTTAATATCAAGACCTGACTCATAAGCCGCTGAGCCCGGAACGATGTTTGATATAATTAATTTTTCACCTGATTCTCTTGTAGTAAATCCGGCAGATGGTTTAGGTGAGTCATAAGTTATACCCAAATCAAGCCCGGCATAATTTAAATATTTTTTCCAATCAAGTGTATCAAGCCCGTAAAGATAACTTTCAAAAAAATCCTTCATATCTTTAGCTGTATATTCTTCACATACTTTTATAAAATCTTCATTTGTATAACCCCCGCTATTCAAAGGAAAATTTTTATACATTGTTGTCATTACATCATCGAGTGAATTCTTATTACCGGAGCTGTTTCTGATTTCCAGATCAAGCAGAGTTCCCACATTCGAACCCTTCTTATAAAAATCTGTCTCTGCAATATATTTATTGGGAGCATTACCGCTGTGTTTAATCCATGAATCAAATCCCGATTCATATAAACTCTGTACATAGTTTCCCGGTCTTTCAAGATCATTCTGAATATTTCCGGAAAGAATTTCAAAATACTTTTCCGGAAGCAGATAGCCGGACTTTAACATAAAAATATTTTCATAATATGATGTTATCCCTTCGGCTATCCAAAATTCCCCTGAGTAATTTTCTTTTGTGAAATCATACGGGTCAAGTCCTTTGGGTCTCAGCTGTTTCACATTCCAGGTATGGAATAATTCGTGAGCGCAGTTTGACAAAAAAGTATTATATCTTTCTTTGTTAGAAAACGTTGTCGGGCTGATACTGAAGACGCTGGAATTCAGATGTTCTGTTGCTCCGAAATCGAAAGGTCCGGAAATTAATAAATAGGTGAAATGTTCAAAAGGTATATCACCCCAGAAATCGCAGACTTCTTTAGAAATATTTTTAATGTCATTTAAAACTTTATCTGTATCGTAAATCTGTTCAGAAGGAAAACTCACGGTAAATTTTATTTCATTAATGAAGAAATCATAATCCTTTTGATTACCGATCAGCAAAGGACAATCTGCAAGATAATCATAATCTCTTGCTGAAAATAAATTTTCAGATCCATTAATATTGTCAAGACCGGTCGTCACATGCCAACCGTTATAGGGATATATTTTAATTTCTAAAGGATTGAATCTTAATTTTTCTATAAACATAAGAACTGCACTGGCATCAATGAATCCGCATTCATCGTTCAGCCCCCGTGTCCTGATTGCAAATTCATTTGAAAATACCTTATACTTTATTTTATAATTTGAGCTGCCGTTGCCTTGTACTCTCCATGTATCCTTATCTGTTTTACTCCAGATTAACACAGAGCCCGTTTCGTCGTCAGCCGAAAATTCCTGCACACCGGATGCAAAATTTAATATAACATATCTTCCCGATCGCCATGACGGAAGAGTAATATCGATAAAATTATCGGCTGAAAAATTCTTAACAGAAATATTTACTTCAAATAAATGATTGGATGGAAAGGGCATGCTTACCGAATAGATAATCTTCGGGTCGGCAGCATAAATAGAAGAAGAAAAACTTGATAAGAGAATAACTAAATAAAAAGAAAATGAGAGTAAAACATTTTTCATACTGTAAATTAATGTAACCAATTTTGTTTGACTACGATACGAAGTATCTGAAAAATATGTTTCGATAACTATCAATTATCAACTATCAATTAAATCCATTCCAACTCTTTTTTTGTCAGTTCATTTTCAACATCACCGGTGTTAAGAGTGGAAGCCGGCTCAAACAACATCACATGTACTTCTTCATCGGCTCTCGGTTTGTGCTCAATTCCTTTTGGAACAAGCAGCATCTCACCTTCATTTAGTTCAACTGTCTTATCACGAAAGTCCATAAAAAATTTTCCTTTTATTACAAAAAATAATTCATCCTCATCTTTATGAGAATGCCACACAAAATCTCCTTTAAACTTACCTACTTTAACATGCTGACCGTTTAGTTCTGTAATTATTCTCGGATTAAAATAATCTGAAAATTTTTCAAGTTTTTCATTTATATTTATTACGTTCATAATTTATTATTCTAAATTTTATTTTCCATGATTACATTTCGAAAACTTATAATTTGATAAAATTGCCATTTCAAAAAACAAATATTCTTTTTTTTGTGATTTGCTGGCTTTGTGTTTAAAAATTCTTTATCCGAATATTTTTTTCAAACTTTTTTCTCTGTAATCAAAAATGGATTCTACCTTTTTCTTTACAATAAGTTTGTGTGGAATGAATTCAAAAATTCCGCCGGGTGAAAGATAGTTTACAATGTCGGTCATAAAAGTAATTTCATCTTTCTCCTCGAATTTATGTTCATGAACCCACATTTTATACGGTCCTTTTATTTGTGTATCTTCAAAATAATAAGGCGGGTCCCATTTTGTAATTTCTGTTTGCCAGTTAAAAGTAATTCCGTTTAATTTTATCTTATAATCTATCAAAGAGCCTTTCTTCATTTCTTCAGGAGAATTTATAATTTTAAATCCTAGCAAAGGCGGAGTTATTTGGTTAAGATTTTCTGCTTTGCTGAAGAATTTAAAAACTTCATCAATATTTTTTTTAATTATCGTATTTCTGGTGAGTATATGTGATTTCAAAATTAATTTAGATTTTAAAAGATTTTTATAAAAATGCTTAAAGATTTTTTTGAAATCAAATCATAACTGAGTACATGCGTATACGAAACTAAAATGACATTTTTAAAAATTCGAATTATCAAAATTTACAATGCCCTTATTTTTTGCAAATATATAATTTAATAGAAAAGCTAAAAAGAGTTTATTATATTAAAAAAAAAATTTGTGAACAACGGAGAAGATCGCGGCAAGTGTGCAACCTGCGGAGAAAAACTTTACGGAAAGCATTGTCATGTATGCGGTGAAAAAAAGGTATCGAGATTAGATTTTACGGTTAAAAAATTTGTCGAACAAGCTATAGATGTGGTAACTCACTTTGATTCAAAGATTTGGAGAAGCATTTATTTACTTTTCCGGAAACCCGGGTTTCTTGTATCGGAACATCTTGAAGGCCGGCGCATTAAGTACGCCAAGCCTATACAGCTTTTCTTCGTAATTAATGTAATTTATTTTTTAGTCTTAAATAAAATTGGTTTTGACGAGATCACTAATCCTTTGAGTGATCATATGAACAATATTTTCTACGGGAAAATCGCAACTTCAATAGTAAATGGGAAAATCGCGGAAAAAAATATTACCTTTAGCCGGTATGCTGATGATTTTTATAATGAGACATATGCAGAATCGAAATTATTAATAATTCTTATGATTCCGGTATTGGCTTTATGGTTTAAACTTATTTTTCAAAGATATAATAAGCTTTATTACGAACATTTGATTTTTTCGACATACTTTTTTTGTTTTATTTTACTTTTCTATACATTCTTTATTAATACTTTTGAGTATGTGTTTAATCCTGCATTTGCTGAAATAATAATTATTATTGTATCGGCTGTATATCTATACTTTTCAATCTCGCATGTTTATAAATTTTCACAATCGAAAATTATTTTAAATGCAATTTTATCCGTTATCGGTCTTGTTATAATTGTCAGTCTTTTTAGATTCCTTATTTTTCTTACAGTATATTATACGGCATAATGAAAGGAACAAAAAATCCGAGAGTTAAGATCTGCTGCATAAGCAGTGTGAATGAAGCTTTACTTGCAATTCGATACGGTGCTTCTGCTCTCGGGCTTGTTTCGAAAATGCCGAGCGGACCCGGAGTTATTTCGGATGAATGTATTTCATTAATTGCAAAATTAATTCCGCCGCCGGTTGCTTCATTTCTTTTGACATGCGAAACAAATTCAGAAAATATTGTTTCACAGCAAAGAAAATTTAAGACAAATACTTTACAATTGGTAGATGAAGTTGAAGTAAAAATATATGATGAGTTAAAAGAGAAACTCCCTGGAATTTCTATCGTCCAGGTTGTTCATGTTACGGATGAAAGTTCGATTGACTATGCTTTGAAAGTTTCAGAATTTACAGATGCAATACTGCTTGATTCGGGAAATCCTAATTTGAAAATCAAAGAGCTTGGTGGAACCGGCAGAGTTCACAATTGGGAAATAAGCCGGAAGATTTGTGAAGCAGTTGATATTCCGGTTTTTTTAGCCGGTGGTTTAAATCCGCAAAATGTTCGTGAAGCAATTGAAACTGTGGAGCCGTTTGGAGTTGATCTTTGCAGTGGTGTAAGAAGTAACGGAAAGCTCGATGAAATCAAACTGAAAAAATTTTTTGAAGCGGTCCGAGCTTGACACAGCACAAAGTTTGCAGTATAAGCGAAGATATTTTGTTTAACTGATACATTGCTAACTGCTAACTGCTAACTGCTAACTGTTAACTGTTAACTGCTAACTGCAAAACATGTATGAATTACTGAGAAGTTAAAATAAATTATGGTTTTACAGTGCTCACAAAATTGTAAGCATTATTTTCCGCAATTGCCATATCATCAACGCCAACAAAATTGTCACCGGTTAAATCAGTCGGGAAATATCCGGTCGCAAAATTATAAGCATCATTATCAATTAAAAATAAGTCTGCTAAATCGACTATTCCATCCTGATTCACATCTCCGTTATAAATTGCAAATCTAACCGGCGTCGAATCTATCTGAATCATATTATTCCCGTATGCTTGAGCTAGTGATAAAGTGAAATTATAATTCGAAACATTTGCAGTAAACTTCAATGAATCGGACCATGTCTCAATGGAATTCCTATGTTTAATTACAAGATAATATTTCGTTGCATTGGCTGCTTTTGTAAAACTAAAATTTCCTCTTCCTAAAAAATCCACATAACTTTTTGATGAATCAATTATCGAATACGGTGAATTATAATTTCTTAAATAAGCAATAACAGTATCACCGGTTAAAGTGTTGGTCGTTGAATTGTAAAAACCCTGGATGTTTACTGTTAATGATAATAATTTTATCGCAGGTAATATTTTAAAATTGTCAATCAAAGTATCGCCAAGACTGTAAAATTTTAATATCAAACTGTCATTATAAGAGGTGATAAGCATTGCTCCATAAGTATTGTTATATCTCTTTTGACTCCCGGCTAATACAGTATCATTGAAAGGATAAATCAAGGGATATCCTCCAAGACCATTTACAAAGTAAGTAAGATTATCCACAATTAATCTTTCATAATGATGATTATGCCCGGTCAGCACAGTAGAAGCTCCCCAACTTTTGAATGGCCATTGCAATGCTGTATCAGATTTATGAACATCGCTTGAAGAGTAGGGCACATGGTGGAAATAAATAATATTCCATTTTTCTGATGATCGTGAAAGCTGATCCTTGAGCCATAAAGCTTGAATAGAATTTCTTCCTCTGCCATGCAGCTCAGTGTGATCACTGTTAACTACAAAAAAGTGAATATTGCCTTTTACAAAGTCATAGTATCTCTCATTTCCCGATAATGTAAAATAAGCCAGATAAGGTGCTCCGCCTGTGTACCAGTCGTGATTACCAATGCTGGGAAAAAATCTGTTTAAACCTGTATCACTTGGTTCAAAATTACCAATGTAAGGACGAATAAATCCATGGTAATATTGCCCTATGTTTGAATCAATAGTAGACTGTTCACCCAAAGCATAATTATTATCTCCGAGAGTTATAATAAAATCCGGATTCCAGCTTTTAACAAGATTCGAGACTGCAAGCTCAGCCGGACCTGCCTTTCCGTAATCTCCAATGGCTGCAAATTTAACTATCTGCGAAAAGGATAATTCAGGATTGAAAAAGATGATAAGAAAAAATAAAGTTAATATTGGTTTGATTGAGGTTTTCATTTTTGATCCTCCTATATTTTTGCTAAATATAGAAATTAATATTTTATAAAATTAGGAATAATTCTGTCCTAATTAATTATTTATATTTCTTAAATTGTAGAGACGTATCACCCTATAAAATCCAGTTTTTAACACTCAAACAATTATTCATTTAGCAATCGGGAAAACTTTCTTTGCAATTTGGACAAACAAAAATGTTTGTACTACCAATAATTAAATTTTAATGACAGATTGTGAGAATACTCACTTCAGCAATATCATCTTCTTCGTCTCAACAAAACTTTCAGTTTCAAGCTTATAAAAATAAATGCCGGTGTTAAAGTTAGCTGCATTAAATTCGACCTGATAATTTCCTGCGCTTTGCTTTTGATTTACTAAAGCGGCAACTTCTTTTCCCAATGCATTATAAACTTTTAAACTTACAAAACGATTTTCGGTTAATGAATAATTAATAACGGTCGAAGGATTAAATGGATTGGGATAATTCTGTTTCAGCTCAAACCTGTCAGGCAATTGATTCGAAAATGAATTTACACTGACCGGAGTAGTAACTAAAGCCGTATAACATTCCATGTTAAAACCTCCGGCTCTTTCATCAGTCCAAACCGGAACAATTTTATTTTTATAATAATCTACCTGAATGTAATCACCGAATCTTATATCTGTGTTAGGCTGATTTGTCGGAGTTGCCTGTGTGCTGAGATTGTGATTTGTAAAAGTTAAGCCGCCGTCATTTGAATGAGCTAAATAAGCTTCGATAATTGTATTAGATGATGTGTTTCTGGAATCATAAAAAAGAATTGCAATCTTACCTGAATCATTTACTTCTATCCATGGCCAGCACTGCAGCTTTCCATTTCCGACTGCATCATTGTTAACTCTGACAGGTGATGACCAATTGTTTCCCCTGTTAGTGGAACTGGTTATAAAAATATCCGGGTCACCATTTCTCGAATCACACCATGTAACATAAATGTTTCCGTTTCTTTGTCCGCCTGAAATGTCAGTTGCGATAGAAGGAAAAGTAACTCCGCTTGAGGAAATCGGAATATCCGGAGTTTTACCTTCGGCAATCGAAGTATCTTTACCAAAAGAAACTCCGCCATTGGTAGACTTATCAAATTCAATTTTATTATTTGAAGTATTTCCATCAAGCCATGTGACATAAACTTCTCCGTCAAGTCCTACAGCCAGGTCAGAGCCCTGATTTCCAAACTCAACGTCACTTACCGGAACAGCCGCAGTCCAGTTCATTCCGCCATTAGTTGATCTTGTTGCCTTTATACCTCTCACAAAACTGAATCTAGTCCAGCTTATATAAATGGTATTGTAGTACGGACTTCCCGGTGTTCTGTCGGTATCCATCATTTCCTTATCTTCAGAACCTGTATCGGCTACAAGATATGCAAAAGGAAAAGTAACTCCGCCATCGGTTGATTTGTAAATTGCAAGAGCTCCTGTACTTCCTAAGCTTATCACAGCAATGTAAAAATTTCCTGCTGAATCCGTGTTAACTACAGGATCACTATTCCTTGGAAATCCCGGGAGCAAAGTTGAATCTAATAATTTACTTACTGACCATGTATCACCACCGTCAGTAGAATAGCTGTATCCGACTTTGCGATTAGCAGGTGTTACTCCCGTTCTGAAATCACGCCAGGCGGCTACAACTCTGTTAGGATCCTTCCGGCTTATCTTAACTGAAGTTTCGTTTTGCGGAAAACTATCTCTTGAAATGTTATAATTAATAAATACAGACGAAGAAAACTCCGGTACGTAATCAATAAAAGATTTTTGTATTTCACCTTTTTCTTTAGTCTCTTCATCGAGAGGTTTGGTAAATCTTTTTGGTTTAATATCATTTGTATCAAATGCCTGGAAACATAAAAAACAAATTATTGCCGGTAATATGAAAATTTCTTTTCTCATTTTATTAATTGATGTTTTTGGAAGATGAGTGATTAATTTTTTTGAAAATAGGATGTAAAGCATAGGCTACCGCTCCAACAACAATTCCGTAAGCTATCCCGATAAAAGGACCGCTGAACAAAAGCACATACGTCGGCTCCAATGAAGTGGTTAAGTTTTTAAATCCATCCAGCGAAGTTGGATTATTTTGTATATAAGTATCAAAGAATACTGCTTGAATTACAGAACCAATGGTAACGCCTAATAAACCGACAACAACTCCGTGCATAAATACCATCCTGTGACATGTCTTTGCAATAATAATTCCGGAAACAACTGCTGTAACAAGCATATAAATGTATATGTAATCACTATTGATAATTCCGGATAATGAAGCAATTGACAACGCAACAACAATTAGAACGAGTAAGGTAATAATTTTCCAGTTCATAGTTTAATTTTGGTTAATAAATTTTTGGTTAAAATTTGAAAATCCCGAATCAAAGACTATGTTAATATTTATACCTAAAACAACTCCTATGTTCCGACAAAATTTGGTACTGAAATCCAATAATGATTTTTAAATTTTATTATAGAATAGAATTAATTATTATACACAACAAAAATTTCAAATAACTTTTCACTTGGCAAATAAAGAAGAATTTACAGCTTCAATTAACGAGGGATATAATTTCAAAGGTGATTCTATAATACTCGGCGCAGCTATATTAAAAGGCGAAACATTACCGGGAGTTTTTGTAGAGCTTCCGCTAAAAACTATGAACCGGCACGGTCTGATAGCCGGTGCTACAGGAACAGGTAAATCAAAGACTTTACAAATAATTTCCGAAGGGCTTTCTTCGAAAAGCATTCCCGTTTTGTTAATGGACATTAAAGGTGATTTAAGCGGACTTGCAAAGCCCGGAGTTAATAATTCCAAAATTGAGGAGCGGGCTCAGAAAATAGGGATAACTTATACAGCTTCCGGATATCCGGTTGAGCTAATGACAATATCAGAAGAGAAAGGTATCAGACTTCGCGCTACTGTCTCGGAATTCGGTCCGGTTTTATTTTCAAAAATACTTGAGCTTAATGATACTCAGTCCGGAGTCGTCTCATTGATTTTTAAATATTGTGATGACAATCAGCTGCCATTACTTGATTTGAAAGATTTTAAGAAAATGCTTCAGTATGTTTCTGACGAAGGTAAAAAAGAAATTGAATCTGAATACGGAAAAATTTCAACTTCCACTACAGGAACAATTTTGCGCAAGGTTATTGAACTTGAACAGCAGAATGCAGATTTATTTTTCGGAGAAACTTCATTTGAAGTTGAAGATCTGTTAAAAATAAATGAAGAAGGTAAAGGAATAATTTCTATTATTCGTTTGACCGATATTCAAAACCGTCCGAAATTGTTTTCAACCTTTTTGCTTTGCTTGCTTGTAGAAATATATAATACGTTTCCCGAAGAGGGTGATTCGGATCAGCCAAAACTTGTAATATTTATAGACGAAGCACATTTATTTTTTAGCGAGGCATCAAAGGCACTTCTCAATCAGATTGAAACAATCATAAAATTAATCCGCTCAAAGAGTGTTGGAATTTTTTTCTGCACACAAAATCCTACCGACATTCCTGATTCCGTTTTAAGCCAGTTAGGAATGAAGATTCAGCATTCACTCAGAGCTTTCACGGCAAATGACCGGAAACAAATTAAACTGATTGCTGCAAATTATCCTATGTCGGAATTTTACAACATCGAAGAATTACTTACGTCAATGGGAATAGGTGAAGCCGCTGTAACTGTACTGAGTGAAAAAGGAAGTCCGACTCCTCTTTGTGCAACATTACTTTGCCCTCCGGCATCAAGGATGGATATTCTTTCTTTGGATGAAATTAATGAAATCGTAAACAAGTCAAAACTTGTAAAAAAATATAATGAAGCCATAGACAGGGAAAGCGCGTATGAAATTTTAACAAAAAAATTAGTTGAAGCACAGCAGACTGCAGAACAGGGGGATTCAGTCCAGGATAAAACTTCTTCCGGGAAAGAAGAAAAAAGTACAGTTGAAAAAGTTCTGACAAGTACAACGGCAAGACAGGTGGGAAGAACTGTTGCAAGAGAATTAACAAGGGGCTTGCTCGGCGTGCTTGGAATCGGCGGAAGTTCAAGAAGAAAAAAGACAGGTTGGTTTTAAAATAATTATAATTAATTAACTGCATTGCAGAAGAAAGGAAATCAAAATGGAAGAGTTAATAAAAACAGTATCGGCAAAAGCCGGACTAACAGAAGAACAGGCAAAGTCTGCAATTAATGCCATTGTAGGATATCTCAAAGAGAAATTACCTCCAGGAGTAAATGAAAAAATAGCAAATTTTCTTGAAGGCAAAGAAGACAGCGGTTTAGCAGGAATGGCTAAAGGGCTTAAGGATAAACTTGGTCTTTAGTTCACACTTAAATGTATTTGTAATGGCCGGTTACTCTTTGGAAAATTAAGTAATATCCTTTACTCTATTGCGAGTGTCCCCTATTTCAATTCAAGAATATATGGGATTATGAGAAATGAAATATTTGCAAGGCATGGATTCATTTTCAAAACAGATGAAATGAGAAATTATTTTTAAGGCAGAAATGGTATCACCCAAAATATTTTGATGCAAACGGAATGCTGACACAAATTGAAAAGAATAATTTGGATTTAATAAAAAAATTTGAAAATAATTTAATAATAATTTAAAAGAGAATTGTTATATTATTATAATTATTAATCCGGAACCTGTTAATTAACTTGAGGATTTTCATTTTTCCCTTTATAAATATTTCCAATAATTTAGTTTAAATGAATCAACAGATCACTTACATACTGTGAACAGTGTTAGATCCTCAAAAAAATTTGACCACTCTCAATTAATCATAGAATATAAAAAACATTATAAGTAAATTGCCAAATTAAAATTAACCGAAAATTTCTTATGAAAGAAAAATTAAAATTTTTATTTTCACTTATTGTTTTATTCATTCTATTTTTCGGGTGCGGTAAGTTAGGTGATATGGCAGGAGACAGTGCGGATAAACTTTATTTTTGCGAAACTTATGATGCAGGTACGGACAAATGTGATGGGAAAAATACGAAGTATACAGAGGGTTTTCTGACAGTAATGGTAGACATAAGACCTTCAAAGAAAAAGATGGAAGTTGATAAAGTTAATATTAATATTACCGATACTAAAACGGGTGAAGTAGTAGAGACCTATCCTTTTGATGTAAAACCCGATATGGATTATGCATATTTTGAAAAAGTTGACTTTAAGAAGCCGGGAAAATTTAAAGTAAGTGCATTGAAGCCTGATGGAACGGTGATTGTTTCCAATGAAATTGAGATCATTGAAGATTAAAATAATATTGTGAAAATATTTTTTATTTTAGTTTTTGCATTTTCATTTATATTTTCAAATATTATTGCAAGTGAAAATCCGTGCGATGACTTTAATTACTTATACTCAAATCAGGGATGGACAAATAAGTAAAGATGAAGCTATCATAAAAATTAATGAACTTATTCCCAAAATAAGAAAATATTTTTTGGATAACGGAGGAATAGAATTTACAAATGGAGATTGGGTATTTCCATTAAGAGGATACGTTGCAGATGATATCGGAGGTAAGAATGGAAGCGGCTACATGAGTGAAGGTGTTGTTGTTGCTTTTGATAAAGAGTGGGATGTAAACAGTAATTTAAGAGGCGGCAAATTTGTGATGGTTTATAGTCCGTATTCAGATGCGATTTTTTATTAAGCACATAATAATGTTGTAAACGTAAGCAACGGCGATGTTTTAAAACCCGGTGATAAGATCGGGGAAGTCGGAAGAACCGGGTTGAATGCTTATAAAAAAAGATCTCCAACTCATTTACATATTACTTTTTTTCTAATTAATGATGGAAGCATAATAGCTGATAATATTTATAACGATTTATTATCAGCAAAATTAGCAAAATAAATAGGAGCATTTGAAAAATATAAAAGTAATATTTATTTTTTTGATTTGTACAAGTTTAATTTCTTTTGCTGCCGTAAATGCCGACGATAAAAAATCAAAGAAACCGAAAAAGAAAAATATACAAATATCACTCTTATCCATTTCCCTGAAAGTAAACGGATTGAAAGGCGATGAAGAATTTAACATCAAAGCTCAAAATGCCGCGTTAGTTCAGATTGCATTCAGGTGGCAGCCGATCATAACTGCTGTTCGCGACGGAATTCTTCCGAAACATGATGCAATTGATTCTATACTTAATTTCACCAATTCTATCTGGGATTTTTTGGATGCAAAAGTCAAAGCAAATAAATTAAAAAAATATTCTGTTGATGAATGGGTTTTCCCTGTGAAGGGGTATAATTCCGAAGCGATTGGCGGTAACAGAGGGAGTGGCTATGTTACTGCCGGATTCGATTTCTTTGATAAAAATTCGGGCGGTCATCCTGCCCATGATATTTTTATCAATGATTCTGATCAGGATTGTCTGGATGATATAACAAATTCTCCTGTAGAAATTCTTTCCATGTCGGGAGGAATTGTTATAGAGACAAGAAAAAACTGGACTACGAATATGATGGATATAAAGGGAGGGAACATCGTTTATATTTATGATAATTATACAAACGGCTTTTTTTACTATGCACATATGAATGAAGTCAATGTAAACGTCGGTGATCTTGTAGAGCCGGGAACATCATTAGGAACGCTAGGCAGGACAGGAAAGAATGCTTACCCGTCACGCTCCCCCACTCATCTTCACATTATGTATGTCCGCACATTCGAAGGAGATTTAAGACCTGAGAATATTTATAATGATTTAATAAGTGTAAAGACAATTGAATAAATAAAATGAAATCAGATAAAATAATTGAGACTGCGATAACCTTTGATGACGTTTTGCTGATTCCGAATAAGTCAAAAGTCCTGCCGAGAGAAGTAAGTTTAAAAACACGTCTTACAAAAAATATTGAGCTTAACATACCTATCCTTTCGTCTGCGATGGATACTGTAACCGAAAGTGAAATGGCAATTGCAGTTGCACGTGAAGGAGGAATAGGAATTATTCATAAAAATATGCCGGTGAATATGCAGGCAGCAGAAGTCGATAAAGTAAAACGCAGCGAGAGCGGTATGATATTCGATCCTATAACTTTAACCTCGGATAAAACAATCGGTGATGCTATGAAGCTCATGCATGAATATAAAATTTCCGGTATTCCGATTATTGACAATGAAAGCAAGCTGATAGGGATATTAACCAATCGTGACCTGAGATTTGAGCCTGACGAGACATTGTTAGTCTCTGAAATAATGACAAAGGAAAATCTTATTATCGCTCCGGTTGGAACGGATCTTGAAAAAGCTGAGGTAATTTTACAAAAACATAAAATCGAAAAGCTTCCCGTGGTAGATAAGAAAGGAATGCTTAAAGGACTTATAACTTTTAAGGATATTCAAAAAAGAAAAAAATTTCCAAATGCATGTAAGGATAAGTTCGGAAGATTGAGAGTCGGAGCTGCAGTCGGAATATCCGCAGACACCATAGAAAGAGTAAAGGAATTGGTAAATGCCGGTGTTGATGTCATAGTTGTTGATACGGCACACGGCCATTCACAGGGAGTGCTTGATACTGTAAAAAAAATTAAAAAGAATTTTGATATTGATTTGATTGCGGGAAACGTTGCAACGGCGGAAGGCACTTATGATTTAATAAATGCGGGAGCAGATTGTATTAAAGTCGGGATCGGTGCAGGTTCGATCTGCACTACCAGAATTATTGCGGGAGTAGGAGTTCCTCAAATGACTGCAGTTATAGATTGCGCGAAGGTTGCTGCAAATTATAAGATACCAATAATATCCGACGGCGGAGTAAAACAGACCGGGGATGTTCCAAAAGCAATCGCCGGAGGAGCTGATTCTGTAATGCTCGGAGGAATGTTTGCCGGCACTGAAGAAGCGCCCGGTGAAAAAGTTTTGTATGAAGGAAGAAGTTATAAAGTTTATCGCGGTATGGGTTCCCTCGATGCTATGAAGAAAGGAAGCAGTGACAGATACTTTCAGGATGTTGAAGACGATATTGATAAGTTGGTTCCTGAAGGGATCGAAGGAATTGTTCCTTATAAAGGAAATGTCGGTGAAACAATTTATCAAATCCTCGGCGGTCTGAGAGCTTCAATGGGATATTGCGGGGCAAAGAATATTAATGAGATGAAGATGAAAACAAAATTTGTTAAAATTACAAATGCGGGACTAAAAGAATCTCATCCTCATGATGTTAAGATAACAAAGGAAGCTCCGAATTACGGACTGAAGTGAGTGCGGAGTGTGTGGAGGTTTGTAAAGTTTGTAAGGTTTGTAAGGTTTGTAAAATTTAAATTCAACCAATTAACTAATTAACCAATTACTAATCAACTAATTAACCAATGAAAAATGTACACATCAATTGAAAGATTTTTAGGTGATTGGAAATACGAGAGTGATTCAACATTAAAACTATTAAACAATCTGACTGATGAATCATTAGAGCGTAAAATTACCCCGGACGGAAGATCCTTAGGTTTTCTTGCATGGCATTTAGCTGTAACTATTCCCGAGATGCCGGGTAAAACCGGATTGAAAATCGAAGGACCAGGCGAGCATGATCCTGTTCCGAAGACAGTAAAAGAAATTACAGCCGGATATGAAAAGGCAGCAAAGTCACTTGCAGAACAAGTTAAGAAAGACTGGACAGATGAAAAATTAAATGAAGAAGATGATATGTACGGAGAGAAATGGAAAAAAGGAGCAACATTAATGTATCTGAATCTTCATCAGGCGCATCACAGAGGCCAGATGACCGTACTTATGAGACAGGCAGGTTTGAAAGTGAAGGGAGTTTACGGTCCGTCCAAAGAAGAATGGGCTGCCATGGGAATGGAGCCGATGAAGTGATCGCTGCTTAAATGGAGTTTTATATAAAAACAAAATGTTCTAACTTGCAATAAATTATTTTAAGGAGAAAAAATAAAATGAATCAGTTTCAAAATAATGCCGGTGCGGTTGATGCTTCTTTTTCAACTGCTACTACAAAAAAGTTTTTGTTGAGTGTATATAACTGGATGGCAATGGGACTTGCATTGACAGGAGTTGTTGCTTACGGAATATATAACTCTTCCGCTGTTTATGCAATTGCGGGCAATCCAATATTGTATTTTGGTTTGTTTATTGTTCAGCTGGGAGTTGTGATGGGGCTTACCTTTGCAATAAATAAAATTTCGTCAGGCGTTGCAATAGGTGCTTTCTTTTTATATGCAGCATTGACGGGCCTTACGTTTTCGGTGTTGTTTCTTGTTTATACCGGTGCCTCTATAGCTTCCACATTTTTTATTTGTGCTGCGATGTTTGGTTCGGTCAGTGTGTTCGGATACATTACTAAAATAGATTTGTCTAAGTTCGGAACATATTTTTTTATGGCATTGATAGGATTAATAGTTGCTTCAATTGTAAACATTTTTCTAAACAGTACTACACTAAACTGGATTATAAGCTATGCGGGTGTATTAATATTTGTCGGTCTTACAGCTTACGATACTCAAAGGATAAAACGAATGAGCCAGACGACCGATTATGATACAGAGCAGGGAAAGAAAAGCGCGGTAATGGGAGCATTAACACTTTATCTTGATTTCATAAATATGTTTTTATTCCTGTTGAGAATTTTGGGCAACCGGAAATAATGATCAATTATCAATGTTCAATAATCAATGTTCAATGTTAAATGGTTCAATATTATTATTATTATCATCTAAAATAGAATGTCAGCCAAATTTTTCAATGAACATTGTTCATTGTTCATTGTTCATTGTTCATTGTTCATTGTTCATTGTTCATTGTTCATTGTTCATTGTTCATTGTTCATTGTTCATTGTTCATTGAATCGATCCATCTTCTAACAACGAATCTTTTTCCATTTGAAGAATCCCAGTCATTGACCGGGATTCTTTCTTTTTTAATACTTTGAAGTCTTGACAGTAAATCACTTTTGTGAACGCCAAGATCAGGAGTGCTTTCGATAACTGTGTTTTCATCCATCACTATTATAACATGACCGCTCCAAACAATCAGATCTAACGGCTGAAGCATTGATGCAATTTCTGTTGCGGACTTTCCTGAGATTTCCAATCCTGTTCCGGAATTTATTAATGATGATGTATTTCTCGGAGTCCAACCGTTGGTTGCCTGATAAATCAAACCCGAACAGTCTACTCCTTTTAAGCACCATAAACTCTTTGTAGAAATATCCAGATCGCTATTAGGCTTATAAAAATCCAAAAGCTGCTCGATTCCATCTCCGTAATTTCCACCCCACATGTAAGTGTTTCCTTCAAGAGAATTTAATTTATTTATTATTTCATTTTTACCGGGCAGATGTTGTGTCCTGTCATTTGGCATAGTATCAAGCGGCTGAACAAATCTGCTGTCTATGAACAAATCGGAAGAGTTGTAAGGATAATCGTTTGTTCTTATTTTGTAAATGCTGTAATCACCATTAGGTATTATTTCTAAGATCTCAAAAACTGTATTAGGAAATGCTATGAACTCCATTTCTCTTATCAAACCTTTATTGTCAAGCTTTACTACACTTCCCTTTGTTCCGCCAAACACCGATGCAAAATCACTTGTATTTAGAACGGGTGTATTAAGCACTGCAACAGCATACTTAGGATTTTCCGGTTGAGAGGTGCAGTTTGAACTTATAAAAAAAATATAAATTAATATAAAATATTTTGAAATAAATGATTTCACAAATTGAAAAATTTAAGTTTTGTTTTGAAAAATGTTTAATTTAAATTGTCAAAAATATTGATAGCTTTCAATGAACTAATAAAATTAATATTGAGAAGCATTTCATTAAATAAGTAATATCCGGTTTCAATTTCAAAAACTACCCTTCGAATTTTGGAGAGTATCTCAAAATAATACTAGAATTTACCACGGAGACAGAAAGGCTCAAGATTTATATTTTCAAAAAAAATTTCTTTCGTGTCCCGTGTCAGCCATACCAACTCCGGGGTTGAATGCCGGCAGGTTCGTGCTTTGTGTTTAATAAATGTTTTGAGACAATCTCTTTGATGAAGGTATAAAAAAATCAAAATATGAAAAAGCTCGGTTTAATGTTTTCAATTTTTATCTTGAATTGTACTGCGTGCATTTCACAAATTGTAATCAACGAAATTATGTATGCGCCAACGGACGCTTCTAATGAATGGTTTGAATTGCATAATACAGGAAATTCAGCTGTCAGCCTGCAAAACTGGAAATGGAAAGATGCAACATCTACTATCAGAACCATCACAACTCAAAATATTTCAATCGCTTCTAATGTCTTTATTGTAATTTGCCAGGATTCGGTAAAATTGAAAAATCAATTTCCTAATATAACAGGTACGTTTATTCAAACCTCATGGAGCGCATTAAATAACACAGGTGATAATTTGATAATAATTGATGAGAGTAATGTAAGGAAGGATTCAGTTTCATATCAAACTTCATGGGGCGGAAATACAGCCGGATTTTCTCTCGAAAGAATAAATCCTTTGGGACCTTCCAATTCTTCTGCTAACTGGGGCACCTCAACCGATATGTTTCGCGCAACTCCAATTAAACAAAATTCATTAACGCCAAAGCCTTTTGATCTGATATTGAAATCATTTGTTATAACTCCCGTATTTCCTTCCGCAACTGACACTCTGAATTTAAAACTTGATTTTAAAAATATCGGACTGAATGCTGCAAATAATTTTTCTTTAAATATATACCGGGATATTAATTTAGACAGCATTTCGCAGAGTAATGAGTTGATTAATTCGGAATCTTATCAGCTATTGAATCCAAATGATTCTTTAGTTTATATTTATTCAGTCCAAACAAATGACACGGGTCTGAAACAGTATATTGCAAAAATAAATTTTTCGGAAGATGAAGATACATTGAATAATAAATTAATTAGCAGAGTTTATGTCGGTAATACATCAGCGGTAGGAGGGATTGTAATTAATGAGATAATGTATTCACCTGTTTCACCTGAACCGGAATGGATTGAGATTTATAATACAACTCAGGATTTAGTTAATATAAAAAATTGGAAAATTGCCGATAGTTCCGGTTTGGGAAATCCAATTACACTAACTACCATGGACAGATTTATAAATTCGAATGATTATTTAGTACTTGCTAAGAATAGGGAAATAATTATTAATCATCCAAGTGTAGATACAACCAAACTTTTGATACTTTCAAATTTGCCCACTTTGAACAATGACAAAGACAAAGTGATATTATTAAATCATAGTTTGACAATCATAGATCAGATCTCATATAAGTCTTCCTGGGGCGGCTTAAATGGCAGGTCTTTAGAAAGAAAATCTTCGGCTGAAAATTCTAATGATTCTTCCAATTGGGCAACATCAGTAGATTGTGAAAATTCAACCCCGGCAAAAATAAATTCCGTTACAAATGCCGAAAGTTATCCGACCGGGTCTTTAATTATAAACGAAATAATGTATGACCCGTTGACAAATCAAGCTGAATGGATTGAATTTTATAACCCTACATCAGGCATAATTAAAATAACCGGATGGAATTTAAAAGACATGACTAATAAATACATTTTATCTGAATCATGCGATCTTAAAATTAATCCCGGAGATTATTTTGTCTTTGCAAAAGACTCCACTATATATATTAATTTTAATTACTTGCTGGCTCCCGCACTATATCAGAAAATTTCATTCAACAGAAACTTAAGTTTGAATAATGACGGTGAAGCGTTAGTTTTGTTCGACCTTTTTAACAATTTGATAGATTCGGTTTTCTATAGTGATTCATGGAACAATCCTAATCTTCCGGATACTAAAGGAATTTCACTTGAAAGAATAAACTATTCATTCGGCTCAAATGACAGGAATAACTGGAGCTCATGCGCAAATTCTTCCGGCGGAACTCCTGGAAAACAAAATAGCATCTACACAAAAAATCTTCCAGTAAGCTCCAGCGTATCAATAAATCCAAATCCATTTTCACCCGACAATGACGGGTTCGAAGATTTTACTTTGATAAAATATAATTTAAAATCTAATTTTGCTCAAATGAGAGTAAAAGTTTATGACATTAAAGGAAGATTAGTCCGTACGCTTACAAATAATCAGGTTACAGGAAGTGAGGGAACAATAATTTTTAACGGACTTGGTGAGGATAATCAAAAGCTTAGAATTGGAATTTACATTTTATTAATCGAAGCTGTAGATGACAGGGGAGGAACAGTAGATATTGTAAAGGCACCGATAGTCGTCGCCGCGAAGTTATAACCTCTACTGCTTGCGGTTGATTTTTTCTATTAAAAATTCGAAAAAAAAAATACCGGGATAAGATAAAATATATTCCGGTATTCACCCAAAGGAAAGGAAATGAAAAAACTTTTTTTATGGCTTTGCTATTACGACAATGCTAAACACATTGTTGTCCGCTATACCCAAGTCTGTAATATCAACAGTTAAATCGCCGTTTAAGTCTGTCGGCAAATATCCCGTTGCAAAAATAGCAGCATCATTGTCAACAAGCTGTAAATCATTAATCCCAGATTTTTCATTAGGAATTAGTTATGAATAAGAAAATGGCCACCTGAATTGATTAGATTGAGCCCACAATCCTTTAAACCATTCTCGTCTTTTCATTACTAATGATAGTTT
>JALYRX010000043.1 GCA_030855105.1 Bacteroidota bacterium | reverse complement strand
GCAAGGAGTTAGCATATAAAGCAATAACAGAGGCAATAGAAACCTATAACAATTTACGCCCGCATATGAGTTTAGGATATATGACACCAAATCAAAAGTGTGCAGCCTAAAAAAGTTATGAACATGTTAACAAAAAGAAAAGAAAAAAGAAGCAAAAAAGAAAAGAAAAATTACTGCTACTACGACTACTTTTTTGTCAACTATTTTCAGGACGACACAGAGTAATAAATAGAAAACTAACAGGTTTTGCAAACCTGTTAGTTTAGTTGAAATTTATTTTGAAACTATAATTGCATAAAAACAATCTTTCCAAATTACTGAAGCAAAAGTACATTCTTGCCTCAAAGTCTCCGAGAAGAATTAATTTGTTAAGGCAGATCGGTTTGAATTTTATTTCAATTGACAGTAAAACAGATGAGTTGGAAGCAGAGAGTCACAATCCTGTCGATATGGTAAAATTTAATGCGCTATCCAAATCCAGGAAGGTTGCATTCAATTACAAAACTGAAATTGTAATTGGAGCAGACACGATAGTAGTTCTTGACAAAAAGATTCTAAACAAGCCCGCAAATTTGAAACAGGCGGCAGAGTATCTAAGGGCTTTAAGCGGTAAAAAACATTTTGTTTATACCGGAATAAATGTTATTAATTCAAAAAACGGAAACGAAAAATTTGATTATGAAAAGACTGCTGTGTATTTCAGAGAGTTAGGTGATGATGAGATTAATTTTTATGTAAAGAAATTCAAGCCGCTGGACAAAGCAGGTGCTTATGGAATTCAGGACGACTTCGGGTGTTTGTTCATAGAAAAAATAGTCGGTGATTATTATAACATTGTAGGATTACCGCTAGTGAGACTTTATAAAAATATTATCAAGATACTTTAGCTAAAAAATGTTTTCAAAATATAAGAAAAAAATTTTATTTTCGGTAGCTTTTGGTGCGGTAATTTTTCTTGCATTCAGCATATATGCGGATTTTGATAAGTTGCTGACAGCATTCGGTGAATTTGACTGGACGTATCTTCCTTTGATTCTTTTTTTGTCGCTGGGAAATTATGTAATAAGATTTTATAAATGGGAATATTACAGGAAGCTCTTAAAAATTGACCTGAAACCTAAAGCGAGCTTTTTAATCTTCATGTCAACATTTATAATGAGCGTGACTCCCGGAAAAATGGGAGAGGTTTTAAAGTCTTACCTTGTAAGAGAAGAAAACGGTACTCCAATCAGTAAGTCTGCTCCTATAATTATTGCCGAAAGACTGACAGATTTTATATCAATATTTTTGTTGTGTATAACCGGTGCTTTTGTTTTTAATTACGGGCAGGCATTTGTTATTGGTGTGGGATTATTTTTTATTATTTGTGTAATATTAATCAGCTCAAGAAAAATTTCTCTTAAAATAATTTCGTATCTGGTAAAAATAAAAATCTTTCACAAAGTCGGAGAGAAATTTCATATCGCTTACGAATCTATTTATAAACTGGTTAAGTTTAAACCCTTAATCATTGCAACTGCAATGAGTGTTATAGCATGGTTTATGGAATGTTTAGGGTTTTATGTGGTATTAAAAGTATACTCTTCAGTTACAAATATTGATGTCAGTTTATTAAGTGCAGTTTTTATTTATGCATTCTCAACAATAGCAGGAGCTATTGCTATGCTACCCGGTGGACTTGGTGTAACAGAAGCTTCGATGACCGGATTAATGGTGTTGATGAAAATACCTTTGAATATTTCGGTGGCTTCAACATTTATAATCAGAGTCGCAACATTATGGTTTGCAGTGCTTATAGGAATTATTGCGGTTTATTTTTACCAAAAATATTCGCATAAAAGTTTAGAGAGTTTGGAATTAAGTAAGACGGAGACGTAAAAAGCTGCGGGTAAAATCCCATAGGGATTAAATATTGGTAGATAATTAATAACACAGCATATAAATCTGCCGATATTATATTTTGTCCTTACGGCACTAATGGGTTGAATTTATTGCTACCAATATTTCATAGCCACGGGATTTTTAGAATTCAAACAATAAAATCAGAAATTTAATCTTGGCAAAATTTTGATGAACAATATTCTTACTTTACTTGACTAAAATCATCCTTATACTACCCGAATAACCTCCTGCTTTTAACACGCAGAAATAAATTCCCGATGATAATCCCGTACTGCCTCCGTGAAATCTCGAATCAAAATCCACTGCATAGCTTCCGCGCTCCTGACGTTTGTTTACTATATTAACTATATGTTTTCCCGAAATGCCGTATATATCTAATCTTACATCCGAGATTTTTATTATATCATAATTTATTCTTGTTACAGGGTTAAATGGATTGGGATAGTTCTGATGAATTGCAAAGGATGGAGGGAGTTGCTCTGTATGATTGTTAATTTGCACTGTAGTTGTATCGCCGCCACTTATTGTTTTAATAATTTGACCATTTCCTCCACATGCAAAACCTGTTAATTCATTAATAAAGTCTATTGAATATAATAAGTTGTTACTTACTGTATTTTGAGCATACCAGGAAACTCCGACGTCAGTAGTTTTTTGAATAATATTATCGGTACAAAAATATCCTATTCCATCAGTGGTAAAATATAATTCATGTCCACTTATCGGTAATGAAGTAATACTTTCCCCACCATCAGTAGTTTTAAATAATGAATAGGTGAAACTAAAAAATCCTGTATTTGAATTAAGAAAATAAAGGTTTTTACAAATGCTTTGATAACCAAACCAGTACGAACTCCAGCCTAATCCACCATTTATAGTCTTATTAATTACTGAATACCCGTTATACCAACCAGAATATTCTCCGGCAGTATAACCTCTATAAGGATTAAGAAAGTGAATTTTATAAATCCTGGAGTTAGTGTTACTGTGGATTAATATCCAATCAATGCCGCTATTTATAGTTTTATATATATATCCTCTGTTAACTTCATAACTGGGTGTACAAATATAACCTGTTTCGGAATTAACGAAATCAATATCGGTGATTTCAAGATTTGTAAAGTAAGGCTGCAATACCCAATGTTTGCCTTTGTCAATAGTTTTATAAAGTTTATTAGATCCTCCGATAAAGGCAGTTATGCTGTCAATAATTTCAACTACATTGAATTTTATATTAAATTCTTCAAATGTAATTTTCCAATTATTTCCGCTATCCCATGATTGTAAAATAACACCATTTGCTCCTACTGCAATTATATTTGATGTATCAAACATTCGGATTGAGTACAAATGTTCATTTGTTCCGGAATTGATATTGATCCAGCCTGATTGCGAAAAAGAGTGATGGGAAAAGATAAAAAGAAATAAAAATATTATTATTCTTTTCATAATTGATTTTTTAATAATATAGTAATATAAAAAAACGAAATAATGGTAAATATCTTTTGATGTTTTTAATATTATTTTATCAAATTGTCCTATCAAGGTCACGTTACTTAACTAAAATCATCGTTATACTTTACGAATAACTATCGGTTTTAACAAACAAAAATATTTTCCTGATGATAATCCCGTACTGCCGCCGTGAAATCTCGAATCAAAATCCACTGCAGAGCTTCCTGGCTCCTGTCTTTTGTTTACAATGTTATCAATAGGCTTTCCTGATAACGAGCTAAAAGATAATATATTATAAGAGCAGAAAAAAGTATTCCCGAAACGCAAAATTCACTTGAAGTAATATTGTATTTGGGTTAATTTATAAATCAATATGCCAATTAGTAAATTCAAAGAAAAAAAAATACGTGTTCTCATCGGGAAAGTCGGTTTAGACGGACATGACCGTGGAGCAAAAGTAATCGCCGCTGCTTTCAGAGATGCAGGTATTGAAGTTATCTATACAGGCTTGAGGCAGACTCCGGAAACTATTGTAGAAGCTGCATTGCAGGAAGATGTAGACGCAATAGGTATAAGCATTTTGAGCGGAGCTCACATGACGGTGTTTCCAAAATTAAGAAAATTAATGGAGGATAAAGGATTGAATGACGTGCTCCTTTTTGGAGGAGGAATAATTCCTGCGCAGGATATTAGTAAGCTTAAAGAAATGGGAGTCGGGGAATTATTTACCCCGGGTACGCCAACTTATGAAACAATCGATTATGTTAAACAATGGGTTCTGCAAAATAAGACGGAGGATATTTCTTAGGAAAAGATTTACGATTTTTTTTAATTAAAACAAACTTAATGAGCAACAATGCGGAACCGGTTAAATTTGGAACTGATGGCTGGAGAGGCGTCATCGCTGACACATATACTTTTGAAAATGTAAAACGAGTTGCACTTGCCACTGCGATAGTATTTAAAAACCATCCTAAAATAAAAAATGGAATTATTGTCGGGTATGATACAAGATTCCTTTCACAGCAGTTTGCCGAAGCTGTTGCGGCTGTACTGGCAAATCAAAATATAAAAATTTTTTTAACAGACACATACGTTACAACTCCGACTATCTCACTTCTTTCGCGTGATAAAAATTGTGCATTGGGTGTTATGATAACCGCATCGCACAATCCTGCAATTTACAACGGGTACAAGCTTAAAGATGAATTCGGCGGATCAATGAGTCCGGATGAAATAGCAAAGATAGAATCAGAATTAAAAAGTATTGATAAAGTCAGTAATATAAAAAGCTTTGAAGACTTATTAAAATCAGGAGTTATAGAATATTTTAATGGTAAAGATTATTATCTGAAATATCTCAAAAATAAAATTGACATAGGCAAGATCAATAAAGCTAATCTGACAATAATATACGATGCGATGTACGGAGCAGGACAGGATTTAATGAATAATTTTGTTGAAATAAAACAACTTCACGGAGAGGTAAACCCAGGTTTTGGAAAGAGCGCACCTGAGCCGGTACAAAAAAATCTTACCGAAATCTGTGATGATATGAAGAGTGGTAATTATAATATAGGGATAGTCACAGACGGAGATGCGGACAGGATTGCGATAATAGATGAGAAAGGAGATTTTCTTGATGCACAGAAAACGTTTGCATTGCTGCTCAAGTATCTGTATGAAAAGAAGAATATGAGGGGAAAAGTAGTAAGAGGATTTTCCACAAGTGAATTGATCAAAAAGTATTGCGAGAAAAATAATATAGAGCTTATAACTGTTCCAATTGGATTTAAGCACATATCGAAAATTATGATCACGGATGATGTATTAATCGGCGCAGAAGAAAGCGGAGGCATTGGGATTAAAGGACATCTTCCGGAGCGTGACGGAATATATAATGGAATGTTATATCTTGAAATGCTGGCGGAATATGGAAAAAGTATTTCCGAATTAAAGAAAGAATTGGATGATGAATTTGGCAAATATTTTTATCAAAGGGATGACGTTCATACAACAGAAGAGAAAAAAGAAAAGGCATTAAAAATTAGCAAGTCGTTGAAGCACGGAGATGAAATAGGCGGAAAGAAAATTTTATCTATTGATAATTTAGACGGTTATAAATTTTATTTTGACAACGGCTGGTTAATAATAAGGGCATCAGGTACTGAGCCGTTATTGAGAATTTATTGTGAGACAACAGGAACCGATGAAACCACAAACATCTTAAAAAAAACAATTAAGCAATTTGAATTATGAACAGAATCGTAAAAACATTTTTTGTATTAACACTAATCCTGTTATCTACGGAAATATATTCGCAATTTAAGAGCAAAGAAAAAGTAAGTGAAGATGATCCGTTTAGTAAGCTATTAAATAAAGGTGAGTCTTCAAACAGATTAAGTGTTAATGCAGATGCGCCCGATTTATTTAACCAAATACAGGGACAGAATACATTTTCAACACAATCAGTACCACTGGAAAGTGCAATTGATGGAAACAACTATATAGTTGGTCCGAATGATCTTTTCACCTTAGGACTGTACGGCTATATCAATCAGCAAATTCCTTTGGCCGTTTCCCCTGAGGGATCCGTTATTATTCCTACTGTAGGGGAAGTTGAAGTCGACGGATTAAGTCTGAATGATGCAAAGGAAAAAGTGGTAAGGGCAGTTAAGAAAAGATATTATTCCAGCGATGTAAGCTTTACTTTGAACACTCCCAGAACTTTTCTTATAAAGGTGTCAGGTCTTACACAGGGAACGTTTGTAGTTTCTCCGGTTACACGAGTTTCTGAGATCTTAAAAGTTTTAATTTTCGATACCTTAAATACATCAAGGGTTTTTTATGAAAAAACAAATGAACGTGAGTTTTTTAATACACAGATTTCTTTAAGAAACATTGAGCTGTTCAGGAAGGACGGCTCGATAAAACATGTGGATGTTTATAAATATTTTTTGACAAACAATGATGATCATAATCCCTTTTTTCTTGAAGGAGATTTATTGAAAATACCCTATTTAAGATTAGAAAATAATTTTATCACAATCGGCGGCGGCGTACAGCTGGCAGGTTCTTATGAGCATGTAGACGGAGACGATCTTGAGACTGCAATTGGAATTGCAAGAGGTTTTGATGTGAATGCCGAACCGGACAGCATTTTATTATACAGACCTGCGGGAAATACAGACTCATATGAAGTATTAGAACTAAATTATGATCAAAGCAAAAAATTTAAAATTAATAAGTATGACAGATTATTTGTAAAATTTCAGATTAATTACCAAAAGAATTTATCGATATTAGTTTTAGGCGAAGTAGTGAGACCGGGTTATTATCCGATTTCATTTAAAAGCACAAGATTGAAGGATGCAATAGAAATGGCAGGAGGGTTTAAAGATAAAGCATATTTACCATTAAGCATATTATTCCGCGATTATGATTCAGAGTATACCCATAAGGACTCTACAGAATTACTGATCAATTCAAGGGCAAATGATCTGCTTATTTCAGATGCAGACAGGTCGAACTTTGCAGTTGATATAAAATCAAAGCGGAACAGGGTAATAGTAGATTTTGAAAAACTATTCAAGAGCAACGATGAATCGCAGAATATTTTACTTGAAGGCAAGGATGTGATTTATGTGAATGATAATAAAAATATAGTTTACGTATTCGGTCAGGTTGGACAGGAAGGATATGTCCCGTTTAAGAAAGGTGAAGATGCAGAGTATTACATCGACAAGGCAGCGGGATATTCGCTTGCAGCAGATGAAGGCAACACAAGAATAATCAAATTCAATTCCAGGGGATGGTACAAACCTGATGAAACGGAAATACAGTCAGGAGATTTTGTATATGTACCAAAAGAAGTACAGGAAACATTTGGTCAGACAGTAGCATTAATTGCACAGATAGCTGGTGTGATACTCGGAGTGCTGACGACATATATATTAATTAAGCAGAATAAGTAAAAGATGGTTAGAAACTAATGAGTGAAAAAGAAAATAAATCGGAACTCACATATTTAGAATTAATAAGTATTTTTCTCGAAAAAAAGAAAAAAATATTTCTTGTTTCGGCAATTGTCGGGATTATAGCAATTGTAATTGCATTTTTTGTATTAGATCCGATCTTTCTATCTTCAGCTACTATTAAAACAATTTCCAAATCTTCAGGAATATCGAGTCTCATTTCGTCAGAAGGTTTACCTGATATAGGGGATCTAAGCAATTTAGGAGGCGGAAGTGCGGTAAAAGAATTAGCATTATACGAAAACATATTGACCAGCAGAAGATGTGTAGAAGAAGCAATTGTAAAATTTAATATTATGGAGGAAGAACATTTCACATACGTGTTTGATGCTGTCAAATATTTCAGAGGAAATGTAATGATGATTACAAAAGATAAAGTTGCAGGAACCATGGAGATTGGAGCTTTTGATAAAGATCCTGTTAAAGCAAAAGAGATGGTGGATTTTTTAGTATTTCAACTCAACAAAATTAATACTGAGCTTAATATATTGAATGCAAAAAATAACAGGGAGTTTATTGAGGGAAGATACGACTTGGTAAAACTTGATTTGCAAAAAATGGAAGATACTTTGAAACAGTTTCAGGACATATACGGAATTGCCCCAGATTTACAGGTACAGGCCGCGGTTAAAGCGGAAATTGAAATTGAATCGGAAATAAAATCAGAACAGGTAAAGCTTGAAATTTTAAGAAAGATATTGTCCCCGGATCAGGAAGAAGTAAAAATAATGGAAGAAAAAATTATAGCTCTTCAAAAACAACTTTCAGATGTCAGGAATAATACTGATCTTAATGATGTCCTTACTCTCAAAGGTAAACCGGGTATTGTTTTAAATTACTTTCGATTAAGAAGAGAAGTTGAAATTCAGAATAAAATCCTTACAACTCTAATACCGCTTTTGGAACAATCGAAAATTGAAGAAAAAAGAGAAACTCCTTCAGTACTTTTACTAGATCCGCCTGTTGTTCCTGATAAAAAATTTAAGCCAAAAAGACTTCCAATAGTTATAATTTCAATTGCATTAACTTTTTGTTTTGCATTCCTGTATTTCATTGCAAAATCCAAATGGAATTCGGTCGTGGGTAATATTTCCTCGATAAGATCCCAAATTAGAAAGAATTAAGTTATAAAATAATCATTTAACATTGCCTACCAAATTTTTACCTTCAGACATAATAATTCTATTTCTGTTGTTACTGAGCTTATTTGTATCCTCAGTATTTCCAGGTTCCGGCTTTACACTGGAAATTGTTTCGATATTTCAATTTTTTCTATTCCTTATATTTTTTTTATTAAAATTTGACAAATCGCTTATTGTTTCTAAGCTACCGGCTCTTTCTATTCTTAACATCAGTTTATCAATAGTAATATTGTTCTTTATTGCCACAACCTTAAAAAATATACAAGATAATAATTCAGTAGTATCGATATTTAAATCTCTTAGTTATTTCATACTTTTTATAACTCTTTTTTTTTATTTCTCAAAAAAATTATTATTAAATGTTAATTTTTTTGAAAAGTTTATAAACATTGCGATAATCGTTGGGATTGTAACCTCCGTTTTTTCTCTTCTTCTATATTTTGCCGGAATCAGTCTCCATTCTAATCCTAATTTTGTTTTCATGGGAACGGGTTATTTTATGCATCCAAATACTGCTTCACACTTTTATACTATAATGATACCATTATTGCTTTATCAATACTTTGCAAAAAAAATTAATTTTTCAAAATTTTTAACTATTTTAATTTTATTTGTATTAGGATTATTGTTTACATTTAGCAGAGCCGGGTACATTGGTGCTTCAGTTTCCTTATTGATAATCGCATATTCAAAATCTAAAAAATTTTTCTTTATCACTATAATTTTATTGGTAATCTCGATTTATCTTTTTATCTTGGATTTTATTTTTGCCAAGAGTGATAGTTCAATATCCCGGGTGCTTCTTTGGGCTACTGCAATAGATATGATTATTAGAGATGGGGGTCATAGCTTATGGGGTTATGGAGTTTCTAATGCGCTAACTATTTTTCAAAATGAAAAGATTTATTTTGGTAGTACCGAAGAGGTCCCTGATCCGCACAATGTCATACTATTATTAGCAATTCAATTCGGTTTATTATTTGTGATTTCACTTATTTTATTCCTGATTGTATTGTTTGTAAAAATTTATTTTATAAGACATACAGATTATTTTATTGAAAATAGAACGAAAATATTTTTATGTCTTTCAATTACATTTGGATTGATCAGCCAGAATATGGTTGAAAATGTTTTAGCTTATCCCGAACATTTTGTCCTAAATATTTTTTTTATTTTTATTGGTTATTTATACAATTTTATTAATAATTATGAAAAAAATGAATTTCCAAGAGCTGCTTTAAAATCCGAAGGATAACATTATTAAAAAGATGAAATAAATATAAATGAAATTTCTGATAAAAACTTTTTCTTTATTATTTTTTATTTCTATCTGCGTAAGATTTGTTGATATATTCAAAAATTTATTAGTTGCTTCAAAGCTTGGTGTATCTGATCAAGCTGACGTCTTTTTAGCAATATCGGCTTTACCAGATAGCCTGCTTATATTATTCGGTCTTGATTCAATTAGAGGAATTGTAAACTCAGAATATTCTTATGAAATAAATAAGAATTCTGAACTTGTGAAGCAATCGCTAAGCAATCTTTTTAGAATATTATTTTTTGTCGGGTTCATAATATCCATACTAATTGTATTGTTTAGAAATGAATTAATAAATTTATTACTGCCGGGTTTTAAAGGAAATCGATTTGCCCTTGCAAGCTCCATATCATTAATAATTTTGCCGGTTTTTTTTCTGAAACCGGTTCAGTCACTTATTGGATCTTATTACAATGTATTAAAAAAATATTATTATCCGGTTTTAGTTCAGGTAAGTATTAGTATTTTTATAATAATTTCAGTTTTCTTTCCCCATATTAATGGTGAAATCTTAAATAATATTTCATATGGTTTTTTGTTAGGAAATATTGTTTTGTTTTTATTCATATTCTTTCGTAAAGAGGTTGTTGAAAATATTAAGCTAAGTTTTAATTTTAAGATGGATGAGCTAACTAAAAAGATAATAAGAAATTGTATAATTTTGTTAGGTGTAGTGATGATTAATCAGGTCTATCTTTATTCCAGAAATTTTTTTGTTTCATACTATAGTGAGGGCTCAGTTGCAGCTTTGAATTATGGAAGTTCAATTCCAATGTTTATTTCAGCGTTAACATTTAATGTGGTATTCGGTGTTTTACTGAATAACCTATCAAATTACCATTCTAATAATGCGCAATACGAGGCAAGACAATTAATAAAGAATACGATAAACTCTTTAATATATATTTACATACCCATAATTATAATATTTTGTGTTTTTAAAATAAATATTCTGAATATTTTGTATTTGAGAGGTAATTTCAATGAAACTGGAATTGAGTTAACCTCACTGCCGTTTTTTTGGGAATCGATATCTTTAATTCCATTTGTTTTTTTTATAGTTATTGTGGCTGTGTACTTAGGATATAAAGAGTATCGTAAATATTCTTACATTGGAGTAATCATATATTCTCTTGGAATAATTGTTAATTATCTACTAACAAAGTATTTCGGGTTTTACGGTGTATCAATCGGTAGTTTTATTGTCAATAGTTTAATGGCAATTTCACTAATCTACTTTGCAAATACTATTTTTAAAAATTTATTTAAGGAATTCTCAGATTCTTTTAAATTAATTTTAATCGGGATCACATTAACTTTGTTGGTTGTCGCGATAAAAAGCTTTATTCTAGATATTTATTTTTTAAAAAATGGTCTTAGTTGTTTGCTTACAGGTTCAATAATTGTCACAATTTTATATTATATATTTACAATTGCTTTTAAAGTAAACTATTTTAGGAAACTATCATCTTTAGTCAGACATGAAAATTAATATCGTTGTCCCTGGTTTATACAAATCGGGAGGAATGAGAGCTATTTTTGAAATAAGTAACGGATTGGTTAAAAAAGGTCATCAGTTAAAAATTTATTATCCCATAATTCCTTTTAATAGTTTTCGCGGGGAATACAGCTGGAAAGCTTTGAAGAACTATTATTGGGACATCAAGATGTATAATTTTAATAAAGAAAATCTTGAATACTTTAAACGCGGTGTATTTGATATCGTTAAAATACCTTTTATCTCCGATTTTTTTGTTGAAGACTCGGACATTACTATTGCAACTGCCTGGCAAACTGTTTCAAGTGTGAAAAATCTTTCGGATAATAAGGGTCAAAAAATTTATTACATTCAGGACTATGAGACCTGGAGAGGGAGCATGAGGGAAATTGATAAAAGTTATAATGAAGGAATTTTTTCAGTAACCACCTGCAAGTATTTGCATGATTTAATTTTCTCTAAGTTTAAAGTTGAATCTTCTTTTATACATTATGGTATTGATTTCGAACTATTCAATAATCCTAGAAAAAAGTATGAAAAAAGAAGAACGATCGGATTTATTAATCACTCAGCAGATAAAAAAAATACAAAAGCATCAATTCAAATAGTTGATGCCATAAAAAAGAAATATCCCGATGTTCGTATTATTTCATTTGGAGTGATGAATTATAATGGACTTCCTGAGTATATAAATAATCATGTAAATCCGTCGGAACAAAAAGTAAGTGAATTATATTGTCAATCTGATATATTTCTTTATACAAGTAAGGAAGAAGGATTTGGAATGCCTCCATGTGAAGCAATGGCCTGCAGAACTGCTGTAGTTTCTACAAACGTCGGAGCTCTTGAAGAATACAGCGATAACAATGAAAGCGCTTTCTTACATGAGCCAGGTGACATAGAAGGAATGATTAAAAGTGTTGAAAGTTTAATAACAGATGATAACTTGTTAAAGAAAATATCTGAAAATGGATATTCAAAGGTAAAAAAAATGTTAAGCTGGGAAAAGGCTGTCAATGAATGGGAAACTTTATTGAATGAAAGATTAAACAAAAAAATTTAAAAACAATTTTTTTTATTTTCTCACCCATTAAGATAGATGTTGAAGGGCATGAATACGAAGTATTGGAAGGAGCTATAGAGAGAATAAATGATCATAGTCCTGTGCTGATGATTGAAATTTTGAGAAACAGTAATCAAAAAGAAAAAATTTTTAATTTTTTAACAAGGTTGTCATATAATTGTAATATTATTGCGAATAAAAGTAGATTAACACTTGTAAAAGTATTAAGAGTTGAAGATTTCCATAAAAATTACTCTTCTGATAATTACTTGTTTATTAAGGATGAAGCTGCTCTAAATGGGATAAAAATATTAGATTAATGCTCGTTTTTTAAATTATTTATTTTGAATGCTTTTATCAATTATTTTAGTTAACTACAATACCGCAAACCATATTAAAGAGTGCCTGAAGTCTCTTGAGAAATTTCTCAAAATTGATAATTCGGAAATCATTGTTGTAGATAATCATTCCTCAAACCGTGATATAGAGAAACTTGTTGAAGCATTTCCTGAAGTCAATTTTATATTTAGAGGCATAAACGATGGTTTTGGTGGAGGATGCAATGAAGGCGTAAAACATTCATCGGGAAAGTATTTACTATTCTTAAATCCGGATATAAAAATTTTTGATAACTCAATCAGCGTATTATTTGAGTTTATACAGAACAATGAAGAGGCCGGAGTAATCTCAGGACTGCTTGTAAATACAGACAATTCAATCATGTATAGTTTTAACCATTTCATAAACTTAAAATGGGAATTTTTGCAAATGATCGGCTTTGGTTATGAATTGGAGCTCAAAAATTTGATTAACCGCAAAGAGATAAAAGAAAATAATATTTTTGAAGTTGACTGGTTTCACGGAGCATTCCTGATGATGCGAAGAAAAGATTTCGATGCAGTTAAAGGATTAAATGATAAGTATTTTATGTATTATGAAGACACAGAAATTTGTTACAGGATAAAATATAGCCTGAACAAAAAAAATTATTGTCTTCCTAGTGTAAAAGTTTATCATCATACACAGTCTTCTCTAAAAGATGAAAAGATGGATAACATATACACATTCCATATGAACCGTGGAAAAATTTTGTTTTCAGAAAATTTATCTTTAATAAAAAGGTTTGCCATAAAAACTATGGGCTTTATTTCCGTTTTGCAAAGAATAATATTTCTCCCTTTCCAAAAAAAATATTCCGGAATGAAAAAGGAAAAATTCTGTCAATTAATAAATGTATTAAAATTATATTTGAGCAAATCCTATCTTAAAACGGAAAAATTTAAGTACGTTAATGTTTAAGCGTTAAACAAAAATGAATTATGTAAATCTCATATTTCTTTCTTCTAACTGGACACTTAATCACAGAAAGGGTTTGCATACTAATATAAATAAAAGACTTTCTGAGTGGAGTGAAGTAATTTTTATTGAGACTCCTCTGTCAATATTATATCACACTTTTTTTAAGTTCGGAAAAAGAGTTCTTCCGCTTATCAAGCATAAGAAGGGTATTAAAGAAGTTAAAACATTTTCACCGCTGGCGGTATTTCATCAAAAAATCTGGAAGAAAATACCATTAACATTAAGATTTGACAGCTGGTTGGTATCAGTTCAGATAAAGAGATTAATAAAAAAGAAATTTCCTAAATCGAAAGTCATTACCTGGGCAAACTCGCCCTATGATTACGCTATCATAAAATTAATGAAGCCGGAAAAAATTGTATATGATTATTACGATAACTTTAGTTATGATAACAACGGAAATTTAGAAGGGACTTCAGATGCTTTAAACGGAATTCTGATAGCCGACTCGGGCCTCATTTTTTGTACAGGAAGAGTTATGTATGACTTTGCAAAATCCATGAACAATAATTCATGGTATGTTCCAAACGGACATAATCTGAATTCAGGGAAAAAAATTACAAAAACGGATTTAAAGGTTGAAGGAAAAATCATCGGTTACCTTGGTAATATAAGAGACTGGATAGATTTTGAGCTTATAAACAAACTTCTCAATTCATTAAAAGAAAATAATTATTTATTTTTCATCGGACCTGTAGAGAAAAATGTCTCCGGTGAAATTGAGATTCTTAAAAAGAATAATAATTTTAAACATCTCAATGCTGTAAAGTACACGGAAATATTCAGTTATCTTAAGGGATTCGATATTGGAATTATACCGTTTAAAATAAACAGATTTACCGAGGGTGTTTTGCCGTATAAATTTTTTGAATACATTGCAGCCGACATTGCTATTGTTTCGACAGCACTTCCTGATATTGTTCCTTACCAAAGTATAATAAATGTAGCAAAAAATAATGATGAATTTGTTGAAATGTGTGTAGATGAAAATTTAAAGTTAAATAAAAATAAACCCGGGTATGACGAAGTCAGAAAAGAATCAACCTGGGAAAAGAGAGCAGATTTTATTGAAAGTAAATTAAAAATTTTATTGAACAATATTTAATTGATTCATCTTGCTTAAACAGATAAAATTAGTACATGTTATTTCAAATCTGAGTTTTGGCGGCGCACAAATTTTATTATATGATATATTATGTAACTTAAACCGAAAAGAAAACCTGGATATCACCTTAATCACAATTGATTCCGGGGAATATATTGGAATGTTTGAAGAGGCAGGCATTAAACTAATAGATTTGAAGGAAAAAGGATTGGTAAACATTAAAATTTTTTTCAAGCTAAAAAAAATTTTAAAAAAAATAAAACCTGATATAGTCCATACTCATTTGCTGAAAGCCGACTTTTACGGTAGAATTATTGCAAAACAAAGTAGAGTGCCATTAATTATTTCTTCAATCCACAGTAATTCGACAACCCATAAAATAAGAAAATCCTCAGGGAAAAATATATATGATTTAATTGATAATATTGTAATTGATTACTCCGATGCTTACCTGGTATCAGTGTCAAAATTAGTTAGAGATTATCTTATAATTCGAAAAAAAAATATTGAAGACAGGATCAAAATTATTTATAACGGAGTAAACCCGGATAAAGAAAAAAACAAGCTTAGTAATACTCAGAATGAAAAGTTTAAAAAAGAACTTAACATTAATAATAATTTTGTAATTTCAATCATTGGCAGATTGGAAGAATCGAAAGGACACATGTTTTTTCTGGAAGCTGCGAAAGACTTTTTGCTAAAGACTAATTCAAAACTTTTAATAATAGGTGAAGGAAGTCTTAGGGAAGAGATAACTCAATTCATAACGGAAAACAAATTAACTGATAACATTTTTTTATTGGGTCATCGAAATGATATTGAAGAATTAATAGAAATATGTGATTTGATTGTGGTACCTTCGTTATGGGAAGGTTTTGGTCTTGTGATTATTGAAGCGATGATCAAAAATAAAACAGTATTAGCATCAAATGTAGGAGGAATTCCTGACATTATAACCGATGGAGAAAATGGATTTCTTTTTGAATCACTAAATAAAAAGAGTTTACTGGAAAACCTCAATTACATTTATTCCAATGCTGAAATTTTAAATTCAATACATGACAATGCCTTACATGTGGTAAGAGAAAAATTTGACATTCGAAAAAACTCAGAACAATATTACGAATTGTATATTGAAAAATTAAAGAGAATCTGAGTTTCAAAATACAGAATATCATAAGTCAGTAAAAACAAACTATGTCGCATTCATTAGTATTGATAATATTAAAAAACAATTTTAAATTTTAAAAAAAAGTTTTTTGTAACTAATAAAAAAAAATTAGTATGAAATTTATCCTGATTATTATTTTCATCTCACAGTTTGTTTCCTGCGGATTTAGAAACATTGAGAAACCAAACTATGAATGGAAAATAACTTTTGAAGACCAGTTTGACACATTTGACACTACAAAATGGATAACACATCACGATAACGGAGGCAGAACAATATGGTCAAATAAAGAACTTGAATGGTATAAAAACGAAAATGTAATTACGGAAGGTGGAGTCTTAAAATTGATCGCAAAAAAAGAATCAATTTATGGAAAAGACCTTGGCGGTGAAAAACAATTCGAGTACACGTCAGGAATGATATGCAGTTCATTCGGATTTACTCAGGCTTACGGTAAATGGGAAATGAAAGTCAGATTTCCATTCAATAAAGGTTTTTGGCCGGCATTTTTTCTGGTTCCCAAACAAAGACCATCTCTTCCGGAGATTGATGTCTTTGAATATTTCGGCATAAATAAAAATAAAATTTGGAGCAACCGTCATTGGGGTATAGATTATCCAAACTATCAAGGCGGCATTTATGAAGGAAAGTCAGCTCCTTTCTATTACTCAGGAGGAAAGGAAACTGAAGGAGAATTTGCAGACGTATGGATGGTGTGGTCATTTGAATGTTTTCCCAATAATATGGTATGGAGACTAAATGGCAATATTGTTTTTGAAGCAACAGACGGTATTCCTACAGCTCCCCTGTACATGATTGCAAACGTAGCCATAAAAGATTTTGAACAGAATAATTATTTAGTAGATAACTCAAATCTTCCATATATAATGGAAATTGATTATATAAAAGTTTATAAGATGGTTCCGAAGAATGATTAATTTTTTAAATAATTGAACAACATACAAAAATCAGGGTTAATGAACAAAAGGAATAAAAAGAAATATTATTACATCACATTTTCCCTAATGATTTTTTCAATCATTGTTTTATCCGGTTCCAGGGTTACCGACAATCTTAATTTCAAATGGGAATTAACTTTTGAAGACCAGTTCGACACGTTCGATGCTGCAAAGTGGCTGACAGTCTACGAATCAGGCGGGCGAACTAACTGGGCAAATAAAGAACTTCAATGGTATAAAGATGAAAATGTAATTACAGAAGGCGGTGTTCTTAAAATAATTGGAAAGAAGGAATCAATATACGGAAAGGATTTACACGGTGAAAAACAGTTCGAATATACTTCCGGTATAATTTGCAGCTCATTAGGATTCTTGCAGGCATACGGTAAGTGGGAAATCAAAACACGATTTCCGTTTAGAAAAGGATTTTGGCCGGCATTTTGGTTAGTTGCAAATCAAAAACCCGGTCTTCCGGAAATAGATGTATTTGAATATTTCGGGATAAAGAAAACCATGATTTCAAGCGGTCATCATTGGGGATTGGATTATCCGCATTATTCCGGAAGTGTGTTTGAAGGAAAGGGTGCGCCTTTTTATTATGTTGCCGGTAAGGAAACTGAAGGAGATTTTTCGGATGAATGGATGATATGGTCATTTGAATGCTTTCCTGATAAGATGGTATGGAAGTTAAACGGCAACATTGTTTATGAAGCAACAGAAGGAATTCCAACAGCGCCGTTATACATGATCACAAATGTAGCCATAAAAGATTGGCCGGAGAATAACAATGAGGTGGATGGTACTGATGTCCCTTACGTTATGGAGATAGATTATATTAAAGTTTATAAAATGGTACCGAAGAAAGATTAGCAGAAATGATTATTAAATTTTAAATCTATAAAGGGTTGAATTTTATATACAAAGCTTACATTCAAAAATTATTTTCGACATTGCCTAAAGGAGAAAAATTAAATTATGTTTTTCAAAAGTATGTTACGAAGTCGCTTCCAATTTTAGATTCGGATTTTGTTATAAAATTAGAAGCTGCAAAGTCCCATTTCAATAATTTCAAAAAGTATGGCTCTTCAAAAAATCCGGAAGACTGTACTTACTACGAATTCGGTGCGGGTTATGATATGCTGATCCCGCTTTCGATGAGCATCCTTGGGTTTAAAAAATTAATCTGCATTGATATTCGCGAACTGATATTTCCGGAACTGATCAAAGATTCTATAAACAGATTGAGGAAATTCAAAGATAAATTAGGTAAAGAAATTTCCCTAAGTGAAAATATTCCTTCAATAACCGGAAAAAATTATAAGGATATACTAAAAAAGTTTTTCAGAATCGAATATATGGCACCTTTGGATGCAAGAAATACTCATATTGAAAAAAATTCAATTGATTTTATTTTATCGAATGCGACTATGGAGCATATTCCTGAAAATGATATATCTCCCATAATGAAAGAATGTTACAGGATTTTAACAAAGAACGGAATTATGTCCAACGTAATTGATTACCGTGATCATTGGTCATTTTTTGATTCATCAATTTCAGTTTACAATTATTTAAAATTTTCGGATAATAAGTGGTTAAAATTAAATCCCTCAATAATGTATCAAAACCGGATGAGGCATAAAGATTATATCAAAATAATAAAGGATACCGGATTTGAAATTTTGGAAGAAACCGCCAATAAACCAAATGAGAAGGAACTTGATGAGTTGAAAAATATTAGATTGGACAAAGACTTCTCAAATAATTATTCCAAAGAAGAATTGAGCATCAAGAGCAGCATATTAGTGATAAAAAAATTTTTTTAAATGAATTCAATGTGTAGCTAAACCCAAAATTCACAAAAAAAATAAAATTTCTCAAAATTTCTAACTTTAAAATCTTAAATTATATCGATAGCTTCCAAATCAATGAATTTACAGGATAGGAATATTCCTTTGGTTAGTGTAATTATACCTACGTACAATAGGGTAGATATGCTTGAAAAAGCAATTGAAAGTGTTTTTGAACAAAGTTTTTGTGACTGGGAGCTTATAATAATTGATGATGCTTCGACCGATGAAACCCAGGAAAAAATGGGCGAACTTGATGCTAAGGAAGAAAAGATCAGATATATGAGAATTCCCAGAATAATAAATAAAGGAATTTCGGAATACCTTAATATCGGATTGAGAAGTGCAAGAGGGAAATATATTGCAAGAATTGATGATGATGATTACTGGTGTCATAAAGATAAATTAAAAAAGCAGATAGAGTTTATGGAGAATAATCCCGAATACGTGGTCGTAGGCGGTGGTGTGATTTTAGTAGATGAAAAAGGAGATGAACTTTTCAGATATTTAAAAAAAGAAACCGACGAAGAAATAAGAGGTTTTGCTCTTTTCTCTAATCCTTTTACTCATGCAACGGTTTTATTTAGAAAAGATATAGCTTTAAAGCTCGGAGGGTATAAAAATATTAAGCATGTTGAAGATATGGAACTCTGGCTGAGAATGGGAAAAGTGGGAAAACTACACAATCTTAAGGAATATTTTATTACTTACATGACGGCAGGCCAGAATAAGTCGTTTACTCATCAGCGTGAAAACTCAAAAACGGTTCTCGAAGTTTTAAAAATGCATAAAGACGATTATCCGAATTTTTATAAAGCATATCTGCTGAATTATACTCAATATGCTTATTCCTTTTTGCCGGTTTTTATTAAAAAAAATCTTCAGTCATTTATGTATTATTTTAAGAGAAAAAATTTTTAATTACAACATTGGGAAATAAATATTTTATAATAGGCGGTGCAGGATTTATCGGAAGCCATTTGTGCAGGAAAATTTTAAATGAAGATAGAGAAAGCAGAATTACAATATTTGATAATTTTTCTTCAGGAAAGAAATGGCATCTAAGTGAGATTATAAATAACAAAAATTTACAAATTATTGAAGCCGATGTTAAAGATATCGATGTATTAACAGATTCAATAAAAGGTTTTGAAATTGTTTATCACTTCGCTTCGAATCCTGACATAGCAAAAGCTATGACGCAACCGGATATCGATTTTTGGGAAGGTACATATCTGACTAATAATGTTCTCGAAGCGATGAGAAAGTCAGGAGTTAAAAATTTATTGTATGCATCGGGAAGCGGAGTATACGGAGATGTTAAGTATATTGAAACCGATGAAGACTATTCTCCACAGCTGCCTGTATCGACCTATGGTGCAAGCAAACTTTCCTGTGAGGCATTGATCTCATCTTATTGTTATATGTTTGATATGAATGCAGCAGCTTTCAGATTTGCAAACGTTGTCGGACCTAATCAAACACATGGTGTTGGATATGACTTTATAAAAAAATTGCTGACGAATGATTCCAGGCTCGAAATAATGGGCGACGGAACACAAAGTAAGTCTTACATTTACGTCAATGACGTACTGAATGCTATGAGTTTAATCGAAAAAAATTTGAAAGGATATTCTTATTTTAATGTCTCGACACAAGATAATATTACTGTTACAGAGATTGCAGACATAGCAATAGATATTTTAAAATTACAAAATGTAGAATACATTTATGCCGGCGGAGACAGGGGATGGAAAGGTGATGTTCCGATAGTCAGATTGAATTCAGATAAGATTCGAAGCAAGGGCTGGAGCAATAAATATTCTTCGGCAGAAGCAATACATCTATCAGTCCAGTCTATTTATCAGGATGCATTACAAAATAAATTCGACTGGAAAGGGGCGGATATCAATTGATAATCTCGCGAGCACCTGTTAGAATTTCGATGGGAGGAGGAGGAACTGATTTGCCTTCATATTATGAAAATCATGAGGGGTTTTTGCTTGCAGCAAGTATTAATAAATACGTTCATATATTATTAAACAAAAGATTCGAAGCGTCTATACGTTTATCTTATTCAAAAACCGAGATAGTAAATAATATTAATGAAATTGAGCATTCTATCTTCAGAGCATCGTTAAAATATACGGGAATAAAAAAACAGGTTGAAATAGTTTCAGTTGCTGATGTTCCCTCTAATTGCGGACTCGGAACTTCATCAACTTTTACAGTAGCGCTGTTAAGCACATTGTTCGCTTACAAAAGAGAATATTTATCACTAGAAAAATTAGCAGAGTCGGCATGTCATGTTGAAATTAATTTACTGCATGAGCCAATCGGCAAGCAGGATCAGTATGCATCAACTTTTGGCGGATTCAACGCATATACTTTTCATAAAGACGGAAAGGTAACTGTGGAGCCGGTAAAAATAAACGAAGGCTCGCTGATCGAATTACAAAATAATATTTTTTTATTTTATTTAAACAAGAAGAGATTAGCAAGCGATATTTTGAAAGAGCAGAATAAAAAGACAAAAGAAAATAATGCAGATGTTTTAAAGAGACTTCATCAAATTAAAAATATAGGATTGCAATCAAAAAAAATTTTAGAGAAGAATAAGATAAACGAATTCGGCGAATTACTTAATGAACATTGGTTAATTAAAAAAGGAATTTCAAAAAAAATTTCCGACTCTTTTATTGATGAAGTGTATGAAACTGCAATGAAGAATGGTGCGCTTGGAGGAAAGGTTATCGGAGCAGGCGGCGGCGGATTTTTACTTTTCTATTGTCCTTATGAAAAAACGAAATTTTTATCGGCATTGAAAAAATTTGGTCTTATACCAACGTGGTTTGCTTTTGAAAGAGACGGCGTTAAAACAGGATTTTATAATTAAAAAAGTTTTTGATTAATATTGATCACGACTCTTGTTTTATTAGCTGGCGGTAAGGCAACGAGACTGAGACCTGTAACTGAGACAATACCGAAATCGTTAATTGAAGTTGCAGGAAAACCTTTTATAGCCCACCAGCTTGAACTTGTAAAAAAGAAGGGAATAAACAAAGTTGTGATTTGCGCGAGCTTTCTTGGAGAAGACATTCAGGAGTATATTGGAAACGGAAATTTATTCGGAATTAAAGTTGAATATTCTTTTGACGGTGAAAAGCCTTTAGGAACCGGCGGCGCAATTAAAAAAGCTCTCAGCAATCTCGATGACAGTTTTTTTGTAATGTACGGCGATTCTTATTTAGATACTGACTTTAGAGTTATTAATGAATATTTTTTTTCAAACAACAAACCCGGCCTGATGACAGTCTTCCGGAATGAAGGCAATTGGGATAAAAGCAACATTGAATTCGAAAACGGAATTATAATTAATTATGATAAAAAAGTATATAATGAAAAGATGAAATACATTGATTACGGACTGGGCATATTAACTCACAAAGCTTTTGAAAATTTTAAAAACAAAGATGAATTTGACCTGGAGTTGGTTTACAAAAATCTTTTGCATGAGAATAATTTGACGGGTTTTGAAGTTAAAGAAAGATTTTATGAAATAGGTTCGTTTAATGGTTTGGAAGAGACAAGAAAACATTTGCAATCAATAAAAGATAATAAGTAATTAATAATGAATAATTTTATTTTTAATGGCAGAGAAAAATTATATTGATAAGTATCTTGAAGAAGTTATAGAAATTACAAACAAGATTGACAAACTCCAAATCGAAAAGATGGTGGAGGTAATATCTTATGTAAAAAAAAATAAAGGCAGGATTTTTATGCTTGGGGTTGGCGGCGGCGCCGGCAATGCTTCACATGCCGTCAATGATTTCAGAAAAATTGCAGGTATCGAATGTTATTCACCTACTGATAATGTATCCGAACTTACGGCAAGAGTTAATGATGACGGCTGGGATACCTCATTTGTAAATTGGCTTAAAGGTAGCCGAATGAATTCAAATGACTGTGTATTTATTTTTTCTGTCGGCGGTGGTAATATAGAAAAAAATGTCAGCGTTAATCTTGTTAATTCATTAAAATATGCAAAGGAAGTCGGAAGCTCAATTATTGGAATTGTCGGAAAAGACGGGGGATATACTGCAAAAGCAGCAGATGCATGTGTGATAATTCCAACGGTTAATAATGAATCCATTACCCCCCACACTGAATCTTTCCAAGGGACAATCTGGCACTTATTAGTTACTCATCCTTTAATAAAATCATTTGAAATGAAATGGGAATGTGTTGATTCGGTAAAGTGAACAAGGCAATTTTTTTAGACAGGGATGGAGTTATAAACGGTTTGATTTTCAATTCGGAGAGGAATGAATATGAGCCGCCTCATAAAACTACAGATTTAAAATTATTAGATGGAGTAATTGATGTTTTAAAAATGTTTATAGAGAACGGTTACAAATTATTTATTGTGTCGAATCAGCCCGATTATGCAAAAGGAAAAACGACTTTGGAAAATTTGAAAGAAGTTCATAACGAATTACACAGGATTCTGATCAAAAATAATATTTTATTCACGGATTATTTTTATTGTTATCATCATCCTGAAGGAATTGTACGGGAATATTCATTTGATTGTGAATGCCGGAAACCAAAGACATATTTTATTTTGAAAGCAATTTCAGATTATAATATAAATAAAAATAATTCATGGTTTATCGGAGACAGAGATACTGATATTGAGTGCGGAAAAAGATCAGGTTTAAAAACAATCCTTGTCGGGAACAAATATGATATAAATACAAAAAAATTTGAGCCCGATTTTTTTGCATCTGATTTAATAAAAACATCTGAAATAATTTTAGAAAAAATAAAGGATAGATAATGCCAAATATAAAAGATTTAAAGATAAAAATATTTGCCGATGGAGCGAATGTAAACGATATGAAAAAGATTTACTCTGAAGGGATTGTGAGCGGGTTTACTACCAACCCGACTCTGATGAAAAAAGACGGAGTGAAAGATTATGTGAGATTTGCAAAAGATGTTTTGTCGGAGATAAAAGATTTGCCGATTTCATTTGAAGTATTTACCGATGACTTTGACTCAATGGAAAGACAGGCCAGAGAAATCGGGAGCTGGGGGGAAAATGTTTATGTAAAAATTCCTGTCACAAATACAAAAGGTAAAGGATCTTATGAATTAATAAAGAAGCTTTCATCGGACGGATTGAGATTAAACATAACTGCAGTCCTTACCGTTGAACAGGTTGAGAATGTCTCGAAAAATATTGATAAAAAAACACCTGTTATAGTTTCCCTGTTTGCAGGAAGAATTGCCGATACCGGCAGAGACCCGGTTCCATATATTCAGGATTCATTGAAGATTTTAAAAGACTTATCGAATGCTGAATTGCTCTGGGCGAGCTCGAGAGAACTGCTGAATATATTCCAGGCAGAAGAATGCGGATGCCACATTATAACGGTTACAAACGATCTGCTTAAAAAACTCCCTCTGATAAACAAAGATTTACAGGAATTATCTCTCGATACAGTAAAAATGTTTCACAATGATGCCGGCTCAGCAGGATATAATTTTTAATTTAACAATGAGAGCTTGTCAAAGACAAAGGAAAAATTTTTCTTATTCATCTCTGATTTTGTTTTCATCAATTTGGCCTGGACAGTTTATTATTATTTTAGAATAGAGTCCGGCTGGGTTGTTTATGCTAAGCCTCCTGCATTTTTATTACCTCTGATAGTAATTTATTTTTACTGGTTAATTATTTTTTCATTTTCAGGTTTGTATCAGCACTGGTTTGTCAGGTCGAGATTCGATGAGTTTGCTTCGGTTTTTAAAGCGGTTTCTATCGGGTGTTTAATTTTGTTCTTTATAATTTTTATTGATGATTATCTGAATAACGCACCTATAATTTCGAGGTTTCTTATTCTCGCATACTGGCTTCTGCTGATTATCTCGGTTGGCACAGGCCGAATATTCATAAGAAGTATACAGAGAAATCTACTTGAAAAAGGAATCGGCTTAAGAAATTCCCTTATAGTAGGCAGCGGCGATAAGGCTTTGGAACTGAATTCTATGATAGAAAGATTTCCTCAGCTTGGTTATAAAATTATTGGTTTTATATATTTGGATAATAATAGACTAGAAAAAAATAAAGCTAATCTTGGAAGCCTTAGCGAAATTTCCACGATAATCAAAAATAATAACGTATCAGAGATATTGATCGCTCTTGAACCTAACGAAAAAGAAAAACTGATTGAAGTAATAAGATATTGTTCCGAAGAAAAAGTTAATATGAAAATCCTTCCGGACATGTATGAAATAGTAAGCGGGATGGCTAAGACTAACCAAATATACGGTGTTCCTTTGATTGAAGTAATGCCGGACATAATGTCACAAGCGGGAAAGCTAACAAAAAGAATTATAGATATTTTTATTTCAGTTTTTACATTGTTAATATTATCGCCGATTTTAATATTGACGGCAATAAGTATAAAATTTGAGTCAAGAGGTCCGATACTTTACAGACAAATCAGAGTGGGCAGAAAGGGAGAAGAATTTATAATGAATAAGTTTCGTTCGATGGTTGAAAATTCGGAAGAATACGGTCCCGAATGGTCAGGAGAAAATGATCCGAGAATTACAAAGGTGGGAAAGTTAATAAGAAAATTATATATCGATGAGCTTCCGCAAATGTATAATGTTTTGAAAAATGAAATGAGTCTTATCGGTCCGAGACCCGAACGTCCTTTTTTTGTCGAACAGCTAAAAAAAGAAATTCCATATTATTACAAAAGACTTTCCGTGAAACCGGGCATTACGGGCTGGGCGCAGATAAAACATAAATATGATTCATCGCTTGAAGATGTTAAAACAAAAATTCAATATGATTTTTATTACATCGAAAACATGAGCCTTAAGCTCGATTTTAAGATAATGATAAATACTATAATTGTAATTTTACTAATGAAAGGTCATTAAGATTTGAATAAAATTTTAGTTATAATACCTACATATAATGAAGCGGATAATATTTTAAAAATTATACCTGAAGTTTTTAAAAACTCAACTCCGGATAACGAATACAATATTCTTGTAGTGGATGACAATTCACCCGATGGAACTGCAAAGTTAGTAGAGGAATTGAATGGCTCTCATATAAACATTCTGAAGCGTGAAAAAAAATCAGGGCTTGGAACAGCTTATGTTGCGGGTTTCAAATATGCAATTGAAAACAATTATGATTTTGTATTCGAGATGGATGCTGATTTCTCTCACGACCCGAAATATTTAAAAATATTTATCGAGAAAATTTTAGAAGGATATGATCTTGTAATCGGTTCAAGATACGTTAACGGAGTTTCTGTTTTAAACTGGCCGATCCGGAGACTAATTTTAAGCTATATGGCTTCAGTATACACCAGAATGATCACAGGGCTGAAGGTCATGGATACAACAGCGGGGTTTATGTGCTACAAAGTGGCTTCACTAAAACAAATCAATCTTGAAGAATTGAAATCAAACGGCTATTCGTTTCAGATTGAGATGAAATTCAAATTTTACAAAAAAGGATTTAAAATTATTGAAGTCCCGATTTTATTTATTGACCGCCTCGAGGGAGAGTCAAAGATGTCGAGAAAAGTTGTGTGTGAGGCATACATTATGGTATGGAAGCTGAAATTCAAATCTATGTTCGGCAAATTATAATTTTATAAATAAAATAAAAAGTTGTTTGCTGTAAATCTTAAATCTTTACCAATCCTTTTCATCATCTTCTCAGTCTTTCTAATCCTATGTTTGAAAATATCTTTTCTTTCGGATGATGCATTCATCAGCTACCGGTATGCGGAAAATTTTGTAAAGGGGAACGGCTTGGTATTCAATCAGGATGAGAAAATTGAAGGCTACACAAACTTTCTTTGGGTAATGATCTCGGCGATTTTGATTAAACTAAACATTGAGCCCTTAACGGGAACGAGAATACTCACAATATTTTTTTCTTTCCTGACGCTTTTTGTAACATACCTTATTGCAACTCAAATATTTAAAATCAAAGGAATAATTTCTTTTCTCGGTATTACGATGCTTGCATTAAATCCGGGTTTTATTTTATGGTCATTCTCAGGAATGGAAACTATCTTTTTTACATTGTTAATAACTTCCGGAAATATATTTACTTTGAAATTTATGGATGATAATAAAAATAAATTTTTAATTTATTCATCCGTATTTTTTTCAATCTCAGCGTTAACAAGACCGGAAGGTGTATACTTTTTCTTTTTAAATTTATTGTTTCTTTTTCTTATCTCATTTCGAAATAATAAAAACCTCTATGCGTTTCTAAGAAAATGTATATTCCCAGTATTGATTTTTACGGTTGTATACGGGAGTTATTTTATATGGCGTTATTCCTACTACGGATATTTTTTTCCGAACACTTTTTATGCAAAGACAGGATTCGATAATCAGATTGCCAGGGGTATATATTATTGTTTTAAGTTTTACAGGGAAAGCTTAGCGATGGGCCTTCTGCTTATATTCCCTGCATACCTGATTCTTAAAGAATACCGCAACCGGAAGATTCAATATATGATTTTCATAATTTCCGGGTTTTTATTTTACATAATTTTAGTCGGCGGAGATAATTTATTGGTACAAAGATTTTTTATTCCGGTGATGCCTTTAATATTTACATTGATAATGCTGGGAGTAAATAAGTTTATAATTGATTTCCAAATTTCAAAAACAATGAGAGTAATAATACTCGTTTTAATAATTTCATCTTCATTGTTCGTTGTTTTAGACAGCAGAACTTTTCCAATGTACGGAGTTAAACGGACCCTCTCACACTATGAAAACTTAAAGAAAGCGGGAATATGGCTAAAAGAAAATGCAAAAGCAGGAGAGTCAGTGGCAGTCGAGTCTGCGGGGATTATCCCTTATTATTCGGGATTAAAAAGTTATGACCGCCTGGGACTGAGTGATCTGTATATTTCTCACAGAGGGAAATATGATGAAGGTTCAAGGGATAAGAATGATGAAGAGTACATACTTTGGGAAAAGAAACCGGATTATTTTGTTGACGCATTTCCCACGCTCGAAAAAAAAGAAAAACCGAATTTACAAAACGGAGAAATCGTTTACAAATATCACAGCGTACCTATTGGAAATGGAATGATCGAAGATAAGCCCGGCTTGCCTGAAGAAGGTATTTTGTATTTTAATTTTTACAAAAGAGAAAATTGAAAGAAGTTATAAAAAAAGATATTTCGATTGTAATAGTAAACTACAATGTTAAAGACTTAGTAGATAACTGTATTGCTTCAATTTACAAAGCAAATAATAACAACTATGATATCGAAATTTATTTCGTAGACAATAATTCAATTGATGGCAGCTTAGCTCATATTAGTGCAAAGTATCCTAAGGTAAAAATAATTTCCAATGACAGAAATCTCGGATTTTCCAAAGCAAATAACTTAGCATTAAAAAAAATTGAAGGTGAATATGTATTGATTCTTAATCCGGATACTGTTTTGGAAGAAGGTACATTCGAAAAAATTATTTCTTTTTTTGAGAAGGACAAAAGTATCGGAGCAGTGACATCAAAGCTGATACAAGCTAACGGTAAACTTGATTCGGCATGCCGCAGAAGTTTTCCTACTCCCTCAGTTGCTATCCCGAGAATTTTAGGTTTGTCAAAAATTTTCCCGGATAGTAAATTATTCGGGAAATACAATCTTACTTATTTAAATGAGGATAAAACTTATGAGGTTGATGCTATCTGCGGTGCATTTATGTTCATTCCGAAGGTTGTGCTGGATAAAACAGGATTGTTTGATGAAGATTATTTTATGTATGGCGAGGATTTGGATTTATGCTTCAGAATTAAAAAGAATGGGTATAAGATTTTTTATTATTCCGAAGTTACGACCATTCATTTCAAAGGTGAAAGTACAAAAAAAACCAATCTTTCTTATGTAAATAATTTTTATGGTGCGATGAATATCTTTGTGAAAAAAAATTTCACAGGTGCATCAAGAATATTATCATTTATCTTACAGATTGGAATCTTCTGGAGATTCTTTTTTTCTTATTTGAAAAGATTTATCAAATTCTTTTTGTTTCCTGCAGCAGACATGATACTTTTATATGCCTCGCTGATATTATCCGTTAAAATAAGATTTGATATATTTCCCAATAAAAATTATCTTTTTATAATTTCAGTTTATGTATTGATATGGCTGCTACTGTTGGCAATTTTCGGACTATATTCTAAAAAATCTTTTCTTTCTTTAAAAAATACATTTAATGCCTTAATCGTCGGGTTTTTTATTAACTCGTCAATAACATATTTTTTCAACGAGTATGCTTTTTCAAGAGGTGTAATACTGGCATCTACATTATTTTCTCTTGTGTTTCTGATATTATGGAGAGGGTTGTATAAGATATATTTATTCGTTGTCTCAAAGAATATATTACTAAATAAAATAAATTTATTGATTGTCGGGAATGAAAAACTGAACCAAAATGCCGAAGATAAATTAAATTCGAAATATAATATTTTGCATTTTGACGAAATCTCATCGAGAAAAAATATTTCCGAGCTTGAGGAAATAATACAGATAAAGAAAGTCGATGAAGTAGTATTTGCCGGAAATTATTTCACAAACCAGGATATGCTGAATCTGATGTGGGACTTAAGAGACAGAAATGTGAAATTCAAGATTTTCCCTTCGGGCAAAGAATTGATTTTATCAAAGATTAACAGCAGCAGTCTTGACAATATAAACCTGATTGAAATTGAATATAATATTAATAATAAATTAAATATATTTTTAAAAAGAATTTTTGACATTTTATTGTCAGCGATTTTATTGGTTACGGTTTACCCGGTTCTGATTCTATTGAGGAAAGTATTAAAGGTGAAATTATCCAGGCATTCTTCTAAGTTATTGCTGCTTCCTCGTGTGCTTATCGGTGAATACAGTTTTGTCGGCTTCCCGGTTTGGTACAATGAAAACATAATAAATTATGTTGGGAAGAAGGGTTTAACGGGTTTGATACAGCTTAATTATTATGACGGAATGACTTTGGAAGAGATGCAAAATTTAAATATGTTTTATGCAAAGAACCAGTCGTTACTGCTCGATATAGAGATATTATTAAAGACTTTTTTTTTCGTTATTTAAAAAATAAATTTTTTTATGGCAGCTCAGAATATTCTTGACTTTGAAAAACCCGTTATAGAGCTTGAACAAAAAATTGCTGAGATGCGAAAGATGTCAGACCAGCTTGACATTTCAAATGAAATTAATGTACTTGAAGTCAAAGTAAATGAATTGAGAAAAAACATTTTTGAAAATCTAACTCCATGGCAGATCGTGCAGCTTGCACGACATCCCGAAAGACCCTATGCATTGGATTATATTGATCTGATGACTGAAAATTTTATAGAACAGCATGGAGACAGGTACTTCGGTGATGATAACGCAATTGTCGGGGGATTTGCAAAATTAGATGATAAGACAGTGATGATAATCGGTCAGCAAAAAGGAAGAGATACAAAATCAAATATTTTCAGGAATTTCGGAATGTCAAATCCAGAGGGATACAGAAAAGCACTTCGGCTTATGAAGCTTGCTGAGAAATTTAATAAACCGGTTATTACTTTGATTGATACACCGGGTGCCTATCCGGGGATCGAAGCAGAAGAAAGAGGGCAGGCAGAAGCTATTGCAAGAAACTTATTCGAAATGTCAAAGCTGAAAGTTCCGATAATAGTTACAATAATAGGTGAAGGTGCTTCGGGAGGAGCTTTGGGAATAGGTGTCGGGGATAAAATCCTTATGATGCAGTACTGCTGGTACTCGGTTATATCTCCGGAATCATGCTCATCAATTTTATGGCGAAGCTGGGATTTTAAAGAACAGGCAGCCGATGCGCTGAAACTGACTTCAAAAGATATGAAGAGATTAAAAATTATTGACAGGATCATTGAGGAACCTGTCGGCGGTGCCCACCGAAATCATATTGTAGCTGCTGATATTTTGAAGAAAGCATTATTAGAAGAATTAAATATTGTAAGCAAGATCAAGAAAGAAAAATTATTAGACAACAGGATAAAAAAGTTCGGTGACATGGGTTTTTGGAAAGACTGATTTTCTGAATTTGGAATTTGGGATTTCGAATTTGGAATTTTTTTCTTTATCTTTGAATAGGTTTTAATAAAAAATAAATTTGATAATCTGAAATATAAATTTAGAAAATTCAACTCCAAAATTTCAAATTCAAAATATGATAAATTATCTGTAATACAAAATTAAACAAATCCCAAATCCGAAATTCCAAATTCCAAATATCATAAATTGTCAGAAACGAATTCAAAATTTTTAATAAACGGCGGAAGTCCTTTACATGGCAAAGTAAAATTAAGCGGAGCTAAAAATTCCGCATCTAAATTGCTTGTTGCTTCTTTACTTACTGACGGAAAATGTATCTTTTACAATTCTCCCAACAAAATTAGTGACTTAATTCTTACCGGAGAAATTTGTGAAACCATTGGAAGCAAGATCAGTATGGAAAAAGATATTCTTATATCTGAAACGAAAGAAGTTACAAATTCGCGCATTGCAGAATCCCTCGGTAATAAAACACGAATTGCAATTTTGCTGGCGGGACCGTTGTTGTTGAGAACCGGTAAAGCAGAAATTCCCGTACCCGGCGGATGCAAGATTGGGTCAAGGCCTGTTAACTTCCATATTGACTCATTAGAAAAACTTGGATGCAATGTGAGTATAAAAGATGAATATTTTATTCTTAAAGCTGAAGGATTGAGGGGGAACAATATACATTTGGAATATCCAAGTGTCGGAGCGACTGAAAATATTATTATTGCAAGTACACTGGCAAAGGGAAGAACGATATTGACAAATGCTGCAGTCGAGCCGGAGATAATTGATTTGATAAAATTTCTTCAGAAGATGGGAGCGATCATTGAGATCAGTACAGACAGAAAAATTACAATTGAAGGTGTTGATAAATTATCCGGAGCTGAGCATACAATTATTGCTGACAGGAATCAGGCAGCTTCTTTTGCGTGTGCAGGTATTGCATCTAAGGGTGACGTATTCATTGAGAATGCGATTCAGGATGACCTGATAACATTTTTAAATACAGTAAGGAAGGTCGGCGGAAAATACGAAGTTAAAGAAAACGGTATAAGATTTTATTATGACGGTGAATTGAAATCGATTGCGATTGAAACGAACGTTCATCCCGGATTTATGACAGACTGGCAGCAGCCGTTTGTAATTTTAATGACACAGGCAAAAGGTATTTCTATTGTTCATGAAACAGTTTATGAAGAAAGATTCGGATATGTAACAGAGCTAAATAAAATGGGAGCCGAGATAGAACTATACGATAAGTGTCTTGGCGGCTTACAGTGCAGGTTTGCTAATACACATTATTTTCACAGCGCTGTAATAAAAGGTCCGACCCCGTTTCATTCGGCAGAAATAAATGTTCCTGATCTGAGAGCGGGATTTTCCTATTTAATTGCCGGAGTGATTGCAAAAGGTGAGTCGGTTGTGAATGGTGCAGTTTATATTGACAGGGGATATGAAGACATTGATGTAAAGTTTAGAGATTTGGGAGCGGAGATAAAGAGAGTTTGAACTATGATGGGAATGATTGAATGATTACTTATGATTTATAAATAATACAATTCTCGGTTTGAATTTCGTTTTACAAAATTGCAAAAAATATTCAGATGGTAATCACTTGATAAAATAATACCGGATTTAAAAAGTGAACTTGAATTAGAACTAAATAAAATTTAGAATCATAAAATTCCTTCACGCCGATTCTTTAGGAGAGTTGAACTATGATGTGAATGATGGAATGAGTACTATGATTTATGAATAATACAATTCTCGTTTAGAATTTTAATAAAGTTTTCGTATTCACAATTCATTTATTCTAAATTTTGTTTCGATGGTCATCACCTAAGAATCTTAACTCATTCATATATTAAAATTAGCTTAATTATTTTCATATTTATATTAATGAGTTATAAATTTTTCTCACCTGCAAAGATAAATCATAATTTGTAAGTTTGACCGCTGATTAATTGATTACTTTGATTACTATGATTTGATAAAGAGAAAAGTAACAAAGAAGTGTAAAAGAAAAATTATAAACAAATAAATTTTAAATGAAAAATAAAATACAGGAATTAAAATCCAAAAGAGAAGAAGCTCTTCTTGGCGGCGGGCAAAGCAGAATTGATGCTCAACACAAAAAAGGAAAGCTTACTGCCCGTGAAAGAATAGAATTACTTTTGGATGAAGGAAGCTTCGAAGAGATTGATATTTTTGTAAGACATCAGTCGAAAGATTTCGAATTGGAGAATCAAAGATTTTATACGGACGGAGTAATTACCGGTACAGGAAAAATTGAAGGGAGAACAGTTTGTGTTTTCTCTCAGGACTTTACAATTCTCGGCGGCTCTCTTGCGGAGTATCACGCAAAGAAAATTTGTAAGATAATGGATATGGCTATGAAAATAGGAGTACCGGTGATTGGTATAAATGACAGCGGCGGAGCAAGAATACAGGAAGGAGTGGTATCACTCGGAGCATACGCGGATATTTTTTTAAGAAATACTTTAGCAAGCGGAGTGATTCCTCAAATCTCAGCGATTGTCGGACCTTGTGCCGGCGGTGCAGTTTATTCACCGGCAATAACGGATTTTATTTTTATGGTTGACAAAGTTTCTTATATGTTCGTAACCGGACCTAATGTAGTGAAGACTGTAACTCACGAAGAAGTTTCCTTTGATGATCTGGGCGGTGCCCACACTCATGCATCGAAAAGCGGTGTCAGTCACTTTACAGCCGATAACGAGCACGAATGTTTTCAAAGTATCAGAAAGCTTGTGTCTTACATTCCTTTAAACAATATGGACTCTGCACCAATGGCAGAATATTCCCAGGAGGAAAAAAATCTTGATTACTTAAATGATTTTCTTCCTAATAATCCAAACAAACCTTATGATGTAAAAGAAATTATTTCCGCGATTTTAGATGATAACACTTTTTTTGAAGTTCATAAAGAATATGCAGAGAATATCGTCGTCGGATTCGGAAGAATTAACGGGCGTTCAATTGGTATTGTAGCTAACCAGCCGTTTGTCCTTGCAGGAGTTTTGGATATCAATTCTTCTGACAAAGCAGCAAGGTTCGTAAGATTTTGTGATGCATTTAATATTCCTCTATTAGTAATTGAAGACGTTCCGGGATTTCTGCCGGGCACCGATCAGGAGTGGCATGGAATAATACGTCATGGTGCAAAATTGCTTTATGCATTTTGCGAAGCTACTGTTCCTAAGGTTACTGTAATAATCCGCAAAGCATATGGCGGAGCTTATGATGTCATGAATTCGAAACACATTCGGGGTGATATAAATCTTGCATGGCCGACCGCGGAAATTGCAGTCATGGGAGCGCAGGGTGCAGCGGAAATAATTTTTAAAAAAGAAATCGATAGTGCAGAAGATAAAGCAAAAGCATTGAGCGACAAAGTTAAAGAGTTCACAGAAAAATTTGCAAATCCATATCTTGCCGCAGAAAGAGGTTTCGTTGATGATATCATAGAGCCAAAATATACTCGAAAAAAACTCATTTATTATTTTGAATTATTAGAAAATAAAGTTGATACAAATCCCAAAAAGAAACACGGAAATATACCGCTATAGTTGATAGTTGACAATTGACAATTGATAGTTGATACTTGGGTATTATCCTACCTTAAAACTATTAAACAAATCTAATTAAACAAAATCTTTTCCATATTAAATAGCTTTTGTGTGTATATTTCCCCAAAACTATCTTTGAAATTCTAACCATACTTGATTAATTTGTATGTAAATTTTATCAAAAAATTTTCTATTTTCTTAAAAAAAAACAATTCTAACTCTTCAATCCAATGGGATGCACGTAACTTTGCAAACGGAATTTATTTCTATCAGCTCAAAAGCAGGAGATTTTATAAGAAACGAAGAGAATGATTTTAATGAAATTATAATTTATAAAATATTATTAAAAAAACCGGAAGAGGTATTTTTCCGGTTTTTCTATTTTAAAATTGATTATTTGAAGTTTAAAGCTTAAGGTCTTAATACTGATACATAATTAAAATTATTGTTGTCTACTATTGACATATCACTAACATCAACAAATTCATCACCGTTAATATCTGTCGTTACATACCCTCCTGATAAATTAAATACATCATTGTCAACCAGACTATTGTCATTAATATCGATTATCCCGTCATTGTTTACGTCGCCGCTATATATGCACCACTCAGTACCTTTTAAAATAAGATTATTTCCAAATGCTTTTGACTGTGATGAAGTAAAATCATAGCTTAGAAAATTATCGGTAAATATCCTGCACAGCTTACTCCATGTTTCAATTGAGTTTCTATGCTTAACAATTATATAATAACAAATTCCGTTTTGTGCCATCATAAACGGAACAGAGCATGAGCCGGAAGAATTTAAAAATGCTTTTGAAGAATCAACCAAATTATAAGGTGAGGATGAACTTCTTAAATAAACAAACCCAGTATCCCGTATTGACATGTTTGTTGCATCATTATAAAGACCCTCTATAAATACATTTAAGGAAAGTGTTTTTGTACCCTTCCATGAACCATAATAAGCAAAAGCTCCCCCAACATCCACTAAAACATTATCATATAAATCTGCACCTGCAATGACATCACTAAAACCATCATTATTGATATCACCGGCATAAGAAACTGAAACTCCAAAGTAAGAATTTGCCTGGTCACTTTCGGTTTTAGAATTTGGAAGAGAGATAAATCCGTTTGGAGATCCATAATATAAAAACCCACTTCCTTCATTATGTTCAGGGTCATCATAAAAATTTGCGCCAATAAATATATCGCTATATCCGTCATTATTCATATCACCTGCCTTTGAAACAGAATAGCCAAACCTCGCAAAATCCTGATTGCCCTCTGCTGTCCAGTCCGGCGAAACAGACGGTCCTTTTGGAGAACCATTATATAAAAATACTTTCCCTTCATCAGTCTGACCGTTATCCAGTGCATATGCACCAATAATTATGTCACTGAAGCCATCTCCATTTGCATCCCCTGCTGATGAGACAGAATTTCCAAAGTATGAAAAAAAGGAATTTATGCTTTCGGATTTCCAATCATATCTCTGTGATAAGCCTTTAGTAGAGCCCAAATAGACAAATGCTGCTCCCTGATCTCTTTGCGGATTGTCATAGCGGTTGGCTCCGATAATTACATCGGAATATCTATCATTATTTACATCGCCTGCTGTAGCTACCGAGATTCCGAAAAATGCACTTGCCTGATTACATTCCATCGTCCAGTTTTCTATTAAAGAAAGACCGGAAGGAGATCCATAATAAACAAATGCTCTGCCTTCATCGACCTGTCCATTATCATAAAGTGGCGCACCAATTATAACGTCATCAAATCCATCCTGGTTAACGTCTCCGGCACCTGAAACACTGCTGCCGAAATATGAATATAGCTGTGGACTTATTACTACCCAATTGGCAATGACTGAAAGTCCCAGAGCCGAGCCATAATAACCAAACACTTTTCCATTGGTTCCTATTATAACATCGTCGTAGCCGTCATTATTCACATCTCCTGCCGATGAGACACTAGAGCCGAAAGCAACCTCTGCTAAATTACCTTCTGCACTCCAATTTGACAATGTGGAAAGTCCCGATGCCGATCCGTAATAAACATAAACTTTACCTTCATTTGTTTGAGGGTTATCATAAAACGGTGCTCCGATAATTACATCATCAAATCCATCACCATTAACATCTCCGGCGTTAGCCACAACACGACCGAATCCTGAACTGAGTTGATCACTCTGAATTGCCCAATTCGGTGCAGTTGGAGAAATAGAATCAAGTCTGTCGTTTTCAATAAAATAACCGGCGTAAACATTAAGGTGTAAATGTAAAATAACAAGCGTACATAACGAAAACATTGTAATAGAAATTTTTTTGTTCATTTTTTGGGCTATTTTAAAAATAAATTTAGGTGAATATACTCCATATATAATTTTTTTCATAAAGAAAGAAATCCAGTTAATTTGGCAAATATATGTGAGAGTTATACAGTTATAAGCCAGGGCAAAATGTATAGCATAAATTCTGGAGAGTTAATTATAAAAGCTTTGCAAACATAAGAATTCTAATTTGAAAAAAAAATTACCAAAAATAAAATTAAGAAATATTTTTATTGTAATTTATCATTAATGAAAACTTCATTCCATCTCTGAGTTGAGAATCCATTCAGGGAAATTCAATTATTTAACTCATTAATTTTTCCCAATACCCATTCTCTTTTTGAAAAATTGCCAGAAGTATTTATTTGCTTTTGTAAAAAACCAATTTCACTTTTATCCGGATCTGTCACGGACTTTAAGAGTTTTTGATAGATTTTTATAAAATTTACATTAAATGAGCTGTGAACCTTCGGTATTTCTTTATGATTTCGTATGTAATGTTTTAGCTTATCCAATTCCATAAATGCTTCCTCATAATTACAAATAATAAATTTTGGGTATTGAGCGCTTTGCAAAATATTAAATTATATGCATAAATGGATTCTTTTAGAAAGCATCAAGAATTTGTGTGGGTATTTTTTCAATAACTCTTCTTTGTAAAAAGTTTGCGGAATTATTAATTTGTATCACTTTTTAAAAAATAAATCAAAGAAAAAATGAAACTTAATTTAAAAATTTCCACCCTGATTTTTTTGATATGCTTTCTTTTTCAAAATTCATATTCGCAGCAGGACGCGAGCGGATGGTACTGGCTTACCGGACAGCCAACGGGCAATACCTTAAGAGCAGTAAAGTTTTTTAATACATCTACAATTTATGCAGTAGGTACCAGAGGAACCTTTTTGAAATCTCTGAATGGCGGAAGCACATGGTCTGTAAATAGTCAAGTGGGTTCACCAGATAATTCATCAACAGGGAATTTAGCTACAAGAGATTTATTTGCAATGTGGTTTATGGATGCAAACACAGGTGTGACCGGCGGAGCTACTCAGACTGCTGCTTCCGGTGTTGCTCCCGGAGTGCTCAGCAGAACTATAGACGGCGGAAATACATGGTCATACATTCAATATAATGACACTGCAGGTACTATAAACGGTTTTTATTTTATTAATTCAAATACAGGATACTTGTGCGGAGGCAACAGGGCAAGATTTTTTAAAACCATTGATGGAGGTTTAACATGGTCTGACTTGTCAGTTCCACTCGCTAATAATACTTACAATGCTGTATATGCAGTTGATGAAAATAATATTTATTTAGCTACTTCAACAAATAGAGTTTATGTAACTAATGACGGAGGAGCAAGCTGGACTCCAAGGACTCTTCCCGGAGCATCTGTTACTATTATGGATGTTGTATTCAAGGATGCAAATACAGGATATGCATGCGGTAATCCAAATTATTTTGCCTATACAACCGATGCAGGCGTAAGTTGGACTCAATCAAATGCTCCTGCTACAGTGGGACAAAGGGATTTAGATTATGAAGGCGGTGTTCTTTATATGGCAGGTTCTTACAATGAGATTTTCAGTTCGACAGATAATGGAGTCAGTTGGACTTCCGTTAACTTTCATGACGGAGGTGTTGTCAATCAACCGGATCCGTTTATCATGTATTCAATGGATGCAACAGGAAGCGATATCGCAGTTGTTGGAAATGCAGGAACAATAAATATTTCAAATAGCGGAGGAACCGCCTGGACGAATAAAAATTATTCGGTAAGCAATGTTTTAGGTACCTTTGGCAACAACAATTACGCAAGTATGGATGTTTCATCAAATGGAACATTGAGTGATGGAAGTTCTTCAGAGAAGATTTGGTTAGGTCCTAGTGGCGGCGGATATCTTCTGTATTCAACAAACAGCGGCGCTGACTGGGTAAAACGTGTAACACAACATACAAGATCAGTTTTGGATATAGAATTCGTTGATGATAATACAGGATATATATGCGGCGGATTTCCAAATAATCCAATCGGTATCGCGGAAATTTCAAAAACTACTGACGGCGGTCTTTCATGGACATTGTTAACTTTTCCGGAACCAATGGCCTCGTCTCAGATAAACTCAGTTTCTTTTCCAAATGCAAATACCGGTTATGCTGCAGCATTTAGATCTCCATTCGAAAGTGGATTTATTTATAAAACTACTGATGGCGGCCTGAGCTGGGTAGGTCAGTCATTGGAAACAAATCCATTTGGTTCTGTTTCATTTGTTCGAATGCTGAATGTAGACACCGGTTATGCTCTTGGAAATTCCGGTGGTGCATATTACACAACAACAAACGGTGGAGCGAATTGGCTAAAAAATACTGATCCATATATAACATCAACCTCATGGTCAAATATGTTCGTCTATTCAAAAGATATTATCTATCTAAACGGACTAGGAACAGCCGGACAAAAAAAGGTTATCCGATCACTAGACGGCGGCGCATCCTGGACAGACTTAACAGGGAATTTACTCAGCACATTTACTGCTTTTAAAACAAGATGGCTTAATCTAAAACACGGAATCGTAAGCGGAACGAATGGATACATGGCTAAAACAAATAACGGTGGAGTTACATGGACTGCAACTAACCCGGGCGGATCAACAACCGTTGATTGTGCTATTCCGAATAAGAACACATGGTATGCAGTCAGTGACAGAAATTCAAGTTATGAATCATGGAGAAAGTATGAAAACCTCACATCAATTTCAGTTAATGTCACTATGGCTATTGAAGGATTATGGAATGGTAAACCAATGGTTACCGATACTGTAAGGGTTGAATTGCATAGCAGTACTTCACCGTTTGGATTGGTGGATCAGGCAGCAGAAGTTGTTAACATAAACGGTTATGCTACTTATGAATTTTATAATGCACCTGCAGGATCTTACTACATTGTTCTTAAACATAGAAATGGTCTTGAAACATGGAGCAAAAACCCGGTAGCAATGGATGCCGGTGGAAATTATAATTTTGACTTTACAGAAATACTTCCTTCTCAAGTTGGTAATGTCGGTGGCAGTAATAATGCATTCGGTGATAACATGGTTTTAAAAGCGGGAAAATATTGTATCTACAGCGGCGATGTCAATCAGGATGGAATAATAGATATTAACCCAGATTTTTCATTAGGGAAATTTTCTAATGAACATCATTAGAAGTTCAGTTTAATAAGTAGCTGATATTAATGGCAATTAGGTTGTCAAAATATTTTTAGATTAGTTATTTTTGTAA
>JALYRX010000042.1 GCA_030855105.1 Bacteroidota bacterium | reverse complement strand
CAGGTGTATTGCTTCGCAGCTCTATACCATAGCCTGCATCTGCATTTATATTTACATTGCTGATGGTAGCCTTTCCATTAAACTTTAAAAATATTATGTCACCCTGATCTCCAATTTCTGAACTACCGTTACCGGTAAATGATGTACCGGTAATATTAACATTGGTTACTCCAGCAGAACTACCGGCGCCTGAAAGAAAACCTTGAGTTACATTGCTATTCATTTGCCCGCCTGTAATTGTAAGACTATCTAAATTAGAATTAGTGCCAAGTCTTAATCCGACGTTGTTATCAGATAAATCGCAGGAATCAATTTTAATATCGGCCGGAGATACTGACCACGTTGTATTTAAGTTTATTCCGCTTCCGGAATTGAGATTGCTCTTTACATTATTAAAAGTGAAATATTGCAAATTAGTTGTGCTAAGCAAAATACCATCAACTGATGCAGTCAAACGAACTTTTTTCAATACCTGTCTTAACACAGAGCTTGTTCCTCCTGCAGTAAATTGAAAACATGCACCTGTCGGCGGATTAACAATAGTAGTATTTCCTGCTCCTGTTATTATTAATCGTTTATTGACTACAACATTTTCTCCATAAGTTCCTGCATCTACAAAAATAGTATCATTAGCATTGGCTACTGAAAGAGCAAATGCAATCGTAGCAAACGGTGATGATGATGCTCCGGAATTTGCATTGTTACCAACGGCTGATGTATAAATATCGCCTGAGGTTGAATTATCATTTACGTAATATCTTGTCTGCGGCTGACCGTTACATGAACTCGAAACAGGTTGGAAGCCAGCGGCTACGAGATTACTGTCTGAACCATTTGTCAAGAATGGTACATAAGGACATTTTGCAATTTCAATCCCATATAACCTGCGGTTTAGTCCGGGATTTGTTCCGCCAAATTGTGAAGGTGTTTGTGCAGTATAAGCAGGCTCTGCTGCATTAGCTGCTGTTGCTGTCGGTGCAGTTGTTCCATACCAGTTACAATTAAATGAAAGACCGGTGTGGTCGCCCGTTGGTACAGATCCGCTGTTACGCTGAAAGTTAACCTGCGAATACCAGTTTCCCGTGATGCTGTTGTTTGTTACACGAACGTTAGTGGCAATGACATTTCCCGCTAAATCATAATTAAATAGTATTCCACTTGCAAAATTATTTCTGATAAAATTATTATGTACTTCAGCACCGCTGAAATTATTTCCGAAGTATATACCGTTACTGTTATCCTCGATAATGCATTCTGTGATGGTTACGTTCTGAGTATTATTCGCGAGAATCGCATTACGGTTTCCTGTAAGAATAACTCCTTGTATTACAGTGCCTGTAGTTGATTGAGCTATACCGATTCCCTGTTTTTTGAGAGATGCAGTCCATGCGGCAAGATTGGCGCCATAGTCACGTGTTACCTTTACGTCTCTGAGTGTAACATTGTTTGCAGAAATAAATACAGTATTTGTATCACCTGCATAAAGGCCTCTGATAATTGCAGCAGTTGACTGACCTTTGACTGTTAAATTTTTATTTATGTTTACATCACCATTATATGTTCCATTGCCAACGTTCACAATAAACCCGTTAGAGGCAGCATTAATCCCGCGCTGTATAGATGCGGAAGTTGTAGTAGGTGTATAAAAACTATTAACAGTAGTGTAAACATTATTTACAACCCATGTAACCATACCTACGCCGGTAACATCTATTACATGATGAATTCTGTCTTCGATAATAAAATTATCCGTTGTACTAAATGTGACGCTTGAAAGGTTAACATTATTCGATCCGGCTAATTCAATATCGATTCCTGCTCCATTACCAAGATGAGTATTGCCGAAGCTGATTCCCGAAAGATTAACAGCTGCACCGATAGTATCCAGTGATATTCCTCTTGCAAAACCCGAGAAAGTTGGTGATGGATTTGTATTTATAACTACGTTACTCATGCTTACCGAATTAAGATTGGTATAATTACTAAATCCAATCCCGAATTTGTTTTTAGCTGTTCCGGTAATGTTTACATTAGAAAGTGTAATATTTCCAGCAGGCGCGACAGGTGTATTGCTTCGCAGCTCTATACCATAGCCTGCATCTGAATTTATATTTACATTACTTATGGTAGCCTTTCCATTAAATTTTAAGAATATTATATCGCCCTGATCACCAATTTCCGAAATACCATTTCCCGTAAATGATGTACCGGTAATATTAACATTGGTTAATCCTGTAGACCCACTGACACCTGATAAGAAACCTTGAACTGCGTTGTTATTCATTTGGCCACTTGTAATTGTAAGACTATCTAGATTTGAATTGGAAGCAAGTTTTAATCCAACGTTATTATCGGACAGATCACAACTATCAATTCTAATATCAGCCGGGGATACTGACCATGTTGTATTAAAGTTTATTCCGCTTCCGGAATTGAGATTGCTCTTTACATTATTAAAAGTAAAGTACTGTAAATTAGTTGTGCTGACTAAGATACCATCAACTGATGCAGTCAAACGAACTTTTTTCAATACCTGCCTTAATATTGAACTTGTTCCTCCGGCAGTAAACTGAAAACATGCGCCTGATGGAGGATTGACTATAGTAGTATTTCCCGAACCGATTATTATTAATCTTTTATTGACTACTGCATTTTGTCCATACGTTCCGGCATCTACATAAATTGTATCACCTGCATTGGCCGCTGAAATAGCACGGTTAATTGTTGCGAATGGTGCTGATGATGATCCGTTGTTGATATCATTTCCGACGTTTGAAGTATATACATCTCCTGTTATTGAACTATCATTTACATAAAATCTTGCCTGCGGCTGCCCGTTGCATGAATCGGGTACCGGCTGAAATCCTGCAGCAACAAGATCATTATCCGTTCCTCTTGTTAACCATGGTGTATAAGGACACTTAATAATTTCAATTCCATACAACTGCCGGTTTAATCCGGGATCTGTTCCGCCAAACTGTGAAGGTGTAAGAGATGTATAAGCGGGTTCGGCTGCATTAGCCGGTAATGCTGACGGTGTAGATGTTCCATACCAGTTACAGCTGAATGTAAGGCCTGTGTGATCACCCGATGAGACCGGACCGCTATTACGCTTAAAGTTCACCTGTGAATACCAGTTACCAGTTATACTGTTATTTGTTATGTTAACATTAGTTACAACAACATCAGGTACAAGATCATAATTAAATAAAATCCCGTGTGTAAAATTATTACGAATAAAATTGTTGTTGACTTCTGATTCGCTAAAATTATTTCCAAAACATATCCCGGCATAATTGTTTTCAATCGTGCATGATTTGATTATTACACGTTGAGAACCATTGGCGAGAATTGCATTCTTGTTTCCGGTAATAATTGCATTTTGTATAACAGCCCCTATTGTTGTCTGTGCAACCTTAATTCCCTGATTTTTGGATGATGCATTCCACTCAGAAATTGTAGCTCCATAATTACGTGTAATGGTTACGTTTCTAAGATTGATATCATTAGCAGATATCAAAATAGTACTTGAATCACCTGCAAAAAGACCTTTGATAATCGCTGCAGTTGATTCACCCGTAACTTCTAAAGTTTTATTTATATTTATATCTTCGTTGTAAATTCCGTTTCCAAGATTTATTGTAAACCCGTTAGGTACTGCATTAATGACACGCTGAATAGAAGGAGAGAAAGTAAATGATAAATAAAAACTATTAGTTGTAACGTATGCATTTCCCGGAATCCAGGTAACAAGACCTTTACCCGTAACATCAATTGCATGATGAATCCGGTCTTCAATCATATAATTATTAGCTGTACTAAACGTGACGCTCGATGCATTAACATTATTGGATCCTGCTAATTCAATATCAATACCTGCACCATTTCCCAAGTTGGTATTGCCAAAATGAATTCCCGAAAGATTAACACTGGATCCTATAGTATCAAGTGCTACACCAATTGCAAACCCGGTGAAAGCGGGTGACGGATTCGTATTAATAATATTATTATTCATACTTACCGAATTTAAGTGAGCATAGTTAGAAAACCCAAGTCCGATCTTGTTTTTAGCTGTTCCGGTAATGTTTACGTTATTAATATTAATTTTTCCTGCCGAGGATAATGCGCTGTTGCTCCTGAACTTGATACCATACCCGGCATCTGAATTAATAATCACATTATTAATAGTGGCGTCGCCGGTAAACCCGGAGAAAATTATATCACCTTGATCACCTGTTTCGGTTGTTCCATTTCGGGTAAAGGATGTACCGGTAATGCTTACATTTGTAACTCCTGCTGAACTATTTTCACCTGAAAGAAATCCTTGTACTCCATTGCTGTCGATTTTACCACTTGTAATGCTGAGACTATCTAAATTAGAATTGGAACCAAGTCTTATTCCTGAATTTGCATTATTTGATAAATCACAAGAGTCAACTCTAATATCGCCACGGCGCGATGTATCTACAAGATCCGATATTGGCCAGGAAGTATTTAAATATATTCCATTACCTGTATGGTTATCACTCCTAACATTATTGAAAGTTAGGTATTGCAAATTGGGGGTATTAATCAAAATACCATTTCCTGAAGATGTTAAGCGAATTTTTTTCAGTTCCTGCCTTAAGATTGACCTTGTTCCACCTGCAGTGTATTGAAAACATGCACCGGTTGGAGGATTAACTCTTGTAGCATTACCAGAACCGATTATTGTCAATCTTTTATTGACAACTGCATTTTCTGCATAGTTCCCTGCATCTACATAAATAGTATCACCTGCATTAGCTGCTGCAACTGCACGATTGATTGTTGCAAACGGCGCACCCGATGTGCCGGCGTTGCTATTGTTACCTATCGTCGAAGTATATACATCACCTGTTATTGTATTATCATTTACATAAAATCTGGTTTTAAGTATACTGAGGGTATCTGTTATTTTAAAATAATCAATTAATTGATTGTCTACATTAATTAATTTAAAAACCAAACTATCAGCATAGCCATTACCCTGCAATGCTCCGTAAGCTTCTGAATATAAAACCTTGCTTCCTGGTATTGGCTGCGGAAGTAAGTTCCTATTCGTATGAGTTGCACCACCCAAACCGGCAATTACATAAGTCATTCCTCCAATATAGAGTCTTTCGTATTGATGCCAGTGAGCCGAAAGAACTACGTTTGCCCCCCATTGCTTAAAAGGAAACCTTAATACTATATTTTCATTTAGCGGAACTACATCACTTGAATAATAAGGCGGGTGATGTAAATACACAATTTTCCATTTAGCAGTGGATTGCAGCATACGTTGTTTAAGCCAGTGTCCCTGAACCGAACCTGTATCTATTCCATCACGCTCTGATACATTTGCGTAAGTATCATGGTTTGGTGGATCAAATCCACTGTTGTAAGAAAAGAAATGAACGTTTCCTTTTTGAAAATCATAATATCGTATTCCACCCGGATATATGTCAAGATCATTTCCGTAATTTACATTTGTGAACCGAAAGTAATTGAAATCATGGAAAAAAGGATTTCCGTATAAATCATGATTGCCTAATCCGCGAAAAAAACGATTTTTGGTCTGAGTGTTTGGCGGGTTGGAGTAACCCGGCGAAAATCCTCCTGCATTGTACGGAAAAATATAATTATGATAGAACTGTCCTATATTGTCGTCTATAGTTGATGCTCCATCAGTTGATGGGAAATAATTATTATCACCTAAAGTAATTATAAAAAAACTTGTATCCGTATCCCAGCTTTTAACTAAATTTGAAACCTCCAGATCACCGGAAATCCCCGGAAAAAATGTGAATCCACCAAGATCTCCGAAAGCTGCAAACTTAACTACCTGCGAAAAAGAAGAATTGCAAATAATTAACAACCCTATAATTAAAAAGTATTTTTTCATACATTTATTAATTTTATTTTCTTTTGAAATTATACGTTATAAGCTTGGTCGAGCATTTAAAATAATATTCATTATATTTCTTTTCATGATTTCAAATTGCATGATTTTCCAAAAAAATATCATTTGGAAAAATTGTATTAGAATAACTTACTTTATGAGGGCAATCTTGAAAAGTCTTTCAAGAATAAAGACCGGAAAGAATTTTAGAAGATTTTCATTGATTTGATTCTCCTTAATTTGGTTTTTAAAAATAAACTTAATTAAATGACCAAAACTTCAGTGCTGTAACAAAAGTCATTTGTATATAAATTCCGACAATGTTTATATACTTTGAAGAAAACTAAATTTACTTAAAACAATCACTATCTCATGATCCTCTGTTTAATTTTTTTTTAAATCTCTAATTAATCAGTAATCTATGTACAAATTTAAAAGAAGAAGAAAACAATTTCAAAATTGCCGGTAAAACTGTAAAGGCAATATTGATCAGAACTTATTTTAAATATACATGAATTTAAACTAAAATAAAATTTTTCCAACTGAAAATGTTTATTTACTTAATATAACTTTTTATTTTAATAAAATCCTAACTAAATTCGGGTAGTTTTAGATTTTTTATATATTGGTTTAAAATTTGCTAATTCAAGTTGAATTCTGAGTATGAATTTAACAGGTGATAAATTAGTATATACAATAAAAAGAGCTGGAAGAATTTCTTCTCCCGGCTTTTACATTTATTTTACATTTCACGATTCGCTGCACGCGTAAAAGGTTTTACGTTTTCTGTTTCTCCTTTTGTGACGCATTATCTTTTTTCACATTTGACTTATTGTCTACCGGTCTGAGATTTGGCATTTCGTTACTCACAATATTAAAAGCATTGTTATCAACATATGCCATGGCATTGATGTCTACAAAATCATCACCATTTAAATCTGTTATTATATATAATCCCGACACAAAATTTAAGACATCATTATCCATAATTGCTAAATCTGCTAAATCAACAATATCATCACCGCTTGCAACACTGACTGCAGGATATGCTGTAGTGGTACTTCTTAGCGTAACAGTTACAGTATCCGACAGCGCTGAATATGCTTCAAGATTTACCTTCAGATTTAATTTACCTGTTATCAATGGTAATCCGTCGAAGAATAATTTCTTCCGGCTCAAAAAAAATTCGAATCAATCATTAATAATTAACGTCAATTGTTAAATTAATTACTTGACAAGCACCATCTTCTTCACGCTTGAAAAATTATCAGAAGATATTTTATAAAAATAAACTCCGCTTGCTAAAGCAGATGTGTTTACTTTTATAATGTAATATCCCGCTGCCTTAAATTCATTAACTATTGTAATAACTTCTTTACCGGAATTATCAAAAACAGAAATTTTTACATTGCCATCTTTTGGTAATTGATAATTAATCTTTCTTGATGGATTAAAAGGATTAGGATAATTTTATGATAACTCAAACTTTACAGACACACCAATTTCAACTATACTGCTCAAATTGAAATACTCGAAGTTTTCGTTTAAGTCAATTTGTTTTAATCTATAATTATAATTTCCCGGAATTAAATTTCTGTCGGTGAAAGTATAATTTTACCGATGAAGTTACCGTTCCATTTCCTATTACATTTCCAACTCTTGACCATTTGCCTATTAACTATTGACCTTTCAATGTCAAAACCGGCGTTGTTTATTTCCGTAGCCGTCGTCCAGCTCAAAGTTACATTGTTATTTGAAACAACCGAAACGTAACTTACTAACTCAACTGGTAAAGCCCCCGTCTCCCTTAACCCTCAATGCATCTACACCAATGTAATTACTGTTATTTCCAAAAAGTCCTCCATCAACGACTGCATATCTTAGTGCAAATCTGACTTGTACTTAGGAACTCCAAAAGCTTTTGAGTTGCGTCAGTTGATTTGTTAAATTTTTTTGTTAAGCTGTTTGGATTGTCACTGTTAGAAAATCCTAAAAAAATACCTAACGCTAAAATTGTAAAACCAGAAATAGAGATTTTTTCATTTTGATCTCCTTTAAATTGTTAAATTAGTTTTAAAGTAATTTCTTAGAAAAGTAATCGATAGCAGGCACCTCCTTTCTTTTAACCCTAAATTTAAATTTAAATCCAACTTATATAAACAAATTTAATATTACAACATTCTTTCTTTTCTTGAATGTTCAGCTGACCGACTATACAAATTAAGTTTAATTCTAATCTCAAATATTTTCATAGAAAAATTTTAAAAAAAATCCCTGCCGGCTCTTCACCAGAAGGGATTATAAATAAACAGCAAAAACAATTTATTATTTCAGCAGAGCCATCTTCATTACTTTTTCAAATGATTGGTCACCTGATGCAAATTGAATCTTATAATAATATACACCGCTTGATAAATTAGCTGCGTTGAATTGTATAGTATAATATCCGGCATTCTTAAATCCGCTTGTTAAAGTTGATACTTGTTTACCGCTGTTGTCATATACGGAAATATTTACATTTCCGTCATTCGGCAATTCAAAATCAATCTTCGTCGAAGGGTTAAAAGGATTCGGATAATTTTGTGATAATGAAAATCCCGATGGAACTCCTATCACAACTTCACCGGTAAGATTATAATATTCAAAGTTACCATTGAAATCAATTTGTTTAATTCTGTAATTATATATTCCTATATTCAATACTCTGTCTGTAAATGAATATGAATTTGAAAGTGTTGAGTTACCATTCCCCTGAACTGACCCTACATTGCTCCATTCCTGAGAATTTCCGGTTGCTCTTTCAATTTCAAATCTTGAGTTATTGGTTTCAATTACTGTTGTCCAGTTGAGTGTTACATCATTGCCGGTTACCATTGATGAAAATGAAGCTAACTCAACCGGTAAAGGAACATCAAATGATATGACACAGATATCTTGGTTACCGCAGCTGTCAATAGCGGTAAATGTTACAACGTAAGGAATCAATGTGGTCGGTGTCCAGTCAAATACAGCGCTGACAGGATTTCCTGATGGGGAAGCAGGAGTTAATGTTGCCCCCGGTGGAAGACCGGAAGCACTTAATGTAATTGATTCTCCAGAATTATCAGTTGCTTTGATTGTGAAACTAATTGGAACTCCAACAATTGCCTCAATGATTGAACCGCAAGCCGGAGTTGGTGGAACAAAAACCGGTTTGATAGTATCATTCGGACACGAAGAGCGAATTCGAGTTAACCAGTCGACCGCAACTCTTCCCTTCACTGTATCGGTTAATGTATCCCTTTGTTCTATAATTACCTGAGTTGAATATAAGCCGCCTACAATCGCGGTTGTCGTATTCCATGTAATTACCCCGGTCAAAGGATCAATACTTCCTGCTCCGCCAAAAGCAGGAAAAGGATTAGAGCCCGATACACCCATTTCTACCGCAGTTGCATATCTGAATCTTATATATTTATCAGGATAAATATTTATTACAGGAACAACAAATGTCGAAGCAGGACTTTGAGTTAAATTTACTATAGGGGGCAAACTACTAATTGGCGAAGAGTTGCAGTTACCTTTCCATAGAAGAGCCGACACTCTGTATGATTCGTTCGGATGATTTATCTCAACAAGGCTTCTTGCAAATGAATTTATTTCTGCAAGGAAAAAGGATCCTGATGATCCGGAATAATTATGTGAAATGGATTCCTTTGTCAGACTGCCCGGTTCTAGAGCTCTTGCGACAAGATAATCTTCAGCAAAATTTATTGCGATTACTCTATATTGTAAAACCGGTGTGAAATTACCGTCACCAAAAAATAATTGTGTTGCTCCTATTGTTTCAGTAAACACGTCACCGATATTACAGCTTGGACAATAAGCGCTTCTTCTGAAAGCATTTATAAGTGTGAAGATAACCGAATCACAGTTTGCAGCATCTCTTTCATAGTTAAGATGACCATAGCGATAATGTGAAGCAGATGATTCCGGAGTAAAGCTAATAGTAAAAATTATAAAAATTAACAGGCTGGATAATGCGGTAGTAAATTTTGAAAATTTTTTCATTTTGTAATTCCCTTTGTTATTTAAACAGTTTTAAAAAATTTGTTTACATAAAATTGAACTATTGTAAATTACTTAATCTAAAACATTTTAAAAAAATCCCTGCCGGTTCTTCACCAGCAGGGTTTATAAATAAACAGTTAAACAATTTATTATTTCAGCAGAGCCATCTTCATAACTTTTTCAAATGACTGGTCACCTGATGCAAATTGAATCTTATAATAATATACACCGCTTGATAAATTAGCTGCGTTGAATTGTATTGTATAATATCCGGCATTCTTAAATCCGCTTGTTAATGTTGATACTTGTTTACCGCTGTTATCATATACGGAAATATATACATTTCCGTCATTCGGTAATTCAAAATCAATCTTCGTCGATGGATTGAAAGGATTCGGATAATTTTGTGATAATGCAAATCTCGATGGAACTCCTATCACAACTTCACTGGTAAGATTATGATATTCAAAGTTACCATTGAAATCAATTTGTTTAATTCTGTAATTATATGTTCCTATATTCAAACCTCTGTCTGTAAATGAATATGAATTTGAAAGTGTTGAGTTACCATTCCCCTGAACTGTACCTGCATTAGTCCATTCCTGGGAATTTCCTGTTGCTCTTTCAATTTCAAATCTTGAGTTATTGGTTTCAGTTGCTGTTGTCCAGTTGAGTGTTATATCATTGTTGCTCACTATTGAAACGAATGAACTTAATTCAACAGGGAAAGGAATATCGTATGATATTATACAGATCGCCTGATTACCGCAACTGTCAGTAGCGGTAAATGAAAATAGCTGGCCGCCTGATTGAGTTGGGGTCCAATTGAAAACAGTACTTACAGGATTTCCTGTTGTTGGAAGAACAGGATTAGTTGTTGCTCCCGGTGGAAGTCCGGTTGCGTTTAAAGTGATAGGACCTGAAAAATTATCAGTTGCCTGAACCGTAAAACTAATTGGAACTCCAACGTTACTTGTATCAGTAAATCCGCAAGTCGGAGTCGTAGGTAAAACAAACACCGGTTGGGATGTATCCGGACAAGGAGGAAGAATTCTGGATAACCAGTCAACTGCTACTCTTGTTTTTACGGTATCTGTTGTTAAATCTCTTTGTTCAATAATTACCTGAGTTGAATATAATCCGCCAACAATACCGGCTGACGTATTCCATGTAACTACACCTGTGTTAGGATCAATACTTGCAGCTCCGCCAAATGCCGGGAACGGATTACTTCCGGTAACGCCCATTTCTGCTACAGTCGCATATCTCCATCTTAAAACTTTACTAGGATCGGTATTTAATCCCGGAACCTGGAATTGCGTGTTTGGACTTTGAATCAAGTTTAGAATTACAGGCAGACTGCTGATCGGGGAATTATTACAGTTGTCTCTATGAATTAAAGTCGAAACTCTGTATCCTGCACTTGGATGATTAATTTCAACTGCGGTTCTTGATCCTGAATTGATCTCAGCAAGATAAGGACCGGGCGCTGTAACACCTGAATAATCTTTTGTAATTGTTTCTTTAGCGTCATTACCCGGTTGTAATGCTCTCGCTATTAAAAAATTTGCAACTGCATCAACCGCGATAACTCTGTATCGTAAAGTCGGTGTTTGTGTACCATCGCCAAAAATTAACCGGGTTGCTCCGATAGTTTCGTTAAAAACATCGCCCACATCATTATTTGGAGCATATCCTCTTCTGAATGCGTTTGTAAGTGTAAAATCAACTATATTGCAGTTAGCTGTGTCCCTTGTGAATGTCAAATGTCCATATCTGAAATGTGATGCAGCAGCTTCTTGAACTAAACTTAGCGACAAGAGTGCAACAATCACAAAACTGAATAAGGAAATTGTAAATTTTGAAATGTTTTTCATTTTTTTCTCCTTTATGTTAAATAGATTAAATTATATTAAGTTTAAAATAGTATAAACCGGATTTTTTTGAATTTTAATTCTGAGATTGTGTGGTGATCAAAAAATTTATGGAGGATGCGATAGAAAATATATCATAACAGCTCCTTTCGATTTAGTTTATAAACTAGAAATTATTAATGAAATGTAATTAACTTCTTATTTTAATTTATTCCAAAATGAATTTATTTCAAAAAGATCGGATGAGATGAATCAAGTTCCTAGGTGTAAGTATTAAAAAATTCTCAAAAACATTTTTTTTCGGACAAAGTTACTAATTTTAGTTTTATAAATCAAGTAATTGGAAAAGAAAATTTTTTCAGTTACTCTCGCTGCGACTGTAAGCTCTAATGAATTTACACAGGTCGTCTTCTTTTAATTCTGATGCTTTTTTAGCTTCGAATTCCCACAATTATTGTGATCATTCATTTTGTATATCAATCCTAAATCTGAAATTAGCCGAATATTCATATTTAAACAGTCGATTCGTGTGAATCTATAAATGCAGATATCAAAGCACCGAACATCTGAATGAAGCAGCTGAAAAGACTCTAAGTTCTTTAATTTAATCTAAATTTTTTTTAAAACTTTCAAATTAAATTCTTAACATCATTTTTTCAAATGCGGGTTGTTCTTATATTCTTAAGATTCATTTTAAAGACATTGTTATGAGTAAAGTTAGAACTTCGTTGAAAATAATTTTGAATAGCAATGCTGACTAAGTATAAATAAATTTTAACACTGTGATTTTCCAAACATTTCTGCGAATAATATAGCAGGGTAAATCAACTAAATTGATAAACAAAGAACAAAGAAAAGAAGAGTTTTTAAATCTGATTCAGGAAAATAGAAAAATTATTTTTAAGATCTGTAATTCTTACTGCAAAAATAAAGATGACCGCGAAGATCTTGCCCAGGAAATCGTTTATCAGCTCTGGAAATCATTTATCGGTTTTAATCCCGATTATAAATTTTCCACATGGATGTACCGAATTGCTCTTAATGTTGCAATATCTTTCTACCGTAAAGATAAAAAATCAAGAAACACGATCTCAATTGATGAACATGTCATCGAGATCGAAGATATTATCTATGATTCAAATGAATCCGGGAAAAACTTAAACCTGCTTCAGCGATTTATTAATGAGCTAAAAGAATTAGACAGGGCTTTAATGATTCTTTACCTGGAAGAGAAAAATTATAAAGAGATTTCTGACATTTTAGGAATATCAGAAACAAATGTCGCAACAAAAATCAGCCGCATTAAATTTAAATTAAAACAAAAATTCACTAACATAAACAATTAACGAAAAATGGAAACAGACGAATTAAAAAGCATGTGGAAAGCTCATGACAATATTTTAGATAAGTCAATGAAGCTGAATTTACTTTGCATCGAAACTATACAATCTCAAAGATCTAAAACAACACTGAAGCCTTTACTCGCATTGAGAGTTATCGAAGCATTTGTTTTGATAAGTATAATTTTCATTTTGAACAGTTTTTTTTATCAGTATTTGTCAAATATAATTTTAATAGTTCCTGCAGTTATTTTAATAATTTTTTTAATGTATAATCTTTACTTATGTGCAGCACAAATAATAATTATTGTCCAAATAAATTACAGCGACAGTGTAACGCAAATCCAGGAAAAGTTATCTTTACTTCAAACACATGTATTGGATTACTTTCGCTTATCATTTCTGGCAGTACCTTTTTGGTTTATCTACCCTGTTGCCGGACTTACAATATTGTCTGGCGAAAGTTTATTTCATGGAGATACCCGATCCTGGTGGATTGCTCAAATCATAATCAGCTTAATATCTATTCCTGTATCTATTTATTTCTACCGCCAGGTTTCATACAAAAATATTCATAAAAGGTGGGTAAGATTTTTAATTGTAAACGCGGGCGGAAAGTCTGTTACCAGGGCAATGGAGTTTCTTAGAGAGATAAATGAATTTAAAAAAGATTAACAATAAATGAGGATAAGTTATGACATTTTTTAACAGTATTCCTATAATGCCGATAAATGTTAACAAAAAGATTTGTGATTTTTCCGTCAAATCCGATTTTAAGCATTTCTATTTTTGAAGTATCATTAATATAATATTTTTCCTAACTCTTCAATTAAATTGTAAAAATATATTTAAATGGGTAAATTGAGCAACTTAAAATTTAAATTGTAAGAAAAATTTCAATGAGTCTTAGTAAAAAAATAAACAGCAGGCAGAATGGAATACTTACATACGGTTTTACTCCACCAAAAGAAAATAACACTCAGGAAAAAATTAAAGAGATCGCTCAAAAACACATAGATCGTTTAAATGAGCTGGTTTCCGAAATAGATGCTGTCGTTCTTTATGATATCCAGGATGAAAAAGACAGGATTACCGATGAACGAACATTTCCCTTTCTGCCAACCATAGACCCGGAATATTTCGGTAATACATATTTGAATTCCATAGATAAACCTAAAATAATATACCGTTGTGTTGGAAAGTACAGTCGGGAACAATTCATACATTGTATAAGGCAAAATCAAGATGACGAAGTGGAAAAGTTTAGTGTATTTGTGGGTGCGTCATCGGATAAACCTAATGACCAATTGAAGCTTGTTGATGCTTATGACTTATTTAATGAACATCAGGAAAACACTATGCTAGGCGGAGTTTTAATTCCTGAAAGACATGTGCTGCTTCATGATGAGCATTTAAGAGTGACAGGTAAATCAAAAAGCGGATGTAGTTTTTTTATATCACAGGCAGTATATGATTTGGAAGCTTCGAAGAATTTTCTCTCGGATTACTATTATTATTGTTTGGAAAATGAGATCGAGCTTAATGTAATACTTTTTACACTGTCTCCGTGCGGCTCAGAAAAGACAATGAATTTTATGAAATGGCTTGGGATCAGTATACCAAAGTGGATGGAAAATGATTTGCTTCATTCACAAACAATACTTGATGATTCGGTCAAAATATGTCTTGATATATTTGACGGTCTTTCTGGTTTTGCTATGGAAAAAAATATTCCTGTAGGATTTAATATAGAAAGTGTTTCAATCAGAAAAACAGAGATCGAGGCTTCGATTTTTTTGACCAAAGAAATCAGCAGGCGGCTGAAGCAAAAGAAAGTCCCGGCATTATGAAATTAACTGCTATTGTGAGTTTCTGTGATATAAAATAAATAATTATTAAACCTGTTGTTTTTTCTTAATTACAGCAGAGCCTGATAAATTACTTTAAAATTTTATTAAAATAAAAATAATGTTATGGAAAAAAGAATATTTGGAATTATACTTTCACTTCTTGGAATAGCAGGGCTAATTCTTGCTGCATTTAACTTTATGAATGGCGGCTATGGCGAAAAAAATATAAAGGAAATTATAATTTATGGAATTCTCGGAGTTATATTTTTTTTCGCCGGCATCGGTTTAATCCGCAGTACAAAAGATAAAGCAACATAAATCATTAAAACGCATACCTAAGTTCAATGCATTTATGTTTTGTACTTTTTGCTTATTTTTTATTCCGGGATAGATAAACATAAATCAGAAATCTATCATTTTAATTAACCTGTTGAATATACTGCCGGCATCGGTATCAATTTTATGTCTCTTAAATGATTTGCAAAGTGAATTGACATCTCTCAAAAGTATTTCCCTTGCCAAAGAATTACTGTTGATCCCGACTACCTGAGGAAAATCTATTGCAATTGCTTTTCCGTTATGCCAGAGAATATTATAAGCAGAAAAATCACCGTGAATCCTTCCCGATAGAATAATGGCTTCAAGTATTTTTAATGACTGGCGAAATGCTTCTTCTGCTTCATCTTTTTCAAGGTGAAGATCTGATAGGCGTTCCGCTGCCTGTCCTTCAGAACCGATAAATTCCATCATCACAATAAGACCTGAGGTCGCAATTGGCTTTGGTACTGGTATGCCGGAATTATATAGAAAATTCATTTGCCTGAACTCTTCACCTACCCAAAGTATCTGATGCGCACTTAAGCCGAATGCCGAACCCTGAGCAATTGCTTTTTCTATTCTTGCGTCACCGATAAATCTTCCCTGTCTGTAAATATCATCTTTTTTGAAAGAACGCACTCTGAGGTCGGTATAGATTTTCACGGCAAAATATTCTTCTGAAGCTTTGCCGAGATAAACCGATGCTTCCTTACCGCTTTTGATAATGCACAGAAGTTCATCTAATATTCCCCTGCCACGAAGATCTTCAAGATCATTCGTCGTGAATGAATAACCTATTCCTTCATTTGAAACCAATTTGTTTACGTTTTTATTTGCGGTTAACTTTCTTTTTCTGGATTTGAATTTTTCAAAAGTATCGTTTACTTCCGAAACTTCTTGGATGTTTTGTAATGTAATTTTCAATTTTTTTGGTTTAATTTTTTTTTAAAAGAGAATAAAAAAAGCTGCGGAGCAACTTAAGGCATCCGCAGCTTAAAAACTCTGCTTACGATTGAAATACTACATTAAAGAGAATTGAACAAAGGATTAATGCGGCGGATGTCTGAATTGTAATTTCTTATAATATTTTTTCTCATAATGACATCCCTCCTTTCTGAGGTTAGTTAAAAAAATCTTTGCAAATATAATTGAGCGAAATTGAAATTGCAAGTGAGAGATTTTTTCAGCGGCAGGATACTCTGTACACAACAAAATGGAACACAGATAAAGCTGATCAAACTGAAAAGTAGCGGATTTTTTTTATGATTAAAAATTTTATAAAATCAATAAAAATTAATTTTAAAAAAGTTTAGAAATAAAATTTTTAAACATTTTTGTTATACAAATTATCTGCGAAAATTTGCTAAATCAGCGTTATCAGCGTTCTAAAAAGTTTTATCGTGCATTTAGTTCAGGATATGGCAGGGTATCTGTCAATCCAAATTTTATATTTTGCAAAACAGGTGTTTCTAAATTTTTATTGTTAAATTAAATTTACTCTGAAATTGGAATAAAATTATATTATTTTATCATATGAGAAATACATCAATGACAGATATCCTTAAAACATTTTCTAAAGAAGAAATAAAAATATTTGACGATAATGAAAAATCTTATACGGTCTGCAAAAATTTTGTGAAAAATTATTATGTAAATGATAACAATCATTTAGATCTTAACAATCATTAAAAGCTATAATATTTCCACATTAGTTTAATTTTATAAATAGATTCTGTAAATTTATTGAAATAAATCTGATCTGCAATTATTCAATCTGAATTAATGTTAAATAAAAAATTTCAATTTCTTATTATTATTGGATTATTCATACTTGTCAATGCTGTATCATATTTTACTCAATTTCAGACTGATCTGTTTGGTGGAAAAGGTTATGACGGAAGTATCTATTATTCCATTGCAGAGCAATTTGTAAATGGTCAGAAATTAACCGGTCCGCCGCCTTATATATACAGGATTGGCACTCCTTTTTTAGTTTCCGTAATTTCCGGGAATAACCTGATGCAGGGTTTTTACATTGCAAATTTTGTTGCTAATTTTTTATCGACTATACTTTTATTTTATTTTTTAAGTCTTTATTTAAAAAACTTTAAGGTAATAATTATAATAATCCTGTTATTTTTAACACACTGGCTTGGGAATATTAGATTTTTATATTACTACCCTGCTTTAAATGATTACTGGGGACTTGTATTTTTACTTTTAGGTCTGATCATTATAGAAAAACTTAAATATAATAATTCTTTAATATTTATAATTTTACTTTCGATTGTTAGTTTTATCGGAATTTTTTTTAGAGAATATTTGATAGTAATCCCCTTTGCTGCACTATTTAGTAGTAATCCGTTAAGCCGTAAAAATCTTTTTTACTTAGATATTAGAAAATTATTTCGAAACAGATTATTATTATTTATTCCTATTGCCGCATGCATTTCCGGTATTATGATAATAAGAATTATTACAAATACAGAGACAGAAGGAGAATATTTTTTTCCAATAGCTATTTACTGGATGTACAATAAATCTTTGATTCAATACCTGACAGGATTATTTATTGCGACCGGACCTGCAATAGTTTTGCTTATATTTTTTTATAAAGATGTTTTTCGTTTTTTAAGTAAGAATCAAAGCTTCTGTTTGATTCTCATATACTCATTGGTTTTGTGTTATATCGGAGGATCGGACACTGAAAGATTTATTTTATGGTTCATACCAATAATACTTTTGGTCCTCGGAGTAGTGATAGAAAAAAATTTAGAAATTTTCAAGAATACTTTAATACTGTCATTATTAATTATATTTCAGTGTTTGGCTAACCGGGTATTTTTTTTAACTCCGCTTCTCGATACAGAAGGAGGACTAAAATTTCCTATCCTGACAGTAATCGGAAACAGAAGTTTTTTGGATCTGTTTTCATTTCATGGAAGTTATAAATTTGAATTTGTTCTTTTTGTGGAATATTGTTTTGTATTAGTAATGCTGTTAATGATTCTGGATTATTTTTATTTTAAGAAATATAAAAAAAATAATTTTTAAAAGAATAATTCAAAATGCAGGAAACATTAAATTTGTTGTTGAAAAAATAAAAAAAAACTGATTTATATTTATCTAATGAAAATATGTTAAGTCTCCGTATGAAAGACATTAAAATGCAACTAATCTGTATAATATTATTATTTCTTACAGTAAACTTAATCTCATATCTCACACAGGACAGAATCAATGTAAACGGCGGTAAGGATGTTGAAGGAATGCATTATTTTGAAACATCCGAAAAATTTTCCAAAGATATTGAAGTGACGGGTTCGGCTCCTTACATTTACAGATTGGGCACACCTTATCTGGTCAGCTTACTGGATAAAAACAATATCCTTCAAAGTTTCTTCATAATAAATCTCACTGCAAATTTTATTTCATGTTTATTATTGTTTTGGTTTTTAAAGCTTTCTATAAAAAGCTTTGCAGTAATTTTTACAATAGTTGCTTTATATTTAACTCATTGGTTTTGTAATACACGTTTTATTTATTATTCATCAGTAATTCCGGATCCTTGCGGTCTGGTATTTTTTCTCTTAGGACTGATACTTCTGCAAAGATTAAAAAGGAATGAGTCGGGTATGGATATTTTTTTATTGACTGTCACAAGTTTTACAGGAGTATTATTTTCAGAAATTATGATTTTAATTCCGACAGCGCTAATTTTTATAAAAAATCCTGTCAATCGTAAACATCCGTTTTTCATTAATCCCGGGAAATTATACAAATTCGGATTAATTTTCATTCCTTTATTAGCATGCATTTCCGGGTTTGTATTAGTTCATATTATACTAATGAATAACTTCCCTGATTTTTCATATTTAATGTCAACAGCAAAATTGTTTTATAAAAAAACTCTGTTAAATTATCTTCGATCTGTATTTATAGTTTTCGGTCCTGTGATTGTTTTGCTTTTATTTTTTTATCGGCAGGTAATAAATTATTTAAAAGAAAATCAGCATATATTAATAATTTCAATTTCATTCTGTGTCATGAGTTTTGTTGGAGGCAATACAGAACGTATTTTATTATGGTTTTTTCCCGTTATGCTTTTATTGCTCGGATTAATAATTGAAAAAAATCTGTCTTTGATCGAAAGAACTCCGATTTTGCTGACCTTAATTTTATCACAGAGCATTTCAAATAGAATTTTTCTTACTACAGGACAGCCAATTGAAAATTTAAAAGATTTTAGCTTTCCCGTCCTGACTCAGATAGAAAACGGAGGCTTTTTTAATTTGACTACTCAATATACAAATAAGCTATTCGGACTTTTATCCTTGATTGAATATTTAATAGTGGTAGGAATTTTGTTCATGATGCTTAGATATTTTAGTTTAAAGAAAAAGAATTTTAATCTTTAGTTGTAACAAAGCCGATAGAGTTTATTCTAACGGCTTGTATTCAATTTTAGTGCAGGTTTAAAATTATTAATTTATCATTTACCATTCCTCGTCATACATTTTGGGTTTGACCCATTTGTAAGATGGGCGCTCATGGCTTCCTCACGGAAACAAACTTGAATTGATTATTATCGGCAATCGTCGCGTCCGATATATCAACTGTCGCATCACCATTCAAATCCGTTGGCACATATCCTGATACAAAATTACGAGAGTGATTATCAATCATGCTGCCGTCTGTCAAATCCACAGTTCCGTCCTGGTTAACGTCACCACTATAAATAGCAAACCTAATTGGTCCTGTATCAACCTGTTTCATATTGTTTCCGAATGCCTGTGATGCGGAAGTAGTAAAATCGAAATTAACCGTGGTATTGCTGATATAACTTAACGGAGTATTGCTCCAGGTTTCTATTGTGTTACGATGTTTTACAACTATATAATAATTTCCTGATAGTGCATGCATAATTTGAAACAAACCGGTAAATGAATTTGCATCAATCACGGCTTCTGACGAATCTATATTTGAATATGGTGATAACGAATTCCTTAAATAAATTTTAGCAGTATCACTCAACCTCATATTATTAGTTTGGTTATTATAAAATCCTTCCATTATTACTTTAAGACTAATCAATCCTGAAAGAATATTCTTAACACTGTAACCCGAAACAATATTTGAAACCCAAAATTGATTTGGCAAAGCTGTCAAAGCAGTAATACGAAAAAAATATGTGTTGTTGCCGGCGGCACCGGAATCTGTGGGGGTACTTGCAATTATGTTGTAAATGGGAGATTGTGTGGCAGGAACTGTAGCGGTGGTCACCCACTGATATCCATTAACACCGGGAGGGATACTTCTTTCAATTAAATAATTTGTAACTATTCCGTTTACAGAATTATCATAAGCGCTTCTTGTAAATTTTAAATTAACAAACCCGCCCTGATCATTTGGAACATCTTTTACCGATACCAAATTCGGAATAACATACGGAGTAGAATTCATATACAAAAACCACTTTCCTTTTTGTATGCTGAAGTTATTTGCACCTGCAATTATATCGTTGATTCCGTCCCCATTCACATCTCCTGCTGCTGATACTGACTTCCCAAAAAAAATATTTGCAACATCACCTGTTATTATTACATCACCTGATGTATTCATATTTGCACCTCCGAAAAAAACATAACTTCTTCCTCTAAACGAAGAGTATCCTTCTGCTCCAATTAAAACATCAGCGTATCCGTCCGCATTAATATCACCTGCATTTGCCACACATCGTCCGAATTGATCGTTAGCTGCTTCTCCTGTAATAGAAATATCCGAAGCATTATTCATGTTTGTCCCTCCAAAATATATATAAGCTTTTCCTGTTGAAACATTGTTTCCATAAGCACCAACAATAATATCTGAAAAGCCATCTTTATTTACGTCACCCGCTTTTGAAACAGAAAATCCGAAATAATTATTTGATGCCGCTCCAGTCATTATTAAATCTTTTGTAGTATCCATATTTGATCCTCCGTAAAATAAATAAGCTCTCCCGGTATTGGATGAGTAACCACTGGCTCCAACAATTAAATCCGAGTATCCGTCATTGTTTACATCACCTGCTGAAGAAACCGATGTACCAAAATAACCGGTGGATGGTTCTCCAATAAAAATTAGATTTGGTGTATTTATATTCACGCCACCAAAATACAAATAAGCTCTTCCCCTGCCGGAGTTAATACTATTTGAGCCGATTAAAACATCTGAATACCCGTCATTATTAACATCTCCTGCAGACGAGACAGAAATTCCGAAATTAGCAAATTGTCCAAAACCGGTTAAAGTATAATCGGCTATGTTGTTCATTGCTGCTCCCCCTTTATATATAAATGCCCTGCCCACATTTGTAAAGTATCCGTAAGCACCAATAATTATATCAGAATACCCATCATTATTTACATCACCTGCCGATGCAACCGAATATCCAAAATAGTTATTTACATCTTCACCATCAAAAATTAAATCAGCTATATTATCCATATTTGCTCCTCCGTAATAAAGATATGCTCTTCCTGTAAATGTTTGATTATATACATAAGCACCGACTAAAATATCAGAATACCCGTCTGCGTTAACATCACCTGCCGAAGCTACCGAGAAACCTAAATTACTAAAGTTTGCTTCACCGACCATTGATAGATCTGCAAGTAGAGTCCCTGTCATTCCATATATATAAAGATAGGCTTTTCCTGTTGAATTATTAAAACCCGGTGCGCCTATTAATACATCGCAATAACCGTCACCATTAACATCACCGGCATCACCAACGGATGATCCGAAATTATTATTTACAGTTTCGCCGTTTAGCTTTATGTCCGCAACATTATTCATATTAACTCCTCCATAAAATATATATACTTTTCCGGTATTTGAATTACAGCTGTATGCTCCGACTATTACTTCCGAATAACCATCACCATTTATCTCACATATTTTTGAAACTAAATGTCCGAAATAATTATTCGATTGTTCTCCTGTCATTGTAACATCTGCAGAATTATTCATATTTGTTCCGCCTAAAAAAATATAAGCTCTCCCGGTATTTGTACTATATCCATAAGCACCTGTAATCACATCAGCATAACCATCGCCGTTTACATCACCTGCAGTTGAAACCGAGCAGCCGAAATAATTATTTGTCCCCTCCCCTGTTAAAGTTATATCCGGAATGTTATCCATGTTAGTCCCTCCCTTAAATATATATGCTCTCCCGGTATTAGCGGTAAACCCCGAAACACCAACAATTACATCCGCAAAACCGTCAGCATTAATGTCACCTCCAGTTGAAACAGAATTCCCAAAGTTATTTGATGCTGCTACTCCCGTCATTACAACATCAGCAGAGTTGTCCATATTAAATCCTCCGTAAAATATATATGCTCTTCCCGTTAAAGAGTTATAACTTTTTGCTCCCACCACTATATCCGAATAACCATCACCGTTTACATTACCTGCACTCGAAACAGAGTTTCCGAAATGATTTCCTGTTGCTTCTCCTGTTAAAGTGTTGTCGGGAATATTATTCATATTGGCTCCTCCGTAATAAACATATGCTCTTCCGGTGTTTCCATTAAATCCCTGAGCACCTATGATTACATCAGCAAATCCGTCACCATTGACATCCCCTGCAGTAGATACTGAAGTTCCGAAATTATTATTTGGAGCTTCCCCGGATAATACAACATCAACCACTGAATTTACACTTGCTGATCCGTAATAAATAAAAGCTTTACCTGCATCAGTACCTGCCGAATCATTAAATGGTGAGCCGATAATTATATCATCGTAACCGTCTCCGTTGACATCACCAGCTCCGCAAACAGAAATACCAAATTGATCTCCGGCAGCAGCACCATTAAAGAAGTTTGTATTAACTGCGTCAGTTATTAAAGAATCGGAAATATTTTTTTGAGAAATTAAGTGTGTATTAGTGATATTTTCTAGAATGGAATTAACGGCATCATCGTTAAAAATTTTTTTATCTTTCTGTTGCCTGTTGTCTTTGAATTTAACTTCCTTCGGGGAATTAATTTCCTGGGGTAAAATTAATGAAGTAAAACTCATTGAAATTATATTCATAAAAATAAATACATTTAGAATTTTCTTCATGGTTATATTTAATAAATTAATGAACTAATTGAATATAGCTATACTTGTTATCAAATGATTGAAATAATGACATCCGTTTGAGACCTAAATTTTTTGTTAATTCTTTCTCTAAATATTAAATCCCAACATTATATCTCTCACTCTGATCATTCTTCGATTGAAAAATATTCAAATTTTAAAGATGTGCTTTATAAAGCTCCAAATTAAGGTTTTTAAATTTTGATTTTTTTAAAACTATTTTTATATCAATCGAAAATAAGTTAAGATATATTTATACAATTTTAAAAAGTCTTTGCTAATTTAAACTATAAGCAAAAAGTTGTACATTAATTTCTCCAATTACAGAAATTCATATAGCACCGATTTTTTTATTTACTGAAGTTGGCCGTTCTTTATTAAGAGCAAAAGATTTACCACCAATTACACAAATTTTCACGAATTTTAAAAAATAAAATGATAAATAATTTGTGTAAATTCGTGAAATTCGTGGCGAAAATAAACTTTAAAGATTAAGGCGGTCAACCTAATTTATTTATTTATCTAAATCTTGTACATTTTCATAAAATTTTATGGTGTTATTTTAACGACAAAATTAAATGAATTATTGTCAGATATGGCTTCATCGGATACATCAACAAAATTATCACCGTTAACGTCAGAACTAACATAACCCGAAACAAAATTGGCTGCATCATTTTCAATAATTTGACTATCGGTAATATCTATTGCTCCGTCCTGATCCACATCTCCGCTGTATATACAATACTTCACACCTTTAAGAACAAGATTATTTCCATAAGCTTTATTAACCGCATTCGTAAAATCGTAATTGTGTATCGCACCGAATATCAAAAGTTCACCGCCGGCTCTGCTCCATGTCTCGATACTGTTTCGATGCTTAATCTGTATGTAATATGTTCCGCTGGAAATATTATAAAACTTGAACGCGCCTTTCAAATTTGTTGAGTCAATTACCGCTTTGGCTGAATCAAAAACATTAAAAGGAAAACTTGTAGCTCTTAAATAAGCTGTTAAAGTGTCCCGCATGTTCATTGTATTTGAAACAGGATTTAAAAATCCTTCAGGCGCTGCAGAAATATTAATCGTCACTGTCTTGAGAAACCATGGCTTTGCAGCTTCATCTGTTTTAAAAAAATCTTCAAGCCGTATCGCTACCTTCTGTCTCCCGGCTGTAGAAGGATGAGTCCCGTCAGCTGCATAATCTATTGGACAGTTCCATGTCAGACCGTCTATTCTTGGAATAATTCCGTCAGCCCATAAGTACGGACCCCATGAAAGCCACGGGGAATTTGCATTTGCTCCTTTATAAATTAAACTTGTGTCTCCGTTAATCTGATCTTCTATCATCCATTTAACCGACCAGCCGGAGTAATATGAATATGGTTCAGGATTCAGAGAACCGGTTGCGTATCCTCCATAAATCCTGCTCGCCGAAAAACACTGCTTAAGATTTAAATACTTAGATTTCATTATTCCCATGCATATTTTGAATTTGTCCTTTAAGCCGTAGGGATAATTTGGAAAAGTTGTATCCGAAGGATTTGACTGAGCTTCTTTAAACCATACTGCCTGAACCTGCTTTACAGATACACCCGCTGCTGTGAGACGCTGGACTATTACGGTCCAGAACTGTGCGTTAGGATTATTTATTATATCAATTGTTTGTCCACCCTGAGCTCCGTTGACAATAACTAATTTTGGATTTAAATATGAAGCGCCGTTTACTGTCTGCATGAACTGCAGAAATTCCTGGCTGCAATTTGACATCCCAACCGAAAGTAAAACTATCTTTCCTGTTGTTGGATTATAATTACCGGCAGTATCGAGAGGAACAATTTTTGATGCAAGGTCTAATCCCCCATCGTCATGATCGTCCGGTCTGACGCTCAAACCATTTGGATAAAGTCCGCCCTGAAAACTTCTGAAAAATCCTGTCCCAAGATCATTGATAGGAGTAAAGCCGACGGAAGTATTGGAGCAATTTTGCGAAAAAATGTTTTGGGGAAAAATTATAAATAAATTAATAATAGTTAAATAAATAATGGATAGAAGGAAGGAGTTAGTTACTTTTTTCATATTGGGCAGGATTAATTTTTTGAAAAGTGATTTAAGCAAACATAATTCTTCTGTTAGGAAAAATCAAATGTAAATGTTAGAAAGGGTTTAGATAAAACTACGCTCGTCCAATAAGTTTTACATATAAATTTACATCTTTATAATTGATTTAAATTATCCCCCCAAATCCCCTTCATAGAGAGCGTCTCAAAACCCTATCCCTGCTTACCAAACCCCAGTTTGGTAAGCGATTATACGCTTTAATTAGACCTTCCCAAACTGGGGTTTGGGAAGGAGTGATGTTTTGAGACACTCTCCATAAAGGGGGAATTAAAGGGGGGATTTTCGGATTCAAATTTTAAAATTATATTTTAATATCAGGGTTCGAAACCGGATTCGTAAAAATAAAACGAAAACAAAATGAATTTGAAGAAAAATTATTCTTCATAAATTTATTTTGGAAAACAGTGTAGACCAATTATTAATCGCGGGATTTAATTCTCACCTTTAAACTAATAAATGTAAAAGTTACAAACACAATTTGGCAAAATTCAATTTATCTGTTCAACGATCTTAATATCCATACGGGGTTATTTTACTTATAAAGTTATGAGCATTATTATCTGCAATAGTTGCATCCGAGACATCCGCTAAATTATCACCATTCAAATCTGTTACTATATATCCCGAAGCAAAATTGTATGCGTCATTATTTATCGTTTGATTATCATTTAAATCAACTGTGCCATCCTGATTCACATCACCACCATAAATACAATATCTTGTTCCCTTAAATATTTGATTACTTCCGTAGGCCTGTGATGCCGCCGTTGTAAAATCGTAATTAAAAGAAAACGAAGAAAATTTCCACCATGTAGCAGACCAGGTCTCAATTGAATTTCTATGATTGATTTTAAAATAAAAAGGAGTTGAATGATCGGCGTTATAGAAAGTAAGTGTGCAATGACCCGTCGAATCCAGAAATCCTTGTGCCGGCTGAGTTGGTGGTATATAAGGAGCGATAAATAAAGGAGTTACTGTTATGATATCGCCTATCGTAACTCCTGAATTTGTATCATAAAATCCTTCGGGTAATACTGATAGATTGAAATGAAATGTAGATGTCCCTCCGTTAGTTGTCTTAAGTATATTTCCGTTGGACCCAACTGCCCATCCTGTATTTGATGATGTAAAATATATATCATTTAAATTATTAATATTATCTATTTCTTGTATATACCACAGCCACCCGCTTGTTGTAGTCTTGTAAATTTTCCCTAAGCTTGAAGTCATCCAGCCGGTTGTGCCTGAGAAAAAATGCACAGAATTCAATCCGGATAAATGCTGTTGAGAACCACCATCATTCCAGTTTGTTCCGGCATTAGTTGTATAGAGGACATTTCCAAATGTACCGACAGCACATCCCGTATCAGCAGACGCAAAATTTACGGAAAGCAGTCCAGCCGCCTTTCCCTCCTGGGGAAACCATGTTACACCGAGATTTGTAGTTTTGAGAATAATAGTTTTTGTAAATGGAGAGCCGCCTACAGCCCAGCCCATCGCCGCCGATGTAAAATAAGTAGAGAACAAATACTCTGTAGTTCCGCTTGATTGCGGATTCCAGTTTGTTCCTCCATTTGCTGTTCTGAGAATTATTCCATTGGCTCCAACTGCCCATCCGCCGGATGAACTTGTGAAATAGATTGAATTCAAATACTCGGTTGTTCCGCTCGTTTGAATATTCCAATTATTACCTCCGTCTATAGTTTTAAGAATTATTCCGTTGATTCCGCAGGCATAGCCGGTGGATGAACTCGGGAAATGTATAGAATACAAATCCAGGGCTGTACCGCTTGATTGAGCAGACCAATTATTTCCACCGTTTGTAGTTTTAAGAATTGTTCCACTCTCACCGGCAACCCATCCGGTCAGTGACGATGTAAAGTGTACAGAGCGCAAGTAAACATTAGTTCCGCTAGTCTGGAACTGCCACCCGCTTTCTGCGAAGACAGTTGATGTTTGTAAGAAAGCAAAAATTAAAATGTAAAGTGTTTTCATTTTGGTAATCTCTTTTTTTTCAGCTTTTTAAACTAAATTATTTTTGGATTAAATATGATTATGAATATATTAAAGATCCGCTGGAGTCTCCCTCTTTTAGAGCTCCAGCGAAAATAAATCAAACACAAATTTTATGTTAAGGATAATTTAGACAGTTCGTTTAATATCTCTGCCCAGTCGATGAGTTTTTTTACGTGGGAAATGCTTCTTATCTGGTGTATCCTGTTTTTATATTCTATATTTCGTTGCGTAAAAATGTAATGCTAAAATTTATAACGTTTGAAGGAGGTGGAAGTGTTAACCGATGCCTATCTCTTTAGCACTTATTAATTTTTTAGTACGTCAAAGTTTCTAATTCTTTTGAAGCTTTATTCACAAAAAAATTTTCAGATGCGCATTGTCTATCAAAATAAAATTTATTTGAAGATTTTAAATTAGATTTAGAACTTTTATTTTATATCTAAAGACCATATTTAAAAAATTAGAAATTATATTATGCCAAAGTTTATTCCGGGAATGCAACTATGTGAACGATTCTTTAATGAGATAGTGAAAGTTCTTATTGAAAAGAAATTTCCCTCTCTAAAATATTCGGCCGGGCTTTTTGATTATGGGTCGGAAGTGCTTGGATTTGATACAAAGCGTTCGACTGATCATGATTGGGGTCCGCGGGTCTTGCTTTTCCTTTCTTCAAAAGATGTTAAGTATAAAAAAGAAATTTTAGATTACCTTTACAAGAACAGTCCTAAGACATTTCTTGGATATTCAACCTATTTTAATGAAACTTATAAATTGGATGTTCCGGGTCTTCGAAAAAGCCAAAGAAAGAGATCCGATCTGCCTGATTGTTTTGAAATACATACAATTAAATCATTTTTCAAAAAATATCTGGAGTTTGATTTTAAAAATGAAATTACTGTTTCAGATTGGTTAACATTTCCCGAACAAAAACTCAGAGCTGTAAGAAGCGGGAAAATTTTTTATGATGAGCTTGGCTTAAAGCACATAAGGAATAATCTGCATTATTTTCCGAAAAATGTTTGGCTGTATATGCTCGCATCGGAATGGACAAAGATAATACAGGAAGAACCATTCGTGGGACGAACAGGTGAGGTTGCAGATGAATTAGGGTCAAAGATTATTGCTGCACGCATTGTTCACACAATCTTGAAACTGAGTTTCTTAATGGAAAAGGAATATTCTCCATACAGCAAGTGGTTTGGCACTGCATTTTCCAGATTGAAGTGTTCTAAAAAATTGAAGCCTGTTTTGGATAAAGTTCGTCTTGCAGAAAATTGGAAAGAACGTGAAAAATATCTTACGCAAGCATATAAAATCATTGCACGAATGAACAATGATCTAAAAATTACAAAATCTCTTCGGATAGAAATTACTAAGTTTTACAACAGGCCATATTTAATATTGCGTGCAAACAGATTCGCCAATGAGATAAGAAAAGCAATTAAAGATGATGCTGTCAAAAAGATTTCTGCAAACATCGGCTCTGTGACCCAATTTTCAAATTCAGTCGATCTTCTCGGTAATGAAAAACTTCTAAGGAAGTTAAAAGTTTTGTATAAATAGTGATTCAAATTCTACAGGTTCTAAATATTGGTTCAACAAGCTCTATCTAATAAATTTATAGTATGATTATTGCAAACCACCAAAAACTGATAATTGAAAATTGAATCAAGGTCTGATCAGACTCACAAAATCAAAAGCATTGTTATCTGTAATTACTCCGTCTGATAAATCCACGGTATTATCACCATTGATGTCGGTTCTGACATATCCATTTATAAAATTATAAGAATCATTATCAATTAATTGAACATCGCTTAGATCAACAGTTCCGTCCTGATTTACATCGCCACTGTAAATTCCAAAACTAACCGGAGAAGCATCAACCTGTTTTATATTATTTGCATAAGCTTTAGTTGGTGCATCTGTAAAATCATAAATAAAAGTTGTGGAAAGTGTAATTGATTCACCACCTGATTTACTCCATGTTTCAATTGAATTCCGGTGCCTTACTACAATATAATATATTCCGGAAGTTAAATTGATAAAAGAAAAATTTCCATTGAAGTTTAATGAATCTACAATAGTTTTTGAAGAGTCAGCTATATTATAAGGTGACGAGGCATTTCGCAAATAGGCACGGACAGTATCACTGCGATTCATTTTGTTTGAAACAGAATTATAAAATCCCTGAATGATTAATTTAATTTCAATCGCAGACGAAGATTTAACAAATTGAGAAATTAAACGCGCATATGCTGCTTGTGTGTAAATCGCCGGTTCTGTAATCGTCCATGAATTCTGTGGCCAGCTTGTATTCCAGTCTTTATAGGATTTTTGAATCGGCTGACCAAGAGGAGGTGTGACGAGAGACGGAGTGCAAAGTGAATTACCTGATCCGCAACCTGAAGGACAACATCCGTCCAAACTATAATAAGGATTTGGTCCGCCTGATACAAATCCCGGAGGAGGACCATAAACGGAAGTTCCGACTCTGTCCCACAAAGCACTTCCGTCTTCAAACCATGCGTGATAAATTTCATTTATAGAATTTTCAGCACCATAACTTCCCATGTTAGTCAGATAACAAAATGCAGTCGGGTTTATTCCGTTAAAATAATTAATAAATCCCATAGCAGCTTCTCGATAGTTGGACTTGTTTGCAGAATCAAGATCATACACAATCATATTATTAAACATAATTCCCTGCCGTCCTTTCGTTGTATTGCTTCCCCATGTATAATTTTGGTTTGAAAGGTAAGCGCGGTAAGCATCGCTCTTGTTCAGATATGCAGGGAGGTTATCAGCGTTATTTGTTTTCATAGAATTCGAATAAGCATTTTTGATTGCTGACGATACAGAGCTTGATGCTCCCGCAAGCGAAGCATAATACAGCATCATATTCTGCGTACCGTTTTCAAAAGGATAAGCAAAGTTCCATTGAATCAGATGCATTTGGTTATAATTGTTTTCAAAAAAAGTTTTGTAAGCTGCATTGCCGGTATGTGCAAAAAGAAAAACCGATGCAGCCATTTGTCTTACTAATGTTTCATATGTTCCGACTTCCTGTTCACCTGCTCCGATAATTCCGGAATTGTAAAATGTAATTCCCGGATTTGCCGAAGCCCAGTTCCATGCGTTGACAGAAGCGGTTTGTAAAATGTTTGCAAATGCTGTTTGACCTATACTGTTAAACTGAATCGCGCCGATAGCAAATAATGCAGACGCTGTAAAAGTTGCAGATGTTGTGGCTGGTCCATAAAGTCTTTGGTTATGATCTGCTGAAGGCGGACTTCCGGAACCGAAATTTGTAACTCCAACAATACTAAGCACAGAACCATTTACATTTTGCATTTTCAAAAGCCAGTCAAGCTCATATTTCACTTCATTCAGAATATCTGGAATTCCGTCACCCGATTCGGGAATATTATAATCATCACCCCACATCGAAGCATTCTCTTTGTAAGCAAGTAACAAATCCATCACAGGTTCAAAAGTAAAATTAACATACTTATTATAATCACCTGCATCATGCCATCCGCCTGATAAATTTTTTGAAGTTGAAGGTGTATTGTTATTATACAGCCGGCACTCCAAATCTTGTAAACTTCCGGTATGACAAGCTGCGTCCGTCCATCCTGTCCCCGCATAAGGAGATGCTTTGGGTGTTCCGCAACGCTGATAATAAAAAACTCTCATTGTCTGCTTCAATGTAGAGAGATAAATATCATCACCGATTACAAACTGATACGAACCAACATTTTTAGTGACATCAAAAACATAATATGCTCCGGTTGAAGTTACGCTTGAAAAATCAAACCACCAAACTTTGTCTCCGCTTTGTGTTTGAGTTGCGCCGCCGTTCCAGGCAGTGATAGTTCCTGAAAATATTACAGCATCATCACTCCATCTTCTTATTTGATAATTGTTGCCGGGAATGAATGGACTTGTGTTGTTATAACCCGTTATTGGATTGCTGATGACAGCAATTTTTTTATCAGCAGTTCTGTAGCCGAACTGATCAATCTTGATATGATTGTCAACAGCAGGAGGCATTGCGAAAGAAGAATTTGCTGAAATAAATCCGGCGAGCAAAAGAGTAATTATTTTCATTTTATATTTAATGTTAATTTGTTTTGGGTAGTTAGAGATTCTCTTGTATAACAATAACAATTTTGGGGATATTGAAATTAGAATACTATAAAAAGAAAATTTTGAAATAAAGTTTCAGATTTATTTTTGATTTCAGATTACATAAAAAGAAAAACTAATTTTTAATGTAGCCAAGCAATGTATAAATAATTTTGAAATGAATAAATCCTTCTGAATTGCAAACAATACTATGGATCAAAATACATGAAGGATTAAAAAAATAAGTATAGCAAAGTATATTAAAAATCTTTATAATGCAAAAAAGTAAATTTATGAAAATAGTTTTATCATTACTGTTTTTAGTTTACATTTCTGCCTGCTCAGGTGATACGGAAACTGTTAACACTAGAACTAAAAGTTGTTTTAGTCCAAAGAATTTTTCTCAGTTAATAGAATACATTCAGACAAGAATCAAATTTTCAGGAATTGGTAAATTTTATTTAAAATACCCTCCTGATAAAACTCAGCCTGACGACAGCATAAAACGTCCTTAAAAATCCGGAAAATGTTTATCATATCAGGTATGATGAAAAGCTGAATCGGATTACTTTTGAAAGTAAAACTGAGGAGTTTAGATTTTTTTCTGACAACGGCTTAATTTATAAAAAAAACCAAACAAAAAAAGATCATGACATTGCAAATAATATTTTTTGCTACCTTCTTATGACAGCGGTTAACCAATAATGAATAATTATTTATAAAAACTCATTATGATCTATTCTGTCAAACTATTCCCATTTTAATTGAGTTAGTTGTGAAAGTTAAGTATGTTGTTCACTTTAGAAAGTTTTTACTTAACTAAATAAATATAATTAGCTAAGACTGCCGAATGTTTTTTTTATGATGTTACCTATTCGATCATAGAAACTAAAGGTGAGATATACCAATCCGTCGGTGATGAAATTGTTGTTTCCTGGAATCTTAATAACGGTGTAATGAATGCAAATTGTGTAAATTGTTTTTTTGATATACATAAAGCGATTGAAAAAAAATCGGAGAAATATGATTCTAAATATGATCTTGTCCCATCATTCAAAGCAAGCATTCACTACGGCATAGTGACTGCGGGTGAGGTAGGTGTGCTGAAAAGAGAAATTACTTTCTCGGGGGATGTGCTGAATACTACTGCCCGTATTCAGGAGCTCTGCAATAAGCATAACGAGAAACTTATTGTTTCAAAAAATTTACTTGATTTGATGTCCCTGAAAAATGAATTTATTTTGAAGGAGATCGGTCAAATGAATTTAAGAGGAAGATCTGAACCTGTTATCTTATATAGTGTTAGTAAAATTTAAAATAAAACCATTTAAGCTCCGGCATTTTTTTAACATTTTTATGTTAACCAAAATGGAAATCCAAAAAAGTCAGGCATTCAATCAATTTTCAAAAAAATAATTTTATATGTCGAAGTCGTTAAAAGAAATAAAGCTGAATAAATCAATTATAATCTCTGCGGTAAAAGATATTTCACAAAGTGCAAAGGCAGTTAATCTTGTTTATATCAGCGAACAGCATCTTTGCATTGAGCGTGCGGGTAAAACAAAAAACTTTTATTATCACAATGGAGGCAGTAAAATTGAAGAGACAGAAATTTTAGAACGGATAAAGAAGCTCGCAATCCCGCCCGCATGGAGAAATGTCCGCATCTGCAAACTTGCAAATGGTCATTTACAGGCAACCGGTTTAGATGCATTGAACAGGAAACAATACCGGTATCACAATCTCTGGAGTGTTATCCGAAACCATACTAAATTTTACCGGCTCCTTGATTTTGGAAAACAATTGCCTTCAATAAAAACGCAGCTTCAAAAACACTTATCATTAGAAGGTTACCCGAGGGAAAAAGTATTAGCTGCCGTTGTATCATTATTGCAACTGACTAATATACGGGTCGGGAATGATTCTTACGAAAAGCTTTACGGTTCGTTCGGACTCACTACACTCAAAAACCGGCATGTCTCTCTGTCCGAGTCTAAATTAATTTTTACATTCAAAGGGAAAAAAGGGATCAAACATAATATAACTCTCCGCAGCAAAAAACTGTCACGTATTGTCAAAGGATGCAAAGATATTCCCGGAAAAGATCTATTTGGTTACATGGATGAGAATGGCATTGTCCACGATGTTGATTCCGGTATGGTAAACGAATACATACGAACTATTTCCGGAGGAGATTTTACAGCAAAAGATTTTCGCACATGGGCAGGAAGCGTTGAAGCTCTTAAAGCGTTTAAAGAAACCGGTGGATTTGAAAACCAAACAAGTATGAAACAAAAAATTAATGAAGCATTTGAAATCGTATCAAAACACTTGGGCAATACTAAAACCGTCTGCAAAAAATATTACGTTCATCCCTTGATACTAAAGCTTTATGAAGAAAATAAACTCGAACAGTATATTGGCAATATGAAAATCACTGAGACCGATGATGATAAATCCGGTCTGACATCTGAGGAAAAAGTTTTAATGAAAGTACTTGAGCACAGCTATGTTCCTGTTGTTTAACCGGTCGTCTGGTTTATTGATGTTATTTATTATTTGAAATTTGTTATTTGAAATTTAAAATTAATATTTGATTACGGTCTTACAATCCCTACAAAATTATAAGCATTATTTTCAACTATACTCACATCGCTTACGTCAACAAAAAAATCTCCATTGATATCAGTTTTTACATATCCTCCGGTAAAATTTCCGGCATCATTATCAACTAAACTTCCGTCTGCCAAATCAACAGAACCATCCTGGTTTACGTCTCCTCCATAAAAAGCAAATCGAACAGGTGATGCATCAACTTGTATCTCATTACTTCCGTATGCCTGTGTTGCAAAAGTAGCAAAGTTAAAAGTCAAAGTTCCTGCCAAAAACGGAATTGCAAAACTGCTCCATGTTTCTATAGAGTTTCTGTGCTTCACTGCTATATAATAATTTACTCCGCTCACAGCATTTGAGAAAAGAAAAGTTCCTGTTCCCGAAGAGTTTAATATTCCTTTTGATGAATCAATGTTATTGTATGGTGAAGAAGCATTTCTCAAATAAACTCTTGCTGTATCGCTTATCATGTTATTTGAAACGGAATTATAAAATCCCTGGATGAAAGCAGTGAGATTTAAAGTCAGTAAAGGACCTGTTTGTGAATATTTTATTGTTACAAAATCTGCATTGCCTGCTGACTCCTGGGAGCCTGTTACATAGACATTATTATCTGCATCTAATACAAGATCAAAAGGATACTCCTGATCGGTAACATCATATTTTGTGCAGCCCATTGCTGCACACCGGAGTTATTATATTTAACTGTGATAATATCATGGTCGGTGCCATTTGCCTTTGAGATATCTCCTGCAATATAAATGTTTCCAAGTCCATCTAATTCCAGATCATTTACATGATCGCCAAGAACTTCCGGTAAGTAATCGTAGATCGCGAACCACTGGTGTATCCCGGCTGTGTTATATTTGATAGTTGCAATATTGCCTGAACCACCAACACCTGTACTGCCGGTTACATAAACATTTCCCAGAGCATCAACTTCCAGATCTTTCGCTATGTTACCTGAGTCATTGTTTACAGCCCATTGAAAGTTTCTGCTGGGATCATACTTTATAGTTAAGAAATCAGAATCAGTGCCTCCCGTGGTCTTTGTACCGGTTATGTAGCAATTTCCGTTTATATCTAATGCAAGTCCTGCCACTCTTTCAACTGTTGAAGATGTCCCGTAACGTCGAACCCACAAACTATCACCCACGGAGTTGTACTTTATTGTCAAAAAATCTGCAGAAGATAGTAAATCTCCTGTAACATAAATATTTCCTGAAGCATCTGTTTCTATGCAAAGCGCCTTAGCACCGCTATGCTGTTTTGCCCATTGAAACACGCCGCCGGGGTTGTATTTCAGAGTTATATAATTAACACTTGTGAGAGTTCCAGACTGACCTGTCATATAGATATTTCCGGAAAGATCTATTGTTATTGCATTGGGCATATCCCTAAAGTTACCTGCACCAGTCCAGCTTTGAACCCATTGTTGAATTCCGGATGGGTTGTATTTTATCAGAACTATATCATTATCGCTAATGGCGTTCAATGAAATACCCGCGACGTAAATATTTCCCGAAGCATCTGCTACAAGACAGAGTGCCTGATCATTATTATTTTCAGGACCGTTGTAAATCGCTACCCATTGCTGAACTCCGCTTGAGTTATATTTTACTGTACAAAAATTAATGCTAGAAGAGCTTGATCCAGTTGTGCCCGTTACTATTATATTACCCAGCCCATCTGATATCATTGCTGCCGAAATGTCATTGGTGTTGCCCACCCCGTTAAAGGTTGAAGCCCACTCCTGTGTAACTTGTGAGTCTGCCTGATTTAGAAAAAACAATGTTATGAATAATGTATAAATAATCTTAATTGGCTTCATGTTGTAATCCTTTCTTGTTTGAAATTATTTTTTTAAAACATTTTTAGTTTCAATAGATTAAATTGCTTCCATTAACTGCTACTGCTAACGGTTAACTGCTAACTGTTAAGGAGTTATTTTGCTGACAAAGTTATATGCATTATTATCGACTATAGTCAAATCACTTACGTCAACAAAGTTATCACCCGTTACATCGGTTTTGACATAACCCACTATAAAATTTCCTGCATCATTATCAACAGAACTTCCATCTGTCAAATCAATAGATCCGTCCTGATTTACGTCACCGCTATAAATTGCAAATCGAACAGGTGATGCATCAACTTGTATCTCATTGCTTCCGTATGACTGTGATGAAATAGTAGAAAAGTTATAAGTCAAAGTTCCGGATGAAAAAACATTACCCGAGCTGCTCCATGTTTCTATAGAGTTTCTGTGCTTTACTATCAAATAATAATTTACACCATTTATTGCATTCGAAAAAAGAAAAGTTCCTGTTCCCGATGAGCTGAATATTCCTTTTGTTGAATCAATGGTATTATATGGTGATGAAATATTTTTTAAAAAAACTCTTGCTGTATCGCTTATCATTATATTTGAAACAGAATTATAAAATCCTTCGATGAATGCAGTGAGATTTAAGGTCAATGAAGAACCTGTTTGCGAATACTTTACTGTTGCATAGTCCCACAACGTTGTGTCGGTACCACTAAAGCCTGTTACATAAACATTGCCAATACCATCCAATGCGATTGATCGCGCATCCTCACTATTATTGATGATCGAGGCAGTATATGACGCTAACCACTGCTGGGCACCTGATGTATTATATTTTATAGTGGTATAGTTGTCACCTCCCATTGACTCTCTTGAATATCCTGTCACATAGACATTAGCTGAGCCGTCAAGCACAAGAGCTCGCGCTTTATCATGATTATTGAGCGATCCGTTATATCTTTTGACCCACAGAGAATCGCCGGATGAGTTATATTTTATTGTTGCATAGTCATAATTGCCAAATGTTTTTGAACTATAACCTGTCACATAGACATTATCAGATCCATCTACCGCAACCGAATATGCCTCATCCGGCACACTGGTTGGTAAAAAATTATATCTTCGCACCCACTGTTGCACACCGCTTGGAGAATATTGTACTGTGGCATAGTCGGCGTTTGTTCCTATTCCTTCGCTGCTTCCCGTTACACATACGTTCCCTGAAGGACCCACTGCAATTGAATATGCATAATCATGACTATTTCCTGATCCGTTATATCTTGACACCCACTGCTGGACGCCGGATGAATTGTATTTTACTATTGCATAATCAGCGCGTATTGGAATGGTACTGCTGTGACTCTCACCTGTAACATAGACATTACCTGCTCCATCAAGTTCGATCGAGTAGGGTCTTTCATGACCGACAGCAATTACTCCTGTATATCTTGCGACCCACATCTGACTGCCTGAGGAATTATATTTTATAGTTGCAAAGTCATCACCTGTTCCGCTCCCTCCGCTATAACCTGATACATATATATTTCCCGAACCACCAACTGCAATTAAACTCGCAATATCCCCACCGCCCAGATCATATCTCCTGACCCACTGCTGAACTCAGGATGCGTCATATTTCACTGTTGCATAATCATAATAATTCGTTTCGATTCCTACACTACCGCCTGTCACATAGACATTTCCGGAACCGTCTACTGCTATTGCATATGCATAATCGGTTCCACCCGCCGTTCCATTATAATTTGAAACCCACTGCTGGACGCCTGATGAATTATATTTGATTGTTGTATAGTCAGCATAAGCTCCAACTGTAGTCCAGCCTGTTATATAAACATTACCTGACCCGTCAACTGCGATAGAATATGCAAAGTCACTACTATTTCCCGGGCCGTTATATCTTGCAGCCCATTCCTGAGTTACCTGTGAGTCCGCCTGATTTATAAAAAGCATTATCAAGAATAATGAATAGAAAATTTTTATAGATTTCAAAGTTATATTCCTTTCGTGTTGTCATTATTTTTTAAAAATAATTTTTTAATTTAAAATATACTTTCCGAACTTCGTTGTTACTCCTCGTTATCTTCGCAGAATTTTAACATCATAACTTAAAAGAAATAAATTCCAAATCGGAAATCCCAAATTCCAAATTCAAATCATTTTGTTAAAATCATTTTTTTAGTTTCAATAAATTTATCCGTTACCAAATTGTAAAAATAAACTCCGCTTGTAAAATTACTTCCATCGAAGTCAACTTCATATGCTCCGGGCTTTTGCTGTTCGTTTACAATTGTTGCAACTTCTTTTCCTGATACATCATAAATTTTTATAGATGTAAAACTGCTAACTGCTAACTGGTAACTGATAACTGTACTAGGGTTAAATGGGTTAGGATAATTTTGCTTAAGAATGTATGATGCGGGAATCTCTGAAGAAACCTGTCTTATACTAAGAGTACCGTTGGTATTAACATTCGCTCCGAATATTCCACTTCCGTTTACTCCTGTACCGTTAAATGTCTGCCAAATTACAATTGCTCCGTCTACATTTTTTACCAATTGAAATCTGTGATATGAAGGATTGTATAAGCTGGAAGCAAGAGTCCTGATATTCGGTGTCCATGAAAATGTACTGTCGCTTTTAATTCTTACCACAGAAAAATTAGTCTGTGTGTTAAACACAAATATATATGCGCCGCCTGAATTATCGCTGATAAGATTTGGTTCGGGATAAAATGAATTATAATTTGTTACAAGCACACCGTTTGTTGTCCATAAAGGATTTCCCGCAGCATTATATTTTTGACCATAGACATCATTGTTGACAAATACTCTTCTCCCGTCAGCCCAAACAATAATATAATTTCCATCAGACGTTCTTGTTAAATTGAGACTGGTCTGTATTCCGTTTTCATTGCAGACGACATTACCGGTAGCAATCCACTGCACAGCGCCTGATAGATTAATTCTTTGAGCATAAATGTCCGTTTGTGATGCGGCAATAATGGTTGTTGCCCATGCGATTACAGCTCCACCAACACCATCCGATACAGCACGTATCAAAGGATAACCATTTGGAGTAAAAGATAAAGACGTTTTCGGCGGAAAATTTCCCGAAGAGTCTATATGTGTTTTCCAAATATTATCATTATACCAAAAAATATGTGCGCCTCCTCTTTCATCAGTTGTAATTACAGGACCGCGGCTTTCTCCATTGACACTTAGATTCAATCCGTTAGTTGCAGGAGTCCATTTTAAAATTCCGGCTGATGTAACACGCTGAGCGAAAACAAAAGTTGTTCCTCCTCCCCAAGTCACTTGATATGTTACTATTATTCCTCCGCTTCCATCTGTGACAGCGCTATAAGTATCTGCACCAAGCTGCGGCCAGCCTGCAACGAAAAAAGCCGAAGCACTTGACCAGACACTATTGCCGGCTGAGTTTATTTTCTTTGCCCAAAGTTTATTTCCACCATTGTAAGTACTGTACAAAACAATGACATTACCGCTTCCGGTATAAATTGCTTTTGGAATAGAATAAAAGACACTGTCTGCAATTTTCTTACCCGCAGGTGCCCAAAGTTTATTTCCTTCGGCGTCCAAATGCTGACCATACAGATCAGCTTCATTTTGACCGTAATTTCTGATGTCTGTCCAGAAAATAAAGTAACCACCGCTTCCGTCATTTATCATTGACGGTTCCCTTTGATCAGTCGGCTCATTGCAGACTATCATTGGGTTATTCGGATCGCTGCTCCATTGGGAATAAGAGTCAGATTGTATGATTAGTATTAAAGTTATTACGCATAAATAATAATTGAATGTTTTCATTTTTAATCCTTTCTATTATATATTTTATTTTAAAAAGCATCCTCTTTTTTAACTCAGAAAATTTCTTCAGGTGTAATTTTTATTACACTCTTATATTAATTTACTTAAGGTCATTTTGAAACCTCCAATATGTTTTCATCGTTGCAGAAGGTAAAAATTAGATTCAGCCATTCAGGATTTTTTTTTGTAATTAAAGATTGCATCTGCTTTTTGTTAAATTCCATAAATAACCTTTTTCTCCTTAAAGCTTTTCTCTTATCTTTGAATCTTTCAAAATAAACCATTCTTGTATACCGCTCCGAATTTTTAATAGAGAAAGAAAAATCTGTTTCAGTAATTCCAACCAATGTCTTCTTAGATTTATTTGCCATGATATATAATAAATAATTATTATCATTATTTTTATTTGACAGTATCAATTCAATCTTATGTTTATCCTTTTATAATTTAACTCATGAAAAATAAGAATGTAATAGCTTGTCTGCAAGTAAAGTATTTTTTGAATGTTACTGTTACACTTAAACTCCTTTGTACAATTTATTTCATTTTTTTAAAAAATTTCAACTATTAGTAGTATTAAATGTTACAAAAATACAGCAAGTACAGACGCTGCATGCGGCGTTTATACTTCAATTGTAACCTTACCTCTGTACACGTTAATTTTTTGAACACGGATCACACCTGCCTGACGGCAAGGCAGGCTGATTTTACTGATATCCGCTGATCATTATTAGGAATTGTAAAAAAATCAAAATTCTAATTTACAATTATAATTAAGTTAATTATGAACATATCTTATAACAAATTTGTAAATCCGTTATTTTTCTGCTCAATCCGCATTATCAGTGTTCAATTTTTCTCGGTAAATTAACAAAGGGCTCACTTTCATTTAGAGTTAGTACCAATTAAATTGGTAGAAAATAGAACTTCAAAAATGAAAGGAACCCTTAAATGAAAATTACACAAAATGAA
>JALYRX010000089.1 GCA_030855105.1 Bacteroidota bacterium | reverse complement strand
GCTGTATCGCTTTATTAACTTCTGTTCTTTTAACATCTTTTACAGTCCTTTCTGTTTAGGTTTATAAAAATGTTACTAACATTTTGACAACCCATTTCAGGACAAGACAAACCGATCATACTACTCACTCCACACATTCTACACACTCTGATACGAAGCTAGTTTTATATCTCTTACTCTTAATTTTGTATATTCTTTGCCGTTCCAAAAGCTTTTATCAATTGAATAACAAATATCGCAAAAATTTCCTGTCTTAATGACATCAGAAAATTCAAGAGAATTAAAAAAAACTGCTTCGAATATTTTTTTGGACTCACTGTCTCTTACTTTAAAAATATGTGTGTTTGCTTTTGCCAATCTTACATCACCTATTATCTGAACATCTCTGGTAATAAAAACAGGTATCATATTTTCCGGTCCGAACGGTTCGAAAAATGAAATAATTTTTACAAACTTATCAGTTAAATATTCAAATGAAACTTCCGAATCATATTCTATTTCCGGCATCAGCTGCTCTAAGGTAATTTCCTTTGAAGCAATTTCATTGAATGACTTTCTAAATTCTTCAATCTTGCTAAGTTCAATTTCAAGTCCCGCAGCATGAAAGTGACCACCGAATTGAATTAGCTGATCTCCGCACTGCTTTAAAGCTTCATATATATTAAAGCAATTTATACTTCGTGCACTTCCCTTTCCGACTCCGTTTACAGTTGTCAAAACTATCGAAGGAAGATTATACTTTTCCACAAGCCGTGCAGCAACAATACCGATCACACCCGGATGCCATGCTTCATTATGAATTACAATTGAGCATTGATTTTCGATATTAATCGGCTCATCAAATATTTTAAACACATCATCTGTTATTGATTTATCAATCTCACGCCTGTTTTGATTTTCATCGTTAAGAATGAAAGCAAATTCTTTTATCTTTTCATTATCCTCGCAGGTAAGAAGTTCGACTGCCCTCTTAGCATCACCCAGCCTGCCGACAGCATTAATTCTCGGTGCGAGTGTGAATACTATATTGCTTGTTGTAAGATTCCCTATCTTCAGGCCGCTTGATTCAATCAAGACTTTTAATGAAAGACGCGGCTTTGTATTAATCAGTTCTAAACCTTCTTTAACTAAAATTCTGTTTTCATCCGTCAATGGAACAATATCCGATGCTGTTGCAATTGCTACAAGATCAATAAGTGAATTTGGCAAATCCGGCTTTCCTAATTTATTGGAAATTGCCTGGGCAAGCTTAAACGCAACACCGGTCCCGCAAAGATATTTGAAAGCATATTCACAATCGATTCTCAAAGGATCAATTACAGCAAGGGCATTGGGAATTATTTCCGGGGGCTGGTGATGATCGCATATTATAAAATCTATTCCGAGTGATTTTGCATATGCAACTTTATCAACTGCAGTAATGCCGCAATCAATTGATACAATTAAATTTATTTTTTTTTCTTTTGCTAAATTAATTGCTTTAATGGAAATACCATATCCTTCTTCGATTCTGTCCGGAATATAAATTTCTGTTTCGAGATCAAGCTTCTTAAGGAAAAGATAAAACATCGAAACTCCGCAAGTGCCATCTACATCATAATCTCCGAGTATCATAATTTTTTCATTGGCAGCAATGGCTTCGATAACCCTCTCGGATGCTTTGCCGCAGTCTTTCAAAAGCAGCGGGTCGTAAAGCTTTGCGATAGAAGGGCGGAAGAATTTTAAAACTTTTTGGTAATCTGTAATTCCCCGCAAATAAAGAAATCTGAGTACCAGCTCCGGAAGCTGTACATTCGTCTTCAGACCCTGCATTTGCTGAATAAAAGTATTTATTGCTTCGTTTTCTTCAGAGTGATCCGGGGAACAAATTGATTTTAGTTTCCAATTCTTTTTCAATTTTCATTTCTTAATTTTTTTGTGCTCAAAGAGGGACTCGAACCCTCACCTAAATTCTTAGACTGCACCCTGAATGCAGCGCGTCTACCAATTCCGCCACATGAGCAAAATAAAATTCAGCAGGAAAATAAATATATGCGTAAGTAAAAACAATTTGAAAAATTATCTCAAGGATAAATTTTAGATAACGTAAGAATACGTTTCGAGGAAGCAAAAATTAATAAAACGAAAGGAGCATTATTTAATTTCTTATATATAAAGTTACTCTTAAACAGAAATTATTTTTTATACCTGCTTATAAAGTAAAAAATCAAAGAAAGTATTATGCTGATTATGATTGAAGTTGCAAGAGGAAAGTAGATAGTAAAATTTTCTTTTTTAATGGTTATGTCGCCGGGGAGCTTTCCAAGGAATGGAATTTTATCCGAAAATAAAAATAAAATTCCAATAACAACAATCACTAACCCTGTCACAATTAATATTTTTCCTAACGGCTGCAAGGTTTCCATTTTGTAAAATCGTTGTAAAAAAAAAATTACTTAAGAAGTGTCATCTTCTTTATATCAGTAAAATCCTGAGTCGTTAACTTATAAAAATAAATTCCGCTTGTGAGATTAGTGGCATTAAAATCAAAACTGTATGAGCCGGGATATAAATTTTCATCTACCAAACTTGCAACTTCCTTTCCCAGCATATCATAAACTTTCAATGTTACAAAAGAGCTTTTGGGAATTGAGAAATTTATATTCGTAGTCGGGTTGAACGGGTTCGGATAATTTTGTGCTAATGAAAAACTTTCCGGAATTTCGGAAATATTATTTATCGAAGTTAAGATCATGTCGCAATCGTAAGGAGCAAAATTTTTTCCTGTAACAACTAAATTCACAAGAACTCCATTTTCAATATCAGTTGAACTGAAAGTATAATTTCCGGCACATTTTGTGATACTAAAAAGGAAAAACTAAAATCAGCAGGAAGGATTTCATATTGATATTGTTTAGGTAATTTCTTTGTTTAAAACTAAGCATTCTAATTTCAAATTCAAACTTAATTTTTCCAAAAAATTAAAACTACGGTCTTATTAATGCTACAAAATTAAAAGCATTATTATCGGCAATTCAGCTGCTGCAATACTCACCGGAGTATTTACGGAAGGGTCATACTATCAATTATCAACTATCAATTATCAACTATCAACTATCAATTATCAACTATCAATTATCAATTATCAATTATCAATTATCAATTATCAATTATCAATTATCAATTATCAATTATCAATTATCAATTATCAATTATCAATTTTCAATTTTCAATTATTCAACTATCAATTATCAATTATCAACTATCAATTATCAATTATCAACTATCAATTATCAATTTTCAATTATCAACTATCAATCCTCAATTATCAATTATCAACTATCAATTATCAATTATCAACTATCAATTATCAACTATCAATTATCAATTATCAATTATCAATTATCAATTTTCAATTATCAACTATCAATCCTCAATTATCAATTATCAATTATCAATTATCAATTATCAACTATCAACTATCAATTATCAATTATCAATTATCAACTATCAATTATCAACTATCAATTATCAACTATCAACTATCAACTATCAACTATCAACTATCAATTATCAATTATCAATTATCAATTATCAAGCATTATCCTTCACAGCATTCTTCAAAAAATTCAAAAAAAGATTATCTATTTTATTGCGGGCAAATTCATCGATTTCAATTTCATCAATCTTATACAAAGCTTCATCGGATTTTATGGAAACTTTCGTTGTAATTTTTATATTTTCTTTCACAGGGCTATAAGCAAACTGCAGGAAAGGAGCATTGACACCAAGTGTAATCTTGCTGTGTCCGTAAGGATAAAATAAAATCTGGATAAAAATTCTTTTTCTCGGATCTCTTATTACTGCAAGTTCATTCGAATAATAATTCAGAGAACATCCTGAACGTCCTATTATCATTGATGAATCTTTTATCAGTGGAATGATGTGGTTCGAAATCATTGATTTAAATTTTTTTGCTTTCTCATTATCAAAAAATTCCAGATCAACTTCGCTTTGATTTCTGAACTTTAAAATTTTATCAGTCAGCTTTTCGAGTTCCTTTTTTAATAATTCTGTCATAATCTAATCTATAATTGTATTTAATATATAAATATAAATATGAATATAGAAACTTATAAAAATTGTTTTACCGGATTGAAATCAAAGAAACACCGGATTTTATTCAAACAAATTTTTATCAGGAAAAAGCGCTTTTGCCAGCTGAATAAAAACGATATCGACTTTGCCTCCTTTAACTCCATACTCATTTAGAGATACAAGTATCGTTGTCTGCAAGTCCGGATTATAACTCATCATAGTATTATATCCTGTAATTCCTCCGTTGTGACCGATAAATCCATCGAGATAAAACATTCCAAGTCCGTATTTCAAAAAATCTTTCACCCCTGTCCCGACAAATTTTAATCTTTCCTTTTGTGTAGCTGCACTTAAGAGTGTACCATTCGATATAGCGTTTTCAAAAATTTTTAAATCATCCATGTTAGAGATCATAGCTCCTGCAGCCCAGGTTATAGACGGATCTATTACAGTAACATCAATTAATTCATGGGTCGCAGTATCTCTCATATATCCATGGCTGTATTGTCCTTCCATGTACGGCGTAGTTGGAAAGCTTGTATTGACAAGGTTCAGAGGCTTTATAATTCTCGTATTTATTTCATCTTCAACTTTATTGCCGGTAATTTTTTCAACAATCATCCCGAGTATATTATAGTTGCCATTTGAGTATTTCCATCCTTTGCCTGGAGGAAAATCAGGTTTCAATGAAATTGTAGCGTCTAATATTTCCTGAGGGGTAAATTTATTTAATCTTGCATATGTAAAGCTTGAATCAAGAAGAGGATAATTAAGATAATCCGGAATACCGCTGGTCATATCCATAACCTGTCTGAGTGTAATCGAATCTGAGTTTGGAACTTGAGGATAAAACTTGGAAAGTTTATCGTCAATGCTCAATTTACCTTCATCAACTAATTGCAAGATCACTGTAGTAACAAAAGTCTTTGTAATGCTTCCGATTCTGATTTTATCATCGTACTGTCTGTCAACTCCGGTTTTTAAATCTGCTCTACCGACAATTTTTTTATATGTAAACTCCGGTGTAAATATCCCAACAACAATTCCGGGAAGACTGTCATTCACATAAAATGAATCAATGATTGCGTCAAGTTTGATTTCGAGATTCTTAGCATTTGTTTGAGAAAATGAGTTGTTACATAAAATCCCCGATAAAATTATTGTAAAAATAATTTTCAGGGAAAAAATGATTGTTGGAAATTTACGGCTTAAAGTTTTCATTAGGTAAAGGATTTAGATTTAAACGAATTTACAATTAATAAATAAAACAAGAAATATGAATTTATCATTCGACCGGCAATCCCGAAAGCTGCATGATCTTTAAAGCATTAGTAGTAGGACACGGTCCGGGATGAATTTTATAATCGAATTCCATTTTTCGGTTTACAATTTCTTCCCTGAAATGATAATTCAAAATTGAATTTATTTCCTCGTCAATATAAACTAACTCAAGGTCATGCGTTGTAATAAAACCGGTGCCTTTTAACTCAGCTAACTTTTTTATAAATGATCTGCTGCCTATTAATCTTTCTTTATTATTCGTTCCTTTAAATATTTCATCAATAAGGAAAAATTTTGGTAATCCGTTTCCGTTTTTAAATTCATCCAATAACTCTTTTAATTTTTTCACCTCTGCATAAAAATAAGAAATGCCGTCTACAACTGAATCGGAAACCTTTATACATGTAAACAGCTCAAACAAAGATGTCCTGAAATATGCAGCATTTATAGGAGCTCCGGCATATGCAAGGCATAGATTAATTCCTGCAGTTCTTAAGAATGTGCTTTTGCCCGACATATTAGATCCGGTTATAATTACAATTTCGTTTTCTTTTTCAAATGAAAAATCATTGCAAACTTTAACATTCCGTTTTATCAACGGATGCCCGATCGATTTCACTTCAAATAAATTTTTTCTGCCGGTTTCTATTTCTGGAAATGCATAATCCGGATTTAAGTATGAAAAGTTTGAAAGTGAGATATAACATTCAAGCTCGTTTAATTTTTTAAGCCAGCCGGTTATATCTGTTTCAATTTCAGATTTTACCTTAATAAGTTTTTTGCAAAAAAATATATCATAAGGGAACAATATATTTACAATCAATCTAACGATTGGATTTTCCCTGATCAATAATTTTGAAATAATTTTCTGCAAACTTTTTAATTTACCTGCTGCATTATCTTCTGCAGATTGAAGCGGTTTTATAAAAAATTCTAGGTCCGGAGATTTTTCAAATGAATATTTGTCAATATAGATTATTAATGCAGTAAACTTTTTTAATTGATTTTCGAGCTCAATAGACTCTTCAATAACTTTACTTAATTTCTTCTGCTGTGAAGAATAAACGAAAAAATAAATTAAGAAAACAAGAAGGTATATGGAACCGGATAATTCCAGGATGTTTAAGATAAATAAAATAAAATATGTTGTTATTAGTATTGAAGTAACAGGTAATAGCCAATTTGGCAATTCCACTGCCGAAGAATTTTTTACCCAGTCAAGTATCCTGCTGCATTCCAAAAATTTCTTTGAAACCAGTTTTGATTTGAGTAAAAATTTATCCCTGAATTGTGAAAGCTCCGAAAGCTGTTTTACTATTTTTTGCCTTTCAATTATCCCATCCAGATCTGCCGGGGCATAATTTGTTATCCACTTTCTCAGCAGTAAACTTCCTTCATAAGAAACCGAAACATCAATTAAATTATGAAGAGAATTTTTTCCAAATAAATCCAGGTCTTTTTCGGTTGTCATATCATCAGGAGAACTGTTTATTATTGGTTCAGGAATTCTATCCCAGTCAATGTTCATTCGTGCCAAGTGATCTTCTTTAATCTTTAAATAAGTGTAGCATCTTCTTATTCTTGCAAGCAACCTGTTATGGCAATGAACGACAATACTGAAACTACTTAAAGATAAAATTATCATCAGCCATCCGGTTTCTTTGGAAATAAAAAATCCGAAACTAATCATCACAATACCGGCTATGAATACAATGAGTCTCAAAGAAGAATATTTATTACTCTTGTTATTTAAGAAATCAATTCTTCTTTTTAAACGCCCGATAATTTTTTCTAAGCTTTGTAATCTTGAAGTGTATAAATTCATAAGTCAATATAATTTTTATAATATTTAATTTATACGAAAGAAAGTTATAAATTATGGAAATGATAAACAAAGATGTTGTTGTATTCGGGGGAGGTGCTGCAGGTTTGATGTGCGCTGCTGAAGCGGGCAAGAGAGGGCGCACCGTCTTGGTTATAGAGCACGCTGAAAAGATAGGCAAAAAAATTCTTATCTCCGGCGGAGGAAGATGCAATTTTACTAATAAAAATGTTTTTCCGGAAAACTTTATTTCCGAAAATCCCCACTTCTGTAAATCTGCACTCACAAAATATACTCCCGATGATTTTGTTTCGTTGGTTGAAAATTATAAAATATCATATCATGAAAAGAAACTAGGACAATTGTTTTGCGATGGCAGCTCGAGACAAATAGTTTCACTTTTAGAAGATGAATGTAAGAAAGTCAATGTCGAAATCATTACCGACTGTAAGGTAAATGAAATTATAAAAAATAATGTTTTTGAAATCGAAACATCAAAAGGAAAGTTTAATTCCGGATCCCTTGTCATCGCCACAGGCGGGATATCAATTCCGAAAATGGGTGCAACTGACTTCGGCTATAGAATTGCCAAACAATTTAATATAAACCTTTCTAACATACGGCCGGGTCTTGTTCCGCTTACGTTAAACGACAAAGATGTAAAAATCTTCGGGGGACTTAGCGGGATTTCGATCGACTCTGTAGTATCTTGTGACAAAATAAATTTCAAAGAAAATATATTGTTTACTCACAAAGGATTAAGCGGACCTGCAATTCTTCAGATCTCATCATACTGGAAGGAAGGGAAACATATTTCAATAAATTTATTTCCTGATAAAAACTTATTTGAAATATTTTTGGGAAATTTAAATAATAAAACCGAGTTGATTAATTTTATTTCAAATTATTTTCCGAAAAGATTTGCAGAAATTTTTTGTAATAAATATTTCTTATCGAAACCAATTAATCAATATTCACAAAAAGAATATCAGCTCATTTCGGAAAAATTTCATAATTGGATTGTCTTCCCAACCGGTACGGAAGGATTTACTAAAGCCGAAGTTACACTTGGCGGCGTAGATGCGAATGAACTTTCTTCAAAAACAATGGAATCAAAAAAAGTAAACGGTCTATATTTTATAGGTGAAGTTGTTGATGTGACGGGCTGGCTTGGAGGATACAACTTTCAATGGGCTTGGTCTTCAGGCTTTGCTGCAGGACAGAAGGTTTGAAATTTGGAATTTGGAATATCGCCTGCCTGCTGCAGGCAGGGATTTGGGATTTTATTATTTTTGATTTTAGATTTTAGATTTTAGATTCCGATCTACAACTTTCAATCTCCGATTTTAATTTTCGAATCACGATTTCCAAATTACGATTTCCGAGTTAAAATTTATTTTTTCTAATTCTCAATACGAAGTAAGATCATATTCCATTTATAGTTTTCATCAGTAAGCATTTTTTTTATAGAAATTATATGTTTCTTTAAACTTTCTCTGTCAGCAGTTTTAAGAAGTTCAGCTACATAGCCGAATAAAGAAAAATCGTGAGCACATGAATTATTCTCCTGTCTGCTTCCGATAGTACACCGGCTGCATTCAAAATCTACAAGCCTGCACAACGGGACACACAATAATAATTCGTCAAATCCATAAGGCCAGTCTAATGCAAGCCATGCGTCAACATTTCTTCCGTTTTTGAAAACCGATAACATTAATTCCCATGAACTATCGTCATTAATAATTTTCTCAAATGCTTCAACCTGTTTAAGTGTAAGTATTCTTGCAGCTTCAGAATTCATTTCACTTCTTTTCCATTTACTGCCGATCTCATTGTAAGAAAGAAAATTTTTAATTGCTTCCGTCATTGCATTTGGATTTTCGAAGTCATATTTGGAATTTTTTATAATTAAAATTAATAAATAGAAAAAATTTAATTGGATAAAGTAGAAAGTAATTCGAATCACTCAGTACACAAGAAAAATTGAACACGGATAACACTGATTGATCGGAAAAATAACGGATTTCAAATTTCTTGTAAAAAATGTCGTTACCATCTTAAAAAATGTCGTTACTATCTTAATGATAATTGTAAATTAGAAATTTATATTTTTACAATTCCTTTGTAATGATCAGTGAATATCAATAAAACAGCGTTATCCGTGTTCAAAAAATCATGGTGTACAGAGTTCGAATCAATAATATTGATTTCTGTTAACTTAATTTACTTAAGTTGACCGCTTCGTTCTCAAAACATTTATTTCCGCCACGAATTTCACGAATTAACACAAATTCACGCAAATTTTTTTTTATAATAATTAGAGATAATTCGTGGAAATTTGTGTAATTCGTGGCAAAAAATAAATTTAAAGTTATAAGAGGTAAACTTAAGTTAAATTATTTTAAATTTTTTAAATTCCAAATCCCAAATTCTATATTCCAATTTCCAAATTCCTATACTCATGATCTTCGGCTTCTTCACACTTTTTGGAGCATGAGCGTTTGTAATTAACTTCACAATCTTCACAGCAAATAAACTGGAAGTGGCAGCTAAGATGAGCGCAGTTTACATACCTGTCGTGAGGCCTCCCACAATGATAGCATTTTCCCACCAATGTATAGCCCTCGGCAAAGTTTACTTCAACGGAAATCCTTTCATCGAAGACATAACACTTTCCTTCAAACATGCTCCCTTTTGTTCCGGAGTCTTTTGAATAATTTATAATTCCGCCTTTAAGCTGGCTGACATCATTAACACCTTCTTTCAAAAGAAGCCCGGTAAATTTTTCGCATCTGATTCCGCCTGTGCAGTAAGTTAAAACTTTTTTATCTTTAAATTTTGAAGCATTCTCCTTAATCCACTGCGGAAATTCCTTAAAATTTCTTACTTCAGGGCGGATAGCATTTTTGAAATGCCCAAGATCATATTCGTAATCATTTCTTGCATCAATTAATACAACATTCTCTTCCTGCATGGCATTGTAAAATTCTTTCGGCTTAAGATGTCTTCCCGTTATTTCATTCGGGTCAATATCATGTTGTAAATTCAATGTAACTATTTCTTTCTTCGGTCTAACATATAATTTTTTGAAAGCATGTTCATTCACCTTATCAATTTTGAAATCCATATCATAAAATCTCGGATCCATTTTCATTGAATACATATAGGCTTCTGTCTGGACCGGAGTTCCTGACAATGTTCCGTTAATACCTTCTTCGGCAATTAATATCCTGCCTTTGACTCCCAAAGCCCTGCAAAACTTGAGATGAAGCCTTGCGTAGTTTTCATGGTTGACAATGTCAACATACTTATAGTAAAGCAGAACTCTGAAGTTAAAATTTAAATCTTTTTTCCTCATGGCTCAAATTTACCTTTATTAGTGCTGGGTTTCAATTTAAAAAGTAAAGAGCGTTATAATGTCTTAGTACAGGACAAAAATATTTAGGTTAAAAAAGAAAATCTGGCTCACTATTTTTGAAATAAATTACCTGAAAATAATTTAAAACATCAAAAAAGGAGACCAGATTATGAAACAGCATTATATTA
>JALYRX010000088.1 GCA_030855105.1 Bacteroidota bacterium | reverse complement strand
TATCTAAAATTTAAAAACGTTTTGACAGAGTTGCTTATGATTGGATGACCCAGAGGGTACCCCCCGCTAAACCATTTTTTTTTCAAATTTATTAAAAATATGTTTTATTTTATAAAAAAATTAATTAGATTGGGCATAAGCCAATTTTACTCCTACGTAAACTATCCGGAATTGTTTTGGCAGAAATCCTTTTCTAAATTTATTTACCTTTTCCTTAGTACAACCCTCAGTGAACATCAAATAGGTTTTCAAACCAGTTTTAAATTGAAAACTAATTTTCTCAAAAAATTTTACAAACTTAACCAAGGAGTAATTATGAAACAGAAACATTTTTTACTATTTGTTATCATTTCAAGCCTGACATTATTTTCGTTTAAGCCGGGGAATGATAATCCAAATCAACAAACAGGTAGTCTTCTTGCCGTGGATTCTAAACTGCTTGATGTTAACAATATCAGCACGTGGTTCAGAAACAACGGATCATTCAATCGTGACCCGCTTACGGGAAATTCCGGTTTTGAATGGCCCAAAGGTTCTGCTAAATACGCAAGATTTGCTTCCGGCTTATGGCTTGGTGCACAAGTTGGTGGTGATACTTTAATGGCAATAGCTGCATATGATTATGAATACCTTCGGGATACATAGATAATAATGGAAATCCGCAGGGAAATTTTGACCCTCTTTACAGAATATATAGCATTATAAGAGGAGATACTACGAGCCCGGATTATTTAAATTGGCCGGTTAATCAGGGTGCGTATTTAAATTCGCAGGGGAGACCTTTCTTCCTGGGAACCCAAACAATGTTCTATTCATATACAGATGGCTATCCTGAAGCACATGGCAACATAGCCGGAAGCACTGCTCCTTTAAAAGCTGTAATTTTACAGACCAACTGGTCTTATACAAACGTAAATTTGCAGGACGTAATTTTTACTGAGTATAAAATAATTAATAGGAATAATGTACCATGGGTTAACACTTATATTTCAATATGGACTGATGATGATCTTGGAGATCCACTTGACGACTGTGTGGGAATAGATACCAGTTTAATGCTTAGTTACACTTATAATTTTGAAGATAATGATCCCGTCTATGGTGCTGCGCCACCCGCAGTTGGATTTTTAACATTAAGAAATCCAATAGTCCCCAGCATAGGAGATACTGCAAGATATTACAATCCACCCGGGAGCAATAATTTAATTATAAAACCAAATTATAAAGAAATGGATTTATCATCGTTCAATATGTTCGTAAACGCAGATCCATCAATTGGTGATCCGAGGAATTACACAGAGACATATTTTAACCAACAGGGTTTCCAGAGATTAGGAACATCATGGATAAATCCTTCAACATCACAGCCATCGAAGTTTCCATATTCAGGTGATCCTGTTACTTCAACGGGTTGGCTGCAAACAAGCGGAAATGACAGGAGATCGCTAATGAGCATTGGTCCTCTGACTATGAATCCGAATGACACTCAATCTGTAATTGTCGCACAGGTAATAGCCCGCGGCACCAGTAATACAAACAGTGTTGCTGTCTTAAGAAATTTATCAAATTATGTACGCGGAGTATATGAAAATAATTTTCAGGGGGTCTTAAGTATAAAAAATGTTTCTTCGGAAATTCCAAGCAGATTTACACTGGGACAAAATTATCCTAATCCTTTTAATCCTTCGACTGTTATTCGCTATTTAATAAAAGAAAATCGTTTTATTACTTTAAAGGTATTTGATATTCTGGGCAATGAAGTTTCTACATTAGTAAATCAAAAACAAACTGCCGGAAGCTATGAAGTTGAATTTGAAGGTAGCAATCTTTCGAGCGGGATTTATTTTTACAAACTTGAGACAGAAGGATTTACGGATACAAAAAGAATGATACTGCTGAAATAACAGTTAGCAGTTAGCAGTTAGCAGTTAGTACCTTAAGGTAATTGAACATTGAACATTGTATAATAGCCGGATGAAGAAATTTCCTTCCGGCTTTTTTTTTTGAATACCTTTTTTCATTATAGTGTATTAATAATGAACTCATATTTTTTTTTACCGTCCAAACATTTTCATAAAAATAAAAAATTATTAACTAAGGTTAATAAAATATTAAAATACATTTTGAAATTAGCAATTTTTCAACCCCCACCCCCGCCTGTTTTATTAAAAAATTAATTAGATTGGCAAATCAATTTACCCTCTCTACAAAAAATCTTGCACGAAGTGTTTTAAAAAATTAAATTTCCTTATCATTTTTTGAGTTAACTGCCCTCGAATATAATTCATTAATTAATTAAAAAAGGAGTTCTAATGAAAAAAAAATAATTTTACTTTTTATTTTTTTTACCTTCCTAAATATTTCATATTCACAATGGGTTTCACAACATCATGTTGATAAGTATTTAGCCGATGTAGTGTTTGTAAATGCAAACACAGGATTTGTAGCAATGTATCTAAGCAGTTATCCGCCTTACTTTGAAGGAGGAATATTAATGACTACAGATGGCGGCCTTAGCTTGGAATTTAAAGATACTATTTATTACGGAGCCCAAACGTTACAGCACGTAGGAAATAAAATATATTGTTTCGGAAGATATAATGAATTTCTTGTTTTCTACAGATTTTGGAAATTTATGGGTCAGAGGAAGTCATGCTATAGTAGATGTGTACAGCGCTTATTTCATAGATGAAATACAGGATGGATTGGAGAAGGTGGTTATTCTTAGACAATTTATAAAACAACAAACGGAGGAGATAATTGGTCAATGTAGTATAATGAAGTAGTTAATTTTGCATATTTAAAGAGTATATATTTTTTTGACCATTCAACAGGAATTGCAACTTCAAATTTCCTTTTATCTACTTTCCAAAATGATTCCGGAAAAATAATCAGAACTTCTGACGGTGGTGAGAGTTGGCAGACCGTTTCTCGCGGTGATTATTATGACCGGTGGGTATGATTTTGTTGAAACGAAAAGAATGATTTTGATCAAAAAAGATTAGCCAGTTAGCAGTTAACAGTTTGTTTTCACAAACTTCAAAAAAAATGTTTGCAATTAATAATAAAATAGGTTACATTGGAAATATTTTTAAATTTAAAAGAAAGGAACAGCCATGAATCAGAAAAAATTTTTACTTTTAATTATCGTTTCCAGTTTAACAGTATTTTCGTTTAAGCCAACGAATGATAACCCAAAGCAACAAACTGAAAATCAAATTACAGATTCAAGATTGCTGGATGTAAATAATATCAGCACTTGGTTTAGTAATAACGGTTCATTCAATCGTGACCCTCTTACAGGAAACGCAGGTTTTGAATGGCCGAAAGGTTCTGCTAAATCTGCAAGATATGCATCGGGTTTATGGCTTGGTGCAAAAGTCGGTAATGATACTTTAGTTGCAATAGCTGAATATGATTATGAATATCTTTCCGGATATATAGATAATAATGGAGACCCGCAGGGAAGTACTGACCCTCTTTACAAAACCTACAGTATTATAAGAGGTGATACTACCAGCCCAGATTATTTAAATTGGCCTGTCAGCCAGGGAGCATACATAAATTCCCAGGGAACACCTTTTTTTCTCGGGACACAAACTATGTTTTATTCCTACACCGACGGATATCCTGAAGCACATGGCAATCGTGCAGGAAGCACTGCTCCGTTTAAAGCTGTAATATTAGAAACCAACTGGGCATATACAAATGTAAATTTGCTGGATGTGGCTTTTACTGAATTCAAAATAATTAATAGAAGCAATCATCCATGGGTAAAAGCTTATATTTCAATCTGGACTGATGATGACTTAGGCGGAGCCGGTGATGACGCTGTTGGAATTGATACTGTTCTAAGACTCGGTTACACTTACAATTACAGTAATAATGATCCAACTTATGGAAATGCTCCACCGGCTGTTGGATTTTTAATTTTAAGACAACCATTAATACCAAGCAATGGAGATACTGCAAGATATTATGATCCACCGGGAAGCAATAACCTTGTTGTAAAACCAAATTTCAGGGAGATGCAATTATCTTCTTTCAACTTATATACAAATGGAGATCCCAGCATAAATGATCCCCAAAATTATCATGAGACATATCTGAACCTTCAGGGTTTTAAAAGAACCGGTGCGCAATGGATAAATCCAATTACGAATGAAGTAACAAAATTTCCGTACAGTGGTGATCCTGTAACGGGAACGGGTTGGATTGAGACTTCACAGGGTGACAGAAGATCCTTGATGAGCTATGGGCCGTTAACTATAAATCCTAATGATACACAATCTGTTATTATGGCTCAGGTAATTGCCAGGGGAACAAGCAACACTGAAAGTATCCGAAAGTTAAGAACGCTTGCAAAATATGTTGACGGGATTTATCATAATAATTTTCAAAGCGTATTGGGTATAAATCATATTTCAACTGAAATTCCCAATAGCTTTAAATTAGAACAAAATTATCCAAATCCATTTAACCCGGGTACTGTTATCCGTTATTCGTTAATTGAAAATCGTTTTATAAATTTGAAAGTGTATGATGTTCTGGGCAATGAAGTTGCGACACTCGTAAATGAAAAACAAAGCATCGGAAGTTATGAGGTTGAATTTAATGCTGCAAATCTTTCGAGCGGAATTTATTTTTATAAATTAATTACGGACGGCTTTGCAGATACAAAGAGAATGATCTTGTTGAAATAGCTGGCAGGAAACAGTTAGCAGTTAAAGTTAGCAGTTTGTAATTTGAAATTTGTAATTATATAACCGGTTGAAGAAATTCTTCCGGCTTTTTTGTAAATATTCTCCTACAATGGTATAATTCTTAAAATAAATTCAGCTTGATGCCTTTTGTGCGGATACTTTTCGTAAGCTTTTCGAGTTCGGTGAGTGTTTTGTTTATGTTATTAAAAAATTTATCATCAGTCAAAAATTTTCCTATTCCTTTATCATCATCTTTAATATTTGCAACAATAACATTCATATTATTAACAAGCGTGTCAACTGTATTTGTTAATGACTTTATCTCATACAAGGTACTTTTCAATTCTTTGCTGTTATCGCCAATAGCAAGGTCAACATTATCAACTGTAGATCCTAATTGTGATGTAAGCCTGTTAATTCCAACTCTGCTGTCGTTAACTAATGAATTAAGACTGCTTGTCGATGCTGTAAGATTTGACAGAGTAGTCCTGATATTACTTTTTAAATACCCATCTCCTACAATCTCATTTACATTCGAAAGAACGAGGTTCAGGTTGTCTGTCGATTTTTTAAACTCACCTATCAAACTTTTTACATCTGTCGTAATATCAGCAAACGAATTCATCAGCGATGCAAAATCAGCACCGGTGTTTCCATGCAAAGGTTCTTTAGGATCAACTTCTATGGTGCTTTTCCCGGGTTCGATGTAAAGAACTTTACCTCCGGTCAGCTCAGTAGCAGCAACATAAATATTGTAATCCTTTTTAATCCTGATTGTTTTATCAATACTGAATTGAATCTTCACCGAATCGCCTGCAAGTTCTATTTTATCTATCTGTCCTTTTCGCACACCGTTAATACTTACCATGTCACCTTCATTTACTCCGCTGACTTTTGCAAAGTAAACCGCATAATCTTCCGTTGATAAATTTACAGTAAAACCTTTTGCCCAAAATATTGTAAGCAGTACAACTAAGGCTGCAATAAAGACAAATAATCCTACTTTAAATTCTGCAAGTTTCTTGGTGGCCATTGGATCAGTTTAATTTTGAAATTTCGAGAACTTTATACTTTATCAAACCATCCGGAACATGAACCTCAACAATTTCATTTTTCTTTTTACCTAACAATGCTTTCCCGATAGGTGAAGTAACAGAGATCTTATCCTGCTCAAAGTCTGCTTCTTCAGGTGACACTAATGAAAAAGTAATTTCTTCCTTTGCTCCAAGATCAAGAACTTTAACAACCGATAAAATATAAACTTCATTCTTCGGCATGTCACCCGGTGCAATAATTTTTACTTTAGAAAGCATTAGCTCCATCTTACCGATTTTAAATTCAAGATGGCTCTGTGCTTCCTTTGCTGCATCATATTCTGCGTTCTCGCTCAAATCACCATGTGACCTGGCTTCAGCGATTTTTTCCGCAATTGATTTTCTTCCGCTGGTTTTTAATTCTTTAAGTTCGTTTTCAATTTCTACCAATCTTGATTTCGTTAAATAAACTGCTTCTGCTGTTTTCATCCTTGATTTATTTTTTTTCTCCTATGTTTTTTTGAAGTCTTATTTATAAAATTTTCTGAGTTTATTAAAAGTAAATGTCCTAACTTTTCTTTTTTTGTTTGAAGATAATTTTCATTTGATGAATTAGGTTTTATTTCGATTGGTACACGCTCGACTATCTCAAGACCGTATGCGTTTAAGCCGATTACCTTCTTCGGATTGTTTGTCATCAATCTCATTTTTTTTATTCCAAGTTCTCTTAGTATCTGTGCACCTATTCCGTAATCCCTTAAGTCCGGCTTGAAGCCAAGCTCCAGGTTCGCTTCAACAGTGTCTCTTCCATTCTCCTGAAGCTGATACGCTTTCAATTTATTGTGCAGTCCTATACCTCTTCCTTCCTGTCTCATGTACAATACCACACCGTTTTTATTCTTCTCTATCATTTTTAATGATTCCAATAATTGTTCCCGGCAGTCACATCGCAGCGAGCCGAATACATCTCCGGTCAAACATTCAGAATGAACTCTAACTAAAATAGGTTTGCTTGAATCAATTTTTCCCTTAACGATTGCGATATGTTCTTTTGAATCAACTTTACTTTTATACAGGACTATTTTAAATTCACCAAACTCACTCGGCAAATTTGCATCAACTAATTTCTCGACAAGCTTTTCTCTTTGAAGACGGTATTGAATCAAATCCTGAATGGAAATTATTTTTAAATCAAACTTCTCTGCAATCTCAAACAAGTCAGGAAGTCTTGCCATCTCCCCGTTTTCTTTCATCACTTCACACAAAACCCCTGCAGGATAATGTCCCGAAAGCCTTGCCAGGTCTACTGTCGCCTCAGTATGTCCTGCTCTTCTCAATACACCGCCCGGAGCTGACCTTAAAGGAAATACATGTCCCGGTCTGCCCAGATCTTCGGGCATTGTCTTTTTATTTAATTTATTAATTAAAGAAAGTATGGTTTTATTTCTGTCAAATGCAGAGATTCCTGTCGTCGTCCCGTGCAAATAGTCAACACTCATTGTAAATGCTGTCTCATGAAGAGAAGTGTTATTCCGGGTCATCATACCAAGATCAAGTTCGCTAAGCCTGCTGTCTTCCATTGGAACGCATATCAATCCCCTGCCATTCTTTGAAAGAAAATTTACAAGTTCAGGCGTGGACTTCTCAGCGGAAAAAATCATATCCCCTTCATTCTCACGATCCTCGTCATCAACTACAATTACAATTTTCCCTTTTTTGAAATCAGTAATTGCCGTTTCTATAGAACTAAGTTTATGTTTACTTTGATTTTTCAAATGCACGACTTTTTTTACAAAAACTATTTTAACTAATATTGTTAACTGTTAACTGTTAACTGTTAACTGTTAACTGTTAACTGTTAACTGCTAACTGCTAACTGTCTATCCTCCCAATAATGATTTTTTTTCCGGCTCCTGATCGGTAAGACCGACAATAGTTGTTACGGCAGATCTTTCAATTCTTAGCTTTACGCTATCGGAAACTTTAAGAAATATAGTTTTATCATCGATAGCATCAACAGTCCCATGAACTCCGCCAACTGTAATTATCTTATCACCTTTTTTAATTGATTCAAGCAGTTTTGCTCTTTCTTTTTGTCTCTTTTGCTGAGGTCTTAAAATTAAAAAATAAAAAATTACGATTATCAGCAGAAACGGTACGATAGAAGATAAAATGGATTCCATTCCTCCCGGTGCCTGCTGTAAAATAACTGGTTTAAATATTTCTGTGTTCAATATATTATTCCTTTCTGAATCTTAATTTATTAAAATAAACTTTACATCTTCAGCATGAATGCCGAATCTACAACCGAAAAATTAATTATTACTTAAATATTTTTCTAAAAAATTATTTTTGAATTCCAAAAAGGAATTATTATTAATTGCTTCCCTTATATTTTTCATCAGGCTTAAATAGAACCCGAGGTTATGAATTGTTGCAAGCTGAACCCCCAGGATTTCATTTGCAATAAACAAATGCCTGAGATATGCAAGAGTAAAATTCATCGAAGTATAAGTCCTGCATTCTTCATCGGGAGAATTAAAATTGTGTTTATACTTTGCACTTTTAATATTTACTTCCCCGTATGTTGTAAATAATCTTCCGTGTCTTGCATTCCGTGTCGGCATTACACAATCAAACATATCAATCCCTCTTTCTACACATTCAAAAAGATTTTGGGGAGTACCAACTCCCATCAAATATCTCGGTTTGTCTTTTGGCAAATAATCAGTCGAGAAATCGACAACATCATACATCAATGAATTCTCTTCTCCTACCGCAAGACCGCCGATTGCATGTCCGTCAAAATCAATTTCAATTAAATCATGGATGCTTTTTTTTCTCAGCTCTTTAAATGTCCCGCCTTGATTTATGGAAAACAGCTTCTGAAAATTTTTTTGGTATTCATTACGATGTTTGAAATATTCAAAACATCTTCTTTCCCATTTTGAAGTAAGTTCAACAGAACTGCTTACATAAGATTTTTCCGACGGGTAAGGAACACATTCATCTAACGGCATGATTATATCAGAGCCGATAATTGTTTGAATATCAATAATTTTTTCAGGAGTAAAAAAATATTTATCTCCGTTAAGATGCGAGGAAAATTCGACACCGTCATCACTGATTTTTTTTAGTTTTGATAAACTAAAGATTTGAAATCCCCCGCTGTCAGTAAGAATGCTCTTATTCCAGTTCATGAATTTATGAAGTCCTCCTGCATTTTCAAGAACTTCAATTCCGGGTCTTAGAAACAAGTGATATGTGTTTCCTAAAATTATCCTTGTATCAAATTCATCCAGCTCGCGGTGTTCAATTGCTTTAACTGTTCCTAATGTTCCGACAGGCATGAACACAGGAGTTTCAATTTCAGAGTGTTCGGTTTTAATTAAACCGGTACGAGCCTTAATCCCCGTTTCATTGCTATTTGAAAGAACTTTAAAAAACTTTTTCATAAATAAATATACGCATCAAAATCCGAAATCTAAAATCATCTTACGGCTTCCCATTCCTTTGAAATTGATTTTTTAAATAATAAAACAGAAATGGAATTTTTTGTCCAATCCCAAAAAACCTTTGCATATCCGTATTTCCTGTATCTTCTTGGCGATTCATAAATAATAAAATCTCTTCTGAATTTTATTTTTCCAAGCTTTCTCAACCGCTTATAAAGATCAAAATCTTCACCTGCAGCCAGCTTCTCGTCATATCCGTCAATTTTAAAAAACTTTTCTCTTTTTACTATATGGCACTCACCTCTGCCCATTCCTATAAAAAACTTATTCAGCATTGCAACATAATTATTGTACAATGTGTGAAACATCCTGTCAGACAAATTTTCTTCTTCCGGAAATACAACTATCCGGCAGGCTATTGCAGAAGTTTTTAAATCAGCCAGCTGCTTTACTGATTCTTCCAATAAATATTGTATATCTTTAACATAGGTGTCGGCATTTAAAAAAATGAGAACATCTCCCTGAGAATTTTTTGCTCCTTCATTCCTTCCCTGAGAGATGTTCTGCGGAATATTTTTTTTATTTAAAATTATCTTATCGGCATATTCATTTGAAATTTTAATTGTAGAATCTTTACTTCCACCGTCGCTTATTATTAATTCAACATCGTTAACTTTCTTAAACTCTTTATCAAATCTGCTTAATAATCTTTTTACAAATTTTTCTTCGTTAAGTGTTGGTATAATGATACTTGCTTTCTTTTTGGGAAAATAAGTATCATGCATTAATTAATGCAGAATAACCTTTCTTGTCAAGAGTCTTAAGTCCTTTAGCAGACACTCTGAGTGTAATCCATCTTTTTTCTTCCTCAATCCAAAATCTCTTCTTTTGCAGATTTGGTAATTGTCTTCTTTTGGATTTGTTATTTGCGTGTGAAACATTGTTGCCGGTAAGAGGTTTCTTTCCGGTAACTGCACAAATTTTTGACATCGCTCTGTATCCTTTCTATCTGAGTTTTATGGTTTATATGGTTTGTACGTTGACTCGTAAACTTTCATGTTTCTGTCTAAAAATTTATAAGTACCTTTTTCAGTCTTAATAGCATCAACGAGTCTTACGTTAATAACTTTTGTTTCTTTATTTGTATCGGGACACATAACAATTAATTCGGATTTCTTTCCGAGCTTTGAAGCTTTGTCCGCAAATGTTTGTTGTTTAGCCATGTTTAATTGTAATTTCTGGTTTTAATTTATGGCAAATATACTTTTATATGATTTAAAATAAAAGTCACTTTACTCAATAAATAGTAAATTATAAATAGTAATTAGAATAAAAATAGTAAATAAATTTGGTGCTATATGATTTAAAGTGGAAAATTCTTTTAAATTAAAATCATTTAAATATTATGATACCCGCCTGTGATAAATTGCCGAAAGAAATCCAGAGTATTGGCGAAGAGCAAAAATTTCCTGTCTGAACCACACGTCAGTGTTTTTCTGACGTGTGGTGAGTTGAAATTTTTGCCGCCAATACGATTGAATTTCCGGCAATTTATCACA
>JALYRX010000105.1 GCA_030855105.1 Bacteroidota bacterium | reverse complement strand
TCATTATTATTCGCCGGGTCAGATTAATTATCTGGTCCGGCAAATTTTATTTTATCACAGCACTTTAAACACTATACTTAACTCATCTAATTTTTTAAAATAACTTATTCACATAAAACTTTCCGGATTCGATCTCAATTCTGAATAGAGATAATGAATAATAGTTACTGCAAATAATACCCTCCCTTATTTTCAAGGAAGGTTAGGGAGGGGTAAATTCTTTCCTGACTCCCTCATATATTAACCGAAGGAGCTATCGAACTTTAAAATTTCAATCTAAAAATTAATTTCCTGACGGGTGGATTACAAGCGTAGGGGATAGTTATACAAGAATGGAATAATTGGATTCAGCATATTAAAAAAAAAGCCGGAAGAATTTCTTCTTCCGGCTTTAATTATATAGCTACTTCTTACTTGATCAATGTTAACTTCTTTGTTGCTGTGAAGTTTACATTTGATCCTTGAGCTGAGATTTTGTAGAAATATGTTCCACTTGTTAAATTAGATGCATTTAACTGAACGGTATAGAATCCGGCAGTTTTGCTTTCATTAACTAAATTTGAAACAACTCTTCCTGAAATGTCAAATAGTAAAATACTAACTACTGCATCACTTGGAAGTTCATAGTCAATCTTTGTTGATGGATTAAATGGATTTGGATAGTTCTGAGAAATATCAAAAGCAGTCGGAACTCCAACTCCTATTTCGCTGGATAGGTTGAAATATTCATAGGCACCATTGAAATCCATTTGTTTCAATCTGTAATTATAAACACCAGTGTTTACTTTCTCACTGAAGGTATAATTATTTGTAATAACTGAATTGCCGTTTCCTGAAACGTTTCCAACTTTTGACCATTCGGTAGAAGTTGTCAATTTTCTTTCAATTTCGAAACCTGCATTATTTATTTCAGTTGCAGTCGACCAGTTCAATTTTACATTGTTCTTATTTACTGATGAGCTAAAGCTTGTTAGCTCAACAGGTAAGGTACCTTCGACTAACTGGCCACGGATCTCGCCACCAGGAAATGTACTGGTGTGAATATTAACATACCAGAGACCACCGATGATCTGAATTTCCTGAGCTGCATCCAATACATACGTATTAGAATAGGAACCGGCTGTTGCAGAAGGAAATCCTGCGAAGCCAATCTGAATGGGAGCAATCACACCGAAAGTCCCGGGTCCGTGCAAATGACCTGCTGTACTTGGTGTTGATAAACCGTTCCAGATCAAATCAAAATCTAACATATTTGTAACATCATCGTAGGTACCGAACATAATACCGGTAGCTGATGATGGATTAGGTGGTACTTCCTGAAGTCCTGATAAAGTAATATCAATTGTGAATACTGTTGCCTGTGATTGATTCGATAAAGATAAAATCAACATTAAACTTAACAGACAGCTTAAAAATAAAGAGTTAATTTTTTTCATTGCGTTTTTTATTTTAGGTTTTTGAATAAAGTTAATTTAAATATAGATAACAAAATAAGTCAAAGTATTAATTGAAACTTCTTTTAAACCTACATTACTTTATAAGTAATATATCAATTATTAAACCATAAGTCTACAAATAAATCTATAAATTATGCCCGGGAAGATTTTTAAAAATACCTCACCTCATTATAAATTTTATATATCACAAAAGTAAATGCTTTTTTATTAAGAGTCAATGAAAACTTAAAAATATTGCTAAAATTTTTGATCTAATTTATCTGGATATTATCAGAATTTATAAAATTGATTATCGGTGAAAACATAAGGAATGATATGTAAATTTATTTTTTTCTTTCATTTCTAAATAAATTTTTTTATATTGTAGACTATTATCCCTATTCAATTAGAGCAAAACAATAAGTTTGTAAAAATTTCCGGTTGCGGTTTTACCATTAGCATCCGCCCTATAACTTTTTAAAAATAGATTCCTGATTTATTCTTTATTTCATTACAAATATAAAAATCCATTTTACAAATATTAAAAATATTTTTAAACTTTAAATAAAATTAATGATACAAATTTTATTTCTTCTTCCGGCTGCACTGCTTTTTGCTCTTACTGTTTTAAATCAACCTCTCGAAACTGATAATCTTTTTTCTGCTGAATCTAGAAACTATGCAAAACCCGAGTTTACTACTCAATCTGGTTTTGAACAGCTAATGCCCAGCAACATATCAAAGGATAACAAAGAAGTTGAAAACATTAAGAATACCAATAACATCAATATAGATAAAAACTGGTTTGATAATACTATTCGTGATCTGAAGAATGACGAATATAATATATCATACAACGAACTTCTGGGATTGTTCCAATCACCTAATCGTTCAAACAATATTCGTTTCATTTATCATAACGACGGATTTTCAGCTAAGACAAGAGAGAATAAAATTCCTCTATTCGATGTAAATGACAAATCCCTCAGTAATAAGGAAAGGAAGTATAAAACAATCCCGGAATGGGAAATCCGCTTTAAGTTGAATGGATATACAAAGACAGAAAATGATGAATATAAAAATCTGGTCTTATTTTCCGGCGATGATTTAATAGTCAATAAGAATAAAGCTTCCATCGAAGACAATAATGTCAGAATTGATTTTACAAATGATGCTGAAGGTATGAGACAGGACTTTATTATTAAAAACCAAATTAGCGGTGAAGGAAAACTAAAAGTAAAACTTAGTACAGAAACCAATTTGAGCATGAATGTCAATGAAGATGTATTAAACTTTAAAGATCAGAATGGAAATGAGAAGATGAGATATGCATCATTAAAGGTTTGGGATTCACAGGGTAAGATACTCAAGGCTTATTTTGAAAAGTCCTCCCATCAGCTTTCAGATCAGAATATTTCAGATGCAAAAAATAATTCCATAATCAGCAAGAATGTAAAACAGTTTTGTATAGTCGTTGATGATGAGAATGCGGTTTATCCAATAACAATTGATCCTATTTCCACATCTCCAAACTGGATAACGGATGGAAATCAGGTTCAGGCCGGTTATGGTTATTCAGTTTCCTCAGCCGGTGATGTAAACAATGATGGGTATTCGGATGTCATAATCGGGGCATTGTTTTATGATAATGGACAAACTAATGAAGGAAAAGTTTTTGCTTACAATGGTACTTCGGCGGGACTTTTGACAGTAGCACTTTGGACTGCAGAAGGAAATCAGGCTGACGCACAATTCGGAAATTCAGTAG
>JALYRX010000087.1 GCA_030855105.1 Bacteroidota bacterium | reverse complement strand
GAATATTACTTTTTCTTTAAAATTCATACAGTTTAATCTTCTTTCTTTTGATAGATCAAAAGAAAGAAGCAAAGAAAAATCTCCCGCTTGTGATAAATTGCCGGAAATTCAATCGTATTGGCGGCAATACTCTGAATTTCTTTCGGCAATTTATCACAGGCGGGTATCATAATATTTAAATGATTTTAATTTAAAAGAATTTTCCACTTTAAATCATATAGCACCTTTTTATTTTGCATAGTATAACCTATCTTCATTTTTATTACAATTTATCTTGAAAATCTGTAATAAAATTACGATTTTGGTTTTGATTTTATATAAAGTAAAAATATCGGCTTTAGATATTCTGACAATTACTTAGCTTTAATATCCGGATGTACTTCTGCTATCGAAATATTCAAATAAATCCGTAGCCCCGGTTAAGATACAAAGAAAAACGATTTAAAAATTGCGGAATAAATATTACGGATAAAAAATCTGTTTCAGAGTTAACAGGTATTGAGAAGTCACAGCTTTCCGAAGCAATTGCCTCAAAAAAATTACCCTCATCGTTCACTCTAAATATATTAGCAACGAATCCGGATAACTGGCAGGATAAATTTAAGTGCCTTTGAACTTTAACCGGGTTTGATGGCAGCTTTTGATAATTTCTTTAATAGAATAATTTTTTTGATAATTTAAGGTAATTTTAAGATAATATGGATAAAATTGTTGTTGCGATCGATGGCCCTTCAGGAACGGGAAAAAGCACAACAGCAAGGATTTTAGCTGAGAAACTTACTTTTTTGTATATCGACAGCGGTGCAATGTACAGGGCTATAACTTTTGAATTGCTTGCAAATAGTATTAAGCCAAATGACACTCAAAAAATCATAGAGATAACAAAAAATGCACGGATGGTGTTTGAAGGAGAAGAGTTTATTTTAAATGATAAAAACGTGACAAAAGAAATCAGGTCACTGGAAGTTACCAATAAAGTCAGCAGTGTAAGTGCAATTAAGGAAATAAGAAAGATTCTTGTGGAAAAGCAGAGGTTATTTGCAAAAGACAATAATGTTGTGATGGACGGAAGAGATATAGGGACAGTTGTCTTTCCGGATGCAAAGTTTAAGTTTTTTTTGACATGCGATTTAAAGGTTCGGGCTGTCAGGAGAAGACAGGATTTTATTGACCACGGATTGAAGATCCCCGTTGAGAAGATAATGATTGAGCTAAAGAAGAGAGATGAAATCGATTCATCAAGAAAGGAGAGCCCGTTGAAGAAAACAAAAAGCTCGATAGTAGTTGATACTACGAATATGATTATCGAAGAGCAGGTAAATTTTTTATTAAGAAAGGTAAACGGATTAGATTAATATCCGGACATTTTTAAATATTTTATAACAAGCCCGGTAACGGGAATTTATTAACTTAAAACTCTTTATATTTGGAATTTTGTAATATAAGAGAAAAAAATAATCTCCGGTGAATCGGAGATGCGGGAGCAAAAAAAAATAATGTCGGAAACAGAATCAAATACAGTTGAGATTGAAACAGAAGAAAAGAAAAATTCTTCTTCGCAAATAAACCAATCTCAAAAAGAAGTAAATACAAAAGAAGTAAATACAAAAGAAGAAAAAGATAAAATTAAAATTCTTGTAAGCGATTATGATGAAGATGAGTATAAAAAAATGCTTAGTCTTTATGAAAAGACTTTTAATGTTATCAAGGAAAACGAGCTTGTTAAAGGCAGAATAGTTGCAATTAACGGTGACGACGTCTTAATAGATATCGGATCCAAATCAGACGGAAGAGTTTCCGTTAATGAGTTCGCAGATCCGGAAGAAATCAAAGTCGGAAATGAAATTGAAGTTTTTCTTGAGAAGATTGAAGATAAGGAAGGCCAGCTTGTTTTATCAAAGAAAAAAGCAGATTCGATGAAGATGTGGGATAATGTAGTCGAAGCACAGAAAAACGGAACCGTTATCAGAGGTAAATGTATTCGCAGGATCAAAGGTGGTTTTGTGGTTGATATTAAAGGATTATCAGCATTCTTACCGGGATCTCAAATTGATACAAAACCGATAAGAGACTATGATGAATATGTAGGAAAGATGATGGACTTCAAGATTTTAAAAGTAAATAATCAAAACGAGAATATAATTATTTCACATAAAGTTTTGATTGAAGAATCAATGGCAGGACAAAGGGAAGAATTGCTGAAGACTATTCAGAAAGGAATGACAATGAAAGCCGTTGTCAAAGCAATTACAGACTTCGGAGTTTTTGTTGATCTCGGCGGACTCGATGGGTTGATTCATATTACCGATCTTTCATGGGGAAGAATAAATCATCCAAATGACGTAGTAAAGCTGGATCAGGAAATCGAGGTATTTGTTCTTGAGTTTGATCCGGAGAAGCAAAGAGTTTATCTGGGATTGAAGCAACTGCAGAAACATCCTTGGGATGATGTAAAGGATAAATATAAAATAGGAGACAAGGTATCCGGAAAAGTTGTATCCCTTACAGAGTACGGCGCGTTTATTGAGATTGAAAAAGGAGTTGAAGGTTTGATTCACGTTAGCGAAATGTCATGGACGCAGCACGTAACCAATCCGACACAAATGGTTTCCATGGGTCAGGTTGTAGAAGCACAGATATTGACAATAGACTCGGATAATAAGAAGCTCTCACTCGGAATGAAACAATTAACTCCCAATCCATGGCAGAGTCTTCTGGATAAATTCCCTGTCGGAACAAAGCATAAAGGAAAAGTCTGCAATGTAACTAACTTCGGACTTTTCATTGAACTTGAAGAGGGTGTTGACGGGTTAGTCCATATTTCCGATCTTTCATGGACAAAAAAGATTCTTGATATATCAGAGTACATAAAAATTGGTGACGAATTCGAAGTTGTAATTCTCGGTGTAGACGTTGCCAATCAAAGAATATCTTTAGGAAGGAAACAGCTGCTCGACAATCCATGGGATAAGCTTGAAGAAAAGTATAAAGTCGGAACTGAAGCCGAAGCAAAAATTATTAAGCCAATTGAAAAAGGAATTATTGTTGAGCTTCCCAATGATGTTGATTCATTTATTCCTGCGTCACAGTTATCCACAGTTCCGATAAAAAATTTCAGTGAGCTTTTTAAAACAGGAGATACTCTAAAAGCCGAAGTAATTGAATTTGATAAGAATAATAAGAAAGTTGTATTATCAGTAATTGAATATTTGAAAGATAAAGAGCAGCCGGAAATAGATGAATATATCAATAAATTTAAAATTCCGAAAAAATTCTCTACCAAAGACATTCAGGAGAAAACAAGAAGTTTTGAATCGGAACAGATTGACTTTAAAATAGAAGATATTATAGGTGAAGACGTACCGGAAATGAATCATCCTCCTGTAATTGAGAATCCTTTGGACAATTCTAAAACTCCTTCAGTTGATTCTGTGAAATCTAATTCTTCACAAACTGAAAAAAGGAAAGAACCGGTGAAAGAATATAAAACAGATAAGTTGAATAAGGATGTGAAATCAGAAGAGACCAAGTCTGAAGTAAAAGCGGAACAACCGAAAGCAGAAGACAAATCAGATAATCCAAAGACTGACGTGAAACCTGGAGAGACGAAAGCTGAAGTAAAAACTGAACAGCCGAAAGCAGAAGACAAATCAGATAATCCAAAGACTGACGTGAAATCCGGAGAGACGAAAGCTGAAGTAAAAACTGAACAGCCGAAAGCAGAAGACAAATCAGATAATCCAAAGACTGATGTGAAATCCGACGAGACGAAACCTCAAGAACCGAAGACAGAAGATAATAAAATATAAGATTAAATTACCCAAATTGTTCATTAGAGAGAAAATAAATCTTATTTAACATCCATGCACTTAAAGTATTTACTTAAAGTTCGCACTCCGGATAAACTTTTCCGGGCAGGCAAAGAATTCTTTCTTACAATTCTGTATAGCTAAAGTTCTTTTTGTGTTTTGTATTTTTTGTGTTTAATATTTCTATTGAACAATCAGGGTTTAATATGTACGACCCGAGAACAATTCTCTCAATTAATAGGGTAGAATCTTCAAGATTAAAAAATTTAAGATAATAGAAAATATCAGATAATTACTTTTGATGAAGATTGCCGGATTAGTAAATAATTTTGCTTGGTCGTCTGTGACATATTTTTTATTTACCTGACAAAAGCAGGAGTCTAGAATATGCACGGATTATGCAGAAGTTAAAAATTACGTCAGACCTATTTTTAGAATTTGTGAAAGATTTGAAAACACAAATTAAATCTTAAACTCTCCATTCTTAATTATCTCAGTCTTTTTCCCGGCTTGATCAATCCCATCAACGTTTATTTCCTCCGAACCGATCATGAAGTCAGTATGAACAAGAGAATAATTGCATCCGTTCTTCTTCATTTCTTCGGGAGTATTAAGTTCATCACGGTTAATTAAGCAATTAGTAATACCTCTTCCAAGAGCAATATGGCATGCTGCATTCTCATCATAAAGAATACTGTTAAAAATTAATCCGCTTTTATGAACTTCGGAATTTTTGTCAACTAAAGCCACTTCACCGAGATACGATGCACCTTCATCTATGGTAAGATATTTTTCAAGAATTTCTTTTCCGGAATCCGCACCGAAGTTAATCACCTTTCCGTCTTTAAATTCAAACCAAATTCCGGTTAGCAAATTTTCCAATACTTTAACCGGCTTTGTAACTTTTACTTTTCCATTAGTTCTTTTGAAATCCGGTGTTGTGAAAACTTCTTCCGTAGGAATATTCGGAATAAACATTCTTCCGTTTGCTGCTTTTACATGTCCGCCTTTAAAGAGTGAATTTTTTATGAGACCGATTTCTAAATTCGTGCCGGGTCCGGTGAAAATTAATTTATTAAGTTTCATCTTGGTTAATGTATCACTTCTTTTTACCAAATTAATTGCAAGCTCTTTCCATTCTTTTACCGGATTTTCTTTGTCGAGCCTTAGAACAGGAATTAACTTAGCCCAAAGTTCATCAACAGAAGCTCCTGATTTTAAAACTTTAGAAGCCCAAACAGCTCCGGGAGCAGCAACAACACACCATGTGTTTTTAGAAGCTCCGAATGAAATTGACTGTCTTCTGAAAGTCTCCTGTTCTTTCTTCATCATAATTGTAAACTTAGATGAATCAACAGATTTTAGTTCATCAATCTCTTCAATATTATCAATTGAGATATATGCCCAATCGTTTGCAAGAATCTCAAAACTTTTGTTAGTAAGATAATTCGGAATAAAGCTTAGATTCTCCGAATTTATATTTTCCTCAATTCGGAAACGCTTTGCCTTGTTACTGTGAATTTGAAAATCGACATACTTCGCTCCTTTTGAATATGCAGTACCGGCAAGCATTACTGCAAAATCAATATCTTTAACCCCGCAGCTGATATTAAGACATTGATCGGGATAAAGGTTGATTCCAACTTCTATAATCAGTTCACAATATTTTTTTAAAGATTCATTATCCATATTAGTAGATTGCTAAGTTTAGTAGATTACTTATAAAATTTTTTTTGGTTTTGAAGATAGTTAATTTGAATAAAAAAAGTTAGGCACGAATCATAAAAAAATAATACGAAGATAAACGAAGATAACATCCGTCCAAAACGTTTTACATATAAATTTACATCTTTATAATTGATTTGAAATATCCCCCCTAACCCCCTTCATGAAGGGGGAATTAAAGGGGGATTTTCGGATGCAAATTTAAAAATTATATTTTGATATCAGGGTTCGAAACCGGATTCGTAAAAATAAAACGAAAACAAAATGAATTTGCAGAAAAATTATTCTTCATAAATTTATTTTGGACAACAGTGTACGAAGATAGTAACACAGGAGGGCAAATTATTGCGAATTAAAATTTTATCATAAATTTTTGATTTAGATAACAAAAAGTATTGGAATAAAAAAAGTTTACATCAGCCAAATTAGAAGAAAAAAATTATGAATGTTAAAACCCTTCACGATAAATATATTATCGAATCTCATTTTAGAAAAAATACAGATTTAAATATTTATTCAATTGGTGATCTCGATGATTTTTTTTGGAAATATACAAAGTGGTTTGCAATAGGTGATGGGGATAAAATTGAACAGATTGTTTTGCTTTACGAAGGATCTGAACTTCCGACTCTCCTTGCAATTACCGATAATAATATTGATACAATGATAACTCTGATAGAAAAAATAAAAGATAAATTACCGGGTGAAATTTATTGTCATTTAAGTAAAGGAGTTATTAATGCATTTGAAAAGAAGTCTATTCTCAGAATTTGCGGTGTATATTATAAGATGTCGCTTAAAGAAAAAAGTTTATTAATAAAGGATGAAAATAAAAAAGTAAAGCGGCTTCTTCCGGGGGATATTGTTATTATTAAAGCTTTATACGATGCAAGTTATCCCGATAATTTTTTTGATAAGAGAATGCTCGAGACCGGAAAGTATTTCGGATATTTTGAAAAAGGAGAATTAATTGGAATATCGGGAATACATGTTTACTCAGATAAATATAGAGTAGCTACATTAGGAAATATTACGATCAATCCGGCTCACAGGGGAAAATCCATTTGCCAGAAACTTACATCTGCATTGTGCAGCGACCTTTTGCAAACAGTTGATAACATTGGCCTAAATGTCTCTGTAAAAAATCTCTCTGCCGTAAATTGTTATAAAAAAATCGGGTTTGAGATTATCGGGGAGTATGAGGAATATCTGATAGAGAATAAAATCGATTAGTTTTTTTAAATTCTGTTTTGATTAATTAACTTAAGTTGACCACTTATAACTTTAAATTTATTTTTTTGCCACGAATTATCTCTAATTATTATAAAAAAAAATTTGCATGAATTTGTGTTAATTCGTGAAATTCGTGGCGGAAATAAATGTTTGAGAACGAAGCAGTTAACTTAAGTAATTAACTTTTCAGGTTTTTTTCCCAATTATCTTTTTGATGAAGTGTTTTCTGTTTTTTGAGATATTTAATTATTTCATCAGATGTCATATCTTTTATTTCACAACTTAAATTATCGCGAATTTCTCTCAATCACTTAATTATCGATTTATTTTTTTCTACTTTAGTCTTCACTCTAAAATTTCTCATGGCGTTCTTATTTCTAAAACTTTATAACCATTTTTATAATTTACAGAATACAGGAAATCTATCGTTTTGTATTGAGGATTAATATAATGTTAAAGAAATGTTACACCTTCCACTTTATCGAGCAGCCAATTGATGGAATTTGTTGAAAATCAATTTCTTTTCCCTGAAGTAAAAGCTCAATTGCTTTTTCAAGATCTTTTTGCATAATTTTACTTTCGTCTTTCCAGCTATCGTCGAGACGTCCTCTGTACCTTAGCTTTCGTTCTCTATAATAAACATAAATATCCGGAGTGCAGACAGCGTCGTATTTTTTTGCAATCTCCTGTGTCTCGTCAACTAAGTATGGGAAATTTATCTTATATTTCTCAGCAAAGAGCTTCATGTTTTCGAAAGAGTCTTCTGGATAAGAGTCAGAGTCGTTAGGATTGATCCCTATCAGCTGAACACTTTTATCTTCATATTTTTTTTGAAGAGAGACCAGCCTGTCAATAACAGCTTTAACATACGGACAGTGATTGCATTTGAATATAATTACAAGAATGTCTTTATCTTTGAAGTCAGCAGGTGAATAAAATTTGTCATCGATTCCTTTTAGAGAAAAATCAATAATACCGGTACCAAGATTATCTTTATTGTTTTGGACAGCCATTTTGAAAATAAAATTTACACTTTAATAAAATTAAAACTATACTCTCATATCTTCATCAAAACTTTCTTCTTCTTCGTCATCTTCGTCCATTTCGGGATGGTAGTCTTCATAAATAAAAGATATATGTTCCTTTTTACCGTCTTCAATATACTCTTTAAATATTTCTTCAGTAATAAATCTGTATTTTTCCTTATCATCATATTCACCATGCGAATGAACTATGATATTATGGTCATCGAGCGTCACTACCAGCTTTCGCAATTCGTCTTTTAGCTTTTTCGGATCAATTTTTTTCAGATCTGTAAACTTCGGTTTTCCAATCTTTTGATATACGCTTATCATTTTTGCCTTGGAATGCTCTTTCTCGAATTCTTCAACATTGTGAATAAATTCCTCATCATCCTCCTCATCTAGCTCTCCTGGCATTTCATCTTCGAGCATTTCTTCTATTTCTCTTTCGCCCTTAGGCTGTTTCTCTTCTTCAAAATCATCTGAAGATTTCTTTTTAGAAGCATTGTCTTTTTTGGATGCTTTCAAATCCTTGACGGGCTTTTTCTTAATATGCATTTTAACTTGAATTAATTAACTGTTAATCGTAAAAAATTTTTGATTTAAAATTATAATGTTTTGTTAAATTTAGTTTGGACTATATACCTGACAAACACAAGTTTTTAAAATATCAATTTAGCTTTCAATTAAAATAAAAATAAACTAAACCAAATTTATTTTCAGTTCAAAGTTTGTCAATAGTTGTTGCTAATTAGTTTAGTACAAATTATAAGAATAATTTAAATATTCAATCATATTTTTTTTATTAAACAAAAATCTTTTTATGATAAAAATTAAATTTTCAAGAGCAATATTAAGCTTTGACATTTATTTAATATAGACAAAATAAACAAAAATAACAGGAGTTACAAAAATTAAGCTGTCAAATCTGTCTAGCATCCCGCCATGTCCCGGTATTATTTTTGATGAATCTTTTACATCGCAATATCTTTTTATAAGCGATTCGAATAAATCTCCAACCTGGGAAAATATGCCGACAATTACTCCTATAGATATTGCATCAGCCCGATTTAATTTACCCGGAAAAATAAAATGTATAAGTAAAGAAATTATTATCGTAAAAATAAATCCAGCTGCCGAACCTTCCCACGTTTTCTTTGGACTAATGCTTGAAAGCTGATGTTTGCCGAATTTTCTGCCGCCAAAATAAGCTGCCGTATCACAAGTCCAGATCAAAATGAAAATGTATATGACGATATTAAAATTTAATATTTCCAAAAGCATATTCAACATTACAAAAGGAAATGTAATATAGAATATTCCGAATAATGAGATCATCGGATTTATGGGACTTCCTTTTATGCGGTATATTTCTAATGTCAATATACCGGCTGTTAATAAAATAAATAATGCAGGCAAATAATTTTCTGATGAATAAGTAAAGATCAGTAAAATAAATGAAACCAAAATTAAAAAATATTTCAATGGTGCAAATCCTTTCCTTTCAAACATTTTATAGAATTCCCATAGAGCTAATGACGATACGATAATCGAAAAGATTAAAAAGTATATTCCGCCCAGATATGCAGCTCCGATAATCACGGGAATTCCTATAATTCCCGCAATAATTCTTTTTGTCAAATTACTCATTTCATCCATTTGCTGCAGGAGGTATATTAATTTTAATTTCTTTTGTATCTTTTGTAATAGAATGTTTCTTTATCAGAATTATTACACTGATAAAAACTGCAAGAGATATAAATCCTAACAACGTAAATTGAATTTTTTCCTCAGTTGTCATATCGGGTGAGCCAACCGATTCGAGTGATTGAGTCCCGTAAATATATACAGCCAGAGCGGAAATAAAATTATTTATAAAATGACAGACGACAGAAGTATAAATGCTTCCGCTGTGATAAACTATGAAAGTTAAAAATATTCCCAATACAGTGAGAGGTATAATATTGAACGGATGAAAATGAAATAATGCAAACAGTAATCCTGTAAAGAAAATCGCTTTTGACACGGGAATAACCTTCTCAAAATTTTTAAAAACAAGACCTCTGAATAAAAATTCTTCGCAGATAGCCGGTGTAACGGCAATTACAACAAGGACTGTCAGAAATTCAGGAAAGGAATTTGCCTGGACTAACTTGGCAGTTGTGGATTCAAGCAGGTCAAACAATTCCTTCATTTGATTGATAAATTCTTTTCCGAATGGCAGATTAAAAATTAATTCATTTTGATAATAAAGATATACCTGCAAAAACGGCTGTATGACGAGTATGCCGATGACTGCAAAAATAAATACTGGAATCTTCGGCTTATACAATCTGAAAGTTTCTTTTATATTATTATCCTGCAGCATCACAAGCATTACCGCAGGAAACAGGATGAACATGAACTGTGCGAATGTAAGGATCAGTCTGGTTAAGTTTAAATTCTCTGCACTGATTTCCATCTCAGCACCTAACAAAAAATATGAAATCGCTCCTCCAACTATCTGGTAAAGAAAGAATACGGCAGACAGTGAAAGAAATATAAAGGCAATGGGTGAAAGATTAGAAAGAGGTCCTTTCTTGTTTTGATAATTGTTATTTATAATATTAAAGTTCTTTTCTTCCAAGAAAAAAAAAGTTTAGCGAAATTTAGTTTTTGCAATATCATTAATTTAAACTATGATTTAAATGATTTTATTTTAAACTAAATAAGAACTATGATTAAATGATTAACAAGATTACTATGAGGAGATGAAGACAAATTTATAAAATAAAGTTACCATTGAAAAATACAAAAGTAATAATGCAGAATTAATATTCAGAATAAATATTGTTTAAATTTTAAATATTTGTTCTCTAACAACAAATATTTGGGTCTATATGAAATATAGTGGAATAGTCAGAGAAATGATTCAATACTGTCCAAAATAATTTTGTAAGTAAAATTTTTGATTTTAATTTAAATCAAAATCGCAACAAAAAATCTAAATTTAAAAAACAGACCCACCTGTGAAAAATTGCCGAAAAGAAATTATGAGCAATGGCTAAAGCAAAAATTTCCTGTCTGACGAACCCGGCAGTGCTCTTCTGCCGGGTGAGGAGTTGAAATTTTTGCAGCCATTGTGAAATAATTTCCGGCAATTTTTCACCAGCGGGAGAGTTTTCTTTGCCAAGCTTTCTTTTGCTC
>JALYRX010000104.1 GCA_030855105.1 Bacteroidota bacterium | reverse complement strand
GGGTAAAATAAAAACAGTGTAAAAATCACTAACAAAAAAATAAAGGCAGAATAAAAAATTAAAAAAAAGTTATAGTGTGACTGTATAAAATTAAAAAGAGGTTTTTAGAGGAGCCCTATAATATAAAGATATTTTTTTTTAGTATGTAAAAATTTATTTTTTTAATTATATTTGCACTACCCTAAAACAAATCGGAAATAAATTCGGAATTATAGTCTTGTATCGAGATTTGCATTCCATTGCATTTTCCGATTAAATTGTCTAATTAAGTTCTTAAATATATAAATATTTTTTATTCACTCTTTTAATTCCTGTGGAGAGTGGATGAATTAACACACGGGATTAAGGTAAACGAAATGGTCTTAAAACTACAAAATCAAATATTCAATATGAGTTTTGTAAAGTATTTAATGAGAGTGGATAACAAGGATGGTAAATTTTATATAGGAGTTTTTACAACAATAGGAGATAAGGAGTTTTATTTCGAATATCCTTCCGCCCAGAAAAGGAATGAAGAATGGGAGAGGATAGACAGAGAACTCGGTGCCGGCATGTTATTTAATCGGGAAATTACAAAGAGCTAAAATATTTTTAATTTTTACGTTAACTCCGATTTTTTAATTGTATTCCTGTATGGATTTCATTTTAAATTTATCATATCAGTCCAAATAACTTTGTAATTTTCTATATTTGATACTTTGTAAAATGAATTTCACGGAAATTAACGTGCGTTAAAATATTATGGAGAGTCTTTTATATTTGTGGGAATCTCATGCTTTCTCAATTGAATTCGAAAATTAGATTAATTAAATTGCGTCTTACATTAATTTAAAAATTCTGAATATGAAATTTCCTGTTACATTAAAATATACAAAAGATCATGAATGGGTAAAAATCGATGACACGTTGTGCATTGTAGGGATAACCGATTATGCACAAAGCGAACTCGGTGATATTATTTATCTTGATATTACGGCAGATATAGGAAGTAATGTAAATCAAGGCGATACAATTGGTTCGATTGAAGCCGTAAAAACTGTTTCAGAAATTTACAGCCCTATTTCAGGAAAAATTGCAGAAATTAATACAGGAATAAATAATGATCCGTCTATTGTGAATACGGAACCTTATGACCGTGGGTGGCTGGTAAAAATCGAGCCCTCAAATCAGGATGAGTTAAACAATTTATCGGATGCAGAATCCTACAAGCAAGTAATTGGTGTTTAAGTTTTAATCTTCTTCACAACAATCTTCATTAGTATTGAAGTAAGTCAGGGTAATAAAAAATTTTCAAGTAAAGTTCTTTGAATTTTTGAAAGGATACTACGATGTTAAAAATTTATATTAATAATTTAAATGAAGGCGAGCATAATTTTGAATTTGCTATTTTGCCGGAAGAATTGGAGATTGATACTGTAAACATTGTCTCTGATGTTAATGTATTTGCAATGCTTTATAAGTCAGGTAACCAGATAGATTTTAGAATAACCATTGCCGGAAAGTTCAAATTTGAATGTGACCGGTGCGTTGAAGAATATATTCCGGATTTTAAAAATGAATTTGAAATAATCTATAAATATGATTTTGACGGAAGCGGTGATCAGTTTGAAAATGATGATATCAAATTTATATCTCCAAACACAAGATACGTTGATCTCAAAAACGATGTAAGAGATTATATTTTACTTTCCATTCCGATGAGGAAAGCCCCTAAAGAAATAGAAGGAAAATGTTCATATTGTAAAAAGGAAATTCCGGATCTGATAAAAACGGATGCGAATCAGAATATAAATCCTGTATGGGAAAAATTAATTAAAGCAAAAATTAAATAGAAAAATAAAATGCCAAATCCAAAAAGAAGACATTCAAAAGCACGGGGAAGAAAAAGAAGAACTCATTATAAAGCAACTGCTCCGACTTTAATGGCGTGTCCTAATTGTAGCGAGATGAAGCAAGCACATCGAGTTTGTCCTGCATGCGGATTTTACGATTCAAAGAGTGTCTTGATTCCGAAAAAATAAATTTCAAAAATCTCTCCGTAAAATTTCATCACATTAATTTCATTTCATTAAATGAGTCAAATTTTATTTTAGCAGTATGAACAAAATAAGAATTGTAGTTGATGCAATGGGAGGGGATTTTGCTCCTTTGAATGATGTGTCGGGAGCGGTAATAGCAGCAGATTCCAGGCCGGATGATCTTGAAATTATTTTAGTGGGAAAAGAAAAATTAATTAGGCAAGAGCTTGATAAACATAAAGTTTCGTTAAAGAATGTTTCAATCGTTAATGCAGAGGATATTGTTACCATGGATGATTCCCCGACTGAATCTCTGAAATCAAAACCGGATTCTTCCATAAGTACAGGAATAAATTTAGTAAGAGAGAAAAAAGCTGATGCGTTTGTAAGTGCCGGAAATACCGGAGCGGTAATGACTGCCTCGATATTGCGGCTCGGGCGAATCACCGGTGTCGGAAGACCGACAATTGGTTCTTTATTTCCGACGGACTTCGGAAAGACAATGGTCTTTGACGTGGGAGCATCCGTTGATTGCAAGGCAGTACATTTGCTGGAGTTTGCTATTATGGGAAGTATTTATATGAAATATATTTATAATGTCAGGGAACCAAAAATAGGTTTGCTTAATGTCGGTGAGGAGAAAACTAAAGGTGATACCTTAACCATTGAGGCATACGAGCTCCTTGAAAAATCCAAATTGAATTTTATCGGAAATGTAGAGGGAAGAGATGTGCTTCGCGGAAAAGCTGACGTGATAGTATGTGATGGGTTTACAGGAAATGTGATTTTAAAATTCGCCGAGAGTGTGCTTGACGTAATGAAAAGTAAATTCAAAAGTTACGCTGAGAAAGGATTTTTTAAAAAGATGTGGGTGGGGATGATGTACGGTACATTAAAGAATGTTGTTCTTAAGGATTTTGATTATCAGGAATACGGAGGTGTGCCGCTTCTTGGAATTAACGGGGTTACAATAATCGGTCACGGAAAGTCATCGCCGATTGCAATTAAAAATATGATTTACAAAGCCGAAGAAATGGTCAGAAAAAAAGTAAACGAAAAGATCAGAGAAGAATTAGTAATAAATAATAAATAATAAAGGTAAATAATAATTAATAAAAATTTATGGTACTATATGAAATACTGTGAATTACTATGGATATTTTTTTCACTAGTTTTATATTAATATTCATAAATTATCTAATACAGATTATAAATATTACTTTTTCTTTAAAATTCATACAGTTTAATCTTCTTTCTTTTGATAGATCAAAAGAAAGAAGCAAAGAAAAATCTCCCGCTTGTGATAAATTGCCGGAAATTCAATCGTATTGGCGGCAAA
>JALYRX010000041.1 GCA_030855105.1 Bacteroidota bacterium | reverse complement strand
AGACTGGATGTCTGTTTGCGAATGTTTCTCCCATTCCTTAAGCCTAATAATACTTTCTACCTTCCTTTTAAAGGTTAAATAACTTTTTCTTTAAAAAAATTTTACGACATTAACATACGAGGTTGCGCCTACAAACAAATTTTGGTTTTTGGACAGTCTGTTGGATTGGGAACACAAGTGAATAGTGCTGATGAGAAGCAGGTATAAAATTTATTATGAAAACAGAATATTCTTGGTTCTATGTGAAATACTGTGGATAACTAATTTTCGATATGTTTTTATTAATATTCACAAAACATCTAAAAACAATTAATGAAAATTACTTTTACTTTAAAATTTATACAGTTTATTCTTCTTTCTTTTGAACGATCAAAAGAAAGAAGCAAAGAAAAATCGCCCGCTGGTAATAAATTGCCGGAAATTCATTCGTATTGACGGCAAAAATTTCAACTCACCACCCGTCAGAAAAAACACAGACGGGTGGCTCAGACAGGAAATTTTTTGCTTTTCGTCAATACTCTGAATTTCTTTCGGCAATTTATCACAGGCGGGAATCAAAAAATTAATAAGAATTCAAATTGAAAAAATTTTCCACTCTAAATCATATAGCACCAGAAAAGAATACTAATTAAAAATAAAGGAGCATTAACAAAATGAAAAAGAAAATTTTCAATTTATTTATTGTTACATTTATTATAATGATTTTAAAACCGGATCAAATGTTTGCACAAATGTTCTGGAACCAGGCATGCTCATTTTCCGGTGATTCTTCCAGTTACATTTCCGTAAGACCAACACCAACTACTGATATTACCGGTAGCTTTACAATTGAAGCATGGCTCAAGAAGGGTTATTTCAATGGACTCAGCAGAGGGATTGTATCAAAGGGATATCTTTACGGAGCTTATTCAAACTTTGGTTTGAGAATCACACCGGAAGGAAGAATTGAAATTGTAACAAACGGTCAGATAAGACTTGTAAGCCGATCCTCTTCAGCTCTGCCGTTGAGTAAATGGACACATATAGCGGCTAAGTTTAACTTATCATCCAACGGATTTAGTATTTATAAAAATGGAATTCTTGATACAAGTGTTACTTCAACAGTAAATGTTACTCCAACATCAACAACTGACTCGCTATTCATTGGGTTGGCAGGAAAGAACAGATGTTTCGAAGGAACAATAGATGAATTAAGAATTTGGAACACTTCGTTAAGTGAAGATGAGATTAGAAGAAACATGAGGTTATCACTTGGTACCGGCAGCGGCAATTTTTATAATAATCTTATTTTATCTATGACCTTTCAAAAAGAAGTTTCCGGAGGTGAAAAATTTACATGTATTGATTGGTCTAACCATAATAACTACGGAAAATATTATGACATTATTCCTGTGGATTTGTCCGGCGAGACCTCACAAACAATTTCAATCAATGAGTCTGTTTATCTTACTTCCAATGATCAATATCTCGCGGGAGCAGATGATCCTGATATAAGCCCTACCAATGCAATTACACTACAGGCATGGATTTATCCTCTTACAAACCTCGATGGTGTTATACTTCATAAAGGTCCGCCCAACGGCGGAACAACAACAAATTACAATATTAGCAGAATTAACAGAAGATTTTCTGCAACGATTAATGGACACACCTACGATTCTCAGGATACAATTCCTGTTAATCAATGGAGTCATGTCGCATTCGTTTACAGTTATAATACTTCAATCTTTCTCGGATCATATAGTTTCTTTGTAAACGGGAAACCTGTAAAAGCGGGTCAAGCTTTTGGAGTCGGGAATGTCGTTGATGGTTCTGATTCTTTATACATCGGCGGTTCATTAAGCCTGCCTGTTTTCTGGGGATATCTCGATGAAGTGAGAATCAGTAATCATGCAAAGAGTGAGTCAGACATAAATGATTCACTTTATACATCAATGGAAAATGGAATCAACACACCGGGAGTTACAATTACATACAATTTCGACGGATACACTTATTGCAATAGTCTTCGCGGACCAATTCTTCGTTTTAGAAACGGTGCCCGTTTTACTAACACGTTTGAAGATTATCATCCGGTTTCTCCGTTAAACAAAGACTCATCTCTGACATCTTTCCAGAAAGGTTTTTATATGAAAACTGCCGGTCTCAAAATTCCGGTATCCGGAACTATAGGTTCTATCGAAGATAGTTTGGAAATTCTTCTCGACGAAAATATTACAGATGTAAATTTCTTTGTCGCAATGGATCACGGCTATACAGGTGAATTAAATTTATCTGTACGGCCTCCCGGCGGATCTTACATTTCAATCTTAAGTTACAATACATTGCTGCAAAATGCTGACAACGTTATAACTGTTTTCGATGATCAGTCGGGTAATGATTTGATCAATGATAAATACATCACGTATTCTCCTACTGTAAAATCTAGGGGTTACTTGAATACTTTTAACGGAAGCAGTTCAAAAGGAATTTGGAAAATATACATTAGTGATGACGGAGCGGCGGGAACAGGAAGATTATATTCTTGGGGTGTACAAATAAATAATAAAACCGTTCTTCCAAAAAAAATAAATTGTACTGCCATCATTCAGGGATTTTACAATGCTTCGGGTAATAATATGATTCGTGATACCATAAAATCATATTTAAGAAATTCATCATCACCGTTTACAATTATTGATTCTTCAAAGGTATATTTGAAGTCTGACGGTTCGGGAGTATTTACATTTAATAATTCAGAAATACTCAAGGCAAGAAAATATTATCTTCAAATAAAACATAGAAATTCTATAGAAACATGGAGCAACACTACGGGAGTTATATTTGAACCTTTGACTTCGCAGTCAACTTATAATTTCACCAGCGACAGTACCAAAGCATTTGGAAATAATTTAATTCATGTGGATAACACGCCCGTTAAGTTTGCAATTTATAGCGGAGATGTGAATCAGGATGGATTCGTGGATGTGAGTGATGCAAGTCTCATAGATAACGACCTGTTTAATTTTACTTCAGGATACATCTTGACTGATTTGACGGGAGATAATACTGCAGATTTATCCGATGCGTCTATAGCTGATAATAACATTTACAATTTTGTAAATATGATACGACCGTGAAAGTTAAAAAGTAAGACATGATTTGAGACTTTAGTCATAAGTATATTGGAATGCTGAGGCGAACGCTGATGTATCACAGTTCCCAATCAGCCTGTTCTACGCAGGCGGGGAAGATTGGGAACGAGTTCGCTAAAGACATTAATGTGAGACTTTATTCGTAAGTACAGGGTGGAACAGGTGTGTTAAAATTAATTCTATTTAAAATTTACAATTTCCAATTCAAAATTATATGAAGCCGGTTTGTGATGCCGGCTTTTATGTTTTTATTTTATCAGACAAATAGTAGATTGGACATCTTTCGGAATCCGGAAGTATGTGATTCGCAAGGTGTGGAAATACTGCAGAAGAAATGAGTCTTATCAAAAAAAACAATTTGTTTGCAAAAATTTATTCCAAAATATCTCATTGATGCAATTTTTATACTTACGATTCTCATCATAGGATTTAAAATTTCCTATGAATCGGAAAAAGTAATGGATATTGTATTATGGGATGAATCAGTGTACCTGGAGATGGGAGTTAATTTCGAACATAAAAAAACGTTGGATGGTTTGCTTTATTATGCATGGTATAACTTTTTATCAGTTTTTGAATCAAATAATATCAATCTTTATTTTTTAAATTTCACCATTCTTTTAATTTTACCTGCACTGATTCTATATTTATTATTTAAAACATTGCAGGTAAACTCTTTAATTGCATTCTTATTTTCAGTCTTGTTTCTCATCTCAACACTCAATGTCTTGATGTGGCCATTTATAACTAAGTTTTCTTTATGTGTTTTACTTTCCGGACTCATTTTGCTGGCTAAAATTAAAGACATATTCTATAAACTGTTATTTTCGTTTTTGCTTTCCTTTGTTTTGGTATATATACGTCCGGAATTTTTTATAAGCTTTATTTTATTTGGAATATCCCTGTTGGTTTACGTTGTATATAATATAAAAATGATAACCAGGATAAAATTTTTTAAGCTGATCATTCCGGTAATAGTTTTATCAACACTTTTTTTATATTATAACCCTTCAAAGGGTCCGAGATCATTTCTGGCTTTTGCCCAGCATTACGTCTGGGATATTAATGAGAGGATTGGAATAAAGAATAATGATATTTCCGAAAGTATAATAAAAAAACATTTTGGGGATGATAATACTGTTTTAAAAGTTGCATTAAACCGCCCCGGAATATTTTTTGAACACATTGCGTTTAACTTGGCAAGGTATCCTTCACATATTTCCGATTTGTTTCCCTTTTTTATTACAAACGATGTCCATAGTTATATAAAATTAGTTTTGTATGTCTTACTGATATTTATTCTTATCATTTCTATTATAATATATTTTAAATTTTATGACAGAAAATTTTTAAATCTTACTAATTTGATTTATTTTATTTTTGTAATCCCTGCATTACTATCTACTATTATTGTTTATCCCAAAAATAATTACATGCTTTTGATTGAAGTATTACTCTTAATTTTTTCCGGTTACATGATTTCCAATTATTTAATAATGAAAAAAAACAAATTAATTAATGTCCCCGGCATTGCAATTTTAATTTGTATTATATTTGTAATTGTTATACCTTCGAGGTCTAATGTCGTTTCAATACACGAATTGAATTGTACAATAGTAAACCTTATAAAATCAATAAACAAAGTTCAGGAAAACTCACCTGTGACCCTCATGGCAGTTGCTCCCGGGATAAGTCCTTACCTTGAAAAAAATATAACTCTTTTGAGCCCCAAATATTTTAATATTCCTTTTGAGGAATTCATAAAAAAATACAACGTTAACATGGTCCTTTTAAATGGTGAATTATTGAATCATAGAAATGTTAGTGATAATCCCGAATTCAATAAATTTAAGCGCGACTCTAATTTTGTTACTATAGACCTTGGTAAATGCACAAAACAATTAATTGTAAATAAAAATATTTTAAGATAAATACATTCGATTACTTCGAATAACTTCCTTCTTAACTATAATAGAACAAAAAGTTAACAACAAGACTTTTGAATGTAGCGAGTTTACATGTGTTTTATGGACGAAGTTTAATGAAGTTGACTTACTTTATTCTATGTTTTAAATATAAATGATTTTATTTAAGTTTAATAAAAGTTTTCTCAAATTAATTTTAACAATCATGAAAAAGATTATTACATTTTCTTTTCTTCTAATTCTATTAATCAATTCATACTCGGCATCACAGGATAAAAAAGTTCTCTTTGAAGAATTTACGAATGCTTCCTGCTTTCCATGTGCCCAAAACAACCCTGCCCTAAAATCTTACATAGATTCCAAAGGTGATACCATCGTTGCAGTTAAATATCACACGGACTTTCCGGGCTTTGACCCGATGTATAATCACAATCCTTTGCAGGTGAATCAGCGTCGTACCGGCTATTACTCAGATGTTAATGCCATGCCTTGGCTAAAAGGTGACGGAGATATGTTTCCTGATATATGGCTGTTTACGCTCGCTAACCTTGATGCCGCATTTAACACACGAAAAGCTGTTACACCACTTTTGAAAATGCAGATTTCTGACGAGCGCATAACGGGTGATTCCATTAAGTCAACAGTGTATGTTCAGATTGCCCAGAATTTACCTGCAGGTGATTACAGACTGCGTGTAATGGCTGTAGAAAAAATTGTTACTTATCCTTCTCCTCCCGGAAGTAATGGTGAATCAGTTTTTGAACATGTCTTCAGAAGAGGCTATCCCGATATGCTTGGAGTTCAATGGCCTACTGCTGCAGGCTCGTATGTTGTTGAATTCAGATATAAGATCGATCCTGAATGGATTGACTCCAGTATTCATACAATAGCATTTATACAGAATGATGCGTCGAACAAAGAAGTGATTAATTGTGCAATGGGTCAATCAATTGTAACCGGTATTTCAAATACCTCAAATCAGGTTCCGAAAAAATACACGTTGAGACAAAATTACCCGAATCCATTCAATCCGTCAACTAGCATAAAGTTTGATATTCCAAAAAGCTCTCGTGTTAAATTGGCTATTTATAATTCAATGGGACAGGAAGTGTCTGTATTGCTGAATGAAGAACTTATTGCAGGGTCTTATGAATATGGTTTTAATGCTTCAAATTTTTCTTCGGGAATGTATTATTATAAATTGGAAGCTTCTGACTTTTCTGATACAAAGAAAATGATGGTGATTAAATAAGACCGCGAGACGTGAGAAGAGTCGCGACTAACTCTTCCTTTTAACTTTTTAACGGGTAACTAATTTGTTAGACACAAAGAAATATTTAGAAAGAATTAAGTACATGCGAAGCAAGAGCCCAAATCTTGATAATTTAAAATTAATCCATAAATATCATCTTTACAATATTCCTTTTGAAAATCTAAGTATTCATAAAAGCAGAGAAATAATTCTTGATCATGATGAATTACAAAAAAAGATTTTAGATAGTAATAGAGGCGGTTATTGTTACGAGCTTAATGGAATGTTTTATCTGCTGTTAAAAGAATTAGGTTATAATGTTAAAATTATTTCAGCGAGAGTTAATAATGGTAAAGGCGGCTGGGGTGAAGAGTTTGACCATCTTGCCATGATCGTGGAGCTTGATGAACTTTGGATTGCCGATGTTGGTTTCGGCGATAACTTTATCGAACCAATTCGGTTTGAACCGGACTTGGTTCAGAAAAACTTAAACGGCTTTTATAAAATTGAGAAACATGATGACGAATATTTTAAACTTATGAAATCCTTTGATGGCAAAGAATATTCAGATGAATATATCTTTACTTTAAAGGAAAGAACGTGGAATGAATTTGAAGCAATGAATAAATATCATCAGACATCTCCGGATTCACATTTCACAAAGAATAAAGTTTGTACTATTGCAAAAGAAAACGGAAGAGTGACTATGACAAATGATAAATTGATTTTTACTGAAGGTGATAAAAAAGAGACAGTAGAAATAAAAGATGAGAATGAGTTTAACGAAAAGCTGTTTGAATATTTTGGAATTAAAATTTAAAATGAACAAACGATTATAACATAAAAGAAATTATCCAATACCCAATACCTAATATCTGCTACTTAATACCGAAATCATATATCCTGTAAGTCTTATAAACCTTAGCACCGAGTTTTTCTGCAGTCTGCTTCATTGCATAGTTATCTTCAAGCACCCAGGAAATCTCTGCACCCAGTATTCCTCTTTTATTTGCGTCACGTATAATGTCCCTGTAAAATATTGCGTCTATCCCCTTCTTCTGATATTCTTTTTTTATTCCCATAATAATCACACGAAGCTGATTGATCTTTTTCTTGTTTCTTAAAAATTTTAATACTCCAAGCGGAAATAGTTTTCCGTTAAGTCCTTTTATTGCCTGATTTATGTCAGGTAATGCAAGTGAAAAACCGATTGTCTTTCCGTCAATCTCTGCGAACTCCACGTACATAGGATCTACCGCGAGTTTCAAATTACCGGCGATAAAATTAAATTCTTCTTCTGTCATGGGAACAAATCCCCAGTTCATCTCCCAGGCATCATTAAAAACTTCTCTGACTTTCTGAACCTCATTCTTAAAGTCTTTCATGTTAACTTTTCTGACTTTAAGATTTTCTTTTTTTAAAATCATATCACTGATTCTGTTTATCTTGTTCATCATTCGTTCGTTATTGATAACGTCTTTATTTATCCATAATGCATAAAGGTCTTTAGCTTTTCTCAAACCGTAATCTTCAAATAATTCAATATAATATTTGGGATTATATGTCATGAGCATGACAGGCGGCTTATCGAAGCCGTCAATCAGTAATCCGCATTCGTCATTAGTCGAAGGATTCATCGGTCCGCGCAAAGTATTCATCCCGTTTTCTTTTACAAACTCTGCTGCTTTATCGAATAATAATTTTGAAACATTTTTATCATTTATACATTCAAAGAAACCGAAAAAGCCTACCTTATCATTATGAAATTTATTATGATTCTCATTGATTATTCCCGCTATCCTGCCGACAATCGCTCCGTTCTTTTTCGCCAGCCATAATTTTAATTTCGAATGCTTATAAAATGGATTCTTCTTTTCGTTAAGATTATTCTTTACGTCAAAACGCAACGGCTCAACCCAGTTCTCATCATTTGAATAAAATAAATACGGAAACTCGATGAATTTATTTTTATCAGATTCAGATTCGACTAACTGTATTTCGATATTATTCGACAAATTAGATTTAATATTAAAATTTAAAGAGACACTCAAATGTGAGTCTTAAATATTCATTAAAGCCTTTCTAAAACTTCTTCGGTGTGACCATCAACTTTTACTTTATTAAAAATGTCCTTAATCTTTCCATTTTCATCAATAATATAAGTCGTCCGCTCGATGCCCATATACTTTTTTCCGTACATACTTTTTTCTTTCCATACATCGTAATCTTTTATCATTCCTAAATTTTCATCAGACAACAAAATAAAAGGTAAATCAAATTTCTTTTTGAATTTCTGATGGGACTTTGTATTATCTTTGCTCACTCCGATCACAACTGCATTTTTCTTTTCTATAATTTTTATATTATCTCTAAAGCTGCATGCTTCGGCAGTGCAGCCGGAAGTATCATCCTTAGGATAGAAGTATAAAATTACTTTTTTACCTTTCAAATCTTTTAAGCTGACTTCTTTTCCTTCATCGCTGATTAAAGAAAAGTCAGGCGCTTTGTCTCCGATGTTTAGCATATTATGTTTGAATAGAATTTATAAGATTGGCAAAAATCTTTTTATTCGTAAAGGAAAAACTCTCTCGTGTCTGGCAGATATTAGTAAATATTTCCTCTAAATCCAATGTCCTCAATCGTTAAAATTATTATATCGTTTTTAAATACATTAACTATGATTCTAACTTTCCCTTTTCTAATTTCTATAGAGGTTTTTTTCTCAACCCTTCATTTTCTTTAAATCAATGTTAAGATTTTCTCTATTGAATAAAACTTTAACAGACATTATCAATAATTCTTCGACATTCTCCTACGTTACTATATTTGAATTTTTGACAAGAACTTCTTTGCTTTTTTTGAATACTGAATTCTTACATTCATATCTTAATGTTCTTACTCTCAACTATTACCTTTGTGTCCGGATCTTTAAGTATCTCATCTATTTCCTTTTGTTCTTCATCGCTAACATAAGGAATATGACTGTCGTCAATTTTATCAAATATCTTTATCTTTTCTTTCGGAAGAGTTTCAACAAAGGAAAGGAATTGTTTATATATTGACTCATCAATATCTAAAATTAATGTTTTCATTTATATTATATTTTGAAGTTTAATTATAATTTATAATAATTTATGATAAAGATAAGAAATTTAAAAATTAATTTATATGGAAAGGTAAGACTTGCTGAAGTGTTGGAAGTGCTTCTGCTTAATTCACTTTCTACAATTGATTCTCATTTTCGGCTGCGAATTTCAGAAAAGCATTAATATCTTCTTTCGTCAGCTCCGGAAAGTCTTCAAGAATTTCTTTTACTTCCATCCCGGAAATAAAATATGAAGAACATCATAAACACTTATTCTCATATTTCTTATGCAAGGTCTTCATCCGCGCTTGTCCGGGTCTATGGTAATGATACTCTTGTAATTATTATTGTCTATCATAACAAACTTTAATTTTTACATATATAGTGTTACTTTTGAAAAGTTAAAATTCTATAATTTTTTTGGAACAGAGAAAAGATTTTAGAATACTTTCTAGAGAAGTACTTCAGGCTCAATAGAAATTACAGTTGTTATCAAATGAACAATTCCATTAAAATAGACATTCAAGAAATAATTGAACTAATTAAAGAACAGGAATCTGAGAGAACGGATATAATTGAATCATTGAATAAATGCAAGGATGGATATTGGCAAGGTAGTGCTTACTATTGTTTTGTCAACTCAACTAATGCAAACAAAACCGGTGCTGAGTGGCAATATGTTGAAAGTATTGAAATTGAAGATACTGTGAATGGAGACATAATTATAGATTTATTAAAAGATGGTAGAATTGGAGGAATCGAGTTTTTGAGATTTATATAAAAAATTTCTTTAGTGTAATTCAACAATGAAGCGAAACTTTTTATAAAGAAAGATTAAAACTTTTGATAAGTTTTTAATTAATCGTCTCCCACCCCACCTTATTGAAATTCCTCCTAATCAATAGTGCAGCAGCAATTCCAGCCAGCAAAAACAATAGTCCTGCAAGATACTCTCCGAAAATAATTTTACCAAACCCAAATAAAAATGAATAAACCAAAACGACTCCGGCTATCCAGTTGATGAACAATAAATAATACCCCGAGTCGGATTTTACATCAGTAAGCTTTTCAGAAATTCTCTTCCAGCCGATTCCGCCGGGATGAACTCTTCTATAAAAAGATTCAAGCTTGCTCTCATCTGTAGGTTTGGTAATATACGCAGTTATCAACCAGGCAATCGTCGTAATAGGAACAATTATATAAAGCGTATTAGGAAACTTCACGTCAAACTCACCGAAATATAAAACTCCGTAAACAATAAATGGAGTTACCGTTGCAACGATCTCGCTGACTGCATTTACTCTCCACCAAAACCATCGTAAGATCAAAACCAGTCCGAGACCGGCGCCGCATTCAATTACAAATCCCCATACTCCTGAGATAGTTGTCATCTGAGTAGTTACAATTACTGAAAGAAACATGAATACAATAGTCATTAATCTCGAAACTGATACATAATATTTTTCGGATTTATCTTTTACTAAAAATCTTTTGTAAAAGTCATTTATAAAATAAGACGTTCCCCAATTCAGATGCGTTGCGATTGTTGACATGTATGCCGCAAGAAATGCTGCGAGCAAGAGTCCTTTCAATCCCGGAGGAAGGAAGTCATTCATTGCCTTTACGAAGCCGAGTCCTTTGTCTGCCTGTGATAAATCCGGATATAAAATTATTGAGCAAAGTCCTACGATGATCCATGGCCATGGTCTTATGCAGTAATGCGCGATCTGAAAAAATAACGTCGCGAAGAGAGAATTTTTTTCATCCTTAGCGCTCATCATTCTTTGTGCAATGTAGCCGCCACCGCCGGGTTCCGCTCCCGGGTACCATGATGACCACCATTGAATAGCAATGAAAGCTAAGAAAGAAGAAATTGTTAATGCAAATATTCCACCTATTGAAGAAGGTGTTGCATCGGAAGTTATCTCCGGAGTAAATTTCATTGCCCACTCGGGGAGTTTTTCCTGTAGACCGCTGATGCCGCCGATTTGAGGTTGGTTAACGACGATAATAGATAAAATTATACAGCCGATCATTGCAAGAGCAAATTGAAATGCATCGGTAACGGCAACTCCCCACAATCCTGAGACTGCGGAATACATTGCAGTGATTAATATACATCCTCCAACATAATAAATTGCATTAGACGAAGTGACATATTCAGGAAACATTCCAATTAAAATTTTTATCATCGCAAGATTCACCCAGCCCATTATAATAGTGTTCATGAATATTCCCATATATATCGCTTTGAATCCTCTTAGAAAAGCTGCAGGTTTCCCCGAATATCTGAATTCAATGAACTCAACATCAGTTAAGATTTCTGCTCGTCTCCATAATCTCGCAAAGAAAAAGACTGTTAGCATACCGCCGATAAGCATATTCCACCATAGCCAGTTGCCTGCAATTCCGTTTTGTCCGACAAGCTCTGTAACGGCAAGCGGAGTATCAGCAGCGAAAGTTGTCGCAACCATCGAAAGCCCTGCAAGCCACCATGTAAGCTTTCTTCCCGAAAGAAAAAAGTTTTCAGTTGAGCCGCCTGATCTTTTCGAATAGTAAATACCGATTGCAAGTGAAATTAAGAAGTAGACAAGAATAATGATCCAGTCAATCAGATGCATTAATTTCCAGTAAGTGGTTTTGGGTAAAAAATTTAAATGCAATTTAAATTTTGTTTTGATAAATTGAAATAGAGAATAATTAATACGATTGTGTTTCTTAAAGTGTATAAATAAATAGTTAATGATCTTAGAAGCGTTGTTGTTGCACAGGCTTAGTATAATCTTCAGCTTATTTTTAAAGGTAGAGAAGTTACCTGATAAAAAATTTCAATTTTAAAACCACCCCTCAGGAATGTCTAAAAAGCAGATCTTAAATGTAGCCGCAGGCTTTATACCAGCGAAACATTAAAGATTACTCAACCATAAAAGGTTGCGGCCACAATAACTTAGACTCTTTCCTCTTCAACTAATTTGGCAGCATATTGCAAAGCTGCCTTATCATTTTGAATAATTTTGAAAGTTAATTATTAAATATTTTAAATATCTGTCTTTGCGCTGCTTTAGTATTAAAATATCAAGTGCAATTTAAAATATGTATTTATAAATTGACAAGGAACAATTAAATTTTAACGAAAAGAAACTTTTTAAAACTAATTCGTATTAACAATTACTAAACTTTTAAAAAACTAAGGAGGTTAATTTATGTTTGCAAAACTTTTATTATCAATCGCAATTCTTTTCACTTTCACCCTTTCTGCTTATTCAAATGACAAATCGAAAGTTACAACAGCTGGAGACAAAGTCGAAGATTTTACAATTGAAAATTATGACGGCACTTCATACACATTAAGCAATTCAGGTGGAAAGTATACCGTAGTAGTTTTTCTATCAACAGAATGCCCGTTTGTACAGCCTTACACAGACAGATTAATAAATCTTACTAATGAATTCGGACCTCAGGGAGTTACAATTTGGGGAATCAATTCAAATAGTACAGAGCCAACTGATGAAGTAAAAAATCATGCAGCAGGCAAAAGCTATAATTTTCCTGTATTAAAAGACAATGATAATGTTGTAGCTGATAAGTTCGGTGCTGCCAGAACTCCGGAAGTATTTGTTGTTGATAACAGCACAATGACACTTGTTTATCATGGAAGAATTGATGATAACAAAGAAGCTGACAAAGTTACTTCAAATGATCTTCAAAATGCTTTGAATGATATAGTTGCAGGCAAAGAAGTTGCAGTAAACAATACAAAAGCATTCGGCTGCTCTATTAAAAAGAAACAATAAAAATAAAAAGAAACAATAAAAAGTTTTATCACAAGTTTATACCTCTGTCATTTCCTTATTACAGGGATGATAGAGGTTCTTAAAATCTAACCTAATTTAAATTTTGTATGAAAATATTATTTGCTGCCATACTGCTTTTTGTAATTTCAAATTCCAATATATTTTCTCAGGAGCTCCTTCCCGCAAACAAAAACACACTCGATAGTTTACGCGAAGCAAATATAGGCAAAGTCGTATTTTTTAATTATTGGGCTTCATGGTGTAAACCATGTGTGGAAGAATTTCCAGATATATTAAAGCTCAATAATGAATACAAAGACAAAGATTTTAAATTAGTGTTTGTGTCACTTGATTTCGGTGACGACCTCACAACACAGACGAAAAAATTTCTCAAGAAGATGAATGTTGATTTTGTTACCTATTACAATAATTTCAAAAATGATGAAGACTTAATAACTTATATGAATAAAGACTGGGATGGTGGAATTCCGGGAACATTTATTTTCGATAAGAAAGGAAAGTTTCAACAAGCTTTAATTGGAAAGACTAACTATGAGGAATTTAAAGAAGTTGTGAGTAAGTATACAAAGCAATAAATAGTAATTTATAGTCTTAAATAACGTGGTATACTACATGGAAATTTTAATATAAAGAGTTTACTTTACTATATCATACGTTTTAATAAAAATTTCTTTATCTATGGGATACATCTCGCCGTGAATTCCAATTATGAGATAATCACCCTTCTTTCCTTTCATAATGCCTTCCATAGTTTCCACTTCGAACGGCTCATCAATCTGAATACATTTAATAGCAATCGGCTTCTTTACTGCTTTCTTAAATTTCAATTTTGGAATTTTTCCTTTTTTAAATTTTTTCATCTTTATATTAAATCAAATTCTTTTGGAAAATGTTTTTCACTTATAAATTTTTCCGCCCCGAGATTTCCGATTTCTTCCAAATGAGAATAATTTTTTGCGTCATCCATTTTCCTTAATGATTGAATATTATATTTCTTTGCAAAACCAAGATCATTGAGAAAATTTTCTTCTAACCTGACATTATACCGGAGATATGTCTGCAGCGGTTGTGGAGTGAGTAAATCATCTTTCATATCATCAATTTCACTGTCAATGACAATCCGTGTAGGACAGGTGCTGAAAAATTGCAGCAGCATTTGATTGTGCAATGTTGCATCATACATAAAAGAACTTGGAATTGAAGAACCCATATATAAAATATCGTCTCTAACATCCCTCACATTTACTGTCGGCTTGAAAATTCCTGTTCCGACTGAAACAAGCAGCAGATCTTTTTCTCCTGTTTTCCAGTTAAGCTTAAATCCTTTAAGAGTTGCAAGGAGAAATAAAAGCATAGCAGGATTATTAAACATGCTCACGCCTCCGTCGACGAATTTTCCTTTTTCTCCTGAACCGACATCAATTTCTTCCGGAATGAAATAAACCGGCGCCGCAGTACTTGCCCTAACTGCATTTCGCAATAGTATGCCTTTATTATATTCAAAGTATTTTCCCGTTGGAAAATTTATCAAAGGCCATGTCGAGCCGGTATCCATTCTCTTTGTCACAATACATAATCCGGTTTTGATTTTATCGCTTCCGAGCGTAATATTTTCGAAGACCTCTTCGAGACCTTTTTTCAGATTGTCGCTTTTATATTTTCCTTTAAGTCCTTTAAAAATCAAAAAATTTGTCTCCGAAAAAATTTTCTCACCGAGACTCCGGTACTTATTGATTATATAATCAACATCTCTTCCGATAGCAAGCGCTCCAGCGATTATAGCTCCCGTGCTAGTTCCGCCGATAAGATCAAAGTAATCGCTTAGAACAAGTTTATCATTACCGTGTCGCTTTCGTAAAATTGTTTCGATTTTTTTTAAAAACCCGAGTGTAATCGCTCCGCGAATACCGCCGCCGTCGAGTGCGAGAATGCGTTTTGGTCCGGATGATGAAAGGTCTTTTGAGGGCATGATTTTTTAAGTTTAATTTAAGAAATATCTGTATATAATAATAAATAAAAATAATTGAATATTGATGACTAAGATTTTAACAAATCAAAACACAAACTGTATCACAACTATGATTTTCGCAGAAGCCGGGAACAAACACTGTTGTTAAAACTTAATATCGCAATCAGGCAAAAGCTTTCGAATATTTTCTTTTTCAGCATCTGGAAAATTATTTCCGCTTAAATTCAACTCTTTCATATCTTTTAGTTGTTCGATTTCAGCGGGTAATTTGGTCAATTGATTATTACTTAAATTCAACTCTTGCAAAGAATTCAGATGCCCGATTTCTGGAGGTATGTTAACCAATTGATTTTCAGACAAAGATAATTTTTGCAAAGACTTCAGTTGCCCGATTTCAGAAGGTAAGTCAGTAAATTGATTAATGTCTAAGTACAATTCTTGCAAGGACGTCAGTTGTCTGATTTCAGGAGGTAAGCTATCCAATTGATTTCCGGATAAATACAGAAGTTGCAAAGAAATCAGTTGCCCGATTTCAGGAGGTAAGTTAGTCAATTTATTACTATCTAAGTCCAACATTTGCAAAGACTTCAGTTGTCCGATTTGAGGAGGTAAGTCAACCAATTGAATTCCATACGAGTACAACTTTTGCAAAGACTTCAGTTGCCCGATTTCAGAAGGTAAGCTATCCAATTGATTTTCATATAAAGTTAACTCTTGCAAAGAATCCAGTTGCCAGATTTCAGGAGGTAAATTCTTCAATTGATTTATGTGCAAGTGCAACATTCGCAAAGACTTCAGTTGTCCGATTTCAGGAGGTATGTTTTTCAATTTATTACTATCTAAGTACAACTCTAGCAAAGAATTCAGTTGTCCGATTTCAGAAAGTAAGTTAGTCAATTGATTTCCATTTAAGTATAACTTTTGCAAAGAATTGAGTTTCCCAATTTCAGGAGGTAAGTTATTCAATTGATTTCCAGACAAAGATAACACTTGCAAAGAATTCAGTTGTCCAATTTCAGGAGGTAAGTCAGCCAAATGATTTTTATATAAGTACAACTCTTGCAAAGACTTCAGTTGACCGATTTCAGGAGGTAAGTTAGTCAATTTATTACTATCTAAGCCCAGCATTTGCAAAGACTTCAGATGTCCGATTTCAGGAGGTAAGTCAGCCAATTCAATTCTATGCGAGTACAACTTTTGCAAAGACTTCAGTTGCCCGATTTCAGAAGGTAAGTTAGCCAATTGATTTTCATACAAACTTAACTCTTGCAAAGACTTCAGTTGCCAGATTTCATGAGGTAAATTAGTCAATTGATTTTTATGCAAGTACAATTTTTGCAAAGAATCCAGTTGCCCGATTTCAGTAGGTAAATTAGTCAATTTATTTCCATCCAAGTACAACTCTTGCAAAGACTTTAATAGCCCGATTTCAGTAGGTAAGTTCGTCAATTGATTTTCAGACAAAGATAACTTTTGCAAAGACTTTAATAGCCCGATCGCAATAGGTAAGCTATCCAATTGATTTCCATACAAGTACAACTCTTGCAATGACTTCAATTGCCCGATTTCAGTAGGTAAATTAGTCAATTTATTTCCATACAAATACAAGTCTTGCAAAGAAATCAACTGCCCGATTTCTTTAGGTAACTTGGTCAATAGATTTTCAGATAAGTCCAACACATGCAAAGAATCCAATTGCCTGATTTCAGGAGGTAAGTTTTTCAATTGATTGCCAGATAAGTCCAACTCCTGCAAAAAATCCAGTTGCAAGATTTCAGTAGGTAAGTCAGCCAATAGATTTCCATACAAAGATATCTTTTGCAAAGAATTCAGTTGCCGGATTTCAGGAGGTAAGTTAGTCAATTGATTTCCAGATAGGTACAACTCTTGCAAAAAATTCAGGTCACCGATTTCCTTTGGTAATTCGGTCAAACTGTTATTATAAAAGGAAAACACTTTTAAATTTTGCAATTTTTTTATTTCTGTTGGCAAAGTTTGAATATTATTATTATCCAGTCTCAATACAGTTAATTGAGTATGATAAAAAACTGAATCAGGGAATTCGTTAAAACTCATACTCCTCATATCCAAAGCGGTCATTCCTTCTTTTAGATCGCGGAAATTATAAGATACTCTATATTCGTTTCCCATCATATCAATCAGATAATGTATTGAATCTACTGTCATTACTTTCGAAAATCCTGGGTAATCGAACATTTCCGCCTTTTGGTATTTGTATTTGATAATTACATCTCCGTCTTTATTTATAAAACCAAACTTTATTGCTTCTCCCAATTCCTTTTTAGAAGCTAAAGCAAGTTTGTCATCATAAAAATAAAAAGCATTAATGATTTTTTCATTTTTCTGTTTTTGCAGCGTTACTTCCATGAGCACTATTTCAGTTTGCAAGCGCGCATTATTGGCGCTGTCTCTTTGTTCATCGGCAATTTCTTTTTGCCTTTGAGCTTCCTCTTTTGACTCTATTGCGTCATCCCTTTGTTTCTGTAAACTATTAAACACTTTATTTATGCCTTCATCAGCTTCCTTCGAATCTCTTCCGCATTCCCGTGCCGCTATCTGCGCTGACTGAAATTTTAAAAGTGCTTTTTCAAAAGTGTCTTTTTTCAAAAATACGTTGCCTTCTTTTATAAGCTTATCGTATTTTGGGCATTGTGCATTTATGCTCTGATTCCAAAATCCGAGAAATAATAATATTATTATTATTTTTTGCATACTTCTTCTTTTTTTTGTTCAAGCTTTTTGTACAATGAATCTGTTGGATAGTCTTGCAAAATATTTAATCCGGCACTATAACTTTCACAAGCAAGAACGTATTCTTCCAGATTCTCGTAGCTGTCTCCATAAGACATTAATTCCTTTGCTTTTGATGTTGCTTGATCATACTTAATCTTCTGAAAAGATTTTTCAAGTTCTGTAGTTTGAACATGTAATGAATCGCTTTTCCTATCTGCAAGTTTTTTAGCTTCTTGCGCATCTAAGAAAAAGTAAATAGCCGCTAAAGCAATTATTATAGCAAGGATAGCCGCTGCAGCGGCATAGCGAGACCTTGTCTTTGACTTCTTTTCAGAATGAACTGCTTTTTCCTGAGATGTCTCAGCATCTTTTCTTAATATAGATTCTTTTTCAGCACGTTCTTTTGCTTCTTTCAATTCCCTTTCCCGCTCCACAATTTCTTCTTCTTCAATTTCCTTAATCCTTTGTCTGCTTTGCTCTATCAGAGCTTCACCATCATCGTAAATTAAGTTTTGTTCACGGAGCTTCGGTAAAAACTGCTCGATATAATTTAATTGCCTTCCCGAAAATAATTCGCGTGCTTCACCTTTAAGTGAAGTTTGACTCTTTATTAATCGAACAATTTCAAGTAATGTTTTATCTTCGACGCTGCGTCTTTCGTCAATACGCTGAGCAAGTGAATCATGTGTGATTTCATACATATCCTCTTTCTCGGATTTTTTCAGGATTCGCCTGTTCACAAAAGCTGCGACAGTTGAATCTATAAGTGCAGCATTTATTTCAGGCAGTCGACGTTGAAGGGTTACTATCGAAATCGGCTCTTTCGTTCCTTCAAGCGTTGCAAACCTCCAAAGGATTTTCCATATATTTTCAATGTTCGCTTTTGGATAACTTGTTTTTAGATTTTCGCTTATACTTATTACCTGCTCTTCGAGAAAGTCCCGTAATACATCGCCTAAATTACCAATCTTTTCAAGCGCCTCCATGGTGAATTCCGCTTCAGCTTCCCTCTTTTCGTCTTTAGTAATGTCCATATATAACTTATCGAGAAACACCTGAAGATAAGGTAATTGAATAGTTAATGTTTTTTCTTCTGCCCTTACTTTCTCAAATATCTTTTCTGTAATCACAGACTCTTCACCTTCTTTAAGCCGGACATTGGAATTTTCGGAATGTGTTGCTCCTTTAATGACCTTCGAGACTTTTTCTAAGTTCATCGCTTCTACCCGAAGTTTCTTACGAAGTAATTGAGGAACGGTTTTTTCAAACTTATCCAAATGTCCTAAATATTCTTCTCGAATACTAAAAATCATTTTAACCGGCTGCTCAACTTTCAATATCTCCAAAACATTTTCAATAAATTCATCCTGCTCTTTTTTATTTCCTAAAATGTAAAGTTCTTCGAATTGATCGAAGATAAGATAGATAGGACGAAAATAATGAAGGTAAATAGATTTGAAGCGGAGTTCCAGTTTGCTTAGCTCCTGAACTGATACCTGATCATCCTTAGTATCCCACATTCCTGTTAACCATTCCTGTTCATCTCCTTCTTCACTTCCTGCTGCTTCCAAAAGAGCTTTATCAAAAGCTTCGTTAATATTATTTCCCCTGCGGATGCTAAGAGCCAACCAGTCGTGAGATTGGAATTTACTTGCAAGTCCGCATTGGATAAGGCTGGTCTTTCCTGTTCCCGATGCACCGTAAACAAGAAGAATATTCGTTTGGAAAACCATTTCATACAAGGCATTGATTTCCTCATCTCTGCCGAAGAAGATATTCGTATCATCTTTTGTATAAGAATCTAAAAATTTGAATGGATATATTTTTTTCATTTTGAAATAAGTGTTGATGGAAATAATTATGTGGTATCGTAATTCAATTATAGCTGTTAAAACTTTTTTCACAACCTCCCCCTAACCCCCTCCTTGAAAAACAAAGGAGGGGGAATCAAAAAAATTATTTTTACAACCTCTCCCAACTATTAAACTCTCTAAAACCCCCTCCTTGCTCTTTAAGGAGGGGGTAGGGGGAGGTTATTTTTTCAATTCCTTCAATATCATTTCAATGACTCCTTCAATATTATTTTCGACATTTTCATTTCTGATTCTTAAAATATTTATTCCAAAACTTTTTAAAAAATAATCTCTATCTTTATCATAAACTTTCGATTCTTCATTATCATGTACTTCCCCATCTAATTCAATTGCTAATTTCTTATTAATACAAAAAAAATCTATTACGTATTTTCCTACACCATACTGTCTTCGGAATTTGAATCCTTCAAGTTTCTTGCCTTTCAAGATGTCCCAAATTAGTTTTTCTGTTTTAGTAGGATTATTTCTTAAAAATTTTCGTTTCTCTTTGTATTCAGTTTTGTTATAAAATTTTGTCATAGAATCCTTTTTCACAACTCCCCCTAACCCCGTCCTTGAAAAACAAAGGAGGGGGGAATCAAAAATTATTTTTACAACTTCTCCCATTCATTAAACTCTCTAAAACCCATTCCTTAGAAAACAAAGGAGGGGGAATCAAAAAAAATATTTTTACAACCTCTCCCAACTGTTGAACTCTCTAAAACCCACTCCTTGCTCTCTAAGGAGGGGGCAGGGGGAGGTTGTGACTATTTTAGTTTCCCCGTTATGATTTTCTTTGCTTCTTCAAATTGAGAAAATACTTCATTTAATTTTAACTGCTTTCTTTTTTTGTCGTCCATCATAATAGTATTTATTTCTTCAGATTTTAGAGTATCCATAAAAGCGATACTCGGATCCAAAATTTTATTATCTTCCAAAATTCTGTAATTCAAATTACCATCAGAATCTTTATTATTGTAAAAACAAATTTTCGAAAGACCTCCAACCGTCAAAGCATTGTAATCAATAATGAAAGGGAAAAGATTGACACTATCCTGATATCTTTCTTTGTAAAGCAAAATTGCATCGGTACTTATGGGGTTTTTTACATAGTTTACATTTTCTTCTTTTGTTGTATTTCTGTTTTTAATTCCAAGGTCGGAGTAATTGTGCAAATAGTGCGGCGTGTTATTTCGCATCCTGTGATACTCAACGCTTTTTATTGATATCATTTTATAATTTGTAAAAAATATTAAATTTTCTAACAGAATGGTTAAATACTTTTCTGCTTCAAAGCATGTAAGAAGTGTGAATTCCTTCGAGTCTAATGACTGAATCTTATGAAGCTCGGAGCATGCATTTCGAAATTCCCCTTTTATATCCGATATCTCAGTAAAAGTTTTTTCATCCGCTAAAGGAAAATTAAATTTATTTTGTACAAAAATTTCAATCAGGCACTCTAGTAATTTAAAGCATCTTTCAATTTCCAGTTCAAATGCTCCGAAAAATTTTCTCAATACCTCATTTTGCTTTTCGGTGAATTCATATTTACTTTCTTTGCGGTAATCCCAGAGTTTTGAAAGAAGTGAAAAACATACTAATTGCAATGCTCTCTTTGCAGTAATCAAACAGTTCTCAATATATTTTTTTTGTTGAACTTCTAACGTGTACTCATCATTTTTGGCAATCGACACTAACGCACTCAATTGGATCCCGATAACACCCCCGAAATTTCTTGTAATAATGTATTGAGCCTCTTCACTCTTTTCGGATTGAGCTTCCCAGTCAACTGCTTCTTCATTTGCCTGTTCAAGAAATTCCTTACCTGTTCCGTTAAATTTGCTAAGAGCATCCATTAACCTTCTTGTAAGTATTTCATTAAATGCCTTACTTTTATTTTCACCGAACTTATTTAAATCTATTCTTTCCAATTCCTTGTCAAACTGAATCCAGAGATCTTTATAATCTGTAAACGGACTAAAAAAATGCTTTTGGTCTTCGAGTTTTTTTTTGAAGTGAATTAGACTATCTTCGGCTGTTTCGATTGTATTTTTAAAATAAGTGAGGATGATGAAGGGTGTTTTACTTGATTTGAGTTTCGTGGAAGCATTTTCAAATTCTTCTTCCGTATATTTCCCGACTTTTGTAAATGCCAGAAGCACAAAAAAATCTGCGGACTGTACATATTTGTTGTATTCACTTTGTGAGCCGCCTGAAGACATGCGAGCTGAGAGATCTTCCCAGATATCGAGATGAAGATAAATACCCTTATCGAACCATGCTTTATTTTTCCTGTTAATTTCTATTTCAAACTGTTCACGTTCGGCTTTCAGTTCATTAGATGAGGCAAGGAAAATTTTGATCTTCTTCATTAAATTTATTTTTCTTTAAATAAATTTGAATTTTTCAGAAAGTATTTTGGAATTAATTTAAAATTTACTTGATGCAAGTTAGGATTATTTCATAGAAAAATTAAGTAAAATAATTAACCTAATATCTAAATTATTATTCCATCACTCTCTCCGGCGGCATAATCTCAAAATGCGCATGATTACCATGACCCGTGACAAATCTGCATAAACCTTCTTTTATCAAAACTGAATCATTTAAAAAAACCTGATCAGCAAGAGGTTGTGCCAGAAATGCTTTGATAATTGCTCTCATTGCTTTTCTGTCGTAATCACTACTGTCAACTGTTATTCCTCCGGAATTACCATCTTTACGCGGAAGATAAACATCAATTACTAGTCCTGTCTCATGACCTGCATGACTGGGTGTATCACCACCTGCAGGGATACTTGCATCGTTAAGAGTCAATAGAGTTGCATTTGGATTTGCATCTAAATAATCCCTTTTATATTGAGCACCGGTTTCAGTCAAAGTATCTGCAAGCCAGTCGGTTCCGAAATCATGATTATCGCTTAAATTACTTACTTCCCGGTTAAAATATCCTTCTTCTTTTGAGCCTGGAGGCATCCTCACCCAATGCGGAGCGTTCTTTGCTTGTAACCACATAAGAGTATCCATTCCAACATTAATGCGTCCGTCACTTTTGGATGTAATATTATCAAAGCCATTTTTTATCGCTTGAAATAACTTAATAGCCTAGATTGTTACCGGACCTATCTGATCGTCTGCAGTTAACCAATCAAAACCGAGCTCGACTAATCTGCTTTTGATTGCAATTACATCCACAGGGTTATTTTCGCCGTTTAAACCGACACTTCCCTGAATTATTACTGTTGCCATTTGATTTTCCTTTCGTTAATGTTTTTAAAATATATTTTCTATTGCAATGTGTTAGCTGCCCTATTTGCTGAATGTACCTAACATAAACTTCACCTGAATAAAAGTTTTAATCATTATTTCTTTTAGTACTTTCATTTAAATTGCAAAAGTTGACTGCTTCTTTAGAGCAAAAGATTTAACACTAATTACACGAATTTTCACGAACTAAAAACAATAAAAGCAAAAACATTATTAAAAAATTCGTGCCTAATTCGTGAAATTCGTGGCTATTTTTTTCAATCAATGATTAAGCGATCAATATAGTGAATCAAAATCAAAAAACAATTTCAGTTTAATTTTCAAGTAAACTATTGTGTATCCACCCTTCCGGCTCTGAAATCAAACTAACATTATCTTTCAAAGTCACGAAATACCAGTTAATATGACTTTTGATAAATTCTACTTTCACCCCTTTATCTAAAGTGCCAATAATTCCCTGATCAGTTCCGGGACCTGTTCTGAAATATGTTCCGTCTTTTGTAACTGTGTAAATTTCAGCTGCATTGATATTTCTTCCTATTACTTTAGTTTTGAACGACTCCATCGGAAATGCCGGACCCGGATCTTCTTTTCTCAAAGGTGCAATATCTTCATGCCCGAGAATATCTTTAAGTTTATAATGATTAAATATTGTCTGGCTTGCTTTGATGCAGGATTCAAGTTGTGCCTGTGAAAAAATATGCCAGAAAGCCGGACTTGATTGATGTTTGTGAGCAGCTTCAATGACTTTATCTTCCGGAAAATCCTGACTGAACCATGCAATATATTTACTGCCAACTTTTTTCAATTTACCGGGATTGTCAAGTTCAATTCCAATTGAATGTTTATTCATACCATTTAAACCTTTCCAAGAACTTATACCTGCATGCCATGCAATTTTATTGAATGGTACCATTTGAATAATACTTCCGTCAATGCCTATTATTAAATGCGCAGAAGCTTTTGCTGCAGGATTTTTAAACCAATCTCTGCTTGAATTTAAGCTTCTTCCTGCAGTGTAATGTATTATTAGATATTGCGGATTTAACACTCCCGATTGATTAGGAGAATTATCGTAAGATACAGATGGATCATTTGGATCTGCTACTAATTTGTTATTTTGAATTTTCATGATGTTTTATTTTTAGTTTTTTTGAAAAAATAATTTATTTATTTTCGGATCAACCTTTTCGTCAGTTGTTATCTAATCAAAACCCAATTCAATTATTCTGGTTTCGATTGCAATTATATTTCCGCTTTATTTTTTGCGTTGGGTCTGACATTTCCCTGAAGTAATGCTGTCGCCATTTTTTCTCTCTTCAAAAATCACCAAATTTATTTTCCAAAAAGAATAAATGATTATACTTATTCTCATAAGTGTAAACCCCTATTTTTATTTGACTGCTTGCAAATTTCAAAAAAGAATATAACTCTGATTAAATATCCTGTAATGATAATATACATTATTTATTTTAAAGGACTGTAGATCTCAATCTCTCGAATTCTATGTGCTCTTTAGGTATGTCTCTTCGGTGTTTTGGTTTTGAATATTCTTTCAGGGGCATGTTCTTCCTTTTCAATTGTGAACACTTTTTATGAACTGAGTAAAAATACATTTTTTTTTATCAAATTGTATCTACTAAATTTTCCCATTATGAAAAATAATATCAGTTCTATGCATATGATAACTGCCTTGCTTATCATTTATCACGAATTTTCATTAGGATTTTTAAATTCTAATAACCCAAAGCACGCAAAGGGTTTGTAACAATTTGGGTCAAGTATGTCTTCTGTATTTCATCAATATATTTAAATTAGTGGTAAATCTTTTGCTCTCAATAAAGAAGCGGTCAACTTCAGTTAATTTAAAAATATTTTTTAGTTCTTCGTAAAGAATAAATTGCAGTATCATCAAATTTATTATTGAAATAAAAACTTTCTTTCAGATATCCTTCTTTTTCGAATCGTAACTTTAATAATAACTTTTCAGAAGCAATATTTTTAGGATCAATATTTGCTTCAATCGTATGTAAATTTATTTTTATAAATGCAAATTTAATTATTTCAGTTAAGGCTTCATACATTATGCCTCTCTTCCAATAGTCAGGATAAATTTCATATCCGATTTCCCCTCGAAAATGTTCTTTAACCAATCGCCAAATTCCCGCACTTCCGATTAATTCATCAGAACCTTTTAAAGTTATTGCCCACCTGATTCCTTCTTTATTTTTATAGGCGTCAATTGTAGCGCTAATTCTTTCCTCTGCTTCTAAAATTGTTTTAAAGGGGAGCTTTCCGAAATATTTCATGGCTTTTTTACTACTACATATTTTGTACACTTCATTCACGTCATTTTGAGTAATTTCCCTTAATAACAGTCTGCCAGTTTCCAAAACCGGAAACTCATTAAACACTTCATCATTAAATTTCATATTCAATCAATTCTTAATTCCTAATTCTTAAACTGGCATAGCCAGAACTAAAAAGTTTTATTATTTTTGTGCAAAATTATTATTGTACATATAAATATTCTAAACCTTAGTAGAAAAAATATTACGAATTAATGACCTTATTTCCTTATTGTGTGTGATAAGCTAATAAGGTTTGACCCTATTTACAATCATTTCTACTAAGGTTTATTGCAAATTAACGTTAGTGGTATTGTGAGCCCTTAAAGAGTTTAACATCATTCCATCTTTAGCGCATTAATTTTCTTACCATTTTGCGATGAATTTAACTTGTAAATGATTAATTTTTAATTCTCATTCTTATCTATCTTCCCCACCATTTTCTTCGGATCAACTTTTTCCGTGAACTCCGCATCAGTAAGCAAACCCAGTTCTATAGCCGCTTCACGCAATGTTTTATTTTCTTTATGTGCCTTCTTCGCGATCTTAGCCGCATTTTCATAGCCGATGTGAGGATTCAAAGCAGTCACGAGCATTAATGAATTTTCCAGATTTTTATTTATAACGGAATAATTAGGTTCAATACCAATCACACAATTTTCATTAAAAGATTTACTTACATCACCGATAAGCCTTGCCGAATTAAGAAGATTGTAAATCATCATTGGCTTATAAACATTTAATTCAAAGTGTCCGCTGAGTCCTCCGACTGTTATCGCCATATCATTTCCAATCACCTGTGCGCAGACCATTGTCATTGCTTCCACTTGAGTCGGGTTAACTTTCCCGGGCATAATAGATGAGCCGGGTTCATTTTCAGGAATGAGAATTTCCCCTATTCCGCTTCTTGGACCTGATGAAAGCATTCTTATGTCGTTAGCAATTTTCATCAAGCTCACTGCCAGAGTTTTTAATCCACCCGAAGTTTCGACAATTGAATCGTTTGCGGCAAGAGCTTCGAATTTATTCGGAGCTGTCTTAAAGGGAAGTCCTGTTAATTCCGAAATTTTTTTCGCAACGAGCTTATCATAATTTTCCGGAACATTGATGCCTGTTCCAACAGCAGAGCCGCCAAGTGCAAGCTCTGACAAATGTTCGAGTGTATTTTCTATGGCTTTGATACCATGTTTAAGCATGGATACATAACCCGAAAATTCCTGACCCAATGTCAATGGAGTCGCATCCATAAAATGTGTTCTCCCGATTTTAATCACATCCATAAATTCCCGGGATTTTTCTTCGAGAGTTTTTGTAAGCTTCATTACATTTGGGATTGTATGCTCAACAATCATTTTATAAGCAGCTACATTCATTGCAGTAGGAAATGTATCATTAGATGACTGTGATTTATTTACGTCATCATTCGGATGCAATAATTTTTTTTCGTCATTTAATTTCCCACCGTTTATTACATGTCCCCTGTTTGCAATTACTTCATTCACGTTCATATTTGATTGCGTACCCGAACCTGTTTGCCAGACAACAAGCGGAAACTGATCATCGAGTTTTCCTTGAAGAATCTCATCAGCAACTTTACCGATCAATTCAGATTTCTTTTTATCTAATACTCCGCTTTCTGTATTTCCTTCCGCAGCTGCTTTCTTTAATATTGCAAAAGCATAAATAACCTCTTTGGGCATGAGATTATTCCCAATCTTAAAATTTTCTATCGAGCGCTGCGTTTGAGCTCCCCAGTATTTATCTGCAGGAACTTTCACTTCCCCCATAGTATCATGTTCGGTTCTGAATGACATTAATATTTCTTTTAATTATAAAATTGTTGTGATTTTTTCAGCTAATCATAAATGAATATCGAGTGTACCGGTATTTACAGGTATGGGAATTTATTTAATTTTTATAAAATTTTCTTTGGTTGGAAAGCGACGGCCACCAACAAGGAGAATGTTTTATTGTTGCCTGTCCGACCGCAGGCGTTTGTCATGGTGTCGGGACTTCCGTCCCGATACATAAAACATTCAACTGTGTCGGGTTATTTTAAAAGTATCATTTTTTTAGTTTCAACATAAGCACCAATTCTTAGAGTATAGAAATAAATTCCGCTTGAATGATTGCTGCCATCGAACTTAACTTCGTAATTCCCGGGACCTAAGGTGCTGTTAATTAATTCTTCTACGGTCCTGCCGACGGCATCAGATACGATAACAGACACTATAGATTTTACCGGTAATCCAAACTGAATTCCGGTTGAGGGATTAAATGGATTAGGATAATTTTGTTTTAATTCGATAGATCCCGGAATGGAATTATTTTCAGTAATTCCCGAAGATGTTTCAGACAATTTGACCAGATAAACATCTCCCTGACCCATCCCGTATGACCATGCCCATCCTGTTACAAAATAAGTTCCTAGTTGTGGGGATGCTACTGAAAAGGCACGATCATCACTGACTCCGCCAATTGTTCTTGACCATAGAGAATCACCTGCAGAATTTGTTCTTACGACATACATATCATAACTGCCTGCTCCGTGCGATGACATTCCTGCAATTATGTAACCGCCATCCTGTAGCTGCTGAATAAATTCACCTTGCTCAGCATCCTTAGTACCGTAAATTTTTTTCCATAATAGATTACCATTAGAATTCAATTTTATCATCAAAAGATCTGTATCTGTATCAAAAGATGATTCTGTTCCTGTCAGTATGAAACCACCGTCCGGAGTAGCCTGTATATCATAACATTCACTTTGCCAGACTCCTTCATATATATTACTCCATATGGTATTTCCTAAACTATCAGTCCTTACAATGTAAGAAGCCCATGAAGAGCTTTGAGTAAACCCGCCGATTATATACCCGCCGTCATCAAGCTGCTGAACACCTAATGCAACATCACCTCCATCATTTTCCCGGAAGAATACTTTCTTCCATTGAACATTACCGTTCATATCGGTTTTTACCATATACATATCATAATTACCAAAAGAGCCATGTATAAGCCAGGTTTGACCGACAAGAATATAACCGCCATCAGAAGTTTGCCACACAGCATGTGCTCTGTCATCTTCACCAAAACCATAATCATACTGCTGCTGCCATTGCAAATTACCTTCACTATCTGTTTTTATCAAAAACGGATCATGGGTTTGAGAATTCACTTCAGTCATGCCAGCAATAATAAATCCGCCATCATTTGTCTTTTGCAGAGATCTTCCCCAGTCGTTAATCCCGTGATTGTAAGTTCTGCTCCATGTCTCATTACCCAGAGAATCTGTTTTCATTAAAAGAACATCCTTTGTATTATTTGCGCTTTTAAAACCAGCAATAGCTATTCCGCCGTCATTTGTCAAAACCATTGATTCACCGCCATCCTGAGCAGTGCTGCCGTATGTATTTGTCCACTGTATAGTCTGTGACTTTATGGAAATGGCTGATACCAGAATAATAAGCAGCACCAATACGGGACTTTTAAGAATATAATTTTTCATTATTTTATTTAATTAAATTTTGGTAACAGTATAAGATAAACTTTATTTTTGATCGAATCCTGTTACTTTTGCAGACCGGTTATCGATTTATAATTTTAGGCCCGCGGCATCTAAAGCATATGGAAATAATATGATAACTTGTTGATGATCTTGGTTCAACTCAGAGATACGCTATATACAGCGTAGATGTTAATCAGGATGGAATTGTAGACATTATAGACGGCAGCACGATTAACAATCATGCATTTAATTTTCTATCCGGATATGTGATTACGGATCTTAACGGCGACGAAATAGTTGATCTTGCAGATGCGACATTAGCAGATAATAATATATTTAATTTTGTCACTGTTATAAGACCTTGAGAGATTTATTCGGAAATTTGAATTCAAAAATAATCTGCAAATAATGTTTCCGTAGGAGCGAAAAATTTTCGCCCCTACTATTTATTATTTACAGTTTTTTTATTTAATCAGCGTCATTTTTTTTGTCTCTGTATTTTTCTCTGTTTTAATTGTATAAAAATAAACTCCGCTTGATAATCCGTTTGAGGTAAATTTCAAAGTATAATAGTTTGCAGCTTTGAATTCATTATTTATAAGGGTTGAGATTAACCGGCCATACATTGCAAAGAAACCATCACCTAAATTTTTTGCCTCTCCTTCATAGTATTTTGACAAGCCGTCTGTAAAATCATATAGATTGCTTGAAGTATTTAGCGGTTCGGCATTATTACTCATAACAGGTAAATGTATTCTGTGACCTACTACAACAAAATAGTTTCCTGCAATTAGTCCCGGAAATTTTACATGACTTATTCCGTCAATATCTACCAATGATCCGTCACTTTTTATAAAAGCTGCTCTTCGGCCGTTTGTAACAGGAAGTCCGGCTGCAGTTGATCTTAGCTCAAGATAAACCCAGTCTACAACTCCGGCAGGAATACCAACAACGCTTTCGGAACCATAGTAATTGTACTGCGAAGTATTGTACGGCTGAGACAAAGGAATAAATCCTAATGTATTAAGTGAAATTCTCATATTACCTCCGCCATCGTAAGAACCTTGTAATATGACTTTAGTATTAACTTCTGTAAATGAGTTGCTGTTAAGGCATGATGCACTTCCCCCGGAAAAATCTCCGAAAGAATTTAAATTACCTGTTGTGAAAGTATTTGCTGCAGCATTTAAAGGACCATAAGTATTCCACAAAAATCCGTTAAACCTCGCTCCGTCTATGTTTGCTTCATTACCAACTACATCTCCGTCAACATAAGAAAATTTTGCATTAGCATTTATAATCGAAATTCCGTTTTGACTCATGACCCAGTATCTGTTTAAATAATCGGTAATGCATCCGTTGTATGGATGTTTCGAATTTACAACCCTTGAGCTGACAAATGAACCGATAGCTGGATTCCAGCCGGAAAAAAATAATGAGGCTGGCGAATATGAACCACTCCCGATTGTAAAAAGAAAAAAAGTTGGTGTAGAAGAATTCAGGTCTTTTCTTAATTCTCCAATTCCGTTTGTATTGACATAACTTGTTGAAGTGAATGGAGCAAAGATTGTTGCATTAGGATCTAATGTTAAATTTTTATCAGCAAGTGAAAGTAATCCGTTTTGTAAAAATAATAACCTGTGCAATCTTAATGAATCAGAAAGACTTATTCCACTTGTTCTGTTAAGCTGAAGTGTTCGTAACCCGTCAATAACTCCCGGTAAAAATGCATTAGCACATGTGCCCCCGACAAAAATATCCGATCGGGCTCCTCCTACAATTAAAGCTCCACTATTAATACTTCCGTTTAGCAAAAGAGTATTGTCCTCCCCTATGAAGGTAGTACCGCTAAAACCATTTGAATTATTATTACTGCCTCTATTTACAAAACTGCCGGATACTGCAAAGTCACTTCCCATTTTAAATGAATCTGTCTGAACACTTAGAACTTCAAAAGTTGTCAGGCTTGGAGCATGTAAAAATCCTGCGCCGGGTGCGATCAATTTTAAATTTTTATTTATAAGCGTTATCCCTCCAATCAAGCCTGCAGGTAAATTCCAGATAGTACCGCCGCCCGAAGTTCCCGATATCGCATCGTTTAAATTATTAAAACTTACATTCACTTGATTTACAATTGTATTAGGTAAAGGATTTCCGGTAGTTATAAAATTCAAGGAAGTTCTAAGTATGCTGGTAGAGGTTGCAAAGTTGAATGCAAAAATTATCGGAGAAACCGTACCGTTAGTCGTTGCGGGATTGCTCATTGTCACTGTAGTTGGTGATACAGATGTTACCAATGTCCCCGGCGGAATCCCGGTTCCGGTAATACCCATATTAATAACAATTCCATTGGTTGATGGCATTGCCGCAATAATGTTGCTGCCGTTTGCTAACATACCTCTTGAGATTACAGTCGTATCGGGAGTTCCACCATTTTTCCATTTATTATTGTCGGCATTAATTGTTCCTCCCGGGTCTGCAAAATTTACCAGACCGTACCTTGAGTAAGTGCTTAAGTCGCATTTGTCAACTGTCATATTTTTTACATCGTGGTTGAAAGCAATATTCGTATCGCAATTTGTAAAAATCATTCCTCTAATCAATACAGTATCCAGCATAGCCGGAGGGTCAGGTAAATCGTTTCTTGCCTGAATCCATATTCCGCTTCCGGGTGTTAAGCGTGTGATCCTTGAATTTAAAATTGATATGTTAGAGTAATCAAGTCTGCTGAGAAGATTAATATCGATGCCGATCCAGTTATTACCTGCCGGCATTACGACAGAAATATTTTCAAAAACAGAATTCTTAAGTTTTTCAAAATATATTGTGTGACCTTCCGTCTGATTTGACGGGTTATTATCTACAAACGTGCAATGAGAAATTTGTAAGTTTTTAATTTCCGTAGGATTTAATCTTCTTTGAAAAGCAGCAATTCCAAAACTCCCGTTGTTATTTACAGTTGTGTTTCTCATAATGAAACCATCAACTCCGGCAAAAGTCGGAAAATAAATCCCCGCTTATCCGTTTGCATTTATATTACATGCTTCAATCCGGATATCCTGAAGAGCATTTTCGTTTATTCTGATTCCGTTGAGAGAAGAGTTAGTTGCAAAAACATTTTCGAGAGTTACAAAACTTTTCCTTACATCAATCGCATCACCGCTGGAGCCGTCGATACGAAGATTTTTAAGAACCATTCTTTCTGACGAATTTCCACCAGTTGCATTTAAAGTTACTACTGAATTAAAAACCGTATTGACAACAGGATTAGAGCCTTTCCATGCACCTATGACAGTTAATCGTTTGGTTAAATTGAAACCGGAGTAGGTTCCCTCGCTGACAACAATATTATCTCCGTTTGAAACTGCAGCATTATCAATTGCATATTGTACAGTTTGCCAGGGTGATTCGTTATTTTGTGCCTGTGCAGGAGAGTTTCCATTATTTCCTGTTGTTGCATTTACATAAAATGTAGCAGATTCGGAAGTGCTTAAAAAAATGAAATTAAAAAGAATTATTAAAAAACAATTGTTAACATTTTTCATCTGCCATAATTTAATTTTGTGAAAATATTATAGAATATTATATTGTATAAATATAATGGGGATTTGTCATTATAAAAACCAGATCCGGATATCTTTAAAATATATTTTTTAATTTGTCTTAAAATAAATCATTATAATTCAAAATTCAATTTATATCTCTGAATTATTCAAACATTCTAAGTACACAACAAAATTTAATTGCACTCACAATTTTTGTCGTGTATAGATTCAAACAATAATTCTTTTGTAATTTGTAGTGATAAGGCAATCCTTACATCAAATTTAAATAATTATAATTTTTACCGGAGGACTTGTTGTGTTCATACACTCAATTCCTCTTTGTTCTGAATAAAAATTACATATCTTTATAATCAAAACATTGCGATTGTCTTACAGCCAAACTTCTAAAAAATTCATCATGTCTATTTAAATAAATTTATTTATGAATTAATAATGTCTATTTTAAGCAACCTGAAAAAAAAATTCAAATGAATGAGTGAACAACCTAAAAAAAGCATAAAATATTTTTGTGAAAATCTAATTGACTATGCCGGTTTATTTCCGCCAGCCAAGTTATCACTTTCAGAAGCTTTTGGTTATTATATAAAATATAGAAGCAGTAATTACAAATGGATTCTTTCAAACTTTATTTGTCCCGTGAAAATGTTTCAGGATTTGAAGAATTTAATTCAAAGCAAACATCCCGATGAAAAAGATATAAATATTTCAGTACTTGGAAGAGGCGGACATGACTTAGATGACTTTAAAAATAATTTCCAACATGATGTAAATACATGGAAAGATTTTATTTCAGAATCAGGCAATACTTTAAAAACCAATACCTTTGAAATTAAACTTCACAATGAAATAATCGCTAATCATAATTCAAAAAAAATATCTCAACTCATTGATTTTATATCTGATACTATTCAAAAAAATATATCACAGCCGGTTTTTATTTTCTTCGAAGAATATATTGGAAGTGAATGGAAAAAAGATATAAAGTGTTTGATAAACGGAATCGAAATTCACAACGAAGGTAATCCGGACTGCGGTTACAAATTGAGAACAGGAGGAGTTGAACCTTATACTTTTCCGAATCCGGAAAAAATTTCATACTGTATAAGAGAATGCATTGACCGTCAGATAAAAATGAAATTCACAGCAGGTCTCCATCATCCATTTAGACATTTTGACAAAGAACTTTCAACAAAGATGTATGGATTTATCAATATTTTCGGAGCAGGAATAATTGCAATGAGACATAACATTACTAATTTCGGAATAAAAGAAATTTTAGTTGATGAAAATCCGAAAAATTTTATTTTTACAGACGAAAGTTTTTCATGGAAAGATTGGACTATAGGAATCGAAGATATTGATTTTGCCCGGAAAAACCTCGTTCTTTCATTTGGAAGCTGCAGCTTTGATGATCCAACAAATGATCTTAAATCTTTTAACCTTCTTTAATATTTCTTAAATAAAAATTAATGGCTGATAACTCCAAATTGAAATCTTTTATAGATGTAAAACCTGACTCTCACTTCCCTATTCAAAATCTTCCGTACGGAATATTTAAAGATAAAACAAATGCCTGTGCAAAAGCCGGCATAGCAATCGGTGATTTTATCCTTGATCTTTCTTTGATTGAAAAGAAAGGGTTATTCGATAATACTTCGATCAAAGAAAAGCAAATTTTTTCAGGTTCTTCCTTAAATGAATTTATGGCTTTAGGGAAAAAAGCGTGGAGTGAAATAAGAAATCAAATTCAAGATTTACTGAGCGCTGATAATTCTACTCTGCGTGACAACGAAAGTTTGAGAAAAGAATGTTTGATTTCAATTCATGATGCTGAAATGCTCATGCCGGTTGAGATCGGTGATTATACGGATTTTTATTCTTCCAGAGAGCATGCTACAAATGTCGGAATTATGTTTCGCGGAAAAGAAAATGCGCTGTTACCTAACTGGCTTCACTTACCGGTTGCATATCATGGCAGGAGCAGTTCAATCGTTTTAAGCGGCACAGATATTATTCGTCCCAAAGGTCAGACAAAAGCAGATGAAGCTGAATTACCTTCATTCGGACCAACGAAACTTCTTGACTTCGAACTTGAAACAGGTTTCTTTATTGGAACAGGAAACAAATTAGGCGAGCCGATCCCGGTTGAGAAAGCAGGAGATCATATCTTCGGAATGGTGCTGGTTAATGACTGGAGTGCAAGAGATATTCAGAAATGGGAGTATGTTCCTCTTGGTCCGTTCCTTGCAAAAAATTTTGCAACGTCTATATCGCCATGGGTTGTTACACTGGAAGCTTTAGAACCCTTTAAGACAAAACGTATCGAACAAGATCCTAAACCTCTTCCCTATCTACAAAGCATAGGCGATTGGATGTATGATATTAAATTAGAAGTGAGTTTGAAAACCGAAAATATGAATGCAGCGTATATAATTTCAAAATCCAATTTTAAAAATTTGTACTGGGATATTTGCCAGCAGCTTGCACACCATACAATAACCGGATGCAATATGAGAACAGGAGATTTACTTGCCTCAGGTACGATCAGCGGCCAAACAAAAGATTCATACGGAAGTTTACTTGAATTGACCTGGAGAGGAACAACACCCATCAAACTCCCAAACGGAGAAGAAAGAAAGTTTTTGCACGATGGTGATACACTCAATATTTCCGGCTGGTGTGAAGGTGACGGATATAAAATCGGATTTGGTGAAGTATCCGGGAAAATTTTGCCCGCAAAAAAAAGAATTTATGGGAATTAAATATTACATGTTAATTTTGTTTTTATTTTCATCTTTCATTATTTCATGCGGTGATCAGAATGATGAAGTTATTAATCCAACTGTCGAGCCTACTTTAAATCAAAATAATTTCAAGTATCCGTATAATATAAATTCCTTTTGGTATTATACTACAAGAAACTTTGTAACAAATTTGAGACCGGATTCTCTGAGCGTATATTTTGGTCGTGATACATTGGTCGGCTACGGTGACGCATCCATCGTAAGAGATACCGTGATTAATGGTGACACTTTAAGACTTCTTAGAAATTCCCATAGCGAGCCGGCACATAGCCACACCACGTTAGAATATTATAAGCAAACCGACAGCGGGTTAATAAGAATTGCATTTTATTCCGACGGAGTAAACTTTGGTCCTTACCGCCCTTTAAATACACATTTAATTTATTCGGTGAATGGAAAGACTTTCAATTCATTGAATGAAATTTATTACTATTATAATAGTGACAATTCTGTCAGCGGCTCTTTGATCTTTGATGATCCTCCGACTACTGCAATAAAATATCCAATAGTTCAAAATGAAGAATGGAATTTTATTACCTACATTTCTGCAGCCGACACTACACGTATTACAAAAACATTTACAGATTTTGAAACATTGATTCTGCCAAGTGGAACATTTTATTGCATAAAGATACAAAGAAACTGGTATTACAGCTCTCCTACTCCTGATACAAATTATATTTCATTTGATTATTTCTCAAAAGAAGGGATGATAAAAAGAGATTTCAGGATTAAAGATATTTTAGTAAGTAATACACAAGGTCCGATCGGATATATCGATGTAAAAGAAGAAGCTAACCTTAATCTTTACAGTCTTCCTTAAACACGGTGAATAATTAATTATGAAAGATGAATCCGTAAGACTAACCCAAATGGTAACATCCGCCGGTTGTGCTGCGAAAATTTTTCCTCACATACTTTCAGAAACACTGAAAAAGATAACATGGCACACAAACGAAAATGTTCTTGTTGGATTCGAAGGAAAAGATGATGCCGGAGTTTATAAGATCAATGATGAGCTTGCATTGGTCCACACAACTGATTTTTTTACACCTGTAGTTGATGATCCGTATTTGTTCGGCCAAATTGCAGCCGCTAATGCTTTGAGCGATGTCTATGCAATGGGGGGAACACCTATCAACGCTTTGAATATACTTGCGTTTCCACAAAAGGACGATTTAAATATTTTAAAAGAAATACTGCGGGGCGGCGTTGATAAAGTCAAAGAATCAGGTGCAGTAATTATAGGCGGACATTCGATCGACATTACCAACATTGTTTACGGACTTGCAGTTACAGGGACCATTCATCCTAATAAAATCCTCGGAAACAATTCTGCAAAACCCGGAGATAAATTAATTTTGACAAAGCCACTGGGCACAGGCGTTTTGAATAACGTTATTAAATTTTCCATTCTCGAGGAAAAATATTATAAGCTTCTTATCGGTTCAATGACGCGTCTAAACAAAAATGCTTCGGAGTGCATGATCCGAAATAACGCAAACGCATGTACAGACATTACCGGCTTTGGTCTCGCAGGACATTCGATGCAGATGGCAAAGGAAAGTGGAGTTGCTTTTAAATTTAAAATCAAAGATCTTCCAATACTAAACGGAGCAGAATGGGCTATTAGTCAAAATCATTTAACTCGCGGCGATAAGTCTAACCGTGAATACGTCAAAGATTTTGTTATTAATGCAGGAAGTTTGGATGAAATAAAAGATCATTTGATTTATGATCCGCAGACTTCCGGAGGATTATTAATTTCTGTTCCTGAAGAGAATGCAAATCCTCTTTTGTCAGAGATTCACAAAGGCGGTGACATATTTGCGAATTTTGTTGGAGAGGTTTTTGATACGTCAGATGAAATGAAAGCAGGGACACTTGTGTTTGACTATGAATGATATTTTTCAACATAAAGACGCAAAAGAGCAGAGTTTGAAAATTAATTTTTGCTTTAAATCTATTAATACATCCGTTCAAAATAAACTTTGCAAATATTCTAAAGTTGATAATTCATCATTAGAATCCCCCCTACCCCCCTTTAGAGTCTGTCTCAAAACATTTTTTAACCACATAGACACAGAGGTCACATAGCTTAATTTGTTATAAAAATCCACTTTCTCTATTTTCTATGTGTCTATGTGGTTCAATAAAATATAGTTTTGAGACACTCTCTTTATACGGGGGAAATTAAAGGGGGTAATTGAATTTAAGTTAAAAAATTATTTGATGTAAAGGGGTTGAGTATAACAACCTTAACTTTATTAAAAAATAAAATGAATTTAAAGGAAATAAAGTTTTATCAAAATGTTTTGGACAACAAATGATCTATTAAGTAATTTTTTATCAATTTAAATAATTTTTTCTAAATATTTCTTAGTGTCCTTGTACCTTAGTGTTAAAAATTTGCGAAATGATTATAGATAACAATCCAAAAGAACTGTTTGAATTTATCCGCACAGTTGATACAAAAAATACTTCATCTCTAAAATCAATTCTTAGTTCATATGAAATTGAAAAAATTTCAATCGAACATCTTCTCGATTCTTTAAAAAATAACAATAACATTTTGCTATTGGATGCCCGCTCAGAAAAAGAATTTGAAGAATCGGCAATTCCTTTTTCTTATAACTTTCCTGTCTTAACTAATTTTGAACGCCACAATGTTGGATTAATTTATAAAAAGTATTCTCAATCTTCTGCACTATGGCTTGCAATGCAATATGCAGATCCGAAATCAGAATCTCTAAAAGAATTTCTAAGCAATGACAATGCTGCGGGAAAAACTATTTATGTGTACTGCTGGCGCGGAGGTGGCAGAAGCAGCTATCTTTCAAAGTTGATCAGTGACCTTGGATATAAATCTTCCGTTCTAACAGGCGGTCATAAGTCATTCAGAAAAAAGGTGAATGATCTGTTTTCTCAAAAAATATTTCCCTATGATGTAATAGAATTATCCGGTTTAACCGGCTGCGGTAAAACTGAATTATTGAAAAGTGTTTCACATGATTTATCCGTAATTGATTTGGAGGAAGCAGCACGTCATTATTCAAGCCTGCTCGGTCATATTCCATATGAAATTAAAAACTATAAACCTGTTCAGAGTCAGACTGCATTTGAAAATAATATATATTCTCAAATATATTTTAATTCACAAATTAACCAATTAACTGAATTAATCAATCAACCATATCTCATAGAAAGTGAAAGTAAAAAAGTTGGAAGGTTTGATGTCCCGGGAAATTTATACAAAAAAATGGAAAGCGCACCTGCAATACAAATAATTGGTTCAATGGAAAATCGAATAAAAAGAATTATCCGGGATTATTTCGGTGATGACTTAAGAGGAATAATTCTGATGAAAAGAATTATGCTTGAGAAAAGTTATTTCTTTAAACAGCAGTTGAGCAATAGTGTTTTCAATGAGCTTATAAATTTTCTGGATTCAGGAAAGGTCTATGAATTTACAGAAATTATGATAACAGAATATTATGATAAGAAGTATAAAGACAAAGGAAAGAAACCCGTTACAGTAATTTCTACCGATGACATTAATAAAGCTAAAGACGAACTAATATTTATTTACAATACTACTGTAAATAACCAATAATATGTTTTTAAACTTTTTTTCTGAGATGAAGTTAGAATACTTGTTTTATCTCATCAGAAAAAGAAAGTCTTAATAATTCCTTTTGTGTTTCATTAAACTTTGACAATGAGCCTTCTGCAGGACTTGCACTTTCAGCTTTACTAACGCAATATAATTTCTGGTTTTTATTTAAATCATTGTTAAGCAATATTGCAAGAAAATTCCATGCACCCATATTTCTCGGCTCCTCCTGCACCCACACAACTTCCTTTGCGTTTTCATATGTACTTAAAACCTCTTTCATGTCACTGCTATTGTATGGATAATATTGTTCCAAACGTACTAAAGATATATTTGAAATATTTTGTTCTTTTCTATACTTCAATAAATCATAATAAACTTTTCCGCTCGTAACAATAACTCTTTTAACCGAAGATTTATCCGAAAGAGTGTCATCAATGATTTCATTAAATTCTCCTTTTGTAAATTCTTCTTTTTTTGATTTAGCTTCCGGAAGTCTTAGTAAACTTTTCGGAGTAAGTATTACAAGAGGTCTTTTTTTACTTTGCTTTGATTGTCTTCTCAATAAATGAAAATACTGTTCCGAACTTGTAGGGTTGCATACTATCATATTATCATCAGCGCATAATGTTAAAAATCTTTCAAGCCGCGCGCTTGAATGCTCAGGTCCCTGTCCTTCCTGGCCATGAGGAAGAAGCATTACAAGATTATTCGGAAGTCCCCACTTCGTAAATGAACTCGCAATAAAATTATCGATTATAACCTGAGCAGCATTTACAAAATCTCCGAACTGTGCTTCCCACAAAACAAGAGTGATAGGGTCGGCTGTTGAGTAACCGTATTCAAATCCAAGCACGGCGGCTTCCGACAGCAAACTGTCCAAAGGTTCGATCAATGCTTTATCGGGAGCAACATTGTTTAGAGGAATAATTTCATCAGCCGATTCCACGTCAGTCAGCACAATATGTCTTTGAGAAAATGTTCCCCGTGAGCTGTCCTGTCCGCTTAATCTGATTGGAATTCCTTCTTCTAATAAACTCCCGAATGCAAGCGCTTCACCCAATGCCCAGTCAACTTCCACATCTTTTTCTAAAAATTCTTTTCTCGACTCAATGAACTTTCTTAATTTCGGATGAATATTAAATGTATCCGGAAGCGACGTTATTGCTTTTATGATTTCATTCAATTTTTCTATTGAGACATTTGTATCAACTCTTGCTTCTGCAGCTGCAATTTGTTCTTTGGTCACCGCAAGAGGAATATCCGATTTAAATTTCTGGACTTTCTCATGACTTTCATTCATCTTATCATAAATTTTCTTCTCCATCGCTTCAACTTCTTCATGCGTAATAGTTTTTTCGTTTAACAATTTCTTTTGATAAATTTCTTTGACCGAAGGATGACTCCTAATAGTCTTATACATAAGCGGCTGTGTGAATGCCGGCTCATCAGCTTCGTTATGCCCTAGCCTTCTGTATCCGAAGACATCAATAAAAACATCTTTATTAAATTTCATTCTGTACTCATAAGCAAGCTGTGTGACTAATAATGTTGCTTCCGGGTCATCTCCGTTTACATGAAAGATGGGAGCCTGGATTATCTTTGCAACATCGGATGCATACACCGAAGATCTCGCATCGATAGGAGCAGTTGTAAATCCTATTTGATTATTTATAATGATATGAATTGTTCCGCCGGTCTTGTAGCCGTCGAGCTGCGATAAGTTCAAAGTCTCTGCAACAATTCCTTCACCTGCAACAGCAGCATCACCGTGTAGTAATACAGGTATTGTTTTATCTCTTGCATCATCTTTATTCCGCATTTGTTTTGCTCTTACAATTCCTTCAACCACCGGATTTACAAATTCAAGGTGCGAAGGATTTGATACTACAGAAACTTTAATTTCATTTCCGTCAAACGTATGATATTCACCAGATGCACCAAGGTGATACTTTACATCTCCCGAACCCTGAGCGGACTTAGGATCTATATTTCCTTCAAACTCGGAAAATATTGCTGACATTGATTTACCGATAATATTTGCAAGGACGTTTAATCTTCCTCTATGCGCCATACCAAGAATCATTTCTTCAACATCATTGTCAGCCCCGCATTGCAAAAGATAATCCAGAGTAGGAATTATTGTTTCGGAACCTTCCAGTGAAAATCTCTTGTGTCCGATATATTTTTTATCAATAAACTTTTCGAAATTTTCAGCTTCTGATAATTTAAACAGAATATGTTTTTTTTCTTCATTAGAAAAATCGGAAGTGTTTCTGTTGCGTTCCATTTTTTCCTGAAGCCATTCTTTTTGTACCGGGTCCTGAATGTGCTTATATTCAACACCAATCTTGTCACAATAAGTCTGGTATAAAATTTCCAAAATCTTTCTAAGGGTAGCTGTTCGCAGCCCGGCAAGACCATCAGTAATAAACTCCCTGTCATAATCCCAAACTGTAAATCCGTAATTTGCGGGATCAAGCTCGGGATGGTATTGAACTTTTAAATATAAAGGATCAAGATGTGCGAGTAAGTGACCGCGTACCCTGAACATGTTGATCAGCTGTATAGCTTTCGCCTGTCTTTCAATTTCTTCTATGTTATCAATTTTTTCATTTGCATCTGCAACTTCAATATTTTTATCTATCGACCATTTTACAGGTGACATTGGGATTTCGAGATCATTAAAAATTTCTTCATAAAAATTTTCTCCGCCGTGCAAGAGTTCGTTGATCTTTTTCAAAAACAGACCCGACTCGGCTCCCTGGATAATCCTGTGGTCATAAGTACTTGTAATCATCATTACCTTGCTTAATCCTATTTTGGTTATGACTTCATTCGTAACTGCCTGGTATTCGACAGGATAATCTATTGCACCGGTGGCGATTATAGCTCCCTGCCCGAGCATAAGCCGCGGCGTAGATGCAACCGTTCCAAGTGTCCCGGGATTTGTAAGTGTTATTGATGTTCCCTGGAAATCTGAAATTTCGATTTTATTATTTCGAGACCGTTTTATAATATCATCATAAGCATCAAAATATTTTTTAAAGTTTAACAGATTTGCCTTTTTAATGTTGGGGACAATAAGAGAATGACTACCGTCTTTCTTTAGCAGATCGACTGCAAGCCCGAGATTAACATTTGGTTTTTTTATAAGATTAGGTTCACCGTTAATAACAGTATAGGCATTATTCATCACCGGTACAAATTTGATTCCTTTGATTATTGCCCATCCGATAATGTGAGTATACGAAATCTTCCCGCCATTTTTCTTTTTGAGATAATCGTTAATTATTCTTCTATTCTCCTCAAGGACTTTCACGGGGATTGTTCTGAATGTAGTCGCTGTAGGAATAGTCAGACTATTATTCATATTTTCAATAATCTTTGCACCGACACCTCTAATGATCTGAGCTTCCTCACCTTCAACCGGCTGAGGCATTGCGATCTGTTGTTGCGTCTGAACCTGCGAATGTCCGTTGATAGGAGTTGATGTTTGAACTTTGGAAGCTGTTGTTGAGTTGTTTCCGTTTGATAAATTTAACTCCTTGAAAAGCGTTTTCCAGTTATCGCTTACTGAGTCAGGATCTTTTTTATAATCGCCCAGCAGCTCCAAAACATACCATGTATTCAAGCCAAACTCGGAGATCTTCTCCTGCTGTTCTAAAGTTAAATCTTCTAATTTCATTTGTAATTTAATTTGTAATTTAATTTGTAATTTAATTTGAGTAATTTAATCAAAATAAAAAAGAAGTTCAGTACACTTAAAATAATTCTTGTTAAACTATTTTGCCGGGGTTACTTAATTGTATCAGGATGTATTAAACTATAAACTAATTTATGAAGAAAATTTTAATTATATCATTTATACTTTTTGCTATAACAAATTTATCATTCTCGCAATGGGTTTCTCAGTTTAACTCCAATGGCTATTTGGAAGATGTATTATTTATCAATGAAAATACGGGGTTTGTGACTTCAAGTTTTGGAAGTTCTTCCGCGGGTGGCTTTTATATGACAACAAATGGGGGTGATCATTGGATAATACTGGATAGCCTGAATAATTCCACTCAAGCCTTACAATATGTCGGAAACAAACTTCTTTGCTTTTGCCTTTTGGGTATTTTTCTTGAGTCGACAAACTCCGGGCAATCCTGGAATAAAAAAAGTCATCCGATTGATTATATCAATAGTGCATATTTTATAAATGAAATGACCGGATGGATTGGAGGCGGAGGCAGCATTGCGGAAATCTATAAAACTACAAATGGAGGTGATGATTGGATTTATCAATACGGGGATAGTATTGAATTTTGTTATATAAAGAGTATGTATTTTTTAAATGAATTTACCGGCATTGCAACCGAGCAGGTCTTTCCAACGATGACCACAGATTATTCGGGCAAAATAATTAAAACCAATAATGGCGGAGTAAATTGGGAAATAACATATCAGGGTGGATTTAACGATAAATATTTGTGGGATGCCTCATACAATGGAAATACATTTTATGCTATTGATGCTAAACTCCCGAACGGTAGAAATAATGTATTACTCTCTTAAGGGCATCTCTAGAAACTCAGCACAAGAAATAGAAAATAAAATAGAAAATAAAAAAATGGGTGTATAAATAATTAGGTAATGATTATTTTTGTATCATATAAAAATAAAAGAAAATGCAAAAT
>JALYRX010000103.1 GCA_030855105.1 Bacteroidota bacterium | reverse complement strand
CTTCAGCTCTGATCGCTCTGTCCTGAGCCTTCAGGGCAAAAATTCTTGAATAAAAAAATAAAAATAGTAACGAAAGGGAAGTTATCAAAAACATCATGCCCGTTATGATTTCATTTTGATTTTTGAAAGAAACATACACGTTATATATTGATGCTGTGAAGAGGATGAAGATTAATATGAAGGCTATACCATGATATCCTATAAGATACCGCTTGTGGTTTTTATAATTTTGTTCTTTCAATATTTTTAAATTTGTTTATTTGAAGTTAAGAAGATTCATATTTTAATTCAATTATTGAATTGCGTAATATTCAGATCAGGGAGGAAATTAAATTAATGATAAAAAGAAATTCACTCCCCATTTAGAAGCTTAACAATTAATAAAACTGATAGTATCGGCGGCATGAACGAAATTTAATTTATTAAATAAGTTTGAATCAATAGTGGTGAATCGGAAATTGAACGGACTGTTTTTTGAAATAATTTATTTGAATGATCTATTAAAAATTTAATGTGTCATCTCATTTAATGAAAAAAAAAGTTCAGACTATAAATAATCTGAACTTTGAAAGAGCTAAAAATTTAAATTTATTTTACGAGAAGCATTTTTTTTGTGGAAATCAGTCCTTCCGATTCAAGCTTATAGAAATAAATTCCTGATGCATATTCAGCCGCATCGAAAGTTATTTCATGAGTTCCGGCACTTTTATGGGCATTAACCAATGTGGTCATTTCTTTCCCAAGCTCATTATATACTTTCAATACAACATCACCTGAAATAGGCAAATCATATCGGATCTTAGTTGTAGGATTAAAAGGATTCGGAAAATTCTGAGAAAGATCAAAAATTTTCGGAATATTCGAAATAATATTTTCAGTTACACTTGTATTAACAGAATAAAGGATATTAAGCTTATAAACACTGTTCCCTGCCTGTCCTATAATGTAACCCCTGTCTACTAATATCATAACTCCGCCATTACCTATTAATCCGGGTGTAGTGGTCCAGGATTCTCCGCCGTTAGTTGTAAAACTAGTATTGTTAAGGCTCCAGCTCCCTGTCATAATAAAATCAGGATCTTCATCACAAATATCAGAACCCCATCCCGAAAAAGTGTTGGTATGATTCACACTCCAGTTCTCGCCGGAATTAACAGTTTTATAAATACTGCCGCCAGGCCAGTTAGTCATCCAGGCAACCTTATTATCAAATATCGTATTGGACATAGTTGGAATTTCGGAACTCATTGGATTTGAAAATTTTAATGTCCAGTTTAGTCCTCCGTTTGTTGATTTGAAAAGATCTGCTAAGCCAATTCCTGTCGTTCCATCTGCAAGAAAAATTGTATTACCGTCATCATAACTAACCATAATATCGCAGGGACTTCTGAACGGGTAGTTACCGCTTATCTCTGAAAAAGTTAAGCCATTGTTCGTTGATTTATAGAAACCGCCATTGTCAGGAGCAAAATAAAATATGTTTGGATTATTCTGATCGATTTGAAGTGGCTCACCATAATTACTGAAATTCATTGCAATGGAAGTGCTCCACGTTTGCCCGTAATTGGTTGTCCTGGTAACAATATCTCCTCCGTTTGCTTCAGTTGCGCAAATCCAAATATTAGTATCAAGAGGACTTACATAAAATGAATGCGGTCTGTTTGCAGATGGAATCTGATTTCCAACCTGAGTCCATGTTTCGCCACGATTTCTGCTTACATATGTTTTTCCGCTGAAATTTGTAAAAATGGTATTTCTATCCGTAGGATGAACACTTAAGTTGTCTCCAAGGAAACTTCCTGAAGCACCGGGCTTAGACTGCCATGTCATGCTGACAGAAGTTCCTGAAGGAAGCTCCCATGTTAATCCACCGTTTACCGTTTTTATCACGGCATTGTTCAAACTGCTGACAGCAAATCCGATATCACCAAAATATATTATGTCAACCAGATTAGCGAGCATTGGATTTTTTTCAAAAGTTGCAAAAGCTGCATTTCCGTTTTCGTTATTTCTTATAAAACCTCCGCCTCCGCAAATGTGAACATCATTGATCGAAGTACCGCTTAAACCCCGGATATCTGTAATGATTTTCATATCCACAGATGCCCATGGAGAGCCATTTGGTTTGGTAAGCAATGCACCCCATTCACCAACAGACACAATACCATCCGGAAAATACATGACATCCAGGATGTTTGTTGTTGAAGGAACAGTTTCAGTTGTCCAGGATGAACCACCATCGACCGTTAGATACACTTTTCCATTATCTCCAACCACAATTCCGTTTAAAGCATCCTTAAAATGTATCGAGTTGAGCTTGACAGATCCAATACCGGAATTTAAAGGGAACCATACTGAACCCCCGTTTAAAGTTTTAATAACAACACCGTTATTACCGCATGCATAACCCTTGTTCTCATCTAAGAAAAATACAGAATTAATAGATGTCAATACTCCGCTGTTAAAAGGAGTAAGCACGGTAGTGTTTTTATTGGACTTATAAATCTTTCCATTATCAACCGAGAGCCATACATCATTTCCCAAAGTAAAAACACTTTTGAAATTTACTGAAGGTTCGTTATAACCTGACCATGAATTGCCGCCATTTAGTGAACGGAATATTCTTCCACCATCTCCGACTGCAATAATGTAAACTCCGTCAGAAGTATGAACGCTGTTAAATCCATCTGCAAAGATATAGCCTGGATTTAAAGGTGTTAAAAAATTTACGGTTAGTATAAATGAAGGAAAGAATTTTTTCATTAAATGGTGAATTATATTATTTTGGAATTGTTTTTTTGTATTGAAACTTAATTAAATCTAATTTTATTATCAATTGTAATATTTTAATACCTTAATTAATTAGTTTAAACAAATCCATAAATACGTTAAATTGATTTAAATAAATTATATGACAAGTTCTACAGTGAAAAAGTTTTTGATACTTACTTTTTTTCTTGCAAATCTGATTCCTTCTGCTTCATTTTCTCAAACCTTTGACACCCCGATTGTATTTGTCTCAAGAAATCACGAGGCGAACGGGAATATTTTTTTTCCGGATGCCGGACTTCTACCGGGCATGGGAGCATTTTCGAGATTCAAGGTCACCGGTGGCAAGCTGATGGCCAGGGATGCATCAGGAATTGTTTCCACTCTTATTGACAGCAGTATTTCATTCGGCAACATCAGAATAATAGATATTCAGCAGCCATGCGTATATTGGAACGGACAAAAAATAGTTTTTGCCGGAATTGAACACAGGGACAGCAGCTGGAGAATTTATGAGATAAATAAGAACGGCACCAGAATAAAGAAAATAACATTCACAGACAGGATTATTAACCTTTCACAATTTGGTGCTGCAGCCAAAAAATTTGTAAAGTATGATGACATCGATCCTGTTTATCTC
>JALYRX010000102.1 GCA_030855105.1 Bacteroidota bacterium | reverse complement strand
CACTAGGTGATGTATATGTCTCGGGATATATGTTTAATTATGACAATGCTACTCAAAGCAACGGGCTTGATTTTGCAACGGTGAAATATAACCGATTTGATGGAAGCTTCGGCTGGAATCCACATCCGGTTAATTATTATAATTTTAATGAATACTCAGCAAGAGTAGATGACAGAGCCTCCTCGGTAAAAGTTAATTCAAACAAAGATATCTTTGTGGCAGGAATGTCAGATGGATCGCAGAATGGATTTTCAATTGTAAAGTATGAACAGAAGCCAAATAGTCCGAATCCTAACAAAGTATATGACAATGTCTTCATTCCGAATTTCATTCAAAGAGATTATCCCGTGACACTTACAAATAAGCATGCAAAAATTGAATTAGCTAATGACGGGACACCCTTGATGATAGTAATGGGATGGAATCAAAGCGAAGCATATTGGTCAGCAGTGAAGTATAATGCAAATGGTGAAGTAGAATATACGATCAATAATCAATCCGGAGAAGCAGAGAATGCAATAACGGATAATAATAAAAACAAAATAACAAAGATAAAAAAGATAACACTTGACAACTATCCTAACCCGTTTAATCCGACGACAAAAATAAATTACGAGCTGCCTGTAGAACGAATTGGCAATTCGTTCTACGATGTAAAGCTGACAGTATACAATATTCTCGGAGCCGAAGTTGCAACATTAGTAAGCGAGAAGCAAAGTGCCGGCAGCTATTCGGTTACATTCAATGCCCGCCTGACGTCGGGGCAGGCAGCAAATCTCTCAAGCGGAATATATTTTTATAAGCTACTGTTAAACGGAATAGTCGTTGATACGAAGAGAATGCTGCTCGTGAAATAAATCCTGGTTTTTAATTAAGCTAAAGACTTTTTTGAATCCTCCTGATAAATAAAACATTAACTATAATTAATTTATAGTTGAAATTAGAATTTTTAAAGAAAAATCATTCTCAGTGATTTTGGTATTTAGGTATAAATGAATTAATGTTACGACAATTAATAAATATATTTAATTAAAAACTTATATGAGCAAACTTTTATTTTTTTTTCATCTTTCCTGCACTTCTCTTTGCTCAAAGCAATGAAATCTTTAATCAAATAAAAATAGCAGACAAAGGTTTGTACTTTATGTATTACGATTCTTCAAATTCTAAAAGCTCTATTGTCGAGTTTAAAGATTTTATTGTACTAATTGAAGTCCTGTAAACGATCAGGGAGGCGGAGCGAGGAATTTGAAAGATCACACCGAGGGAGCAGAGAAAGTAATCGCAACCCTTAATAATTATTTTCCTGATAAGCCGCTAAAATATGTATTGAGCAGTCATTGACACCCGCACAGTATTTCTGCGGTAAAACCGTTTATTTCCAAAGACATTACTCTTGTAACGACTGAGCAAAATATCGAAAAGCTCAAAGAATTTGTTGACTCGTCAACTATAGAACATACGGAAAATTTGTTTACTTTGTAAAAGAAGATTCACTTGTAATCGAGGATGAACTCAATAAAATAATAGCATACAAATTTGAACCAAAAGAATATCCGAATACTCCTACAACCGATTATCTGTACTTTTATCTTCCCGGATATAATCATTTTCATTGCGGATGCATGTATAATAAATGGGAAGGTGAACCTGTTTACGGTAAAGAAATTCTGACAGGAAGAGAAGAAGATTTGTATAAATTTGTAAATTCAAAAAACATTGATCCTTCTTTAATGATTAGACTTAACAAAGAAAAAGATGCAGAGATAGATATGATCCCGTTTGAAAAATTAAGCAATGTAATTACTTCAGGAATAAGATCAACTGAAATTCTTAAAAAATATCTGGATATTGACGAAATTATTTTAAAGGAAAAGAAAGACAGTTTGGTCAAAGAATTATTGATCAACAATATTCCGCAATCAATTATAAATTCATGCGTTTATAAAATGCTCGAATCTAATGAGTTTGACAAAGCGCTTGACTATGCAAAGATTCAGGCTATACTTAATCCGTCTGATGCAAATGCATAGGACACGCTTGGAGAAGTATATTTTTTTCTGGCAGATTTTGAATTGGCAGAGTTGTATGAAAAACAAAGTAAGAAGATTGATCCTGCATTGAATGGAGGGAGAACCGAATGGGAAGAAGACATGAAAAATTACAAATCCAAATGGGAACAAAAAAAGTAAAGGTTAATTTAATTTTTTATGACTAAAATAATTTGACTGACATGAATGACTGGACACAGTTCTTTACAGCTACAGCCGGCGCAGCAGCGCCATTAACAGGATTAATTTTTGTCGGGGTTTCAATAAATCTGTCGAAAATTTTGTCCACCCGAACTTTGCCCACACGCGCGCTGCTGTCAATAATTTTATTATTGGCTAACTTAATATTTTCAATAATATTTCTGATTCCGGATCAGTCAATTTATGTTAGGGGGATTGAAATATTGATAACAGGTTTCCTGGTTTGGTTCATTGTAGTTTACCTCGACTTAGCAATATACCGGAAAAGCATTGATAAATTTAAAAAAAGATACATTCTTAATACTATGTTTAATCAACTATGCGCAACACCGGTTGTTGTTGCTGCAGTTTTAATGCTCTTGATTGGTGGAGCAGGTATTTACTGGATTGCATTAGGGATTCTTTTTTCATTTATTAAAGCAGTCATAGACGGATGGATATTGTTAGTTGAAATTGACAGATAAATAATTCTTCACATCTCTCTTCCGGAAATTCGCTTTTTGAGCTTCGATAAATGCCAGGTTATGTCAATATCTTTTGGACATGACTCAACACAATTAAATATTGTATGACATCTCCAAATCCCGTCCGGTGTATCGAGTATATCCAGTCTTTCATCAGCGCCTTCATCCCGGGTATCATAAATAAATCTGTAAGCACGAAGCATAGCAGCGGGACCAATGTAGTTTTCATTAGTCCATGTAGAAGGACAGCTTGTTGTACAGCATGCGCAGAGAATGCACTTTGCCGATTCAAACAACTTTTCAGCATCCTCGTTTGATTGAAGGCGTTCTATATTAGGAGGCAAAGGAGTATGATTTATAAGGTAAGGTTTTATCACTTCATATTTTTCATAAAAGGATGACATATCTACTACCAAATCTTTTATTATAGGTAATGAAGGAAGGGGTTCGATCTGAATAGGTTTTTTTGTATTTATATCTTTTAATAACAGCGCACACGCAAGACGGTTTTTCCCGTTGATCTTCATACCATCACTTCCGCAAATCCCGTGAGCACACGAACGTCTGAATCAACTCTGTCCAAAACGATAAAAAAAAAATAAGACTATAACCCTGTAATTAAAAAATTACAGGGTGTATTTTTGTTTAACCATAAACTTAAATACAAATAGTCTTATGAAAACAAACATAACATTATTAGCTCAAATAATTAACAA
>JALYRX010000040.1 GCA_030855105.1 Bacteroidota bacterium | reverse complement strand
CGGAACCATACTTAGTGATGAATTTTTAATTCACTGACTCGAAAGGTCTCGACTGCAAGAAGAAATACAAGTTATTTTTCGCAAAACATAGGATAAAGTCCTATTGGGATACTTAGTGGTAAAAATTAAAAGCGAAATATTTCTATTTTGATATCCCTTTTATTTCGCTGTCCCATTTCTTCATCCACTCGGATTCTTTTTCTGAAATCAATTCCCAATCAAGATCCATCGGTAAATATTTTGCATCCTGTATCCACTTTGGAAGCTTATCGGCTGGAATGTCTGAGCGAGCAGGGATGCGGTAAAATTTTTCCGCTTGAATAATTAAGCCCTGCACACTTGTAACAAATTCATAAAACTCTTTAGCAGCTTCTAAATTTTTTGTCCCTTTGACAATTGCGATACCGTCGGTCAGTACTACAGTTCCGCTTGAAGGGAATGTATATCCGAAAGGATATTGATATAAATTTTTTTGCAAAATTATATCAGGCATATTCCATAAAGTTACGGCATCATTTCCTGCGAGCTTAATATACATCTGTGTAGGATCAGCTGCGTAAGTTGAAGTATTTTCGTCTAACTTTATCAGCCAATCAAATCCTGCAGTTTCATCCCCTGTTTGTTTTATTGAGTTTGCAATCATCGCAGAAAATATTACTCTCATCGTTCCTGAAGCCATTGGATTTCTGATTACAATTTTATCTTTCCATTGTGTTAAAAGTAAATCATTCCAGTCTTTGGGCGCTGTTTCATTTGTAAGAAATTTATCGTTGAACGCAATTACCTGTGGAGTTAGAAATGTTCCGTACCAGTTATCCGATTTACTCTTGCTGTCGTTACCGACTTTATCAGCCCAAGACGGTTTATACTTTTCAAGCAGACCAAGCTTTTCAGCCCGCATAAAAATTGTTGCCGGAGATCCCCACCAAATATCCGACAAAGGATTTTCTTTTTCGGTTCTAATCCTGTCAAAAACTTCCTGCGAGCCCATGTCAAGCCACTGAATATCAATGTCCGGATGAATACTTTCAAATTGCTTTTCGAATTCGGATAACATTTCCTTCCCGTGAGGAGAATAAACAACAAGTTTCTTTTTATTGTCTGTTGAACAGCCGTTTAAAATAATTAAACAGAAAATAATGGAGGTGATTAAATATTTTTTCATTAATGTATTTTAACTTATATCTGAATTAATGTTAAAAAAAAATCTACTTACAATTGCGTTTCTCAAACAGAAGATACTGTTTGAAAAAGAATTTATGAGATTAACCTTAAAGGTCTCGAAAAGCTCAAATGATTTTGTTCTTATCCAAAGGATAAAACTTAGAGCCTTAGTGACTTTGAGGTTTAACCTTAGTTTAACAAGCTCAGGATTTTGGGAACGAGTTTTTCTATTATTTATATTCTTTCTTTTTATAATTATTGATTTTCAATTTGTCAAAAAGCTCTTTCGTTTTTTCTTTTCCCGATTCCGGATTAATATCAAAATACCAATAGTTCTCGTAATCACCCCTATTCATACCCAATTGCATTGTGCCTTGGGATTTGTGTTCTGCTATAAGCCAGTTAACGATGATCTTATAATCAAGTGCATCTTTGTAACTGAACTTCTGAGTCCTGTCAAAAATAAAAGGAACCGGATCACTAACATTTGTCACAGGATATCCTTCAAGTCCTTTGTAAATAAATTTCGCTGTATCATCTTTTCTTGAACTTGAACCTCCGAGAATAAGCGGCCGGTCATCCGGTTCAAGTGAATTAATTGTTTCGAGCGCAAGTATACCGGCAGCGCTGTGATGAGCATGAGTTCCCATTGTTGGAATGATCACAAAAACGTAATCATATTTTTCCATAGTCAAAATTTCCTTTAATCGGCTTTTTATATATTCAATATTCCAGATGTTGCTGTCCAAAATTTCCTTTATGTTTTCTGAAGTAACATACTTATGATCTTTTTGGTCAAAGTAATAATAATTTCTGATGCCGATAATTTTTCCTCCTTCTTCCAATTCCATTTTCCTTATATCAGGAAGATATTTTCTGCCTATTTCTTCATCAGTTAATTCCAGTCCATAGATGTCTTCAGCTAAAGTTGAATACTTGTAACCGCCTTCACCGTTTGTGATCAGCGCAATGTCGACGGTACCATTCAGATCGTGAACTATTTTATAATTCGCTCCCGCAAAAGATGCGTCATCGTCGGGATGTGCAGTTACAACAAGAACTTTGGAAGGAGGGTTTTGTGAATGAGAGTATGAATTGAAAAAAGCAAAAAATATTATGCAAACAAGAAATTGCCGGGAAATTAACTGAATGAATTTCATAAAAATTTTTATTCATAACTTATCAATAGGGAGATTAATTTTCAAGTGTGAATATGAAAGAATAATTAAGATATTCAAACCTTGCAAAATTATCATCGATTTATTAAGTTATAGCCGAAATAATCTAACTCCGGTCTTCAGACCGGAGAATAGCGAATCGACATAGCAAGTGCTTTAGCCATGAATTAATTAATCTGATGAACTACGTCATAAGTAAAAATTTGGATTCATTCGGTATTGTGCACCAAGAAACGGATTCCTTTTTTAACAGATAATGTTAGATATCAAGTAATTCAGCATATTAAGGAGAATGCAAGAATTAAAAAAATTTATGTTGATTCTATTAATGGTCATTCTGAACATTTGCAATGTTTTCTTGCATAGACGCAGATATAAGCATTTCAAAAACAATTCAGTTAATAAAAGGAGAGTCAGCTTTTTGGATAAATAAAACTAAAGTTATAAATACAAAATTTAAATGGGCCGATGAATATTTTGCTGTCTCTGTCAGTGAATCAATGCTAAATAAGGTTCAGGAACAGCGGTAATTATAAATTTGAAATCTTCGATATGCTCGGTAAGAAGGTTGATGAAGTATTTAACAATCATAAAACACCCGGAGCTTATAGAGTAAATTACAATGCCGATAAGCTTTCGTCAGGAATTTATTTATATAAACTTTCCTCCAATGATCTTAGCTTATCCAAGAAATTTATTTTACTAAAATAGATTTTTGTTAATTTGGAAATTGGGATTTCGGATTTGGAATTTTGATATTAAAAATTTTTTAATGTTAACCAAATCCAATCCTAATTTTAAATCCATAATTTGTAAATTTCAAAATTGAAATTTTACCAATATTAATTCAATGTTACTTAAATTCCAAATCCGAAATTCCAATCAATCCCAAATTCCAAATCCCAAATTCCAAATCTGACTATTTCCTTTTATTTAAAAACTAAAAACTTTACTTTTCTTTCTAAAAAATTTTAAAAAATTTATGGAAAACAATTATCCCGAAGTAAAAAATTATATCTCCGGAGAGTTTACAAAGAATGGTCATAAAACTCTTAATGTAGTTTGCCCGTTAGATGGAAAAGTAATTTCAACTGTTCCTCTTTCCAACAGGAAAGATCTTGATGAAGCTGTAAAATCTGCGGCTGAAGCTTATAAAAAATGGTCAGTCATTCCTATTAAAGAAAGAGTTCAGGTATTTTATAAATATAAAACTCTCTTAGAAAAAAATCTGATGGAGCTGGCTGAATTAACTCATATAGAAAATGGCAAGACCATTGATGAAGCAAAAGCCGAGGTTGAGAAAAGTATTGAGTTGACTGAGTTTGCATGTTCATTGCCGCAGCTTATTGGAGGTGAAATTCTCGAAGTAAGTGCGGGGGTCGAATGCCGCATCGAGCATAAACCGATAGGTGTCGTTGCTTCAATCGCACCATTTAACTTTCCGCATATGGTTCCGCACTGGACAATTCCAAATGCAATTGCTCTCGGAAATTGTATGATATTAAAACCTTCCGAGCAAGTTCCGATTAGCTCGAATCGTATTGCGGAGATGCTAAAAGAGGCAGGTCTTCCGGATGGAGTTTTTAACGTTGTAAATGGCGATAGAGAAATTGTCGAAGCAATATGTGATCATCCGGAAATTGCTGCAGTGTCTTTTGTCGGCTCGACTAAAGTTGCAAAGATTGTTTACAAACGTGCAACTTCTAATTTGAAAAGATGTCTCGCACTTGGCGGAGCAAAAAATCATTTGATTGTTTTACCCGATGCTCATCCTGAAATGACAGCAAGTAATGTTGCTGCTTCGATGTCCGGCTGCGCGGGACAAAGGTGCATGGCTGCTTCGGCAATGGTCGGTGTCGGAAATATTGATGACATAGTAAACAGAATTGTTGATGAAGCAAAAAAAATTATTCCGGGAAAAAATCTCGGTTCTGTAATTACAAAAGAAGCTAAGGAAAGAATCGAAAAATATATATCAGAAGCTGAAAAGCTTGGAGCAAAAGTTTTAGTGGACGGAAGAAATGCTTTGGTCGAAGGCAAAGAAGGTGGATTCTATGTCGGACCGACTGTGATTGACTATGTAACGCCGGATATGGCAATTGCAAAAGAAGAAGTCTTCGGACCAGTGATCACAATCACACGTGCAAAAGATATTGATGAAGCAATAAAAATTGAGAACAGTTCCGAATATGGAAATGCTGCATCGGTTTTTACACAGAGCGGTGCAGCCGCAAGATACATAATGGATCATGCAAGTGCAGGAATGATAGGAGTTAATATCGGAGTGCCTGTTCCGCGTGAACCGTTTTCATTCGGCGGATGGAATGAATCTAAATTCGGTGTTTGTGATATCACCGGAAAGAGCTCGATAGAATTCTGGACACAGCTTAAAAAGACGACTACGAAGTGGAATCCTGAGGCAAAGAAAAACTGGATGTCGTGAGTTTGTCTGAACTATGATGGAATGATTGAATGATGGCTATGATTTTTTTTGCCACAGAGGACATAGAGAATTTTTTGAACTTTTATTATTCCCGCGAATCCGCCGATGCGATGGGAATCCGTAATTTTTTAAATTCTATTTCACTTAAATAATAAAAATAAATTTAATATGGTACAAATAAAAAAAGACAAAGTAATTTTTACGAGAGATCTCTGGGAAGAGTTAAAGAGAAACTCTATTTATTCTGAATTAATCGAAGATATTGAGGACAGAATGGAACTCGAAGAAGCAATCAAAGAACAAAAGAAAACCGGAAATAAATTTGCTAACTTTGATAATTATGATAAAATAAGAATGAGTAAATTAAATAGTTCTAAAAAAGTAAAAGCTGATGTTGTATAGAATTAATTTGGCAAAATCAGCTTTATCCCAAGTTAAAAAAATTCCTGATAACATTTATTTAAGAATTCGTGATGGATTGCTCATGCTAAAAGATAATCCTCGGCCAATTGGATGTAAAAAATTAACAAACGAGGAAGGATACAGGATTAGGATTGGAAGTTATAGAGTTTTATATACAATTGATGATATAAATTTAGAAATTCAAATACATAAAGATTGCTCATAGGAAGCATGTTTATAGATAACTAAAAATATTATGAAAAAAAAATATTAACTTAAGTCAGGAAGAGATAGACGAAAGTGATGAAAGTAAACCGGGAAGTGTAATAGATTATTCTGAGAAAGGAAATATTGTAGGTATTGAAATTCTTGATGCTTCAAAGAGCATTACTTTCCCAAATAAAGTTGAAGTATGAGGTTGCTTGATGTTTTTTAACGCAGAGAAGCATAAGCGAGATGATTTTTTTGTCATTCACGTATGCTCCTAGCGGGAATCCAGAGATGTATTAACTATAGAAGCACCGAGAGAATATTCTGTTATAAAGTAATAAAGCTGATTGAAAAAAGAATTTTAGTGTATGGAAAAAACATTTCAAATTATTAATCAGCTTAAAGAAGCAGGAATAATAAAGGATTATGCGGTTGCCGGAGCAGTAGCTTCCATATTTTATATTGAACCGATAACAACATATGATTTGGATATTATGATAGTTCTTAAAGAGGAAAGTGATTCATTAATTTCTTTATCACCAATTTATGATTGGTTTGGAAAGAAGGGATTTAAATTTGATAAAGAGCATATAATAATTGAAGGAGTTCCGGTTCAGTTTATTCCAGTATATAATGAATTAGTAAATGAGGCAATAAGCAATTCCTTAGAAAAAAAGTTTGCAAACACCTTAATTAAAGTAATCGGACCTGAATATTTGATTGCAATAATGGTGCAAACTTTTAGACAAAAGGATAAAGAAAGAATAATTCGATTCATAGAAGAGTCGGAAATAAATAATGAATTAATAAATGAGATATTGAAGAAGTATAATTTATCAGATAAGTATAAAAGTATAAATAATTAGATTGTGATAAATAATATAACTAAAGAAGTTCAAAAAATATTTGAAGCAAAAAAAGAATACCATAAGGATAAAGCCAAGCTTCCGATAGAAGAAAAAATTAAAATTTTAATTGAGCTTCAGAAGATCGGGAAGATTGCAAATCCTGAAAAGACAATTGGGAAGAGGGTTTGGAAGATTTGATTGGATTATATTTATTGTCTGAACTATGATGGAATGATGGAATGATGGCTATGAGTTATTATTTGTCATTCCCGTAAAAGCGGGATTTGGAAATTTATGATTAAAAATATTTAACTATTATATTTGAATTAAAAACTTATAATAGAAATGTGTCGATGAAGAATTGATTTCGGATTTAAAGAGAGTTGTGAAAAAATAGAAAAGGATAGAATTACAATTGAAGAATACAATAAAACGGGAAATTATAACAGTAGTACCCTTCAACGAAGGTTCGGAGGTTGGCTTAAAATTTTAGCAAAAGCTGGATTGAGCAAAACTAAAAATCATAATATTTTAAAAGAGGATTTATTAAAAAACATTGAAGAAGTTTTGATTAAACGAGGAAAACAACCAAGCCATAAACAAATGACAACACCTTTGTCTAAATTTTGGGCAACTACTTATGTAAGACGATTTGGCTCTTGGCAAAATGCACTCAATGAATTTATTAAATTTGTAAGTGAAGCAAGTTCCACTCTTTCACAGGCTAAAAAAAAATTTTAAAATAAATAAATATGGCAACAATAACTGAAACAGACAAAGAAGAAATTTTAGAAAATTGTCTGAACTACACTCTAACCTCGTGGTCAAAGCAGCGGGGGATAAAGCCTATCGTAATTGATAGAGCCGAAGGAGTTTATCTTTATGATAAAGAAGGTAAGCGTTATATAGATTTTTCTTCGCAATTAATTTGTGTTAATATCGGGCATGGTCATCCGAAGGTTGCTGAAGCTGTTGCGGAGCAAATGAAGGATGTCAGCTATGTTTATCCGGGTATGTTTACGAAAGTTCGCGGTGAGCTTGGAAAAAAATTGTCAGAGATTTCTCCGGGAAATTTGAACAGAACCTTCTTTACTCTCGGAGGTGCAGAAGCTGTAGAAAATGCAATTAAGCTTGCAAGAATTTATACAGGTCGTCATAAGATCGTTGCATTATATCAGTCATATCATGGTGCTACTTATGCTGCATCCAGTGTTGGCGGTGATCCGAGAAAATTTCCGGTTGATTCACAGCAGGCTCCGAATTTTGTTCATGTGGAGAATCCGTATTTTTATCGCTGTCCGTGGAACAGCAACACGCCCGAAGAATGCTCTGAAAATGCTTCTGCAGCTTTGGAAAGAGTTGTTGAGTATGAAGGTCCAAACAACATAGCGGCAATTATGCTTGAGGGCGAGTCGGGATCTTCGGGCTGCATAAAATATCCTCCCGGTTACTGGAAAAAAGTAAAAGAAATCGCAGACAAATACGGAATACTTACGATCTGTGATGAAGTGATGAGCGGATTTGGAAGAACAGGAAAGTGGTTTGGAATTAATCATCATGATGTCGAGCCGGATATTATGTGTATGGCAAAAGGAATTACTTCGGCTTATCTTCCTCTTGGTGGAATTATTGTTAAAGAAGAAATTGCAAAAGTATTTGATGATAAGCCGCTGATGCTTGGACTAACTTATTCTGCACACCCTGTTTCACTCGCTGCTGCGAATGCAGTCATTGATATTTACAAAGATGAAAACTTAATTGAGAATGCAGATGTGATGGGAAAATATATTGATCTAAGAATGGTGGAGATGAAGGAAGATCATCCGTCAATTGGTGACTGGAGAAACACCGGTTTGCTTGGATGTCTTGAGCTAGTTAAAAACCGCAAGACAAAAGAGCCAATAGCAAGATGGAATGCACCGCCGGATGAAATGGGAGTGATGAATAAAGTAATGGCAAAGATTGCTGAGCTCGGGATGTTCACATTCGGAAGGTGGAATCTATTATTTATTGCGCCGCCATTGTGTGTGACGAAAGAGCAGGTAGATGAAGGGTTGGAAATTATTTCCGAAGCTCTGAAGATAGCGGATGAAGAGACAAATTGAGAATTACAAATTATTAATAGCTGAAATTTAATTGTTATGGAAATCATTTACTGACTTAATCTTGCTTATGTTATTTAGAAGTTGAACTTCTAATCTGCATAAATGAAACAATATTTCTGAAGATAATTAGATTAGCCAAAGCTAAAAAAACATGTCAGATATCTTAAAACAGCCGTGGTCATGGTACGTCGCAGGTATACTGATAGGTCTTATTGTGCCTTTGTTATTATTACTCGGGAATAAATCATTCGGTGTCTCCTCATCGCTTCGCCATATCTGCGCTGCATGTTTTCCTTCGAACATAAAGTTTTTTAAATACGATTGGAAGAAGGAAACATGGAATCTTTTTTTTGTTGCCGGGATAATAATAGGAGGATTTATTGCTGTTCAGTTTTTAGAAAATCCGGATCCCGTAAATATTTCGGCAAGCACGAAAGAATATTTAAAGTCTGAAGGAATTAATAATCAAACGGGATTAATGCCGGTTCAGATATTCAGTTGGGAAAGATTGATTTCATTACGCGGAATTCTTTTTATTGTAATCGGAGGATTCATTGTTGGATTCGGAACGAGGTATGCAGGCGGCTGCACTTCAGGACATGCGATCAGCGGTTTATCGAATCTCCAGCTGCCGTCATTAATTGCAACAGTTTGTTTTATGATCGGAGGTATTGTATCAACGTGGTTAATAATACCAATTCTTTTGAAATTATAAATTTATTTTATGAACGTTAAAGACGAGATTTTAACAGAAAAATTTTCAATTGAAGAGAATACGGACTTTGAAGTCAAGTCCCTTGATTCAATCTGCGTCAATGAGTTAGAGCTTCAGCATAAGCGATGGCATAATATTAAATACCTGATTGCAGGAATTTTATTTGGTATAATCTTAGTGAAAGCGGAAGTCATCAGTTGGTTCAGAATTCAGGAGATGTTCAGGTTTGAATCGTTTCATATGTATGGTATTATTGGAACGGCTGTTATAATTGGTATTATTTCAATTCAGATAATCAAAAGATTTAATGTAAAAACAATTTACGGGGAGAAGATTGAATTTCATAAAAAGAAATTCAGTAAAGGTCAGGTAATCGGAGGTTTAATATTCGGATTCGGATGGGCAATAACCGGCGCTTGTCCGGGACCAATGTTTGCACTGATTGGAGGCGGCTTTACAGTTGTGATCCTTACATTACTCAGCGCTATAGCGGGAACATGGTTTTACGGGTATGTCAGAGAAAGACTTCCGCATTAAAAAATGTTTTATAAAATTAATCAAGTTTATGCAACAGATGTTCTCCACTGATAATAATATTAGTATTCCATTGGAACTGTTGTTGAAACAAATTATTTAAACAATAACATTTTTTTCACTTCAGTCTGACTTTCCGTCTTCAATTTATAAAAGTAGACACCGCTAGTAAAACCGGATGCATCCCAACTGTAAGAATGCGTTCCGGAAGATAGAACATCTTTATACAAAACTTGAACCTCCTGACCTAATACTTTCAGCACGCTTAGGGTTACAAACTCTTTGTTAGTCAGTTCAAATTTTATATTTGTAACAGGGTTAAAAGGATTAGGAAAGTTTTGATGAAGTGAAAATTTTTCAGGATTTGAATTTGCCAATGTACTGATTCCTACAGGATTATTTTGAATGACGGTATTCATAAAAGCAACACCTACGGCTCCGCCGCTATGATCTTTGTTCATCATGATGGTAATGGAAATTTTATCGACCGGATCATAGATCATTACCGTAGTATAGCCAAATGTATTTCCGCCGTGACCGTAACCATATCTTCCGGACACTGTGTATCTCATCGTTCCCAAACCATATCCGTTTGCACCGGAGATATTTGCCGGACGGAATGTAAGCATTTGAATAAGTGAATTACTATTTATAATATTTCCATTAAATAAATTATCGCTGTACCTAACGAGATTTTCCGGGCGGCTGATTACTCCGCCGGCTCCAACCGTAGAGCTGTTCAATGCAGTTTTCGGCAGAAAAAAAGCATCCTGTATCACACCCGTACCTGTTATGTCAGCCCAATTGTGAGCAAAAGGGGCAGTGACAGAATCATCAATTTCAAAAAAAGAACCGCTGAGATTATAAGGCGAATAAAATCTTTCATGAAACAAGGCGGTAAGATTTGTTTCCATGATATTTGCTATGATTAAACCCAGAAGCATATAATTTGTATTTGAATAACGCCAGCCTGCACCGGGATTAAAATAAGGATTAAGTACATATCCACCTGTCAGAACTTCTTCTATTGTCCAGAATCTATTTAGATCAGATGAAATTGCCGCTATAAAATTCGGATTATCGGTAACGTTATAAATTCCGCTTGTATGATTCATAAGTTGTTTCAGTGTAGCTGAACTATTTATGTTCGTGTATGCAGGAAGCCATTTTCCGAGTGAGTCATTTATGTCTAAGCTGTCTTCCTCATCAAGCTGAAGAATCATGGCTGCAATAAAATTTTTTGTTACGCTCCCTGCGCCGAAAACCATTTCGCTTGTTATATCGTCACTATCAGATGAAGATATACCGCTTGCACCTGTCCATATTCCCTGCCCGGGCACCAGAGCTGCAGCGGAAATTCCAACAAGTGCATAAGTATTTTTTAGTTGTTCAATCCTTGACTGAAGAATTTGCGCATAAGCGCTGTCAAAAGTATTTGCAGAAGATTTTGGAGTAGTGATGATAACTACAATACCCCAAATGATAATTGAGAGAATAATTTTTTTCATGTTTTTGTTATTTATGAATTAAGTTCAGATAATCTAAAGCAATTTTTTTTGAATTCCCTATACTTCTTAATTTTTCCGGAACGGAATTGAACCTGATGTACGTTCCGGCGCAAATGCTGAGAATCGTATGAGCGGTTGATTCAGTATCTATGCCGCTTTTCAATTCATTTCTTTTTTTGCATTCATCGAGCAGGTCTTTACACATTTTAATAAAGTTTTCGGCAACCTTTTGCTTATCGCCTTTCTTATTTAAGTAATTGTACAATTCAACTTTCATCCTGACATATTTCTTTTCCTTCAAAGGACTATCGAGCTCAGGAAAATTCAGACCGACAAGCTTCTTTAGTTTCTCAAACGGCTCCAGCTTTGAGTTGACAATTTCAGCTGCAATCTTTAATGATTCAAGATCTTTGTATTCGATTATTGAATCAAGTAAGTCGTCTTTGTTTTTGAAGTGCCAGTATACAGCGCCTCTTGTAACCCCTGCTTTCCCGGAAATAAATTCAAGCCCGGTATTTTCAAAACCTGAATTTATCAATTCCTTGAATGCAATTTCAAGAAGGTGTTTTTTTGTAAGTTCGGCATCTTCCTTTGTTCGTTTCAAATAATATCTTAATTATTTAGTTTTTACATACAGTGTGTATGTAAAATAGTCAGGGCTTTGTATTTTGTCAAGTAATAAAATCCGAACACTGCACTTCATTATCCCATTGCTTAGTATTGTATTAAACTAAATTATTGAATGGAAATTTTAAAAGATATTTAAACGCAAAGTTCTCAAAGAATTTTTTCTTACAATAAATTTTGGTGATTATAATACTCCGGCTCATACAATTGATTTGAAATAATAAAAACGTTAATTTTGATAAAATTAAAAACATCATTTTAAAGAATTGGCTAAAACAAAACTTATCTCCGACTTCGACGGCATATGGACAAATCAGAATATAGAAGCCGAATATGTATGGAATTATATTTTAGATGCGGTTTCTGAATTGTCGGGAATGGAAAAAAGCGATGTGGATAAATTTCTTTCCGATTGTAAAAAAGAAATGGACAACAAGCCCTATGAATACGGTTGGTTTATGAATGGAAGTATTGCTGCTTATTATAAAGAAGATCCCTTCGGAGATAATAATGCGATATTTGATTTTATAAACCGTGAACAGTCTTTTGAAAGTGAATTCAATAAGACCATTACCCATGTCAAAGATTCTGTGTTGAAGAAGTATTCTTCTCTTGCAGATTTTTCACAGGAATGTTTTATGAAGTCAACAGGAAATTTCAAAGCAGAAGGAAAGCTAACTCCTGTTGATACAACAAGAAAGATTGTTGATATGTTAAGTTCTGATAATGTTGAAATTGTAGTTGTATCAAATTCCAAAACTGAAAAGATTCAGTACCTGTTTTCAAAAGCTAATCTTACCGTTTCCGACCACACTGATTCGGGTAATTCGAAGCTCCGAGCGAGAGGCGATGCACGAAAATTTGTAATCGATAATTCTTATACTGATTTGCCTGAAAGTTTAGAAATTAATTCTGAATTTAAAGTGCCTTTGAGAAGAAGCAGCTATCATAAAATTTTATCCGAAGAAAAGCCGGACTTTGTAATCGGTGATGTATTTTCTCTTGATATTGCTTTGCCATTATATTTGAGGATGAATGATAAATCATTTACGAATTTAAAAGTTATTCAAAGAGTTCAGCCATACACACCGGACTGGGTTAAAGATTATTTGAAGAGAGATGAATTCAAAAAAATTGCTTTTATTGTAAATAGTGTAGATGAAATTCCTGAATTAATTTCCAAAACTAAATGACTATTTCCGTACGTGATATTCGAAAAAATTAGTTTTAGATAATTCAAAATGGAAACTATTGTTAATTTTTCACAGTAGAAATTTAATTTTAATTAATAATTTAATAAAAAATATTTTTACTAAATGAAGAATGACGAAATAGTCGAAGTCCCTGAAAACATTTCAGCATCATCCTCCCTCTACAGTGAAGACCTTGCTCCGACTCCAAAGTCAAAAAGAACCTGGGACACGTGGAACTATGCAGCACTATGGATAAGCATGAGTCTTTGCATTCCGACTTACATGTTAGCCAGTTCATTGATAGAAGGTGGTATGAACTGGTGGCAGGCGATTCTAACAATCTTCCTCGGAAATACAATCGTTCTCATTCCAATGGTTCTGAACGGAAAAGCCGGAGCGAAGTATGGAATTCCTTTCCCGGTTTTTGCGAGAGCAAGTTTCGGAGTTAAAGGCGCAAACATTCCTGCGATGCTTCGCGCGATAGTCGCATGCGGATGGTTCGGTATTCAGACATGGATAGGTGGATTTGCATTGTATCAAATGCTAAGAGTATGGTTCCCGTCAATCGAAAATCTTCCGCAGGTCTTTCCTGAATTGTTTGGTCTGGAAACCGGACCTGCGATAACATTTTTTATTTTTTGGATGATGAATATGTATGTTGTCTATCTCGGCGTTGACAGTATAAAAAAATTGCTGGTTTTCAAAGCATACTTCCTTCCGGCTGCAGCTCTGGCATTGATGTTTTGGGCAATATCCGAGACGGAAGGTTTAGGTCCGATACTTTCGCAGCCGTCGAAGTTCGCAACGAGTAAAGAGTTTTGGAATTTCTTTTTTCCTGCACTAACGGGAATGGTTGGATTCTGGGCGACTCTATCACTAAACATTCCCGACTTCACCCGATATGCAAAAAGTCAGAAAGCACAAATTAACGGGCAGATAATCGGTCTGCCGCCCTCGATGACATTGTTTGCTTTCATTGGAGTGGTTGTTACATCGGCTACGGTATTAATTTACGGAGAAACGATTTGGGATCCGGTTGTTCTTGCCGGAAGATTTGAAAGTAAAATATTGGTGAGCGTTACAATGATTTGTATTGCCATCTCGACGCTTGCAACGAACATTGCAGCTAACATCGTAAGTCCGGCAAATGATTTTGCGAATCTTGCTCCGTCAAAAATTGATTTTCGCAAAGGCGGATATATAACAGGGGTGATTGGGGTTTTAATTTTCCCATGGAAGCTGATATCCGATCCGAGCGGATATATTTTTACATGGCTCATTGCATATTCGAGTTTGCTCGGACCTGTTGGTGGTATAATGATCGCTGATTATTTTTTCATTCGCAGACAAACTTTAAATCTAGATGATCTCTATAAAGAAAACGGAGAGTACAGCTACAATAAAGGATTTAATAAGTGTGCTGTGATTGCATTGGTTCTGGGCATTCTTCCGAATGTTCCGGGATTTTTAACGACTGTCGGCTTGGTTTGCAAAGACTGTGTCCCGGCATGGATATCTGATTTGTATAATTATGCATGGTTTGTCGGATTTGGAGTATCGTTTGTTGTTTATTATTTTTTAATGAGAAAATATTCTTCAGTTGAAGAGGAATTAATCATAAGGCACGAAGTGTAATGAGTATAATGTTTGATTTTCCAAAACAAATTTTATTTCTTCAAAGGAATAGAACTTAATAATAGATTTGTGTTTGATCTGTATTTAGTATTATTTTTAACTACTAAACTTAATTTTATCAATTCATCTAAGTCTCTAACTAAAGTAAGCTTAGATTTTCTTAAATATTTTCTCATCAAATCCGGATGAGACTCGATAATTTCATTAGTGGTTAAAGATTTATTCATTGGAAATTTTAGCATTAACTCTCTTCTTCTTTTAAAAACTTCAACGCTTCCGTATCTAATATCTTTAAACTTATCATAAATATAATTTTTCCACATAATTTCAAAATGATTTACTTGAATAGTATTTAATACATTTAATAGTTCATCGCGGAAACCCCTGACTGCATATTCAATAAAACCTGATAAATTTCTTTCTTTAGTCGCTTTGTCAAGCTGCCTATAGTACTCGGTTCTAGTATTGTTATAAAAATTAGATAGAACATGGGAAGCAATATCCGGGAGTCCTCCTCTTAATAAAATATAAAACTCTAATAATCTTGCAGTCCTTCCATTACCATCACCGAATGGATGAATCCAAGCTATGTATACATGAGCCACAATAGCTTCGATAATAGAATCGCTGAATGATATTTTTCCGGAAGAGTATTTAAAATTATTTTTAAGCCACTCACAAAGTTTTTTAATAAGTTCCTCAACAGTCTGACTATCAGGTGGTCGATATGAACCAACATTAACATTGTTTTGTCTAAATTTTCCAGGAATAGCTTGAAGTGCATCGCCTAAGTTTTTACCAATCATTGCATGAAATCTTTTTATTATAGTTTCAGAAATTAGTTCATCTTTCTTTTTAAGTATAACTTCATTTAACAATTCATTGTATGAATCTAGAACATTCTTTACTTCAATTTCCTGATACTCCTTACTCGGTGCAAGTTTTTTTCCTTCTTGAATATTCTGAATCTCTTCAATTGATAAGGTATTTCCTTCTATAGCGGTTGTTGCTTGAGCACCTTTCCTTAACGATATTTCAAGTAATTTTTTTCTATATTCGGGTTGAATAGGAGCATTGGAAATTGCTATTATTATTGATTTACATTGTCCTAATTTATACCATGTATTATCAGACAACGTCCAATTATTTTGAAAAGAAATATGAGGATAATTTTCCATTTTTTGATATGCTTAATGTATAGATATTTATGTTGGTTATTCAATATTCAATTTTATCTTGAATTTTGAAATGTCTATATATTGGCGTTGAGTATTAAAGTTAAATGAAATACTTTAATATAAAATTTCCTTAATATAAGATTTTTCCATATGTTTATACAAAATAAAAATACATGGATACTTTAGCTTCTAGCAATGGTCAGTATGAATTATTAAAAATAATTCTTGATTTTATTGGTACAATTGGTTGGCCAATAATAATTGTTATACTGGCTTTAGTTTTTAAAAGAGAATTTAAATCATTTTTAGAAAAAGCAACCAAAGTTGAACTCCCAGGAGGGTTTTCTATAAACAAGGAAATTGAGAAAGCAAGAGAATTAGCTACTGAAATAGAGTCAGAAAGAAAACCTGAAACAAAAACAATAATAGAGAGCGAGTCAAAAAAATCTGAGACTGCTGCAAATAAAAAAATGATAGAATTGGGATTGATCTCATCGCCCAGTGGGTTAGATATTAACTATTATAAAAAAATTGCCGATACTGATCCCAAACTAGCATTGATTATTCTTAGAATCGACTTTGAATTGATGCTTAGAAATCTCGCAAAAGTATTTAATATTCCGAACAGTGAGAATGATTCAATTTCAAAAATAATTTCAAAATTATTAAAGGAAGGAAAAATTACAAAAAACCAATCTGATTTTATTAATACAGTTTTTAGAATTTCAAATGCTGCTGCATATGGTGCACCTATAACCAAGGATCAAGCATTTCAAGTTTTAGAAATTGCTCAAGTATTAATAGATGACTATGTCGCGTGGTTAGATTGGGGCTTTTCAAATAAATAGATTTATTTGAAACCTATTAACTAAATCTTAAATCATTATGTCAATCTTAATCAAAAACGGCCGCGTAATCACTGCCTCTGAGGATTATGTTGCAGATATTTTTATCGAAGGTGAAAAAATTTCTTCTATCGGAAAAAATCTTTCCATAGAGACGGACAATTGCCCGTCTCTACAGACTATTGATGCATCCGGAAAATTAATTTTTCCCGGAGGCATTGATCCGCACGTTCATCTCGATATGCCTTTCATGGGCACATTCTCAAGCGACAACTACGAAACAGGTACACTCGCTGCGCTTCATGGAGGAACGACAATGGTTATTGACTTCATTCTTCAGACTCAGGGAAAATCTTTGCATTCGGCATTAGATGAATGGCGCGGACGATCGGATGGAAATTGTTTTGGCGATTATTCTTTTCATATGGCTGTGACTGACTTTAACGAAGAGACAAAAAAAGAAATTAAAGATTTAATAAATAAAGAAGGGATTACTTCATTTAAAACATTCATGGCATACAAAGGAGCGCTGATGATTGATGACAGGCAGATGATTGGATTGATGAATGAAGTTCGTGACAGATGCGGACTTGTGACTGTTCATGCGACGAATGGAGATATGATTGATTTTTTAATCGCAAAACACAGAGGTGAAGGAAAGCTGACTCCTTTATATCATTATCTATCTCAGCCGGAGATTACCGAATCCGAAGCAACGGGACGTTTTGCAGATATGGCTTATCATACCGATGTGCCTTCTTACATTGTTCACATGACATGCGAAGGCGCATTGAATCAGGTTCGCGATGCAACGAGACGCAATCAAAAAGTTTTTGTCGAAACATGTATACAGTATCTGATTCTCGATGCTTCACTTTATGAAAAAGATTTTGAAGCTGCAAAGTGGGTTATGAGTCCTCCTCTTCGGGAGAAGAAGGATCAGGCATCGCTTTGGGCAGGGTTAAATCAGGGATTGGTTCAGGTGGTCGGAACCGATCATTGTCCGTTTGAATGGAATAAAAAATTAATTGGTGAAAAAGATTTTTCAAAAATTCCGAACGGACATCCGGCTATCGAACACAGGATGGAATTACTTTATTCCGAAGGAGTGGATAAAGGAAAGATAAGTTTAAATAAATATGTTGAAGTAACTTCGACAAATGCTGCGAAGATTTTTGGAATGTTCCCGCAAAAAGGAACTATTGGAATTGGTTCAGACGCGGATATAGTAATTTTTGACCCTAAGAAAAAGCATAAGATCTCATCAAAGACTCATCACATGAATGTTGACTATTCCGGATACGAAGGTTGGGAAGTAACCGGGAAAGTGGAGACAGTTTTACTTAGAGGAAAAGTTGCGATTGATAATGGAAAAGAGAAGATAAAGAAAGGTTACGGTAAATTTATTAAAAGAGGCAAAGTGAGTAAGGTGATTTAAAGTAAGTCCGTGTGGCACATTTACGTGAATTTAGATCACGATTTTCTTTAATTGAATCGTTTTAAGACACGTGTGGTACATTTCTTGAATTTAAGTTAAGATTTTTTTAAAAATGAATCGTTAATTAAATGTTTACATTATATAAAATAAATGTGTCACACGTACTGAACGATGAAATTCACAGAAGGAAATTTATTCCATATTTATAATCGCGGAAATAATCGACAGACAATATTTTTTACTCAAGCCAATTTTTTATATTTTCTAAAAAAAATAAGAAAATATATTCATCCTCATTGTGAGATATTAACATTTTGTCTCATGCCTAATCATTTTCATTTCCTTATATATGCTAATTCAAAGACTGTGAGCAGAGATGATATTGGAAGAAATCTTACAAGTGAAGGATTTCGACATTTATTAAGTTCATATACCAAAGCTATCAATGTTCAGGAAAAAAGAGTGGGTTCACTTTTTACTCAAAATACTCATAGTAAAAAAGTTGATAATACTTTAAATCAGGCATTGAATTGTTTTATGTATATTCATCAGAATCCAATGAGATCAGGATTGGTAAAAAAAATGGAAGATTGGGAATATAGTTCTTTCAGGGATTATTGCAACTTAAGGAAAGGGACACTGTGTAATAAAAAATTAGCATTCGATCTTCTGAATTTATCTGAAGATAATTTTTATGAACTTTCCTATGAGTTAATTCCGAAAGATAAAATTCGGGAAATATTTTAATAGAATTAAGGAGTTACGTGTGGCACATTTAACAGATACTCAAAAATTTATTATGTAATCTTAAATGTGCCACACGTAGTTATTACACTCTCTCATCCAGCCAATCGAAAAAAGTTGAGCATCAAAATCTTCAAATTTTCGGAAGAAAACACTTCCGGCAATCGGCTTTAGACCGGCTGAGTGAGTAACAATACTCACCTTATCCAAATTTTTTTAATTATTAAATTTTATTTATTTGCTCCAGTTGACCTGCCTTAAAGTACAAAATTGCTATTGCGCCCGAATCACCATTTTTTTTTAATAAAAAAATTTAAATCAACTATTCTTTCAATCGCATAATTCGTGTCACTAATAAGACTTTATAATCATAGCAGTCAACTTGAGTTATATATTGTATACAATAAACTTATCCGATTATCTTCTCATAAAATTTTTCATACATCGGAACGATTTTATCTTCACTAAAATCTTCTGCTCTCTTACGTGCATTTTTCGAAAGCAATTCATATCGTTTCGGATTCAATAAAAGCTCGACAGCATATTTAGCCATTCTTTCCACATCACCAATCTCTGCTATGTATCCGGTTTCGCCGTGAAGATTTAATTCCGGCAAACCTCCGACACTCGATGATATCACCGGAACTGAACAGCTCATTGCCTCCAATGCAGACAAGCCAAAGCTCTCAGACTGCGACGGCATAATAAAAATGTCTGCAACTGACAGAAGTTCAACCAGCGAATCCTGCTTACCCATGAATTTAATATCTTCGAAAATTTCTAACTCGCGGCTTAATCTTTCGCAGTCACCTCTGTCAGGACCGTCTCCTATAAGAATTAGTTTTGAATCAACTTTCTTTTTTACTTCGTTAAAAATTCGTATAACATCCTGTACTCTTTTCAATGGACGAAAATTTGAAGTGTGAATTAGTATCTTTTCTCCGTTTGGAGCAAAATTCTTTTGGAAACATTTGGTTTTTTCGTCTTCTTCTCTTTTGTATTTATTGATATCTATAAAATTCGGAATTACTTCTATTTCTTTGTTTATTTTATACTGCTGCTGTGTCTTGTCAGCAAGAAATTTTGACACAGCAGTGACACCATCGGATTTTTCGATACTGAATTTCATCGTCGGAAGAAAGCTCGGCTCAAGCCCGGTAAGTGTAATGTCTGTACCATGAAGTGTTGTAATAAATTTTATATCTATGGAATTATTGGTTTCCGATTTAAGAATTTCTCTTGCAAGGTAGGCGCTCGTTGCATGAGGAATAGCATAATGAGCATGAAGCAGATCAAGCTGATAAAATCTTGTGACTTCTACCATCTTGCTAGCTAATGCTATACTATACAAAGGAAATTCAAATAGAGGATAGCTGTTTATTTCAACCTCATGATAAAAAATATTATCTATAAAACCATTTAACCTTGTTGGCATTGCATATGAAATAAAATGAATCTCGTGACCTCTCAGTGCAAGAGCTTTTCCAAGTTCAGTGGCAACTACTCCGCTTCCGCCATAAGTGGGATAACACGTTATACCTATTTTCATAAATTAAATTTTAATGTGACAAATATACTTCATTATGAACATAAGTAAAATTCATTCTAATAATTATTTGCAAAATTTTTTTGTAAATAAAAATTAACTTAAATTAAAAATTCTTTTATTAAAACAGCATAAATGTTTTTATATTATTAATTGTTAATGCAGCTATCTGAATATCAGCGGATAACTTCAATAAATTTTTGTCCTTTAATAATGCAGTGCAAAATTATATAATTAATTCTTATGTTAAAGGAAACCAAAAACCCTCGTTCAGCATTTCATAATTAAAGATTCCTTAAATTGCTTTCAAATTGCTTCTTTATATTTTTTAAATAAATGAAAAGATTCAACTTAATTGTATTTATTTTTCCGTTTTTATTCTATTCATGCTTTCCTTTAAGTATTGATAAGCTTATTGAAGTTGATCAAAATGAAGACTGGCTTTATATCGGGGGCGACCTAGCAAAGTCTAACATTTCAAAATCTAAAATCCAATTTAAACCTCCTTTCACTTTATACTGGCAATTCGATGCAGACGGCGGTCTTGCAAAAAATTGTCTATCTGTTAGTGATGCAATTTTATTCGCTGCAACCCTTAATGGTGAAGCTTACGCAATAGATCTTCTGAGCGGTAAAAGTCTTGGAAGAATCAATGCTATCGGGAAGGCATCTTTTTCAACACCTGTCGTCTTCAACAACAATGTAATCATTGCTTCCTCAGGAAATAAAGGAAGTACAATTTTTAGCTATAGCCTTGTGAGAGGAGCTATTAAATGGCAAAAAAATGTCGGCTGGATAGAATCTTCCCCTGTCTTAGATGGTGAGACTATTTTCGTAAGCTCGATTAACGGTAGATTGCACAAAATTAATGCAAGGACCGGCAGTATACTATGGACAAGAAAACCATCGGGAAAAAACAACTATCTTAACGTATTCCGTACTAGTCCGACAATTATCGGTAACAAGGTTTTACTCGGCGGCAGCAACAGTAATATGTATGCCTTTGACAGCTTATCCGGAAAAGAATTATGGAAATTTAAAACAGACGGTTCTATATTTTGTGATGCTTCGGCTGATAATGGAAAAATTTATTTCGGCTCCGATGATAAAAATTTTTATTGCATCGATACATCCGGGACTCTCGTTTGGAAAAATAATTTAAAAACAAAATTTGAAGCTTCTTCAACTTTTTTTGAAGACATGGTTATTACAGCCGGTGTAGATGGTAATGTTTATGGGATGAATAAGAATACCGGAAATGTAATCTGGACTTTTGTAACGAAAGGTTCTATATCTGCTTCACCTTTGCTGCAGGAGAATAAAATTTTCATCGGCTCATTTGATAAAAATTTCTATTGTTTAGATGCTTCAACCGGAAAGCAATTATGGAAATTTGAAAGTGAGGGAAGGATCAGAACAAGCGCCGTGATCTGGAAAGATTATATTTTTGTTGCCGGAGATGATAAATATATTTACTGTTTTTCAAACAAGGCTATTATTAAAAGTTCGTCCGGAGGAAATCCGGAATAAATTTTAGTTATGATTAAAAAAATTATAATAGTTTTTTTGCTCCATATTCAATTTACTTATGCACAAACCGACTCAATCCTTGCTATTGACACCGTGAAGATGTATAAGCTAAATATACTCTCCAATTTAGAAAATGCGAAAGTATTTATTGATACTGTTCAAGTTGGTGTGACACCATTACAAAATTTTGAGATAAAAAAAGGATCTTACGAGGTCAGGGTTCTTAATCCGAAGTCACTAAAAAACTGGCAAAATGAAAATCAGTCTTATAGTATAGAAATCAATAGAGATACTACTATATATAATAACTTTAAGTATTATTATTTTTTTAATACCAACCCGTTTGATGCAGGTGTCTTTAAAAGCGATTCGCTTATCGGTCATACTCCGCTCAGATTTTTTAATGACAAAGAACTATTAGGAAACTTAATTATTAAAAAGAAAAATTATAAAGATTTTGTTTTTGATTTGAATAGCTATGACTTCGAGACAGGCGCCAATATAACCTTACAGCCAAAAGGAAAGGAAACAATAAATGACATTGTATATAAAAACCGCGGAACACAATTCGAAACAAGACGTCCGCTTATTCCAATCATAGCTTTGGGAGCAGCTTCGATTGCAGGGGGTTATCTTTCGGTTAACTTCAAGAATAATGCTAATACCGCTTATGATGAATTTTTACTTAGCGGAAACCCTGAAAGTCTTCAGACTTCTGATGATAATGATGTCTATTTTCTAATTTCACTGATCGCGATGCAGGCGGCTATTGGCGGGCTGATTTATTTTTTATTTTTTGATTAAGAAATTATTCTACCGGTTCAATTTTTTCATTTGGCTTCATGAAGAAATTTCTCCATACAATTGCCAGTAATATTATTACAGAACCTATTATAGAATAAATTGTCGGAACTTCTCCTACACCCAGATAGACCCATATAGGATTTAATATTGCTTCCAGCATGGCGATTATCATAGACTCTGTCGCCGAGATATATTTTATCCCTTCATTAAAAATTATGTAACTGATTCCTATCTGGAATATTCCCATATAAAGGAGTATCAGAAGCTGAGTAGAATCTATAAGTAACTTATTATAAATCATAGGGAAGCAAAATAAACAAACAAGAATGTTTCCGGTGACAATATAGATTATTGTGCTTTCGGTTTTATGAATCTGTTTTTTCCATTTGAGAAATAATGAAAAGAGCGCAAAACATATTCCCGAACCGATTGCAAAAAGATTTCCCTGTATGCTTGACAAATCCAGCTTTCCAAAAAAAAATAATGTCATTCCTAAAAAGCAAAAAATTAAAGCGATAAGATTTTTCTTTTCAAATTTAGTTTTTAAAAAAACAGGTTCGAGTATCAGAAGATAAATTGGGGCGGTGAATTGGAGAAAGATTGCATTCGCAGCAGTAGTCAGCTTTGTGGCAACAACAAATAAAACAAGAATGAATGCATATGTGAGACTGCACAAAACAGATATGATGTCAAATTCAAATTTTAAACTGATTTTTCGTGTAACAGAAATTATGACAATTGTAAGAGCAGCAATAGCAGAACGGTAAAATGAAATTTGAAATGCATCTAAGGTCAGTACTTTTATAAATAAACCACCCGAGCTCCAGAGCAAAGCGCAGAAGCTTATGTATATTAATCCCTTCTTATGCTGCGGAATTGAATCAATAATTTTATTAAATGTCAAAACATTGGATTTTATAAAAAGGAATTTTGGAAATAAATCAAGGAATTATTCTTGAAATAAAATTAAAAGAGTTGTTATCGGTTATTGTCATATCGGAAATGTCTGTTACTCCGTTGCCGTCAATGTCAGTCACTATATATCCGGTATTGAAATTAAATACATCATTGTCAATTAATCCGATATCCGATAAGTCAACTGTTCCGTCCTGATTTACATCTCCGCTATAAATACAATATTTAATTCCTTTTAGAATAACATTATTCCCGAATGCTTTTGCTACACTGTCTGTGAAATCATAAGTAGTTTTTGATAAAGAAAATATTTCACCTCCGGGTCGGCTCCATGTTTCAATTGAATTTCTATGTTTGATATGTACATAGTAACTTACTCCACTTGCAGCTTTTGAAAAAGCAAATGTGCCAAAACCGGAATTATTAAATAATGATATTGATGAATCAATTATTTCATAAGGTGAATAATTATTTCTGAGAAAGACTCTTCCCGAATCACTTATCATATTATTTGTTGCTTCATTATAAAATCCTTGTATCATCACATTCAATTGAAAATTTTTGAATTGCATTATAATCCCCGTGTCGGATTTTGCAAAAGTACCATAAAGAAAATTTTTATAATTCGTATCGTTTTTTAAAAACAAATTAAAAAAAGAAGTAACATATCTTCGTGTGAGTCTCTGCTGTTCGGCTCTTGTAATAGTTGCAGCATTATCAACAAGATCATCAAGTCCCTGAACTAAATGAAACTGGCTGTGATTTCCTCCTTTTATATTTAGAATTTGTTTGAATGGAAATGAATTATTGTAATGCGGAATCTGCTGTGTATGATAAGATGCTATGCTGTCACGCTGCCCTGATAAAAGCTGCACAGGACATTTTACTAAAGATGCGGCTGCTATCGAAGAAGGATTTGTATTTGCTGCAGCAAGAGAAGATACAGCTTTTAAATTCGAATCAAGCGATCCCGCAAGAAAGCTGCAGCCGCCACCCATTGAATGACCGAACACTCCTGTATAATTCGAATCTACAACATTAAAAAAAATATCTCCTGTAGTTTTTCCTTTTCGCTTCATATCTTTAAGAACAAATACAATATCTTTTGCAAAATTAAGATGGTTCGGAGAAAATCCGGTTTCAGTGGTAGGTGCAATCACTATATACCCCCAGCTTGCAAGATGTCTGTATATTGAAACATACAAGCTTGGGTTCAATGTAAATCCGTGACCAAAAGAAATTAAAGGATATTTATTTCCCTGCAATACAGCTGCATTACTGCCTTCAGATACAGCAGGATAATATACTAAAGATGAAACATTCCTGTTCGATCTTAACGAATCAACAAAAACAATTGTCCTGCTTCCTACAAAAGTTATGTATCCGGAATCCGAAGGAATAGTTTGTGTAAATGAAATTGTTGATTTGAAGTAAAGAATAATTAGAAGTACTAGAAATTTTTTCATTCAATTTAATTTAAAAATTATCTTTTTTGAATTGAGAAACCAATATAAGTTCAGTTTTTTTTCTTAACTTCACCAAGCATTATCTTTGTCATCTTCTCCAGATCAAACTCATTCTTCCAGCCCCAGTCTTTTCGGGCAACAGAGTCATCAATGCTTTTAGGCCACGAATCGGCTATTGCCTGTCTGAAATCGGGTTTGTAGGTTATTTCAAAGTCGGGAATTATTTTCTTAATTTCGTTTGCTAACTGCTCCGGGCTGAAGCTTATTCCGCTGAGATTATAGCTCGAATGAACTGTAAGTTTCGATTGATCGGCTTCCATCAGTTCTATCGTTGCTCTTATCGCATCCGGCATAAACATCATAGGCAATGTTGTGTCAGGTTTTAAAAAACATTCATACTTACAGCATTCAATTGCTTCATAAAAGATTTCAACTGCATAATCTGTTGTTCCGCCTCCTGCTTCGGTTTTATAACTTATCAATCCAGGATACCGGATGCTTCTCACATCCAGGTGATGTTTGTTAAAATAATATTCGCTCCACCTTTCACCGGCAAGTTTGCTGATCCCATAAACAGTGTTCGGCTCCATTATTGTCAATTGCGGAGTATTAATTTTTGGAGTGGTCAAACCAAAAACAGCTATCGAACTTGGCCAGAAAATTTTATTTATTCCGACTTCGCGTGCTAGATCAAGAATATTAAGCAAGCTTCGCATGTTTATATCCCATGCCTGGAGCGGGAGCCGCTCTGCATTTCCCGATAATACCGCTGCAAGCAAATAAATCTGCGTAATTTTATAACGGATTACAAAATGAATTAATCTTTTCTCATCCATCACATCAACAAGCTGGAACGGTCCTGAATTTTTTATATCATCCGGCGCATCTTTAATATCAGTTGCATAGACATTTGCATTACCGTAAACTTTTCTAAGTGCTAAGGTTAGCTCAGAGCCAATCTGTCCTGCCGCTCCGATGACAAGTATTTTTTCCATTCAGATTTTAACTATGATTTAATGATCCAATTGATCCAATTGATAATGATTAAGTGATTACAAATATAAGTCAAACGTGAAACGTCAAATGTGAAACGTTGACGTTGGCATGAGAAAACTTTAACAACTTTACAAACTTAATGTAACCAATTAACTTATTTAACCAATTAACTTACATAACCAACTCAACTTACTCTAACCCACTTAACTAATCAACTATTTAGGGTCGAGACGTTTTATTATTTCCGCCTGTTTTTGAATTTCAATATCAGTAAGCGGAATGCCTTTCTGAATTTTTAGCTGAAGCTGTGAGTAAGGAAGCCACACTTCCTGAATCTGCTGAATCTTTTTATTATCAGGAAGGTTAGTAACATCACCGTTGAATTTTCCCTGCTTGAAAATTCCGAGCGCAATCTGATAATTATTGATCGACGAATCATACTGTTGAAGCAAATTGAAAGCTCGTCCTTTATATAAATATGCTTCGCCGAAATCGGGATTCTCATCTATAGTTTTTTGAAAATCAGGAATGCTCTCATTGTATTTCATTTCCTGGAAAAGCTTCACACCCGCATTATAGCTGCCGCTGCCTTTGGTGCCGCAGCCGATGAGGATTGAAACTGTAACTAACAAGAATAGATATTTCATTTTGTATTTAGGTTTAAATTTACATGACTTTTTTGTTTAAAAATACTTTGTAAGTATTTCATCTTTTGATTTTTTTAAGAAATCAGATAAATCCTTTAAAATATTGTTCAGAGTTCCGATTTTAATTGGATTGTGATTCGGAATGGTTATGTGATGACTTAAATTATCATTTGAATATGTTAATCGGATATGACTTCCCTTTTGCCGGGTGACTTCATAACCAATCTTATGCAAGATTTTAATTAAATCCCCTGCTGAAATATCACGAGGTAGCTTCATACTTTTAGAAATTCATCCTTAACATAATGTAAGCGAATAATCTTTGGGATATTGTTTTCTTCAAAGTGACAATTAATCGCTTCCTTTATATTTTCTTTAAGCTCATCGCCGGATTCTGCTTCAGTAAAAATTGAATGCCCTAAAGCTCTTGCTGTCCATCCGCCTTCCGGAGATTCTTCCACAATAAAGATTATTTCATTTTCCATGGCTTAAAAATAATTATATGAATTTAAAATAAAAATGCTTAATGATAAGAAATTGGAGATTGGAATTTTCAGATTTGGAATTGAACAACTCGTAACTTGAAACTTGTAACTTGTAACTTGTAACTGAATACTTAATCCATGAGGCAACGAACAGACAAACCACCCTCCCTAGTGCTACCGCTTATAATTACACGGCACTCGTCGTGATAGAGCCAGCAGCCATCGCAAATATTGTATTGTACTCGGAGGAACTCCACCAGTAACAATCGAATCCAACGTCGTTGAATTCTCCATTTGGGTTGCGAACACCTCCCGGAAGACCTGAAAATCCACTTTCGTTTGTTGCATTTGTGTCCGGACTTTTCCGGTATTGAATTCCTGTACTTTTCATTTTTTCTCCTGATACTTTCTTCACCTCCCAGAGAATCAGTCAAAGTTGACCATTCTTTATTAGTGGGTATATGCCATCCTTCCGGTGCAAGACCTCTCGGGTCATTTACTGCAAACCAGTTATAAAGTTTTCCGTATATGTTTCCATTCCCCGGTTTATTTTCATAATAACACCAGGCAGGTTGCCTGTTATTTCCGGCTTCTGCCCATTCTTTATTTCCTTTGACTTCCGGTATTATGTCCCCCTTTCGGAATCGGTCAAGCTCGAGATTTTTTGTCATCCATACTTGATTGCCTATTTTTACAGAGTCAAATTCGACTACTTCTATTTTTTCTCTGCTCGAGGTTTAGATGTTATAGTCTTTAATTTTTTCTTTTCTTTTATCTCTGTTTCTTGCTTTGATGAAACAGCTCCCGGAGGTTCACCGAGTAATCTTTTTATGTGTTTTATTAATTGATTGAAATTGTTTTCTTCTAATTCAATCATTTCATTCCAAACTATTCCTTGTATATATCTGAACAACAATGGGGGTCTTGTATCTCCGATTAAAACAGGAATGTATTTACCGGCATTAAGTGCCTCGTTGGCTTCAGCTTTCACATTTCTTGACAGAATTGAATTCTTTGACCAAAGAACAATTGCACACTTACATGATTCAAGCTCTTCCTCAATTATACTGTCATAATCTCTTCCTGCGGGAATTTCCTTGTCCCACCATATACTCCAGCCCAAGTTAGAAAGCTTATCTACTAAAGCTCTCACAAGATTTTCGTCTTCACGTTTGTAGCTAATAAAAATGTCGGACATTAGTTTCTATAATTTTTTCGGAAATTTTTTTTCAATTTTACTTTATTTCAAATTGAAATTTCAATGCTTCAAATACTTCTTTTTGTTTTTCTTCTATAGTTATTTGTCCTAACTTTCTAAGTAATCTTTTCTTATCCAAAGTTCTTATTTGGTGTGCAATAATTAATGAATCGTTTTTCAATCCATAACTTCCGCTTGATATGAAAACTTCATTCGGATATACATCTCTGTTTTCTTTTCGGGTAGTAATTGGTATTGCATTAACAACGTTCAGAAATTTATTTACTTCATCATTGCTTATGATTAAGACGGGTCGGGTTTTTCCTTGCTCTGATCCAAACGCAGGTTCCAGATTGGCTAACCAAATTTCCCATTTTGATGCCAATACATTTTATTTTAATGTTTCAAAATCAACATGTTTAAAATCTTCCATTATCTCCTCAACATCTTGAAGAAATAGAGGATCTTTTGCCGCTTTCTTCATTAATTCAATTTTGTTCTTATGGTCCCCCGAAATTTGTTGTTCGATTACAACAGTAACTTCTTTATCTATCTCAAATGTATCAGGAAGTCTAATTTTTAATTCCCTGTCTTTAGGAATTCGTAATGTTTTTTTTAATGTGTTCATAATATTATTTGCTTTTATTTTGTAAATCCAAAAAATCTTTTATTCTTCCAAACAATTCCGTTTTAAATTTTTGGTCTTCAACATTTTCCCAAAAGCTTATTTTTCTATTTCTTATATCAAAATGAACTTTAAACTTATTCGCATCAAAATTGGATTCATCACTATTGTGATCATTTCTGCATGTAAAAATTATGTTAATTCCTCGAGCTAAAGCATAGCCGGCTTCAAAATAAACAGAAGGTCTGGAATAAGTTAAATCGCAAATCATAAATCTACACTGCTTTATTTGATTCAAAATTTCCACATCAATGGGTTCGGTGGGCTCTTCATTAGAAATCAAAATTGGATTTAATTTAAATTCTTTAACTAAAGGTTCAAATATTTTGGAATGAAATACCATCATATCTTCTGAAAATGCTTGTGCAATAAAAACTGTTTTTGAGTATTTGTTTTGTGGTAAATCAAATTTAGTTGTATTTTTATAATATCCTATTCCAGCGGGAGTTAGTTGAGACTTTTTTGTATCGAGATAATTCGACTCTTTTAATAAATCATAAGTATAATCAAAAATATATTTAGGGACAAAACATTTTTCTTCTAAATATTCATTAGATAATTCTTCACCTTTTCTATTATTATAGAATTCTTTTAAAATTATTTCTTCAGCAATTGATTGAAGTCTTTGGTCGTCTTCTTCATCAATAAGTCTTCCATTCGAGAATTTAGATATTACTTCTTCGCTACCCGAAAAAATCTGCATCTCCTTAATATCAGACTTTATTTCATTAATTTCATTTAACCATTTCAAAAATTCATAAAACCCATATTCTGATATGAATGTATCGGTTGATGACATTCTATTATCAATTAGAAATTGATCTGAAATTATGAGATTAAACTGAAATTTAACATTATTTCGAAAATAATTTTTGGGAGAAGCGGTAAAAGTTAAGCGATAAGAATCGCGGTCCCGCATTTCAAAAATGTCTTTTTTTGTAATGTTAAATTGTAATCCGTTTCTATTGGTGTATCTATCCTTAGTTTCCAAAAAATTTCCTTTTAAAATTTAGTTTTACATTCTTTAGAAACATGTCAAGATCCATATGTTTGTAATTCTTAATTCCTAATTCTTAATTTCAAATTGTTTCCACTATCACTTCCGGCTTCACTTCACTCTTCGGTATCAGAGCAGGCCAGTACGCAACTACATCAGACGGCTTCGGTCTTCCGCCTGCAAAGCCGGTCACTCCCGGAGGACCGGTCAATATTAATGGTGCAATCTCCATCCCGAATCTTTCTATTGCTTTTCTGTCCTGAGACCTGACACCGATTCTTAAAACTACTTCATTCAATTCTTCAAAAGTTTTCGCAATCTGTCCGTGACATGCATTGTATCCTTGAAACTCTGTTCTTATTTCATCAAACTTTAAATTCAAATCATTAAGTCTAGTTCGTAAAATCTCATCGGCAGCTTTTGCTTTGTCTAATGCTTCGGGCCAGCAATAAGTCAGAGAACCGAATGCGCTGTATCCGTCGGCGTATGACATCGATACTTTATAAAATTCTGTCGCAGGTAAACCTTTTACATCATAAACACGAACCCTGTTCTCACCGATATCTTCAAGTTGAATCGAAGTAAAGTCGGCAATGCAGTCGGGTGTTATATAATCTTTCGGATCTCCGATTTCGTAAACCAATTGTTCGCTGACAGTTTCGACACTAACTCTTCCACCTGTATTTTCATGCTTGGTAATAATTACTTCACCGTTTGGAAAAGCTTCAGCGATAGGAAATCCTATTCGGGCTAAGTCGGGAATACTTTTCCAGTCTCCGAGAAAATTTCCGCCGCTGGCCTGACCGCCGCATTCGAGTATGTGCCCCGCAACTGTTCCCGCCGCCATCAAATCCCAGTTTGTCATACTCCATCCGAATTCATAAATCATCGGAGCAAGAGTTAGCCCTGTATCGGTAACTCTTCCGGTGATCACAATGTCCGCCCCCTGCCTGAGACATTCTACAATCCCCTGAGCACCGAAATAAACATTAGCGCTTAAAATTTTATCTTTTACAGTCTTTACACTTTCACCTGTTTCCATATTTTTTAATTCTACACCTTTGGCAACAAGCTCGTCAATTTTATCCAGAATATTGTCCCCCATGACGACGCCTATTTTCAAATTTTCAATACCGGCTTTCTTTGCAACGGAAAAAATTGCATCACGACATGCAATAGGATTCACACCTCCTCCGTTTGTAATTACTTTAATATTTTTTTCTTTTATAACCGGAAGAAGTCTTTCCATTAATGGAGGAATGTCCCGTGCATATCCTAAATTAGGGTCTTTCAGTTTTTGTTTTTGCAGAATTGACATCGTCACTTCGGCGAGATAATCCATCATTATATAATCAACCGGTCCGCCGATAGCTTGCTTATATGGTGCATCCACAAGATCACCCCAAAACCCCTGTCCCGAGGCAATACGAATTTTATTTTTCATTAAGTATTTAAGTTATTTCCAAATTATTTTAACACTGTATTTTTCGAAATTTTTTTCATTTGTAGCTATTTAAACATCCTCAGAAATTCTCTGTGCAATTATTATTCTGTCAAAGGGATCTCTGTGATAATACTTTAATTTTAATAAGGTCTGTAAATGTTCGAATGTAATGGGTAGGATATCAATATCATTATTGATTAGGAATTCTGATATTTTATCAAAGCCCTCTTTTATATTCAGTTTATCAAGAGAAATTTTAATTGCGATTTCCCATAAACTAGCTATGCTTAAAGAGATTTTATTATTTGTATCAATGATTTTATTTTTGGTCTGTTCCGGTAAATTTTTATCACCATTTATAAACCAGATAAAAGCATTTGTATCCAGTAATAAATTCATATTACATATATTCTTTAAAGTCTTCTATCGGTGCATTAAAATCAGGACTCATTTTAAAGAACCCTTCATAGTAACCAAAATTTTCTTTGTTTTATTTTTTTTTTAGCTTTTGATTTCCGGTTTAAAAATTCGACAAAGTCATTAACTTCCTTTTTTAATTCTTCGGGAAGTGAATTTATTTGTTTTATCAACTGAATGTCTGTCATTTTAAATTATTATAAGTTTTTAGCTAATTATTTTTTCACAAATTACTCAATTAAATTTTGTGTAACAATTTACAAAGAATGGAAATTTTAAATTTGCTTAAATTCAATTAAATTCCACTCCTTTCATATTGGTAATATGCAAGAGATCCTGTTGGTTTAAAAATCAAGATAATAGCATCTTAATGTTTTCTTATTGTTTACAAATGTAAATCAATATTTTTTACTAAGACACAGTTAAATAAAAGCGAATAGTTTGAATATGTATTTTAAAAAAACGTATACTTATATTAACTTTGTAAAAAAGGTTTAATATTTGGAATATATAACAGATAGAATAACAATGGATGATAAGATGTTTAACGGAAAACTCGCTATTAGCGGTAAAAGAATTACACTTGAAAGAAAAAATTAGCAAGATTATGGAAAGTAGGTTTTAAACCTGGCATAAAATCAATAATGATTCAAAGAGGGCTATCCAATTAATAGTTGGATTAATCGCAATTCCTGCTCACATAGTTTTTTTCTTTTTTAATAAAATGTCTTATTGAAGGTCAAATTGACTTCATGACCATTTATCTTTCAGTTTACTATGTTTTAATTACACTATACATAATAATTTTGAAACGCAAATAATTTTAATAAATATTATTTATTTATTCATTATTCAAATTTTAAGTAAGAAAATACTTTCTCTTAATACTTATCACAACAAGCAATACGAATTTTATCTTTCATTAAATTTGCTTTTCTTTTTCAATTATATTTTCTAAATCCTTATATTTTCAGGTAAATTTTTTTTAACTATTTCCCAAATCATTTTATAATCAATCCAAAAATACTCATGACTTATTCGGTTTCTAAGATTATACATTTGCTTCCAGGGAACTTCGGGATATTTTTCCTGAATTTCGGAAGGTATATTTTTTGCTGCTTCACCAATAATTTCAAAATTTCTTATTACTGCATCAACAACCATTCTGTTCATTTTAAAACTTTTAAAATCATTAACACCAACATATTCTTCAATTAATTTCATCGAATTGAGCATATCATCGAGGAAAATATCATATCTGCGAAACTTGGAAGTCATACGTATTTAACATCTTTTAAAATATTATCTCTTAACTGTTCTTTTATTGCATCTGATGAAAGTAAATCTACTTTTAAACATAATTCTTTCTCCAGCAAGTCCTGCAAATCAAAAAATTCCCAACCCAAAGGTTTCCTGAACTCTACAAGAATATCAATATCGGAATTTTCCGTTTGTCCATTTTTTGAATAGGAACCAAAATAACCTATCCTGTCTACAAAATATTTCTTTGATAATTCTGGTTTTAAATTTTTTAATTTTCTTTCAATTTCAATACTTGAAATCATTGGACTATTATTAATTTTTCACAAATTACTTAAATAAATTTTGTGTAACAATTTAAAAGTCAGGAGATTTTAATTTAAAAATTTATAGAAAAAAATACCAACACTACATTCGATTTTATTTCAACTAATACCAATCCTTGCTATAATGTTATAATTGCTAATTGAATTTTTATTATTTATTTTCATAAAAAATAAAAGGAGATCCAAAATGAAAACTCTAAAAGAGCTTTTAGGAAATAGACCGCTGCATTTTGTAAAAGCGGGTATGAGTATTTTTGATGTTGCAAAGTTTATGGGACTGCATAATATAGGGGCAGTACCGGTTCTGGAGCAGTCGGATAAACTTAAACTCAAAGGAATTTTTTCGGAAAGAGATTTGATGAGAAGGTGTATTGCAAAAGAAATCGACCTGGTTAAAACTCCCGTAGATGAAGTGATGACAAAAACAGTTATAGTCATAGAATCCCACGACACAGCGGAATATTGTTTGCAGATTATGAAGCAGGAAAATATACGTCACGTTCCTATAATTGAGGATAAAGATTTGATAGGAATGATTTCTATTCGGGATCTGATGCTTTATGAAATTTCTGAGAAGGAAGAAAAAATCGAGATGCTAAATTCTTATATACAATATAACGGTTAATGACAGCCAGGGAAAAAAAAATATTAAGTAAAACTATAGAAATAATAATAGAAAATCTTAATCCTCAAAAAATAATTATGTTCGGTTCTAGAGCCAAAGGTAAATCGACGATCAATTCTGATTTTGATTTAGCTGTTGATATGAAAAGGCCGGATATTAGAACCCGAAGAATCTTTGAAGAAAAAATATATAATGAAGTCGGGCTTTACAGTGTAGATTTAATTTATCTGAATTCCATTGAAAAAAATTTCAGGGACCTGGTTTTAAAAACAGGAAGAGTTGTTTATGAAAGATGAATTAAAAATTGCAGTTGCAAATTTTCAAAATGCTTTTAATTCATTAGAGAACGGTATTAAAGAAGCAAACGGAGAATTACAAAAAGACGGTGTAATTCAAAGATTTGAGTTTACTTTTGAATTATTATGGAAAACTTTAAAAATATTTCTTAATGATGAAGGTATCGAGTGCAATTCACCTAAAGATTGTTTGAAGAAAGCATTTAAGTATGGATTGATTAATGATGAACAAATTTTCTTAGATATGTTAATTGATAGAAATAATTCCACTCATGTTTACAGCAAAGAAGAATCGGAAGAAATTTTTGAAAGAATAAAAAATAATTATTGCTTACAATTTAAAAAGATATTGAAAGAATTAAAAAATAAAATTTGAATTATACACCTTCGTACATGGTTATAGTCTCAAATTCACAAACAGAACATTAAATCTTAATATGAATTTTAAAGAAATAAAAACTCTCGGAGATTTGAAAAGCTCCGGCTACAAAGTTTTATCGGTTAAAGATGAGATCAGGAAAAACCTTGTCGAAAAAATTAAAAACAAGGAAACTATTTTCGAAGGAATTATCGGCTATGATAAAACGGTTGTTCCGTCAATTGTAAACTCACTCCTGGCAAAGCATGATATTATATTACTTGGCTTGAGAGGACAGGCGAAAACAAAGATCGCACGCTTGCTTCCGGCTTTACTCGATGAATACATTCCCATTGTAAAGGGCTCCGAGATAAATGATAACCCTTTCCAGCCGGTTTCAAAATATGCGGCTGATAAAATTAATGTGACAGGTGATGATACCGAAATTGAATGGATCTCCCGTGATCAAAGATACAGTGAGAAACTTGCTACACCTGATGTAAACATTGCAGACTTAATCGGTGACATTGACCCTATCAAAGCTGCTAATCAGAGATTACATTATTCACATGAAGGTGCAATACACTTTGGAATTATACCAAGAACAAATCGCGGAGTTTTTGTAATTAATGAATTACCGGATCTTCAACCGAGAATTCAAGTCGGTCTTTTGAATATTATGCAGGAGAAAGATATTCAGATTCGCGGATTTAATATCAGAATCCCTCTTGATGTACTGATGGTATTTACTGCTAATCCCGAAGATTATACAAACCGCGGCAATATTATCACACCTCTTAAAGACAGAATTGACTCACAAATTATTACGCATTATCCGAAGGCTCTGGAAGACGGTATTAAAATCACAGAAACATATTCATGGACTGAACGCGATAAAAAAAAGAAAATTGTCATCCCATATTACTTCAGAGAAATTATCGAAATGACTGCAATGCAGGCAAGGTTAAGTGAGTTCGTTGATCAAAAATCGGGAGTCAGTGCCCGTCTTACTATCTCGTCGATTGAAAATCTGATAAGCAATGCCGAGCGAAGGGCGATATTAAACAGTGATGATATGATCATGCCGAGAATGTGCGATGTACTTTCGATCGTTCCGGGCATCACCGGTAAAGTCGAGCTTGTGTTTGAAGGTGAGCAGGAAGGTTCGATTAAAGTTGCTAAAGCATTAATTTCAAAATCAGTGAGGGAAATTTATAAAAAATATTTTCCTAACCCCTTCTTGAAGAAAAAAAAATCATCACAGGAAAAAGAAGTTAAAGATCCATATGCGGAAATAGTTGAATGGTTTCAATACGGCGGCAAAGTAAACATACAGGATGATATGACTTTTAAAAAATATTTCGGTGAACTGAAAAAGGTCGATGGACTTGAGCTGTTTGTTAAGAAATTTCCTCAATATTACGAAAGCGAATATGAGCTTGCATCATTGATGGAATTTGTGCTTGACGGCTTACATCAAAATTCAAAAATTGCCAAAGATGAAATTGATTCTCAGGTCTTGTATAAAGATTTGGTCGGAAGTATGTTTACTCAAAGTGGAGAAAGCTTTGGTGGATATGAAGATGATTATTATAAATAAGTATATAATTGATAGTTGACAATTGATAATTCATAATTGATAATTGATAATTGATAATTGATAATTGATAATTGATAATTGATAGTTGACAATTGATAGTTGACAGTTAATCAGTCATTTATAAACTTTATAAACTTTACAACCTTATAAACTTTACGAACTTTACGAACCCTATTTTATATACCTGAAATCATAATCCGGTTTCAGCTGGATCAAAAATTCATACATTAGCTTTATCACATTTTCGATATCATTTTTATCTACCGACTCAACGGTAGTGTGCATATATTTTAACGGTAACGAAATCAAAGCAGATGCCACTCCTTCTGAAGAATAAGCGAAGGCATCAGTATCAGTTCCAGTACTTCTCGAGGCAGCTTCCAGCTGATAAGGTATTTTCTTTTTCTTGGCTACATTGATAAGCATCTCAAGAAGATTGTTTTGAACCGCCGGACCGTAGGTTAGAGCAGGACCTTTTCCGCAGGCAATATCACCCATTGTTTCTTTTTCATATAACGGGGATTGTGTATCGTGACAAACATCGGTAATGATAGCAACATCCGGTCTAATTTTTCTTGAAATCATTTCCGCCCCTCGAAGTCCTATTTCTTCCTGGACAGCGTTCACTACATACAAACCGAAATCAAGCTTTGATTTTTTTTCTTTTAACATCCTTGCAACTTCTGCAATCATAAATCCACCGATTCTGTTATCCAGCGCTCTGCCGACAAAGAGTTTGTCATTAAGCATCATTAATTCATCAACATAAGTAACAACAGAACCGACATGAACCCCAAGTGTTTCAACTTCTTTTTTTGAATTACATCCGCAGTCGAGAATTATATTTTTTAATTCCGGCCTCTCTTCTTCTTTGCCTTTTTTTCTTACATGAATCGCCGGCCAGCCGAATATCGCTTTGACAGGTCCTTTCTTAGTATGAATATTCACACGCTTGGAAGGAGCAATCTGATGATCCGAGCCGCCGTTTCTGATTACATAAATATATCCTTTATCAGAAATATAATTTACAAACCATGAAATTTCATCAGCGTGAGCTTCTATAACTACTTTATATTTTGCATCGGGATTTATAACACCAACAGCGTTTCCATAAGTGTCCGATATATAGGTGTTTATATATGGTGTAATGTATTCGAGCCATATTTTTTGACCTGTATATTCGAAACCGGTTGGTGAAGCGTTGTTGATATATTTTTCTAAGAACTCTTTACTTTCTTTTCTCATGATAATATTGTTTGTTTAATTTATTTATTAAGTATTTCTATACCGTTATTCTTTGCAACGATAACGATCTGAGCAATATCAATGAACAGACCGGTTTCAACTACTCCGGTAATTAATTTAATTTCATCATTCAATTTTTGCAGGTTGTCAATCCTTCCTGTTTTCAAATCGAAAATATAGTTTCCACTATCTGTATAGTAAAAATCATTTTCTTTTTTTCTGATAACCGGTTGTAAATTCATATCTTCAATTTTTCTCAATGCTCTTTTATATCCGAAAGGAATCACTTCAGCCGGCAGAGGAAAATTTCCAAGCTTTTCAACCATTTTACTCGAATCAACAATCCAAATATTTTTCTTTGAGCTTAGTGCAACAATCTTTTCGAACAGCAATGCGCCGCCGCCGCCTTTGATTCCGTTGAGATCTTTATCAATTTCATCTGCACCATCAATTGTCAAATCAATTTCATTTACTTCGTCAATTGAAACGACATTTAATCCGGCTGATTGCGCAATCTGAGTTGTGGTATCTGATGTTGAAACTGCTTTGAATTTAAGACCGGTTTTCGCAAGCTCACCCAGTTTCTTTATCGCAAAAAAAACCGTAGAACCGGAACCAAGCCCGACGACCATTCCGTCTTTTACATATTCTGCAGCTTTTTCGGCAGCTGATTTCTTTTCTAAGTCTTGCTTTTGCTGATTAGACAATAAAATCGGTTTAGTATGATGAATTTTTATAATATAAATTTTTTAAATCTAAGTCTTAATGAAAAAGTTTATAGATTTTAATTAAAGCCACAATTTTATTTTTTAAAACGTATACTGTCGGCACACAAACATTTCACATAATCATCTTTGGTCAGATAACCGAAACCACACCAGTTATAAAACCAGGTACTGTAATCACTTTCATATGTTATCTTATCCCCTGCAGTATAATAATTAATATATTCTGCGCGGTATGAGCTGTCTGTAAAAATAAGATTGCTGACTGTACTTAATGATGCGGCTGAAACAAAATCCTGTTTATAAGTTTTTTGAAAATCATATTCCGAAGTCCAATAAGCCGAATCATTTCCTGCAAGATTTTTTAGAAAATAAGTCCGGTAATTTTGCAGCTCAAAGTTTGCAGGATTGTACTGAATAATATGATAAGCCGGGTTATTTCCATACACCGGGCTAATTGAAGGAGTGATGTGGATATACGAAATTGGAATACCTTCATCATAAAAAATTCTAAAATCATCACGATGAAAATGTCCTGCAAAGCCGGCATTAATTATCATCCAGTATTCGTTTATAATTTTTAAAAACTCTTCATTATACTTTTTCTTCCATGTAGTGAAAATTTTTTCTTCACAATTTCCTTTTCCATGAATTGTTCCGTAAATGTCTATACCCGTTGGAATGTGATACGAAAGCCAGACTTTTTGATTACTGTTTTTACATTGTTTGAGTGTTTCCCGCAGCCATCGAAGCTCTTCTGCACCCGGGTCCTGCAGAGTATCACCACATAGATTTTTATAATTTGTTGAAAAGAAAACAGTATTCAGTATGAGCATTTTGTAGTTTTCGCCTTCCGGAAAGTTTAGGATACAATATCCGCCTTTTGAAAAAGTTGATCGGAATGATTCATTCAATCCATTTCTATTTACAAGCGGCTCCCATATTTCAGACAGCATTTTAAGAAATGGAGCGTTTGGCTCGATCATATAATTACCGCAATAGGAATCGTCATTCCCGACCGATGGAAATATTGTTGTTACCGGAAAATATTTTGTAAGCATCCGGGTAATAAACTTCATCGTCTTCTCTATAAAATAATTTAATGAATCCTTATTATCTGACCCCGAGTATTCTTCATAATTTTCATTGAAGTTATGCGCTAAAAAGTCACCTGTGATAATAATAAAATCCGGTCGCGGTATCACCCGTTTCATTTCTTCCAGTGTTGAAAGGAGCAAGGGAAAATTTGAATCGCTTCCATACCGGCTAAAATATTTTATATCCGATTTTAAAAAAATATTTTCCCATTCTTTGTAATCGGCTATTATCAATTCCTTAACCAATGTTGTATCATAGTATGGATCAAAATGTATATCGGAAAAATTTAGAAACTTTCTTTCATTCAATTCTTGAAACCCCTGAGAGCTGACAGCAAAAAACAGGAAAACTAAAATCAGAAAATCCTTTTTCATGAAAAAAATTTATTTTGCTTAACTTAATCTTTTACAATTATAAAATCTATAACTTTACTAAACTGTGTGAAAAAAATTTGGTATTATTAAATTGAAATAACTATATTGCTGAAATTAAAATATAATAGCTTATGAAAACCACAAAAATCAATCATGTAGCTGTATGGATTCTTGTTTTAGTGAATCAGGTAATAGGAGCGGTCTGGTATTCGCCTTTTTTCTTTGCGGAAAAGTGGGTTGAGCTTACAGGAAAAACAATGTCGGATTTTTCTAATGCGGGAGTTGCTCCTTATCTTTTTTCTATCGCAGCCTCCATAATAACGACATATACAATTGCTTATCTTTTCAAAAAATTATCGGTACAAAATTTTGCTACAGGCATGTATTACACATTTATTTTTTGGCTTGGATTTTTGTTTGTAGAGCTTGCAACTTTCAATTCATTTGAGCTGAGACCTTTGGGATTGACAATTATCGATGCATTGAAGTCTCTCGTCACGTTTTTAGTTTCGGGTTTTGTACTTGGAATATGGAAAAAACATGTTTTCAAAGAGGCGCAGGACAAAAATAAAAATTCTGATTTAACAAAAAAAGGAATCGGCAAATAACCGATTCCTTTTTGACATTTATTCAGAATTTTTGATAATTAAACTTAAGGAGCTACCTCAGCAACGAAATTAAAAGCATTATTATCTGCATAAGAAGCATCGGTAAGATCAACTATTTCATTGCAATCCAAGTCCGTTGCAAGATAACCTGAAGCAAAAATAAGTGCATCATTGTCAATTAATCCTGTATCGGAAACATCCACCAATCCATCCTGAGTTACATCACCCGAATAGAATGACCATTTTCCCCCGACATTTACCATATTGCTTCCAAGCGCCTGTGTGCTTGCCGAAATGAATGTATAATTTAAATAATCGGAATTAAAAGATTGGGTACTTCCGCTCCAGGTTGCAATTGAATTTCTATGCTTAACCCTGATATAATATGGAGTACCATTTGCCGGAGTAGCAAATTGTACATCTGTTGGATTTCCTAATCCTGCTACAACGGTTTGTGACTCTATAAGACTAAATGGTGATGATGAATCTCTAATCTCAACTGTAACTGTATCAAGCAATAGTACATGCCTCAAGATTTATTTTTAATCTGAGATATGGATTTGGAATTTCATATTTTGTGGCATATTGGAAATTTGGACTTAGAGTAATGGTCCTTATTAAACTTCCTGTTGCCGAATCTATTTCATGAGCTCCTGTAGCATTTGTAACCAAAAAGTGACCGTTTCCAAGTAACTCTACTCCTCTGTTTCCCGTAATCCCGGTAAGTAATTTTATAAATGTCCCTGAAGAATTAAGTATAGCTAACCCGGAAGGAGTCTGAAATGCTGACACAGCAATGTTTCCGTTAGCCGGTACTTCATAAAGCTCCTGCGAAATTCCAAAATCCGAACCTGTATAAAAAGAATTTAAAAATACACCGTCTGTGTCAAACCTGCTAATTCTATTAGTCCCTGAAGCAGAAAGGAAATAAAGACATGGAGAAAGAATGGATGACAGCGAAAGCTGTTGCGATTCCAAAAGACAATAAAGAATTGGAGATTGGAAGATACGGTCCAATATTCCCAAAAACTCCTGCAAATTATGGATTCTCCGTAATTGCAAAAGTCAAACCCGGAAGAGAACAGGCAGTCCGCGATTACGGAAAGACAATCGAAGAAGGTGTCAAAGCTGATCCTGCATTACTTGCTACCCTGAAACTGCATTATTTACGTTGGGTTTTATTTGATATCGGATCAGGATTGCACTTTATGTATCAGGGAATATTTGATACGGATTTTGATAAATACCTTGAGGATGCAATAGCAATATTCAATAGTTCAGGTATCACTACGGTTTTTATGAATTTTGAAGGATGGCCTGAAGACTGGAAGACAAACTCAGAGGCAGTAATTAAATTCTTTCGTGAACATCAATTCCCTCTCCCTTACTGGGAGAGGGATTGAAAGTGAGGTAGTCAATTGAAAGAATTTAGTGTGAAGAATTTAAAATAAATAAAAATTTATAAAAAATAATATGATTGATATAGAAGACATTCAACATTATTTATTAACGAGACCTAATGCAAAAATCGCGCAATATGATTTTCTAACATTTAAGGATCCTCAAAGTGCAAGGAAATGGATTGCGGAATTACTTCCTACAATCGGGACACATAAATCCGTGACGGATTCAAATGAGAATGATATGAGATGGGTTACAGTTGCATTTACATTTAACGGATTGCATGCAATCGGTGTTGACGAGGAATCCCTGTCAACTTTTCCCGAACCTTTCAGGCAGGGAATGGCAGCACGCGCTGCAATGCTTGGTGATACAGGTGAAAATCATCCGGACAACTGGCAGGATAAAATGGCAAGTCCGGAACTGCACGCAGCCGTAATTCTTTTTGCAAAGGATAAGGATGAAAAAGAACGGTGCGAGAATAAACATTTGGAATATCTCAAAAGGAATCCCGGAGTTGAGGTCATTTCAACATTACTGCTTGAAGCTGTTCCGCCTTTTGATTATGTGCATGAACATTTCGGATACAGAGATAGAATGACAACTCCTGTTATCGAAGGAATGGGAGCAACCCCGACACCTGGTTCTCACACGGCAAGCAAACCGGGTGAATTTATTTTAGGATATGAAGATGAAAGCGGAAACATTCCTGAATTACCAAAACCGGAAATCCTCTCAAAGAACGGAAGCTATCTTGCTTACAGAAAAATGCAGGAGCATGTCGGAAGATTCCGAGATTATCTTAAAGCAAACGGTAAGACAGAAGAAGAACAGGAGCTCGTTGCTGCAAAACTAATGGGACGCTGGAGGAAGTCAGGAGCTCCTCTTGTTTTGTGTCCTGAAAAAGATGAAATAGAAATGGGGCTTGATAATAACAAGAATAATAATTTTGATTATGGAAAAATGGATCCGTATGGTTATGCATGCCCTGTTGGTGCACATATAAGAAGGATGAATGTGAGGGATAATAAAGTCTCAAACATTATGACAGGAGATTGATAGTTCGGAGAGGCGGAACTTATGGACCTCATCTTCCGGATGATGCTCCCGAAGATGGTAAAGAAAGAGGAATAGCGGTCTTTGCAGGATGTGCAGATATTGCAAGACAATTTGAATTTCTTATTTCAGTTTGGACAAATGACAAAGAATTCATGGAGCTTGGTGAAAAAGACCCGATTATCGGGACACAGGATGGTACTTTGGATTTTGCAATTCCCAAACGTCCGATCAAAAAGAAGCTTAAAGGAATACCTGCATTCACAAACGTTAAAGGCGGCGCTTATTTTTTTCTGCCGGGTATAAAAGCTTTACGATATCTTTCAGAGTAAAAATAAATACTGAACATCCCCACCCTGCCCTCCCCTTAGTAAGAGGAGGGTTTGGGAGAGGTGATCAAAAGAAAAATAATCAAGTATCATTTTAAAATCATATTATAAAAAAAATGAAAACAAAAGAGCAGCTCGCACTAAGAACATATAATCAGGTGCATATACCAAGGAGTTACGATAAGAATAAACGCCGCGTGAGTGTTTATATTTCATGGAGCTATCCCGGTGAATCAAACAGAGACCCGGCTGAAATGGATAACAGATTTTCGACCATGACTGAAGTAAGAAGGGTTCTCTGGCCAGATTATGAAACTCATAATTTACAGAATTTCCTTCAGGGAATATCTGGTTCGCTTGAATTATTTTTTGTAGCATGGGTTTATTTTCAGGATTTTGTAGGTGAAGTTACAGGATACCCTGTACCGGTTTATCAAAGGATTGATCAGGCAGGATACAGACTTCCTCTTGATGAAAGAATATTGGAAGATACAGATACACTATTTGTATTCGGGCTTGATCATATGATCACTGATCAGGAAGCATCGCAGGCAGAGATTGAAGCGGTGAGGAAATTTCTTGAAAGAGAAGGAACTTCGCTTGTAATAGGACCGCATCATGATGTTGGTCTTTCTGATGATCTTAAAGAAAGGCAGATGGAATATCTTCATCACGGTGATGCGCTTGTTCCTCGTCAGCAAAGATTTGGAAAATATACACGCTCACTACTGAAGGGACTGGGAATTCCTGTTGAGAATCGTTACGGACTTCGCCCGGAAGTTGTTAAAGGAACAAACAAAGTTTCTCCATTTTCAGCAGTCAGAGATCTCGATACAAAGAATTGGCTGAAAGGTGTTGAGAATTTTAATTTCCACATGCACTTGCCACATTATGCTGTTACAGAGAAAAGTGATCTGGTTAATATTCTTGCAATGCAGCCGATAGACCTTTCAAAACCTCATCCGTTTACGGAAGCCGGTAATCGTGAATTCAATTCTTTTGTATGGGTTAAGCCTGACGGTAAAAGAGCGGGTGATGTGCTGATTGCGGATTCGACAATCTTCAGTACTTTGTTTGGTGCAGATGAAAGTCTTGAAAACTTTTGGAGGAATATTGCAAAAGCGAAATTATGAGAATATTAAAAATATGTTATTATAGATATACGCAACTCAAACTTGCGGGAATGCGGATCACATGTAATCGAATAAATAAATAAATTTGAAGTTTCATTGCGTATACTTAATCGTTATGTGATATCTAACGAACAGCTAAAATTAAATTATAGAAACCATGACCATAAAATCTAAACAACTTTTCATTCTTATCGGGGACGACAAAACTGGAAAGACAACTCTCCCGAAAACTTTTAATAGATAAAATTTGTGGCTATAGTTATGATCGACTACCGGTAAACCAAAAATTTGACATTACCCATGATGATATAAAACGAAAGTATCGAGACATTTTCTTTGACAATAGAAGTTATCAAGAAAAAATTGCCGACTATGTTTCAGTTGACAACTACTTTCAAAATCATTTTAAACCCGCTGACATTGCTATTATTTCTTCTCATTTAATTCTTCAGACATTCAACAAATGATGATTAACAGAAGAAGTCGTTTCTATAATGTGATGTAATTTTTTGGACAAACTCTATTGACAGCAACGAAGCGACAAACTCTCAAGTGTCACTGCTTGACTGGAACGAAAGGTCTGTTATCACAAATCCATTCACTGACAACGAACAGCAAATGCAAAAACAACTTGATTTGATAGCAGACAGCATTATAGGATTAATAATTAAAAGGACTTCAGTTTCTTAATTCAATATGCACTTCAACAACAACGAACAGTTTTTTGCCGAACTTGACAAATGCCTGGAGAAGAAAAATATAATTTTTGATTATAATACAATTTAAGAATGCTTTTAACAGTCCTTTCCAATGCTGTCCAAAACGATTTTAAAAATTTAATTTATCTTTGATACCACTTCGATTTGGACAGATATTACTTCCATTCAAAAACAATCCCTTCAATTTTATTCGCAGAATAATTTCAATTGCGGATT
>JALYRX010000086.1 GCA_030855105.1 Bacteroidota bacterium | reverse complement strand
TTACAAAAATAACTAATCTAAAAATATTTTGACAACCTAATTGCCATTAATATCAGCTACTTATTAAACTGAACTTCTAATGATGTTCATTAGAAAATTTCCCTAATGAAAAATCTGGGTTAAAATAAAATATTCAACGGCGTATTAAGAACAGTATCTTTCATTTTATACAAATTACATTCGGCTTTTATAATGTTAACTCCATCGTCAATGAACCAAACATTGTCCAGTGAAAAACCAAGCGGCACATTATCAATATACATTGCTATTAAATCTCTTGCACCGCTTACCAAATTTCCGGCAGAGTCATATCCTTCAACTAAAAAATAAACTGTCCCTGGTTCTATACCCTGATATATTGCAGTTGACAGCTGCATGTATCGGTCTAAATTTGTCCACTCCCAATCAACACCGTTATAAAAAACCTGTGCCTGTATATTCATGTAAGCCGGAACACTTTTAGCAGGACCGTTATCTACTTTTAAGTTAGTTGGAAAAGGTCCGACCAGGTCACCATTGTAATTCGGTAAATTTCTTTTTGAAAATTTAGGATGCAAATATGCTTCTGTTACAAAGCTCCAATCAGGATCTCCGGGTTTTTTGTATCTGATGGTGTAGTGTGTAATTATCGGATCGTTGCTGCTTCTCTGCGCATTATACATATCCTTTCACATCAACACTTCCAACCCAGCACGAACATTCTGCTGGAAATCCTGCCTGGAAATTGTGAACCGTTATCTTTCCGCTTGGTCTCAGGTGATTATTATATCCGCTTCTGTCCAATGCAACAGGAGATGTACTTGCGTTGACATTTTGATTTCCTCCAATAAATACATTCCCCAGCCCTCCGATAAGATTACCATTAAAGCACAGGGAAGAAGGACTTACTTTTTCTCTAGGGAGACATATGTCAACACGTTTAAGATGACCGATATTAAAGTACGGAGCGCTCTCGAACACTGTAGCAAACACGGGTGAAGTCTGGTTTACTTTTACAATTACATCAGGACGCACCTGCACGAAAAAATTTTCTCCGGATCCGATGTCGTTAAATATTTCTTCAAATAATTCTCCGAGAGTTTGTGTGAAAAGAAAAATATAATTTCCATTCATATCAGTGATTGCACTTCCTAAACTTGTTCTGTCGCCGCTGCCTGTATATGGACCGCCGGCTAATTCGGATGATGATCTGTCATATTCTTCAAATGACAAAGTCACATTTGATCCGGGTTCGGTATAACAAAGTAATCTTGACGCTTCAACAAATTTTCCAAGTTCAATCTTATCGTAATTTAAAGACGTTGATTTAGAAACAGAAGTTAATGAAGCTGATTTTTCAAATGTAAAGTTTGATGATAATAATTGCTCATCATCTGGATTCTGTTCCTTCGCTTTTGACTTTGGATTTGTATTTTCCAATCTTCTGTATAAGCTTGCCTGCTTATCAGGCAATTGGATTTCATCTGTGATATTGATCATTAAAGGAATAAAATCAGGCGGCGGATCAGGAGGATTAGGATTAATAATTACAGGGGGAATTCTTTCAGGATATAATTTTTCAATTACACTTTTAAGTCTTGGATTTTGTAATGCTTTAATGAAATTTGTGTGAGTATCTATTATTATCCACTTTCTTCTGCAGGGATTAAAGCAGCATGCACCGCTGTATAATGTAACGTTACCGTAAAGCATGTAATTATTAATGTTAGCCGGTCTCGAACAAGTCAGTATTAAATCGTCAAAATCCTGGTCACCTCCGGCATCATTAGATTGTATATCGAATACATATTTTCCGCCGGTGATGGTTGGAAATTTAATTCTTGTATCAGATAACTGAAATCCTGATCCGAGATTATTAAGAATGGCTATCGTCCATTATGAACCGGTTGCATGCAAAGCCGGGGCGCCGGTTGTCCCGTTATATGTTCCGTTTCCTGTAGCCGCACCCGAAACAATAAACCTTTGTGGAAAAGCCGCATTCTTGGCTTTCACTTTTATTGTCCAGCTGCCTTGCATTGAGATTAACATAATTTATTTGTTTTTAAGTTGATGAATTAATTATTTGAGGATATTAGGATAGAGAAAATTTATTTGGAATATTATTTTATCAATTGTATCAGCATTACAAAACTAAGCAGAACACATAAAAATAAGAATAAGTATATCCGCACTATTTATGTAAGTAGAAATACTTAATTATATTATTAAATATATTTGTTAAATTTTGGTATAGTAAAGATTTGCCGGATTTGAAAAAAAATTTGATAACGATATTTTTAGCTAAATCTCAAAAAGGTCTTCTGAATTGTTAATAAAAAATATTTTATATAAAATTGCTTTAATTATTTTTCATCAAAGTTAATTAAAAGAAGGAATCAATATGAAAAAATAATTTTCGATTTCATTTTATTAATTGCATCTCACAATCCTTAACCCATTTTTTTAAAACATCACTTTTAAATATTGCTTATGAAAAATCCAATAATCGAATCCGAAAAACTTTTATTAATAACAAATATTCAGGGATACGCACCGGATATCAGCCGGCTTATCTGCATGATGAATTATGCCAGACAGGTTACATTGGAAACTGTAAAGGGTCTGACTGTAACAGAATTAGATTATTTGCATGATGAGGAGAGCAACTCCATTGGAGCATTGTTGCTTCACATAGCATCAACTGATTTCTATTACCAAAAAAAATCCTTTGAAGAAAGAGAGCTAACTGAAGAAGAAGATAAAAAATGGGAAGCTGCATCATATTTAGGCGATACCGGACGGGAGAAAATCAAAGGAAATGATCTGAAGTATTATATAGATATTTTAACTGAAGAGAGACAGATCATTTATGAGCTTCTAAAAGAAAAAGATGATGAATGGCTGTATAAAGAAAGGGAACTTTGGGGAAAAATCGCAAACCATTATTTTATGTGGTTTCATACTTTTGAGGATGAGATACACCACAGAGGTCAGATCAACTGGTTAAAAAAACGATTAAAGAATATTTCATAAAGTATTTTGAATTCTCTTCAAATCTGTTAAATCATATCTATATAATGCCCGTCATTCTTGGCGGCGGGATGATGAACCGTCTATTTACTATTAGGACATATGTCCTATAAGCCAGCGAGCTCACTACAATTTGGAAATGAAAACTGAGAACTTCCCCTAGAGGTTAAAACAATGAGTAAAATACTGTAGGATTTTATATTGGTAGAGAATTAACAACACGAATTTTTAATAAAGTGCACTTATCACTTCTAAGTCATTTGTAATAAAAAAAAATTCTTCTTAATCTTCAAACACTACATTTGTAACGGGATGAATTTCCCATGAAGTTTGCGGTTTTAATCCCGCTGGACCTACCACTCCCGGTCTATGTTCGACGTCATAGAACAAAGAACCATTTATCTGAATTGGAACAGGCGGATTAAACCTGAGATAAGAAGTACGGCATAGCTCTCCAAATTTATCTTCAAATTTTTTCCTGACGTTTTTTAGCTTTCTATAATATTTTGATCTCCCACCGGGCAGACCTGTATTTTCTATATTAAGATAAACATTATTATCAGGCAAATTGCCGATTATTATGTGATAATCATTGTCAGGTTCACGCTTGATAGCATATATAAATGTTCGTAAAATCTTTACATTCCGTTTTTCTTCAAATACTCTTTTGCTGTTTTCACTTTGAGAAATACGAGGGTTATAATTTATCATAAAACTATCGCGGGGTAATGTAATTAAAAATTCATTAAGATTAGAATAATCATCTGTTGCTATATCTGCAATACTTGTTTTAACTTTTTTTCTGGAGCTACCGTGAAAATTATCGGATGAACAATCAAGTGAAGCACGACTCTTATACATTGAGGAAGCTGTATCCGGGGAAGTATCTAAATATACCTTATAATAATTTCCGGCGGGTGATTTATAAATTGCTTTATCAACTGAAACATCCTTTAGACTATAAATGGTGTCGGAAGAAAATTCGGGAATAATTTTTTTATAATTACTACCGGCGTTGATATATGTTATAAAGGAAAGAAGCTTCAATGCAACCAAAGCTGAACAAAGCAAATAAAAGAAAAATTTTATATTCATGAATATTTTTTAAACATTTCTTCCAATCATGTTTTCCTTTACAACTTAATAATTATAGTCATTATTGACAACCATATTTACAATCTGCATTAATGTATTGCTGTGATTTGATATTTCTTTCGGATTGTTAAAATTAATTGTAAATCTCTAAATTTATTCCTAATTTTCAAACCCCTTAATCAATTTTATAATTTTAATCATGAAAAAAATTATTTTACTTTTTTTTTTATTTATAAATTTAAATTCCCAAGCTCAAATATTTTCTCTCAAAGATTCTGTTTACAATAAACTGCAGCTACTGAAAGAGCAGACTCATGTGAAAGCTCTCATAGGAGGAATATGGGAAGGTGATCGTAACATTCTTTCTGTTGCTTTTGGAGAATCAATGACCTCCATTCCTGCTGATACAAGCATGCATGTCCGCATAGGAGGGATTACGGAAATGTTTTTCGGCACACTGGTAATGATGCTTGTCGATCAGGGAAAAATCAAGCTCGACGAAAAGATTTCAAATTGGCTTCCGGATTTGCTTGCGTCAGACAAAGTGACAGTTGGTATGCTCATTAAAAATACTTCGGGCTATAAAGATTATGTTCTGAACAAGGAATTTGTCGATCTTATTACAAATGAACCTTTCTGTAACATTACAAGGAAAGAAATTATTTCATATGCAACAAGCGATGGGAAGCTAAATTTTCCTCCCGGTACAGAACAAAGATATTCTCATACTTCATTTACAATTCTCGGAGAAATTTTGGAAATGGCAACAGGCAAAACACTCGGCGAGCTTTTTGAAGAAAATATTTTTCGTCCTGTGGGACTTTCCCATACAGGTTGGAAAACCAATGCTGATATCCCCTTTCCTGTTTTGCATGCATTTAGTTCTGACCGTGGAATATATGAAGATGCAACATTCTGGAATCCTTCATGGACACGCGATTCGGGTCCTATGTATTCAAACCTTAACGACGTTGCAAAATGGGCTCGCGCATTTGGAAAGGGAAAGCTCCTTACTCCTGAATCCTTTAACGTACTTGTGAGCCGTCCAGCGGGAGCAAATAATCCGGATCGTTACATGGCTTCGGGATTTGGAGTTCTTAATGGCTGGTATGCACAGAATCCCAGCTTCAATGGTTATAGCGGAGCGTTTGGATATTATCCTCCAAAAGAAATTACTGTTGTAATGTTCACTACAGAATCCGAAGACCGTTCATCAGGTGCACAGGCAATTGTCATCCTCGAGGAGATCGTAAAAATGCTGACACCGGAAGCGCCTGTGAGTTTTTAAAATTGTATTTGCATTCGTTCTATTTTATTAATGTCATTTTCTTTTTCTCAATAAAATCAGAGCCTCAAGTGTATAAAAATATATATCGCTTGACAATCCTGTTCCGTCAAAATTTTATTTTATAGGATCCTGCATAAAATTCACCTCTGAATAAAATAGCTATCTCCATTCCGAGATTGTCATATACATTCAGTTTAAAATTTCTATCATGTATCTGACCGGGTATATTCGAACTTACATTTACAGGTATATCACCCTTCAAGCTTCCATTATAACCACATACATTACAGAACTCCTCAAGTATTTTTTGTTTCTCGTCTTTTTCTGCCTTTTTATATCTTCCATAAATTTCCTGAAGATATTCATTTTTTGATTTCCCACTCATAATTATTTAACCGTTTTTTATTACTATAGCACGGTTAAATTAATTATGACTCAATGCGAAGAATTGATATTACTAGAGTGACAATTTTATTAATATAAAATCAACTCTCACAAAATTAATATATTCATTAATTGAAAGGAGCAAGTATCATGAAAGCTCTCAAAGTCATTTTATTGGTCTTAATTTTTTTACTGGCAGCAAAAGTATATTCACAAACATTCCAATGGAGACTGATTCTAAATTCTCCGGGCGTAACCGGTGGAGGAAGATTTGATGATGTATATTTTATTGATTCAAACACCGGCTGGATAATAGATTACGATGGACAAGTTTATAAAACAACAAATGGTGGTAATACCTGGAGCTTACTTTTAATTCAACTTTTGGAAATGAGTTACGAAGTGTACGATTTTTTGATTTCAATGTAGGAATATTGGGAACCCTAATCGAAGATACTAATAATATAATTTCACATATTAATTTAATTCTGTCTAACTTGATTAAATTTTTCTCTTATAATTTCTTCAAATTTTCTTCCCTGGATTTTGGCATCGACCCAGGCGTGGAAATCAAAAAGTTCGGGTCCTATCTCTTTTGAAAGATCAGTATCTCTTTCCATAACTGCCCCAAAATCCTTTAGAAGCATCTGTCTTTTTTTCTCATCACCTTCGATAGAATATTTTCTTATAAAATCTATGAAAAGTTTTTCAAAATTATTTGCTCTTTTCATTTTATTCAGATGATTTAAAGTATTCTTTGCAATACTTTCCAGTAGTTGAAAATTATTAAGCTCGAAATGTATGATCAGATTAAAGAGAAGCCCAAAAGAATAGTAGTCTTCCTTAGCTTCATAGTCCTTTTCATTTAGTATATGATTTATCCATTTCAATGAATTATTATAATCCTGTGCAATAAAACAAATGTGTGTAAATGAAAAATAAAATATTAATTGAAAATTATTCTCAATATGATTTTTATATCTATGAAATCCATTTATAATCTCAGGAAGAGATTGATAATTATCCTTGAAAACACCGCTGCTGAGGCTTAAATGAAGACTATGTGTGTAATAGGTTTTGAATATCACAGCATCTATTTTTTCTTTAGCCAGCCTATTTTTAATTTGTTTAGTAGAAATTTTCACAAGTTTCTCCATGTAGATACCGTAATCATCATATTTTTTATTCTCCCAACAGGACATAAGAAAATTATTAATAACTTCTATATATCTGCTAAGCCGGGATTTAAGTTTTTCAGGATGACGTTCCATATGATCAATGCTTTTCTTTAGATATTCATAATCTTTTTCAATTTCTCCAATAATATTATATGCGTTGGCTTTTGCACTATAGTAATATGCCCTCGAACTAAAGGTAAGTGCAGTCATTTCTGATTTTAGCAGGGGTTCATTTAATAGCTGCTTCAGTTTATTGATGTCTTTATTATTTATCTTATCTTTGTACATATAATTGTAAACATCATTATTGTATCTCCTCAGATCGAATTCATTTTGTATTAGATTAATAATGTTTTTTGTTTCATCAAAAAGTTTTTTGTCATTGACGATTCTTTTTCTGTAATTCATTGAAGGTGAAAATTCTTCACTGGAAATCTCATAACTTTTAATTCTTAAAAGTTCAATTAAAAATCCCCCTTCTTCGGCGATCGTCTTTGCTCTTTTAATAATTTTGATGCATTGTCCATGCAGTCTCTTTCGAGAAAGAATTTCAATATGATTAATTGTTTCCCGAAGCTTCGATAAGTCATCAAATTTTATATTCTGAAGGTAAAGGGATTTTAATATTAAATTATAGAGATAAATTTTTGTTACATGAAGCTGCTTTATAAAATTTTCGTTTTTAAATTTTTGCTTGATTTTATTTTCGTCGTAGCTGCCTGCTTCGCCTTTGGCGGATTGTTTTTCGATTTCTTTAAAAAGTTTTATATAATTTTTGTCACCGTTTTGACTGAATACGGAGGAAAATTTTTTAAAATAAATTTTTTCGCTTTGTGATAACGACTTAATTAGCTCAAACAAGTCATTGGAAGGTATCTTCATGAAATATACGTTTTAAGCATTTATAAATTTAACAAACAATATAAAATGGCAATTAAACCTCTATATTTGCATTTTAGTCGTTTATAAAGTAATAAATTTAAAATGTAAAATCTACGTTTTAGACAATTATTTTTTGCTTTTGAGAAATATTATTATAATCTTATACTAATTGAGAATAAAAAATTATAAATATGATAATATTTAAATTACATCCGGGGAATAAAACCAGATTAATTATAATTTTATTATACTTGATCTTAACATTTAATAATAGTTTGGGTAGATAGTACCTGATGGTTAAGAAGTTTTAATAGTGCTCCTAACCTTATAGAATAAAAGCAGAAGGCTTTTACAGGCAAAAGAAAATTTTATTAATTAAATAAAACGTCCCTTGATAAGCAAGTAAGATTTAATGAGGGTTGGGTCTTATCTTGTAAAATCCCCTCTTTGGGAAAGGAGGGGATTCAGGGATGTTTCATTTTAAAGAGCACCTATCATATTCATTAATTAAAAGGGCATCACATGAAAAACAATCAAAGTCATTTTAAAAATCTTAATTCTTTTATTGGCATCAGAATTATATTACGGTTCGATCACGAATTTGAAAATAACGTTTGCTTGAATTTAGACTTCGGAAGTATTAAACAAAGATTAGAAGTCTGATAGCAATTTGAAAAAACTTCCGAAGTCTTATAGAATTGGTTCTATATATGAAATACTGTGGATATTAAGAGAGAAACAAATTGTCATTCCCGCATGTTTTTTGGCGGGAATCCATTAAGTTTGATCAGAGTATATTTAATGAATGAAAACTTATTATGATTACATACTTGCAAGCAATAAGAACGGGACAATTTATAATGGTATGACCAATAATCTCATAAGAAGAGTAGCTGAGCATAAGAGAAAAGAAGTAAAAGGATTTACAGAAAAATATAATGTCATTAAACTTGTATGGTATGAACAAACTAATGATGTAAGAATTGCAATTGAAAGAGAGAAACAAATCAAGAAATGGAACAGGAAATGGAAAATAAGATTGATTGAGAAAACTAATCCTGAATGGAAAGATTTATTTTTTGAAATTGGTGGTACAGAAGAAATGCTCGATCCTACTTTTCCATTAAGATAAAAGAGTTTTATGATTGGATTCCCGCCAAAAGCACGCGGGAATGACAAATTTGTTGGTAAGAGACCACAGTATTTCATATAAGACCATAATTTATAATTTAATAAACAATTATTTTAAAAATCTTAAACCCAAAAAAATGAAAAAATTAATTTATTTACCTCTTTATTTATTTATGTTTACATCCTTTTTATTATCCCAAAGCAGTATTCCCAACAATGAGTATTTCACTGATGGTACTGTCCGAGCAATAGTAGTTGACGGAGATTATACTTACATCGGAGGTGATTTTACAAGAGTTGGTCATAAAGCCAGTTTTACATCCGGTGCCAAATTTAATACCGCTAATTCTAACATAGATGTTAATTTTCCTGTAGTTGGAGGAGTTAAGACTTCAGCTCCGGATGGAAACGGCGGGTGGTATATAGGCGGAGCTTTTACTTCAGTTGGAGGGCAGCTAAGAAACTATATTGCAAGGATCAATTCTGACGGAACAGTTCATCCCTGGAATCCGAATGCAAATAATGGTGTCAGTTCAATAGCAGTCAGCGGAAGTGATATATATGTAGCGGGACAGTTTACAACAATTGGCGGGCAGACAAGAAACAGTATTGCAAAACTTAACAACACAAATGGCAATGCTGATGCTAACTGGAATCCGAATGTAAATGGTGGTGTCGGTACAATAGCAGTCAGTGGAAGTGATGTTTATGCAAGCGGGGATTTTTCAATAATCGGCGGGCAGCCAAGAAACCAAATTGCAAAACTTAACAACACAAACGGCAATGCTGATGCTACCTGGAATCCGAATCCAAATGGTGGTTATCCCTTTAATGCTGTCTTTTCAATAGCAGTGAGCGGCAATGATGTTTATGTGGGTGGACTGTTTGCAACAATTGGCGGGCAGACAAGAAACCATATTGCAAAACTTAACAACACAAACGGCAATGCTGATGCTACCTGGAATCCGGATGCACATGGTGCTGGCTATGATTTTGTCTCTTCAATAGCAGTCAGTGGTAGTGATATATATGCAGGGGGATATTTTTTTACAATAGGCGGGCAGACAAGAAACTGTATTGCAAAACTTAACAACACAAACGGCAATGCTGATGCTACCTGGAATCCGAATGCAAGTACTGGAGTCTATTCAATAGCAGTCAGTGGAAGTGATGTTTATGCAGGGGGGAATTTTAATACAATTGGCGGGCAGACAAGAAACCATATTGCAAAACTTAACAACACAAACGGCAATGCTGATGCTAACTGGAATCCGAATGCAAATGGTGGTGTCAGTACAATAGCAGTCAGCGGTAGTGATGTTTATGTGGGTGGAGGTTTTACAATAATTGGAGCACTTACAAGGAATTATGTTGCAAAAATAAATAACATTGATGGTACTCCGGATGCTAACTGGAAGCCGAATGCAAATAGTACTGTCTGGTCAATAGCAGTCAACGGTAGTGATATATATGCCGGGGGATATTTTACAACAATTGGCGGGCAGACAAGAAACCGTATTGCAAAACTTAACAACACAAACGGCAATGCTGATGCTACCTGGAATCCAAATGCAGTTGATGTTGTCAATTCAATAGCTGTCAGTGGTAGTGATATATATGCCGGGGGAACTTTTACAACAATAGGGGGGCAGACAAGAAACCGTATTGCAAAACTTAACAACACAAACGGCAATGCTGATGCTACCTGGAATCCGGGTGCTAATAATATTGTCAATTCAATAGCTGCCAGCGGAAGTGATATATATGCGGGGGGAGGTTTTTCAATAATCGGCGGACAGTCAAGAAACTCTATCGCAAAACTTAACAACTCAAACGGCAATGCTGATTCTGCCTGGAATCCGAATGCAGATAGTAGTACTGTCTGGTCAATAGCAGTCAGTGGTAGTGATATATATGCAGGGGGAACTTTTACAATAATCGGCGGACAGACAAGAAACCGTATAGCAAAACTTAACAACACAAACGGCAATGCTGATGCTATCTGGAATCCAAATGCAAATAATACTGTCTATTCAATAGCAGTCAGCGGTAGTGATGTTTATGTCGGGGGATATTTTACAACAATAGGGGGGCAGACAAGAAACCGAATTGCAAAACTTAACAACATTAGCGGCAATGCTGATGTCTGGAATCCGAATGCAAATGATTGGGTCTATTCAATAGCAGTCAGCGGTAGTGATGTTTATGTAGGGGGGCAGTTTGAATTTATGGGTGGAAATCGACAGCCTCATCTCGCAAAATTTTCTCCTCCGGTAAAATCTCTTGGTCTTATTGCATTGATCGAAGGGTTTTATAATAATGCAACAAATATAATGGTAGGAGATACAGTAAGAGTTTATTTAAGAAATTCAACTGCGCCATATGGAATTGTTGATTCCGCAAAATCGGTTTTAGACCAAAACGGCAACGGAACTCTTAATTTTTTAAATGCCTCAAACTCTACTCCTTATTATATTGTGATCAAACATAGAAACTCAATCGAAACTTGGAGCTCGGGTGGAAACAGTTTTTTATTAAATAATCTGTCTTACAATTTCACAACTGCGGCAAATAAAGCATACGGAAATAATGAAATACAGATTGATTTATCACCGCTTCGATTTGCAATTTACAGCGGTGACGTAAATCAGGACGGAACAATAGATTTAACCGACGGAAGTCTTATAGATAATGATTCATATAATTTTGTTTCGGGATATGTGAATACAGATGTAACAGGTGATAATAATGTTGATCTGAGTGATGCAGCCATTGCAGATAATAACGGGTTTAATTTTGTGAGTGTGATAAGACCGTGATTACAGTTAGCAGTTAACAGTTAGCAGTATCAGTTAATAAATTTTTAAATTTGCTTAGTAATGCTGAAAATATTTAACAAAAATTGGAAAAAAAGCCGGTGGAGAAATCTGCCGGTTTTTAATTTAAAGCTTAATTGTCACCGGTGGATTGAGAAATTGATTTAAATAAATTAAAACAATACAAGAAGCAAAGGTGCCGTAAAACTTCATGTATTACTGGATTACGACGGCTTACTTCCCTCATATGTGTATGTAAGTGATGGAAAGGGATCTGATATGCGTATGGCACGAAATATAAAGATTCC
>JALYRX010000005.1 GCA_030855105.1 Bacteroidota bacterium | reverse complement strand
TTTAAGCATAAACATTTTCAGTAAGAACTATATAAATCAATTACTTAATTTTAATACTAACACAAATGAAACTACTCCTGACGCTAACCAACTGGTTTTATTCTAACTTAGAGCGGGACAGTAGTGAGTTTAAATATAAAATTTGCAAGCCTAAACGATTCTTATAATTTTACAACTTAAACAATTGATTTTACAACAGTAGGTAAATACTAAGTTGATATAATAAATTGTATTATTTATTGACTTCTTTTTCCACAATTTTAAAATTCTATGCTATGTTTATTATGAGGGAAATCCAAATTTTGATATTATGTTTATTTATTATTGGAGACTTAAAATTATCTAGCACAAGTTTTCCAAATCAACAACTAGACATTGCTGGGTTCATGTAGTTCGAATAGACAAACAACTTAAATAAAGATTTATTTTTATATTTATTCAATGGTTTATTTTAATTTTATTGTAAAAAATTTTTTAAATGAAATCCAAACTAATTCTTGTATTCGCAATAATTGTCTTCATTGGTTTTACTGTTCTTCTTTCTTTAGTGATTGAAAAAACAAAAGTCGAATCGAAAACTAAATCTACAAAGAAAAAAAATTCAAGTTTGATCGAAGAAAAAAATGAAAAAAAAAGCGGTGCTTCCGGTGCAATGGAATCTATGCAATGGATTTCACAGGTGAGGGCTTACCCCGAAAAAGATATTCCAGCCGATAAATTTTATAAAGCATTTGAATATTCAAAAGATAATCTTCAGACATTAAACAACAGAACTGATATACAGCAGTGGCAGTCCATCGGTCCGAATAATATCGGAGGGAGAAGCTTAAGTGTTGCGATTCATCCTGTTGATACAGGTACAATATTTCTCGGTGCATCTTCCGGAGGTTTATGGAAATCAACAACAGGAGGTATCGGTGCGGATGCATGGACGCTTATTAATACCGGCTTTCCGAGTTCGGCGGTGAGTTCGATTGCTATTGATTCTATAAATCCAAATGTAATGTATATCGGCACGGGTGAAAATTATGGTTACCAATATTCTCAAAACGGACTTGATATCAGAGTGACAAGAGGGATGTATGGAATAGGAATTTTGAAAACTACTGACGGCGGAATGACATGGACAAAATCTTTAGACTGGGCTTATGATAACAAAAGAGGTGTCTGGAAAGTCCTGATCAATCCGAAAAATTCCAGCATACTTTATGCAGCAACGAGTGAAGGAATTTATAAATCGACAAATGCAGGAAATAACTGGTCTGCACAATTGAATTATAAAATGGTTATGGATCTGGAAATTAATAAAAATGATACGAGTATACTATATGCATCCATTGGTAATTTAACAAACCTTGCCCCGTTGACAGACAAAGGAATATTCAAAACAACAAATGGAGGAGCTAACTGGACTAAACTTACAGGAGGATTACCAGCTTCATGGACGGGAAAAACAACTATTGAATTATATAAAGACAATCCTGAATTTGTCTATGCAAGTATAGCAAATGATTTTTCTTATGTGGGGTATTATAAAAGTTCTAACGGAGGAATTAACTGGTCTGTCTTTAATACTGAAATCCCGATCGGTTCACAGGGCTGGTACAATAACGGTCATATTGTAAAGGCGAACGACCCAAATTCAATACTTGTCGGAACAATTGATGTAGAAAAATCAATAAACGGCGGAACAACTTTTTCGACCAAGTCAAGTTGGTTTCTTTGGGTTGAAGGAGCTACACCTCCGGGTGAACCCGAAGGACCTGACGACTTTGTTCATGCAGATGTCCATTATTATGAAACAAATCCAAAAGATCCAAACAAAATTTATATTGCAGCTGACGGTGGATTATACCGTTCTAATGATTTCGGAGAAACATATTATTCGTGTAATGGAGGATTCGTAACTTCACAATTTTATGCAAGCTTTGCAAACTCAAATCAGGATTCGATTTTTTGTCTTGGCGGATTACAGGATAATAGATCTGCATTTTATCAGGGAACAAACGCATGGTATAAAACCTTTTTTGGTGATGGAATGAGTTGTGCAATAAATTCTGAAGATGATAATATTTGTTATACTGAATATACTTACGGCAATATAAACAAATCTACAAACCGGGGAGTTAATTGGTCCGGAATTTCTCCTCCCGGTTCAGGTAGTCAAAACAATTATTGCTTCGTTACTCCTTTTGTTTCCTGTTTTTCAAATCCTGACGTTATGTATGTAGGCGGCAGGTCAATTTATAAATCAACTACAGGAGGCGGTAACTGGCAGGGACCTTATGGTACTGCAGTTATCGGCGGGACTAAAATATTGTCTATGGCATCATCGCACATCGGCACTGATACAGTATATAGCGGGGCAGTTAACGGCAGAATTTTCAGAACAGTTAATGGGGGATTAAACTGGACCAACATTACAGACAGCAGTGTAACACCAAACAGATATGCGACTGATATTACGGTAAATCCGAGTAGTTCAAAAGAGTTGTTCGTTACTTATGGTGGATTTGGTTCCGGACATGTTTTTAAATCGACAAATGCAGGAACTAACTGGATAAATATTTCAGGAAATCTTCCTGACTTGCCGCATCATTGTGTGGTAGTTGATCCCGTTTATAATCAGAATATTTATGTTGGAAATGATCTTGGAGTTTATGTCACAACGAACAATGGCGCAAACTGGCATGAGTATAGAACCGGTATGCCTTATGCGTTGGTGTTTGATGTAACAATTGTTTCTCCAAGTAGAAAGCTCCGGGTAGCCACATACGGTAATGGAATATACGAACGTAAGCTTTTTGAAAATCCTCTTTCAATTAGTCAAACCGGAAATCAGATTGCAAAAGAATTTACACTTTCACAAAATTACCCTAATCCGTTTAATCCTGTTACCGTTATTCGTTATTCGTTAATCGGAATTGGTTTAATAAAACTAATAGTTTATGATGTTTTGGGTAATGAAGTTAAGACTTTAGTTAATCAAAAACAAAATGCCGGTAGTTATCAAATAGAATTTGACGGAGCATCAATTTCGAGCGGGATTTATTTTTATAAATTAGAGGTAAATGGTTTTTCTGATACGAAGAGAATGGTGTTGGTGAAGTAAATTTTTGCACCTCAGGATTTTAAAGAGGCGAAAAAATATTACAATGTGATTTCTATGACATCAAATTTCTCGGATTGATTTATTTTATTTAGATAATTCTTTATTTGCGGAACAAGAAGATTCAGATTTTTCAATCTACTATCTATTGATTTCAAAATGATAATTGAGATATCAAATTTCGAAAGGTTTTGTTGGTATTTCAAATTCGAATCGTGTGTAATAAACACAGTAGAATTGTTGGCAATTGCCATCTTTAAAAGCTCTCCGTTTTCAATCCCAATCCAATAATTATCTTTTACTGTACTTACTTCGAATTCACTGAACTCATTTTTAAAATTAACATCAATGTTTTCATCAATTAATATCTTCATGTATGAACTTTTCAGAAGTTATAACCTTACCTGCCTTTTCCAGCAATTCCAACACTTGCTTTTTTGTAACGGATGGAAAGCCTTTTAAAAAATCATCTATTGTTTCTCCGCCTTCAATATAATCTAATAAATTTTTAATGGGAACTCTTGTCCCCTGAAATACAGGAGTTCCGCCAAGTATGTTTTTATTTATGTTAATTATTTTTTGCACTTGTAAAAATATGCTTAATAGAATTTTTATTCAACTGAAATTATATCTTTTATAAAAATTATAAAAAAAGCAAATCACCTGGCTTAGGCATTGTGACACTAAGGACGATGAGAATACAAAAGAAAGAGAATGTCATATTTTTCCCACCATTCTGTATATATGGATTTCAAATTGCTTAAAATAGATTTGCTTCTAATGTAATTAGAACTTTTCTCTACACTCTTTCTTGTTACCAAATCAATTTCTCTTCCATAAATTTTTTCAAGCTCACGTTTCATTTCAGCAAGCTCAAATAAACCGTAATGAGAATTTTCGTTGAAAGAGATTAGTATATCTTTCTTTTGTGAATTTATCTGTGATGGAAGACCCAAAAAGGGATAACTCACGAATGTTCCACTTGTTACAAAATTGTTTTATTGCATTATCCATATTTAAAAACTAATACTATTAAATCTTTTTTACAAATTATAAAAAAAGCCAATCAACTCGTAGTAATTGGCTGTAAGTTTTTTTCAAATATAATCCATTTAAACTTTACACAAATCACTTAAAATTTTTATAACTCCTTTAAAATATTCAACTCCGATAATACTAAATTTTTTTATTATTTTTGATTTGTTGATAGTGAATAACTTATGGATTTTACAACAGATTCTTCCGGTAATAGTCCGTATTCCAAGTCAATATTTTTAACTTCAATAGAAAAATCATCTTTAAATAAGTTACTTGTTATCACGCAAACAACTACATCTTTAAATTTCTCATAATAATTATTGTTTGAAACTATCAAGGCCGGTCTTTTCTTTGCAGAGCTTAAATCGGAATATGGAAAAGGGAGAAGAACCATTTCTATTTGTCTATAAATTATCCCAGACACTTTCTTCTTTATTATAGTTATTGTTAATTGAAAACTCTTCAAGGTCACCTGTGTAATTTCCCATATACAATCCGTATTTTTCCTTATACATAAGGTCCAATAGCTTATTTATTTTTGATAATAAAACTGAGTCTTTCAAAAGCTCCAGCTCTTCTTTCAAAGAGTTATATTCATTTAAAGGTATTTGTATTGTTTCCATTTTTCAAATTATTTTTAATTCTTTTATAAACTAATACTATTAAATCTTTTTTACAAATTATAAAGAAAGTAGAGACGATGCATTCAAGGTCTCTATTGGTAAATACAAAAATGTTATGCTGCTTTCGAATTAAATTTTACTCTCGGCAATTCTCTATAAATTTTCCCATCTAAAAAACAACCGCCTTTAGCGTGGTTTCCGTGTTTGGAATTTATTGTTGGATCGTTTTGATCTTCATTAAATTCGGGCTTTCCCCATTGTTTAAAAAAGAAAGGTATCTTTTGTTTTTTACACTGATCTTTTATTTCTATTATCCACTTTTTCAGAATTGGTCTTGCTTTAAAACCGGATTCACCGCCAACAATAACCCAGTTTATGTTTAGTAAATCCAAATCCGGTAACGGACCTAATAATGGTTCTAACGACAGAAATTTTATCTTCGCTTTTACATTTCTTAAGTGGTCGATTCTTTCAATTACTCTTTCATCTTCTACGGAAACTCCCATCCATATATTCGGAGTCCAGTTTATTTCATTTCTTAAATCATAGTCTGCAAGTATGTCTCCTCGTTTTGTCAATATCTGAAATGTATGCTGCTGATTTTCATTCATCACTTTGAAAACACTTTTTATATAATCCAAAGGAATATGCTTGTGAAATAAATCACTCATTGAATTAACAAAAACAATTTTAGGAGTTTTCCATGTATAAGGTATGCTTAACTTATCCGGATGAACAGTGAGTTTAAATCCATTCTTATATTTTTCCTGACCCATTGCTTTTAATCTCATAGACATTGTTAAAGCATAACAAAATTTACAACCGGCTGAAAGCTTATTGCAGCCTGTTGTCGGATTCCATGTCATTTGAGTCCATTCGATTGATGATTGCGCCATATTATACTATTTTATTTTAAAGTTTACCTTTGGTATTCCTGTTTTCTAATATTTATAGTGGATGTAAGTTGAGTTTTTAAGTGCTGGTTTGTTTTCTTGAGTATCATAGATTGAAAGAACTTTTTCATTTTGCCATTTTTTTAATAATTTATTTGTATGTGTTGGTAAGTGCTCATTTAAAATAGTAAACTCATACAAATCCATGTTTGAAACATTTAAATTGTTTTCTAAGAAAGTTTTCAATTCTTTTTCAAATTGATTATCTTGAAATCCAGGTAGTAATATTTGATTGTTCAAACAATCTTGACCAATTGAATACCCTTTTCCGGTTAAGTTATCCAATTCCCATTTTACTTCTAAGATTTTTTCCATTCCGTAAATAATTGAAGAAATGAAAAATAATGCATTGAAATTTGCTTTGTCACGTTGGATGTAATAAGAAGTTGTAAAATATTTATTATCAAAGCTAAATGCTTCTTTCAAATAATATATAAAAGTATGAATATCTATTTCTTCTTCCTTTCTCAATGGATGATCATCCGGAAAAAATTCAAACATAAACTCTCTAAGCTTTTGGTATTTAGTATTTGAAAAATCTTTTATAGCAATTCCTTTGAATCTATGCATGTGTGAAATTGGCAAAAAAAGAATAATCTCAGAATATCCATTCTTTAATAACTTTTGAAAATCCTCTTTATGGATTTCCTTGTATCCAAGGATCAATAAAAATTAAATTTCTAGTTTCATATCCAAATTTATCTACAAACTTTATTACTTTTGAGAACATCAAATCGGATGCGTAAGAATTGTAATAGATATTAACTATTTTGGGATTGTTATTTTCATCTAAATAGCCTCTAACATTTTCAATATTATTTTCTTCACCATCATTTATTATTAATGTAAAATCCTTTTTTAAATTCTTATTTTCGTATTCTTTAATAATATTTCTTAGTGCTTTAAAGGCTACAATTGGACTTCCTTCTTTTCCATCTTCATAGATACCTGTCCCACAAAATAAATCAAATATATTTATCTTTTTAATATAAGGAACTAAATATAATATTCGGAGATATCTTCTCAGATAAGTATCGTAAAAATCTAATTTTGCTTCCGAATGAGGTAAAATATATTTTTTAGGATCTTTTTTTCTTTCCATAATGATTTAAGGTAAACATTATCAAAATACAATTCAACATAATTTCAAATGCTCAATGAGATATTTTCTTGAACACAATACAAAAAAAGCCGATCACTCTTCAAATGACCGGCTTTTTAATTCGTAATTCGTAATTCTTAATTGCTCATTAAGAGCATCCGCTCGTCTCACCGCACGTAATACACTTCAGACACGTTCCGTTTCTTACCATCGTCGTGCTGCCGCAATTGGTGCAGATGTCTCCTGTATAACCTTTTAATTTTGCTTCTTTAATTTTTTCCATTTTTTGCAGACACGTTGCATGCAAGGTCTCACCGGCTAATTTTATTTTAGATTCACTCTCAGGAATATCTGAATTTTTTGCAGAAGGCGGAGGTGTATTTTTTACAGACGGAATTTCATCAATAATCCTTTCACTGTATATTTCTTCCCCGTCAAAGTCATCATCACTTTCGAGTTTTGAAATAGCATCTATCGGCGAACGCTGCATCTCTGCATGATTTTCAATATGAGATAAATCATTTCTTCCCAGGTATGTTACCGCAAGCTCTCTAAAAATATAATCAATGATCGAAGTGCTCATTTTAATATTCGGGTTACCGATAACAACACCATTCGGCTCGAAGCGTGTATAAACAAAAGCATCAACAAATTCCTCAAGCGGCACACCATGCTGCAGTCCAAGAGAAATTGAAATTGCAAAACAATTCATCAGACTCCTGAAAGCCGCACCTTCCCTGTGCATATCAATAAAAATTTCACCGAGCTGCCCGTTTTCATATTCACCTGTCCGCAGATAAACAGAGTGCGTTCCTATCTTTGCTTTTTGAGTATAACCTTTTCTTCTGAACGGAAGCTTTCTTCTCTTTGCTATATACCTGTGAATAATTCTCTCTGCAACTTTAACGATATCATTTGTTCTCACAGCAGTAATGGTTAATTCATCCGAACTATTATAATCAATGTCTTCATCATCTTTAACACTATTCAGCGGCTGAGATAATTTCGAACCGTCTCTGTAAAGTGCGTTAGCTTTGACACCAAGACGCCATGAAGACATGTAAGCATTCTTCATATCATCGATGGTAGCATGATTCGGCAGATTGATTGTTTTTGAAATTGCTCCCGAAATAAAAGGTTGTGCAGCTGCCATAATTTTTATATGTGCATCTGCAGAAATGTATCGCGTTCCTTTTTTACCGCATTTATTTGCACAATCAAAAATTGCATAATGCTCTTCTTTAAGATGCGGAGAGTTTTCGATAGTCATTGTTCCGCAAACATAATCATTCGCTTCTTCGATCTGCTCTTTAGTAAAGCCAAGTCCTTTTAGTACGTTGAAGTTCGGATCGTCCAATTGCTCTTCGGAAAATCCTAATGCATTCTTACAGAATCCGGCTCCGAGCGTCCACTTATTAAAAGCAAAATTAATATCAAATACAGACGGAAGAGATTTTTCTATCTTTGTAAGAACATCTTTTGTAAATCCTTTTTCGGTTAATACCTGAGCATTGATGTGAGGGCAACCGATAAGTGAGCCGTAACCTTTTGTATATTTTATGATTTCATCTATTTGCTTTTGAGTGTAGCCAAGATTTTTTAATGCAGGCGGAACAGATTCATTTATAATTTTAAAGTAACCGCCGCCGGCAAGTTTCTTAAATTTTACTAATGCAAAATCCGGCTCGACACCTGTAGTGTCGCAGTCCATAAGAAGTCCTATTGTTCCGGTAGGTGCGATAACAGTTACCTGTGCATTTCGGTAACCGTATTTTTCTCCAAGCTCTAGTGCAAGATCGGAATCTTTTCTTGCAGCCTCGAGAAGATCATCCGGACAGAATTTTTTATTAATTCCCAGAGGAGTTATTGATAAACCTTCGTATTCATTTGCATTGATGTTGTATGAAGCTCGCCTGTGATTCCTGATTACTCGAAGCATTTCATTCTCATTCTCTTTATAATGAAGAAACGGACCAAGCTCTTTAGACATTTCGGCTGAGGTGGCATATGAAGTCATGTGAAGTATTGAAGTTAAAGCACCGGTCGTAGCAAGTGCTTCCGGAGAATCATAAGGAATTCCCTGAACCATCAGCAATGCTCCGAGGTTTGCATATCCCAAACCCAGTGTTCTGTATTCATAAGAAAGTTTTGCGATATTCTTACTCGGAAACTGTGCCATCAAAACACTAATCTCAAGTACTATTGTCCATAGTCTCGAAGCGTGTCTGTATTTTTCTATTTCAAATTTATTTTTTTCCAGATCATAAAACTTCATTAAGTTAAGCGAAGCAAGGTTGCATGCTGTGTCATCAAGGAACATATATTCCGAGCAGGGATTCGATGCTTTAATTTCTCCGCCATTCGGACAAGTATGCCATTCGTTTATCGTTGTGTGAAATTGTATTCCCGGGTCAGCAGAAGACCATGCTGAATATGCAATTTCTTCCCACAGTTCACGCGCTTTTAAAGTTTTACAAGGCTTCGGATCTCTGTTTTCTTTTGCAGATTTTTTTAATTCTATTCTCCAGTATAAATTCCAATCCTTATCATCCAAAACCGATTCCATAAATGCATTCGTAGCACGAACACTGTTATTGGAATTTTGTCCGGAGACAGTAATATAAGCGTCCGAAGTCCAGTCGGTATCGTATTCGGGAAATTCTATTTCTTTAAATCCAAGTTTAGCAAGCTGTATTACACGTTCAATATAATTTTCCGGAGTGTAAGATTTTCTCGCATCAGATATCGCATGTGCAAGCAGTTTATTTGTTTTTCTGTCGAAGCCGTCATTTTCGGGATGAGAATCATGACATGCTTTTATAATTTTATTCAGATGATAATTTAAAAGCTTTGAACCTGCAACTAACGCCGCAACTTTTTGTTCTTCTGTAACTTTCCAGTTAATATATTCTTCTATATCGGGATGGTCAAGATCGAGTGTAACCATTTTTGCTGCACGTCTTGTTGTTCCGCCGGATTTAATTGCGCCTGCGCTTCTGTCACCGATTTTTAAAAATGACATTAAGCCCGATGACTTACCGCCGCCGCTGAGAGGTTCATTTGATCCGCGGACATTAGAAAAATTAGAACCTGTTCCCGAACCGTACTTGAAAAGACGTGCTTCGCGAACCCAGAGATCCATGATGCCGCCTTCGTTCACAAGATCATCATTTAAAGACTGGATGAAACACGCATGGGGTTGCGGATGAGTATAGGCATCTTTTGAAGTAACAAGTTTTTCAGTTTTTGGATCAATGTAAAAATGTCCTTGTGACGGACCGGCAATTCCGTAAGCCCAGTTAAGTCCTGTATTGAACCATTGCGGGGAGTTCGGAGCTGCGAACTGCATCGCAAGCATGTAGCATAATTCTTCAAAGAAATTTTTTGCATCTTCTTCCGAATCAAAATAGTTATGCTTCCAGCCCCAGTAAGTCCAGCATCCGGCTAATCGCAAAAATACCTGTGTTGAATCTTTTTCAGAGGTGTATCTTTCTTCTTCTGAAATATTCTTTAAACGTTCATTATCCGGCTCGCTTTTTTGAAGCCATTCGGGAACACCGTCTTCTTCAACTTTTTTTATGAAGACAGGAACTCCTGCTTTACGAAAATATTTTTGTGCTATTATGTCGGTTGCGACCTGCGACCAGTGATTTGGAACTTTGATATCATTCATTTCGAAAACTATAGACCCGTCAGGATTTCTAATTACTGAAGAGCGTGTATCGAATTCAATTATATCAAAGGCGGAGCTGCCTTTATTTACTAAGACTCTTTTAATTTTCATTTACATAAAAATTTATTTGGGTTATCGAAAAATTTTTTATTTAAAATATAGAATATATAAGACTTGTATGTCAATTTTTTTTTGATGAAAATTTTTTGTGAAGTAAAGGAAGTATGTAAAAATTATTTAATCAAAATTATGACAAATGTTTTTTAAAAGCAAACGTTTTTAAAAAATATCGCTATTGATTTTAATTTTTTTTTTCTACGTGATGAAAATTTTTAAAAGCAAAACTAAATAAACAAATTATAAATTTTTTGTTAAGATAATTTTCCGATTCTTCCCGATAAAAAATACAAACATTAAGTTTTTTTCTTTTACCGTTATTAAATTTTCTGTTGGTTAAATACGACAATAAAATATATAGTTAAATATTTTGAATAACTGTATTTTATTTTGAAATAAGAGTTGCATTGCTAAATTTTTGTTCTTCAATTCTTAAATAGAATTACTGCAAATATGAAAAACTTTATTAAATTATTTTTTGTCTGCTTTATTTTTGCTGTTTCAAATTTTGCATCTTCCCAGTCCTCATGGTTCTGGCAAAATCCTTTACCTCAGGGAAATACTCTTAACTGCGTTAAATTTGTAAATTCTCAAACGGGATTTGCTGCGGGAAATGTCGGGGCAATAATGGAGTCAACTAACGCAGGTGAAAACTGGATCTTATATAATTCTAACTTTGTCAATAACTTACATTCATTATCATTTACTGATGACAACACTATATATACATGCGGCTCTGACGGGATCATTTTAAAAACTACAAACTCCGGAAATTCATGGAATATAATTTCTTCAGGAACCATCGACACTTTGTTATCTATATTTTTTACTGATGCTAATACCGGGTATGCATGCGGTAAAGCTGGAAGAATTATAAAAACAACAGATGCCGGAAACAATTGGACTCAACAGACTTCGGGAGTAATAAATAATCTTAACAATGTTTTTTTCTTAAACGCGGATAAAGGATTTATTTGCGGAAGCGAAAGAATTTTAAAAACAGCTAACGGCGGGATAAACTGGTCGGTATCTACTTTCAGCGGTAGTATTTATAATGCAATCTGCTTCATTAATGACAATACCGGCTTTGCAGCAGGCGGTTCATTTAACAGAGAGTTTAGAAAAACAATCAATGGAGGAAACACATGGGTACCTTTTTTTATTGCGCCTTCAGGACCAATAAGATCAATTCAATTTATAAATCAAACAACCGGATTCATGTCAGGAAGTACAAATAGTTTTTTTAAAACAACTGACGGGGGAAATAACTGGAATTTTGATAATACTATCTCAGCAGATGGATTTTCTTTGTCTTCGGTTTACTTTCCAAATACAACTGAAGGTTATTTAGTAGGAACATATGGCACGGTCTTTAAATCAACAGATACCGGAAACAACTGGACTGCAAAAGCTCCGCAGGGAACATTAGATGATTTATGGCAAATTACTTTCGCAAGTAAGAATACCGGATACATTATTGGAAAACCTTTTTTACCAAATTCAATATATAAAACAACCAACAGTGGAAATAACTGGATAGCTTTGAGCAGTCCATTCCAATATATAAATAAAATTCAATTCTTAAATGATCTTACAGGGTATATCGAATCTGATTTAAAATTATATAAAACACAAAATGGTGCGAATACATGGAATGTAATAAATATACCTTCTGATACTGCAATTGGATTTGAATTTGTTGATGAATCTACTGGATTTTATTCTTCAACCTTTATTGGAAGCGATCTCTATAAAACTACCAATGGTGGAGATAGTTGGATATTAATTTCTTTAAATCCCGATAAGATTACAAAATTCCAGTTTCCTCTGCATGATGTGGGATATATGATTACAATAAATGGAGTAAATTCCAGATTTGAATTATTTAAATCTACAACGACGGGAAATACCTGGAATCATGTTAAAACTTTTGATTTTCAAATAGACCTTAGATTTTTATATTTCATTAATGAAAATACAGGCTTCGTTTTTTCAGAAGAATTAGTACTTCCAATGAATGTAAAATATTCTCTGAATAGAACAACTGACGGTGGGTTAAATTGGCAAAAGGTTTATGAGACCGGAATCTTACCATTTGGATGGGAGTTCTTCAATCCAAAAATAAAATTTATAAATAAAAACACAGGATTTATAACAGGAGTTTTTCCCGAAAATTTATTAACGACGACTCAAGGCGAAGAATGGAATATTTTCAATGCTGCAGGCAGATCTATAAATGATATTGAATTTACAGATGATAATACAGGTTATTTCATCGGACCGGGAGGTATGATAAAAAAAACTACGACCGGCGGAGTAATCGCAATTGAAGATATCTCTTCTTTTATTCCGGATGAATTTTCACTCGAACAAAATTATCCCAATCCGTTTAATCCGAATACAGTTATTAGTTACCAATTAAAGATCAGCAGTTTCATTTCTCTTAAAGTTTATGATTTGCTTGGAAAAGAAGTCGCGACATTAATAAACGAAAAACAAAGTGCCGGCATACATTCGGTTGATTTTAACGGAAGCAATTTACCGAGCGGAATTTATTTTTATAAAATTGAAACAGTTAATTATTCCGAAACAAGGAAAATGATTTTACTAAAGTGACATTAAACCAAATTAAAATATTTTATTGAAATAGTATGATTAAGAAATTATTAATTTTAATTTTTTTCCTGCAGTCAAATCTGTTTTTGTTAAGAGCGCAGGTAAATCAAGAGTGGGTAGTTAAATATGATTATACAGGTTATGATGATTTTGCTACCGGGTTGGCAGTAGATGGTTCAGGAAATATTTTTATAACAGGCAGAAGTCAAAGTGATACAACAGGTTTTGATTATGCTACGATTAAATATAATTCTTCAGGAGTATCACAATGGGCTCAACGATATAACGGACCCGGTAACGGTGCGGATTATTCTAATGCTATAGCTTTAGACGGATCAGGAAATATTTACATAACAGGTGGAAGTACAGGAATAAATACAGGGTCTGATTTTGCAACATTAAAATATAGTTCATCCGGAAATCAATTATGGCTTCAACGATACAGCGGATCGGAAAGTTTAGAACCGGGGGATTATGCTGCTTCGATTGCAGTTTACGGCTCCGGAATTGTTTATGTAGCGGGTGCTTTGTATAACGAACAATCAGCGACCGATTATGCAACTATAAAATATAATTCATTGGGAAGCCAACAATGGATTCAAACATATAATGGTCCCGAGAATTTTTTTGACTATGTATATGCACTGACAATTGATGCAGCGGGAAATGTTTTTGTAACAGGAGAAAGTTACGGTTCAGGTCAGAATGCTTCTGATTACTTTACAATTAAATATAATTCTTCCGGCAACGAAATGTGGAGTCAAAGATATAACGGACCAGGGGATTTTATTGACAGAGCTAATGCAATTACTTTAGATAATGCGGGAAACGTTTACGTAACAGGAACAAGTTTCGGTATAGGTTTTAATTTTGACATTGTCACAATTAAATACAATTCTACAGGAGTCCAGCAGTGGATTCAGAGTTTCAGCGGACCCGGCTCAGACGTGGCTTCGGCTATAATCACCGATGATTCGGGAAATGTTTATGTGACAGGAGGCTGGAATGCAACAACCGAAGGAAGCAATTTTATTACAATAAAATATTCTACTGCAGGTGTTCAGAAATGGATTAAAAGTTATAACGATCCCAATAATGGAAATGACTTCTCAAATGCAATTGCAATGGATAGTGCAAAGAATATTTATGTAACCGGATACAGCGGGTCTAATTCTATGCCCGATTACGCAACGATAAAATATTCCAGTTCGGGACAACTAATATGGATTGAAAGATTTAACGGTTCCGGGAACGGCGAAGATGTTGCTGTTGCAGTTACACTTGACAGATATAATAATGTATATATAACCGGTAGAAGCAAATCGGATACTTCCGACTTTGATTATGTAACAATAAAATATTCACAAACCGTAGGTGTTAATTCAATTTCAAATGAATTGCCGGAAAGATTTTCTTTAGAGCAAAATTATCCGAATCCGTTTAATCCGAATACTATTATTCGATACTCATTAATCCAAAATGGTTTAACATCCTTGAGAGTATTTAATAGTTTGGGAAATGAAGTTTCAGCATTGGTGAATGAAAAACAAACTGCAGGAACATACGAAATCGAGTTTAATGCAGATAAATTACCGAGCGGGATTTATTTTTATGAATTAAACGTAAATGATTATTCCGAAACAAGAAAAATGATCCTTCTAAAATAACAATTATATGAAAAAATTATTTCTGATTACCTTTACCCTTATATCGCTATCAAATTTTGCATCTTCCCAATCCTCATGGTTCTGGCAAAATCCTTTACCGCAGGGTAATACTCTTAACTCTGTTAAGTTTGTAAATTCGCAGACAGGTTTTGCAGTTGGAAACGTTGGAACAATTCTTAAAACAATTAATGCCGGTGAAAATTGGACAGTATCTAATTCTAATTATATAAATGACTTACATTCATTATCATTCACAGACGAAAATACGGTCTATGCTTGTGGTTCTGACGGCATCATTTTAAAAACTACCAACTCCGGAAATTCATGGAATATAATTTCTTCAGGAACCCTCGACACTTTGTTATCAATATTTTTTACAGATTCAAATACCGGATATGCATGTGGTAAAACCGGAAGAATCATAAAGTCATCCGACACAGGTAACAGTTGGACACAACAAAATTCGGGAGTAACAAATAATCTTAACTGTATCTATTTTTTAAATTCACTCACAGGGTATACGTGCGGCAATAACATTATTCTGAAAACTACCAACTCGGGTAATAACTGGTTTAAGGTAAGAAATACTAATCTTTTTTATTCAATCTATTTTATTAATAATGATACCGGATTTTTTGTAGGAGGCGCTGGAAACAACTACTTGCTTGTAAAAACTACTAATGCAGGAAATAACTGGCAAGCATTAGGTTTGGCGCAGTCAGGACCCTTGAGATCAATTCAATTCATTAATCAAAACACAGGTTTTATATCAGGGGTATCAAACAATTTTTATAAGACAACCAATAGCGGCATTAACTGGAATCTCAATAGTACTATTTCAGGAGATGGAATTGGTTTATTATCTGTTCATTTTCCAAATACAACTGATGGTTATTTAGTAGGCACTTACGGAACGATTTTTAAATCGACTGATACCGGAAATAACTGGACAGCAAAGGCGCCGCAGGGAACGCTCGAAAATATGAACGAGGTAAATTTCATTGATAAAAATACAGGGTACATTTTATCTTATGGCAATTCATCAGTATCAAATATTTATAAAACTATTAATAGTGGAAATAATTGGTTTAGTTTTGTTTCTATTCCACTCTCCTATAATATTCAATTTTTCGATAATAATACAGGATACATTTTAACATTCGATATTAACGATGGGAAATTCAATTTAATGAAGACACTAACCGGGGGGCTTTCATGGGATATAATTTTTAAAACAAAACAAGTTGAGTCTTATACTCTTTACCAATTTATTGATGTTAATACAGGATTTTTTTCCCAATTCTCAAACGATTTTTATAAAACTACAAATGGTGGATTGAATTGGACATCGCAATCATTTTCTCCATCGTATGTTTATTTATTGAACTTTCCAAATCATGATGTCGGTTATTTAACATTGCAAACTGTATCTGGTCATAAACTATACAAAACAACTAATACGGGAAGTAATTGGAATTTTGTTAGAGATTTGAATTTTGATTCTACATTTACCAGAAGGTTATATTTTATAAATGCAACTTCAGGATTTTTTATTAACATTCGTTCAAATGAGAATTTTAAAATATTTAAAACAATTGATGGGGGAATGAATTTGTATAGTGTTTTTTCAAGCGGATTTTTTTTCCCTCATATAAAATTTATTAATGATAATACCGGATACATTACCGGGCATCCAGACTTTCTATTGCGGACAACTAATCAGGGTGAAAATTGGGACAGCATAAAAGTTGCTGACAGACCAATTAACGACATTGAATTCACCGATGACAATACAGGATATTTTGTTGGCGGAGGCGGCATGATAAAGAAAACTACAACCGGCGGAGTAATCGCAATTGAAAATACTTCTTCTTTTATACCTGATGAATTTATTCTCGAACAAAACTATCCGAATCCATTTAATCCAAATACAGTTATTAGTTATCAGTTAAGAGTCAGTAGTTTTATTTCTCTAAAAGTGTATGATTTGCTGGGAAAACAAGTCGCGACATTAATTAACGAAAAGCAAAATGCCGGAAGATATTCGGTTGATTTTAACGGAAGTAATTTACCGAGCGGAATTTATTTTTATAAAATTGAAACAGGTAATTTTTCCGAAACAAGAAAAATGATTCTGTTAAAGTAAGTCCAAGGTTTATAAGGTTATCAGGTTTATAAGGTTTGTAAAGTAATGAAACTCCCCGCCGCAAGCAGCGGGGTATCTTGTTTAAATAAAATATTTTTTCGCCGCAAGCGGCGGGGAATTAAACCCTAAGCAAATTAAAATACTACTAATAACTTTTTTTCTTTACAAACCTTACAAACTTTACAAACCTTACAAACTTTACAAACCTTACAAACTTTACAAACCTTACAAACTTTACAAACTTTACAAACTTTACAAACTTTACAACCTTTACAAACTTTACAAACTTTATTAAACCTTACAAACCTTACAAACCAAATTTACGGTCTCATCACCGTCACAAAGTTTGCCGCATTATTATCAGCTAAACTCAAATCAGCTATGTCTGCAAAGTTATCACCGTTTAAATCAGTGTCAATGTAGCCTGAAGCAAAATTGCCTGCATCATTATCAATCATTGCAAGATCCGAAATATCAACTGAACCATCCTGATTGACGTCGCCAGTGTAAATTACCCACTTCACTCCGACCTTCTTCAAATTATTTCCAAATGCCTTCGCCGAATCAGTAGTAAAATTATATATCAAAGTACTATTAGCCGGGAAACTCTGTCCGGACTTGCTCCATGTCTCCAACGAATTTCTATGTTTGAATTGCAAGTAATAATTTATTCCGTTTTCAGCTTCATTAAAAGTAATCAGTGCGGTTCCTGAAGAATTCAAATTAACTTTTGCTAAATCTACAATGGGAAACGGTGAGATAGTAGTTCTTAAATAAACTTTAACAGTATCTCCGGGTATTGTATTTGTTTGCTCATCATATCTTCCTTCAATTAGTGAAGTAAGATTTAAAGTTTTTGGTAAAGCAAGTTTGACAGCTTCCCAGCAGTTTATTAAACCCCATCCTCTTCTCCGGTTCGGTGCAAACGTACTGTCTGCAGTTTGTATAAGCAATTGTCTGACTTGCATAGGAGTAAGATTGTTATTTGCAGAAAGTATCACTGCACAAACTCCTGCTGTCATCGGACAGGAGAAAGATGTGCCGCCACCGCTCGTGTATCCGGTATTTCCTGCTCCCGGAGCAGCGACATGATTTCCATTTCCCAGCGCTACGACATCGGGCTTGATCCTACCATCAACAGATAACCCAACCGAAGAAAATGATGAACGGTTTTTATTTAAATTGCATGATCCGACACAAATCACACTGTCACCATCGGAAGGAGCACCGAGCGTATTATGTGTGTCATGAAAACCCTGATTACCCGCAGAGTTGCAGACGATAATTCCTTTATTCACTGCGAGGTCGGCGCCGATAGTAATTACACAACTATCGCCGTTCATCCATGTCCAGTCATAAGAGCGAATAGAACCGGGATCCATGTTGAGATATCCGAGCGAACTTGTAATAATGTCAGCACCGAGACTGTCTGCCCATTCGGCAGCAGCGATCCAGTTGTCTTCTTCAAGAGGAGTTTCGCTGTCAGTATTTTCTGTCTTAGCTAAAATATATTGTGACCTGAATGCAGGAGAAATTAATTCTCCGGGCTTGTATCCTCCGACGAGAGACAATGTCATTGTTCCGTGTGAGCCTTCACCCATCTGCCCGTTTTCGTTTGCAACGTTTGTATCACCGTTGACAAAATCATAAGTCCGTAAACCTCTTACTCTGATTGAATCAAACACGGGATGCTGCAAATTATCGAAACCCGTATCAAACGAAGCAATCAAAACTCCCTGTCCTTTATATCCGCTGTCATGTGCAACCGGCGCATTTATTATTTCCATTTGGTCAAGAGAGTTTCCGTAATTAAGCTGATATAATATATTATTTTGATTTCCATTATTGTCTTCTTCTGTCGTTTCATAATTTTTCTTTATTTCAAAATCGTTTGGATTTTTCTTAAATGTTCCGACCATATCAATTTTGCTTACGAAATTATTATTAATTATTTGTTCAATCTGAATTTTATTTGCATAGCACGAAACTCTGTTGAACCACTTCGACTTATTTTTTATTTCAATACCTGAATTTTTTATTTCATCCACGTATTTGTGATTCAAAGGAAGATCTGTATAATCAACGATAGCATTTGACGGTTTAACTTTCATTCGCCGTTCGATTGCTCTTTGTGTAAGAAAAGACGTTGGATTTGAAAGACGTAAGGAAACATCATTGCCTTTGTCGGTAAAAACAATCCAGACAAGAATTTTTTCATTATCGGGTTTTGTACTCAGTTCAGACATAACTCTCTTGCTCAACTTATATTGGTTATTAAAATTATTACTGCCGAGAAAAGAAAATATTGTAAAAGAAAAAATTACAATTAATATATTTTTTAAAAAATTTATTCCGATGTTCATAATTGTAAATTAAAAATGTTTATAAAATTTTTATTTAATTCTAAAAATTCAAATAAAATAATCAAACCTCTTTCATCTATCCGTATTTTATTTTCATAACCAAAGTTACAGAAACAAAAATAAATGAAATAGTATTTGCAAACAAAAGCGGAATGTCTGAAATCAAAGAGCCGTATACAATCCAGATTACAACTCCGATTTCGAGCATAATCAAGGTAGACAGCGAAAGATCTTTTGTACGCCGGGTTCTAATTGCTCTTATAAATGAATTCACAGCCGCCTTTCCAGCTGACGGATTCACTGATGCCGCCTTGCTCTCATTTAATTACTTTCTTCAATCTTTCAACGGTAATATTTTCTATGTAATCCATTTGCTCGATTGTGATAAATTGTCTTTTCATTTTTGTTGCAACAGCCATCAGAAACAAATTCGGATTCTTTCTTCAGCTCTTTTTCTAATGACTCGTATAATTTCAATTTCTGTTAAATGTAAGTTGAATTAAATTTAAAGTTTGGTTAAAGTTGGAAATAACTTTTGCAAATTAATTATTATTGTTCCTAATATCAACAACATGCTTTTTTTTAAAGAGGAATGACAGCCCGAAGTTTATGTGATATAAAATTATTCAGTTAATAATTAAAAAAGTAAACAGGTAAGAGTTTTAAAAGATAGTAGATAAATCAGGAAGCGATAATCGTAAATCAAAAACCGAACATCATTTAACCACTGACTTCTCCTTACCATAAAATAATTTATTATAAAGAGCCATTACAATTACACCTAATATTAAAAAAGATAAAATTTCCGGTGCGTAAACTTTGGTCATTCCGTTGAGTCCGGCAAGAACAAGAGCAGGTGCAGGCAGACGTGATACAACAGAATAAGACAGTATCGGTCCGTTTTTTTCTTTATCAGACTTTTCAATAAAGTGAGATATAGTAAGCGAAATTATCAGAAAGAGAAAAATTAATAACAGATCAACAATATTTTTTTGAATCAACATCGGAACTGCAATTATCAGTAAACAAACTATCAATACAATCATGGCAATTTTTGAAATCAAATCAAGAATTTTTATTGCTGTCGGGACGATGTTAGGAAAGTATTTGTGAATCAAAAAACCTATAATCATCGGAATGATAAACATGCTTAATAATTTTATTATGAGAGCTTCTATTCCAATGTTAACATTCACATTCAGAATCTGCTCAATGATCAAAAGATTTACCGGTATCATTATAAAAGAAATAAATATTGCAGTGATCAGCCATGCAATGCTCAAATTTGAATTTCCTCCGAGTTTGGTTATGCCTTTGATCAGGCCGGGCGGTGGCGGGGATATGGAAATTACAAGAACTGCTATCCATATCGAATGATGAGCCGCGTCAAAGAAATAAAATAATAAAGCCAGTGCCGGCATTAATACAAACATTACAAGAAAATATTTTTGCGAGCAATGTTTTATCCGCCCAGAGCTCCTTCAGATATGGACGTCCTGCTTTTAAGCAAGCACAATCATAGAAGATGGTATTGCTCTGACTACACTAATTTTTAGAACTGTTAATAATGTTTCCGCCATTTTAATTTTTAATTTTTATAATAATATTTCTAAAAATATAATCTCTTTCTGTAATCTGATCTTTAAACCAATTATATAAAATCTGAAATTAAACATAAATTCGAAATAGCGTGGTTAAGGGAATTATGCTTTCTTAAAACTTTGATATGAGACAAGAAGCAAAATATAATTTGAAATTGCTCACTGCAGTACCATCGCTACGCGAAATCTTTCTTCAGATCAATAAAATGGTCTGAATCTATTGCTGTATCTCCAAGATCTATTTCAACCCAATTCACTTCACCGTTGAACTCATTATCCTTCGGACCATAATCCGGTGAACCCGGTGAACCGGTTTCTTTACCGATATCTAATGTCTCATCAGCTGAAAAAGCGGAAGATTCTGTTCTTTTGACTGTTCCTTCTCCTATTTTTTTCCGTCAAGATAAAGCTTTACATCTCCGCCTTTTCCAAAGACCGCCAACTTCGTATTTAAATTCCATTCTTACCTGATGCTTTCCTGAAAGTAACGGCTTGGTACTTTCAATTGCATAATTTTCAACTCCAAGAAAGTTATAATAATACTTTAGTTTACCGTTCAGGCAATAAAAACTCCAACCTCCGATTATACCACCAACACCCACAATTACGCCTTTTCCTCCTTCTTTTGGAATTATAATTTCGGCTGTTATCGAATGAGATCTATTTTTATAATTGCCCCATTACATCTCCCATGTTTAGTTGGGAACCGACAATATCGGTAATACCTTTATAGGATCATTCTGAGCTTGGGCTGCAGTTGTTAATAAAGAAAATACGAGAAGAATTAAATTTTTAATTTCCATTTTTTGTTTTTAAATTTTTTATTAATCCCAGATTGTTCATTAAAGATTTTTTAACCACGCAGAACACAAAGTACACAAAGGGTCTGAGCAAAATAAATAAATGTAAGAAATAATTCTTTGTGAACTGTGTAAAGTCTTTGTGAACTTTGTGTTAAAAGGTTCTAAATTTTCTAATGAACAATTTGGGTGAATTTATTTTTTAGTAAGATGTTTTTGGTTTATCTTCTTATCCTTGTTTTAGATTTAGTTCCGAATTGAATTACCAGAGCTCCGCCAAATCCAAACTGGTACATTGAAGATTCTGTAATAACGCCTGCTCCAAGTCCTCCCGAACCGGCATATAGCCCGCCGCCGAATGACTGAACAGCTGACATCAACTTATTACCAAGCCCCATCTTAATAAAGAATTTGCTATGTTATTTAACTTTTAAAAAGCTGGGGGCTTTGGAAAGAGTAGACTTTTTGGACAGCCCGCAGGGTAGGTGATTAAATTCGAGATCTTGAGTGTTTTTTTAAAAAACATTTTTTATTTATTTATTTTAATAATCTAAAATCAGACTTTGCGTAACTTCAATTACTTAATAAAATAATTCAGCATTTTATAAATAAGCTTCGCAGTTAAAAAATCGGGATAAGGAAAATCCTTTCTCGGTGAAAGTTCTACTACATCAAATCCCACAACCTTCCTTTTCTCATCAAGCATTTTTAAAAGCTTCATAGTCTCATCCCAATAAAAGCCGTTCGGTTCAGGTGTGCCCGTCGACGGCATTATCGAAGGGTCAAAATAATCCACATCAAAAGTTATGTAAACGTTTTCTTTTAGCGAATCAATAACTTTAGCTTGCCATTCCTTTCCGTACTTTGCGTTCCGGATTTCAAAAGCGTAAAAAGTATTGATATTTTTTTCTTTTATAAAATCATATTCTTCTTTGCATTGCGCTCTTATCCCGACCTGCGTTATATAAGTTGTAAACTCGGAAACTCTTGCTGCAAAAGATGCATGAGAATATTTTGAACCTTCATATTCTTCGCGTAAATCCGAGTGCGCATCGAAATGAAGAACTGAAAGATTTTTATATGAATCAAAGTGAGCTTTAACAGGCGCTGTGGATATTGAATGCTCCCCTCCAAGCATTACAACGAATTTTTTATCGTTGATCAAACTCATCACATTATCATAGATCAGATCCAATGCTTTCTTTCCTTTTTTGTTTTTGAATTCAAGCGGATGAAGCGAGCAAATCCCTTTTCCTTTTTCAAAACAAAGTTCTCTGTTAAGTTCTTCATCAAAAAATTCGACATAATGTGAAGCTTGCAGAATAGCTTTCGGACCTTTTGCGGTGCCTTTACCATAAGAAGTCGTGTGTTCATAAGGTACAGGCAGTATTATAATAAGCGAATCTTTATAATTAGAATATTTTTCATCAATAGCGAGAAAGTTGTTTTTTATGGAATAATATTTTAGATTATTTTTCAATTTCAGGAAAGTAAATTAATGAATTTTATATTCTTCAACATCAAAAAGCTCTTTCAGCTTTTCTATAATTTCTTTTTCCTTTGATGAGTCAGGATTTTCTTTTGGATTTAACGGGTCACTTTCTCTTGACAAAAGTAAATCATTTGAAGATTCTTCTATTAATTTTTCTTTTTTTGCGTTTTGAATTTTATTTGAATCTGAAACTTTTAGATAACTCTCTTCACAATTGTTTTCATTCTTATCGCTTACAGTATCTTTTATATTTGTTTCAAAGTTTTCATTCTTATCACCTGAATCATAGTTCTTGTTAATCAAATCAGGGAAATCAGCGGTTAAGGATTGAGATTTTTTTTTTACTGCTTCCATCTCCGACAGAATAACCGATAAGTCAACTACTTCAGAATTTACGCGGCAAAGCTCCGCCAGTATTGCCTCAAATAACATTTTCTGATTAGAAGAATATTTAAATCTCGATTCTGCTTCGAATAAAACTTTCATCAATCTTGAAATTTGTTCGGAAGAAAATTCCTTTGCTTCAATTAAATATTTTTCTTTTATAGAATCCGATTCATCAAGCAAGTCGACTTTCCCCGTAGATTCCACAATCATTATGTTTCTCAAATGTTCGGTAATTCCCTGGTAAAATGTCTGGGGATCAAAACCCTTTTCGCTGAGTTCATTAAAATAAATTAAAATATCCTTTGCATTTCCTTCTTTAATGTATTTCGAAATGTTAAAATAAATTTCCTTATCGGGAATGTTTAGAAAATTTTTCAGCTCATTAAAGCTGATTTTATCTCCGCAAAATGAAACCGCCATATCAAATATTCCCTGTGCATCGCGCAATGCACCGTCTCCAAGCTTTGATATCAGGAACAAAGATTCTTCATCAATTTTAATTTTTTCTTCCTTGGCTATTTGTTTTATTTTAGCCGAAATCTCTTTGATCTTTATTCTCTGCAATGGAAATCTTTGGCATCGGCTGGCGATTGTTACCGGAATTCTTTCGGGATTGGTTGTTGCTAAAATAAAAATCAGATAATCCGGAGGCTCTTCGAGTATTTTGAGCAAAGCATTAAATGCCTGCTGTGTAAGCATATGGACTTCATCAACAATAAAAAATTTATATTTACCCTTTATAGGAAAATACTTTGCCGCATCCTGAATTGCACGCACGTCATCTATACCTCTGTTTGATGCAGCATCGAGCTCGAATACATCGGGATGATTTCCATTTGTAATTTCCAAACAGGAGTTACATTTATTGCATGGCTCGCCGTCTTTCGAATTAGGACAGTTAAGTGCCTTTGCAAAAATTCTTGCAATAGTTGTTTTTCCTACACCTCTCGGCCCGCTCAACAAATACGAATGAGCAATCTTTTTTGAAAGGATTGCATTCTTCAATGTCTGCGTAACAAATTCCTGTGAAGTTACATCAGAAAATTTTTGAGGCCGGTATTTTCGCGCTGATACTTTGTATGTTGACAAGATTACTTACTTGTTTTTTGAATTTTCTTTGTCTTCTCTTTCCGTACTTCCCTAATCCCATTCAAAATTTTTCACCACAAAGACACGAAGGCTCAAAGGTTCATATTTTATTAGTATTTTCTTTGTGTCTTTGTGACTTTGTGGTAAAAAAGATGAAGTCGGTTGTTTCAGTTCAAGAAGATTACTTCTTAAACACAACCTTCTTTTCTTTAAATACATATTTTATTCCGTCTTCTACTTTCTCAATAGGAATAATCTTAAGTTTATCCAAAATCTCTTTTTGAATTTCAACAAGATCTTTTTCATTATCTTTCGGGATCAATACAGTTTTAATTCCGCTTCTCACAGCCGCAAGAAGTTTTTCATTCAATCCGCCAATCGGCAGAATATTTCCTCTCAGCGTAATTTCACCGGTCATTGCAACGTCCGGCCTCACCGGGCATTTCGTGATGGCTGAAAGCATCGCCATTATCATTGTGATTCCGGCTGAAGGTCCGTCTTTAGGTATAGCACCTTCCGGTAAATGAATATGAATTTCTTTTTCCTTAAAAAAAGCTTCGGGAATTTTAAACTGCTTTGCATTTGATTTTATGTAAGAGAATCCCGCTTGTGCAGACTCTTTCATTATATCCCCGAGCTTCCCTGTAAGTATAAATTTATTCGCTCCTTTCATAATAGTAACATCTACATTAAGAATGTCTCCGCCCATCGAAGTCCATGCAAGTCCGATTACCGAGCCGATTTTATTTTTTGTTTTATCATCTGCTATTTTTTGTTTATACTTCTGAACTCCGAGATATTTTTCTACAAGTTCATTCGATACAACAATCTTCTTCTTTGATTTTTTAATGTTGGTATCTTCAACTATTGCTCTTGTAACTTTTCTAATCACAGATGAAATTTCTCTCTCCAGGCTTCTTACTCCTGCTTCTCTTGTATACTCCTGTATAATTTTCATCAGTACTTCATCGGGAAACTCAATCATATCAGTTGTTAGTCCGTGTTCGGATATTTCCTTAGGAATAATGTGCCGCTTGGCTATCTGAACTTTTTCAAAATCAAGATAGCTCCGCATTTCTATAATCTCCATCCTGTCAAGCAATGGTAAGGGAATATTGTAATAAACATTTGCGGTTGTAATGAAAAGAACATTAGACAAGTCGTAGTCAACATCGAGATAATGATCATTGAATGTTGTGTTCTGTTCCGGGTCGAGAACTTCAAGCATTGCACTCGACGGATCGCCTCTGAAGTCATTGCTCATCTTATCAATCTCGTCAATAAGTATAACAGGATTTATACTGCAGGCTTTTTTCATTGCCTGTATGATTTTTCCCGGCATCGAGCCGATGTAAGTTCTGCGGTGTCCGCGAATTTCAGCTTCATCTCTGACACCGCCAACTGAAATTCTTACAAAGTTTCTGCTTAAAGCTCTCGCAATAGATTTACCCAAAGAAGTTTTTCCAACCCCCGGAGGACCAACGAAACAAAGTATCTGGCCTTTCGGAGACTTCCTGATATTATTATCATTGAGTAATTTCAAAACTGCCATAAGCTCGAGTATTCTGTCCTTGGCTTTATCCAATCCGTAATGATCCTCGTCGAGAATTTTCTTTGCATTTGACAGGTCAAAATTATCATCCGTAAATTTATTCCATGGGACGCTCACGATCCAGTCGAGATAATTTCTAATTACTGAATAGTCGGGAGACATGGAAGGCATCTTCTTCAGCTTATTAAATTCTTCCATTGCTTTGTTCATCACTAATTCCGGCATTCCGCTCTTATCAATCTGCTCCTTTAGCTTTATGAGTTCAGGGTCTGTTTCTGTTCCTTCACCGAGTTCATCCTGCAAAATTCTGATCTGCTCCTGTACAATAAATTTTCTCTGGTTCTTCTGCATCGTCTGATAAATCTTTGCATCAATTTCTTTTTCGACATTCAGAACTTCCATCTCCGAACCGAGAAGATAGAGGACTTCATAATATTGTTTGTGCAGGTCTGAAATCTCTAGTATCTGTTGCTTCTTGTGAACGTCCGCATTTATCGTGGAAGCAATGTAATATAATTTTCTGTCCGCTTCTTTGATATTTTCATAAGCCACCAATGTTTCCTGAGGAATGGTCCTGTTTGTCTGCACATAATCAGTAAAAAGTTTCGTTGCCTGTCGGATCAGAGCCTCAAGCTCCGTATCCTTTTTGAATGCAATATTTTTTATCTGAATATCGGCTGAAATATAATTTTCACTATAAAATTTTTCAATCTTCGCAGTAATAAGCCCATCTACGAGTACCTTTATCAAACCATTCGGAAGACGCAGCACTTGAATTATCTTTGCCACCGTTCCGATTTTGTATAAATTTTCAAAAGTGGGCTCTTCAATTTTTTCATCGAGCTGCGTAACAAGTAAAATAAATTTATCTTTCTCGATTGATTTATTAATTGCAGCTATTGTAGATTCACGTCCTGCAAGTATTGGAAACATCATATATGGAAATACAACAATATCTTTTAGCGGTAAAACCGGTAGCTTACCCGGGATTGTAGATTTTAAATCAGGAATGTTTGATTGATTTTCATAAATAACTTCACTTGAGACTTCACCATTTTCAATATAAGCTTTTGTATTCTCGATTTTTTCTTCTTTGCTTTTTGCCATTTTAAATTTATTTCTTTTGTGTGTGTAAGTAATTGTGTAGATAAATATAAATTTACTTCCGTATAGTTTCAATCCTAATCTTATAGAGTAGAAATAAAAATTGCCGGTAGCGTCCAAAACTTTTTTCATATTTTAAATATTCTAATTAAACTTTCGAAAATTCAAATAAATAATACTCAAAAAATTATGACCCCTCCCGAACCCTCCCCCAACGGGGGAGGGCAGGGTGGGGTTGAAAAATTGCTACAACCTCAGCAATAAGTTAAGCTTTCTTCAATTTCCAGAAGGGATCAGCATAAAAGAATTATTTATGCTTTGTGAAAGATGCGGATCAAAAATCTCATATTTAATTTTTTTATAAGAGGTATTGTAATTGCGTATAAGGTTAACCCTAAATTAGGTATACTGTAGGAAAAAAAAATGGAAGTAAAATTAAAAGAGTTGCTAAGCACAATCAATGACAGATTTTCCGGTCCGCAATCCTGTAACATGCACGATATGATTTATGGAAAGATAGCTTTTGATGATGAAAAAATAACGAGTTATTTGACCAGTTTAAGAGATTTCGGAGGAATGTACGGAAATTACAATAAGCAAAACGATCGAGTAGATGCATCATTATACCTTAATTTATTTACCGAATATATTGATGAAAGGAACAAAAGGAAAAAATAGAAACTTATTGTCCATTTTAATTTTTAAATTTTTGTTTGAAATTTAAGAATCCCCTCACCAACCAGATAACCAAATTAATCCTTAACGATTGGTTAGCGTAGCTTCGTGAAATTATCTGTAATAAACACGTTCTTCTATAATGTCGTATTGCTATGCAAAAAAAAACCGTTTCAAAAAATGAAACGGTTAAATAAAATTTTGTTTTTCGTGTGGTTGAAAAGTTTTACTTACTTTTCCGTAAGTGTAACTTTTGTCATCTTTACTTCTGTAACCGGTTTGTCTCCCGCTCCGGTTTTAGTCTTTCCAATCTTATCAACTACGTCCATTCCTTCTATGACTTCACCGAATATAGCGTGCTTTCCGTCAAGCCACGCAGTGGGTGCAAGTGTAATAAAAAATTGCGAAGAGCCCGTGTTTGGTCCTCTGTTAGCCATTGACAGCATCCCTTTCTTGCTGTGTTTTAATCCAGGTCCAAATTCATCCTGAATAGTTTCCTTTGAACCACCTGAACCGGTTCCTGTCGGGTCACCGCCCTGTATCATAAATCCGTCAATGACTCTGTGAAATACAATTCCATTGTAATACCCTTCATTGATCAGTTTTTTAAAATTAGCAGTAGTTATGGGAGCTTCCTTTGTAAATAGCTTTATTTTGATAGTTCCCATATTTGTTTCCATTTTAACGATGTTTCCGTCTGACTTCTTTGAATCTTCTTTTCCGGCAGTTTCATTGTTTTGCATAGAAGTGTCCTTTTTTTCTGTTTGAGTTTGTGATGTTTTTAATGAATCCGTTTTTGTTGTTGTTGTGCTCGTTGTGGTTTTATTGTCTGAAGTTTTGTTTTCGGTTTTTGTTGCATCCTTCTTTTCACCGCAGCCAATAAATATTACGGTTATCAATATAAAAGAAAACAAAGCAGCAATTTTATTTCTTATCATTCATTTCTCCTTATTATTATTTTTTATTTATTAATTAATTTGTTTTTTGAATATCTATAACTCTTAATTACTTCTAAAATCCGGCTGTATTTTATGTTTTACATAGTAATCATTCCATCATTAAATCATAGTCAAATCTTTCAATCGTTATCAGAATTGTTTTAAAAAACGTATGTCATTTTCATAAAACATTCTTATATCAGGAATTCCATACTTTGGCATTAGCGTTCTTTCTATCCCCATTCCAAATGCATATCCGGAATAAACTTCAGGATCATATCCGACATTTTTAAATACATTCGGGTCAACCATTCCGCATCCCATTATTTCAAGCCATCCGGTATATTTACAAATTCGGCAACCCTTTCCTTTACACAAATAACATTCGACATCCATTTCAGCCGAGGGTTCAGTGAACGGAAAGAAAGAAGGTCGTAATCTTGTCTTTAATTTATCGCCGAAAAATTCTTTAGCAAAATAATTCAATGTCCCTTTTAATTCTCTGAATGTAACTTTTTTATCCACATACAATCCCTCGATCTGATAAAAGAAAGCAAGCTTCCGGGTACTGATTGCCTCATTCCTGTAACATTTTCCCGGAACAATAACCCTTACCGGCGGTTGCATATTTTCCATTATCCGGATCTGTCCCGGTGATGTATGAGTTCTCAACAAGAATTGTTTATCTTTCCCATTGCTGTCAACATAAAATGTATCCTGCATATCTCTCGCAGGATGATAGTCGGGCGTATTCAATGCATCGAAATTGTGATATTCGTCTTCTATTTCATTTCCTTCATAAACGCTGAATCCTATTTTTTCAAATATTCCTGTTATTTCATCAATTGCCTGTTGGATCAAATGCCTGGTTCCTTTATTATAAGTTCTTCCCGGTAAAGTAATATCAATACTCTCATTATCATTTCCTTTTTTTGAACCGGAATCAAATTGTGTTTTCTGTTGATCGTATAAACCCTGAATTAAAATCTTCAGTTCGTTTAATTTTTTTCCTACTTTTCCTTTTGATTCTTTATCAACCGTTTTAAACTCTTCGAACAGATCATTAAGCATTCCGTTTCTGCTTAGATATTTCAAACGGTAGTCTTCTAATGTTTTCTCGTTTGTAATATTTTCCGCTTCGTTCTGAGCGGTCGATTTTATTGATTCTATTTTTTCGTGCATTGTTATAAAATCTATTTGACTATAAGACTCAAGTTCTTTAAGCTTTATGACTTAAAAAAATTTTGATAGTTTTAAAAATAAAACAAGGCGAATAAATTTATCCGCCTCATCTAAAATTTTCTTACTCGAAGAAATTACTTTAATGCAAACTTTACGACTTCGTTAAATGCATCCATATTACCGTAAGCAAGATCGGCGAGCATCTTCCTGTTAATATCAACGCTCTTTTTATTTAGTGCGTTTATCAGCTTTGAGTAAGTGGTATTATTCATTCTTGCTGCAGCATTAATTCTCGTTATCCACAGGCTCCTGTATTCTCTCTTTTTTAATTTCCTGTCCGTATAAGCATGTGTCAATCCTTTTTCAACGGAATTTTTCGCAACAGTATATAATTTACTTCTCGCACCTACATAACCTTTTGCTTCTTCGAGAATTCTTTTTCTTCTTCTGTGTGATGCAACTTTATTTTTTGAACGTGGCATTTATTTTCCTCTCTAAATATTAAATATTTAATATTAAAATATTTTTGGGTAACTATTATTTTACATACCCTTTATTCAAAGGGTGGTCAAATAAATAATTGATATTATTTTATAAATTAAGCAAGAATAAGTCTCTTTACGGTTCTTGTTTCCTGTACGGAAACTAATGTAGCTTTTCTCAAGTGTCGTTTTCTTTTGCTTGACTTCTTGGTAAGCTTATGGCTTCTGTAAGATTTTTCCCTTTTGACTTTTCCTGTGGCAGTTAATTTAAATCTCTTTTTCGAGGCTCTGTTGGATTTCATTTTTGGCATCTTGATTTTCCTCTGGTTTATTTTCTTCTGAAATACTTTTATCTATTTTAACTTCTTCTTTTTTTATTTTAGGTTTGGAATCTTTATAAATTTGTATCTTATTTTTGTCCGGCAAAAAATATGCATATAATTGCTTTCCTTCCATTTTCGGAGGAGCTTCCAGCTTTCCAATGTCGGTAAGCTTCTCTACTATTTCATCCATAAGTTTCCTTCCAATCTCAGGATGAGTTATCATTCTTCCTTTAAACATCACAAATGCCTTTACTTTATGCCCCTCTATCAAAAACTGTCTTAAATGCTTTGTCTTAAAATCAATATCATGTGTGTCTGTATTCGGATTAAACCGGATCTCCTTTATATGCATTACATGCTGGTGCTTCTTGGCAGATTTTTCTTTCTTCTGCCTCTCATAATTATATTTTCCGTAATCTGCAATCTTACAAACCGGTGGCTTGGAAGTCGGAGAAATTTCTATTAAGTCTAATCCTTTCGATCGGGCTGTCTGTAAAGCTTCATTGCTCGTCATTACTCCCAATGCATTTCCGTCTTCGTCTACTACTCTAACCTGTAGAACACGTATTTGCTCGTTAGTTCTTTCTTTGTTAACTTTGTTTTTAATAAATTTTGTGTTTGATTAATTGTAATTTTCTCTTTTACCGGATTGCAATTTAAGTTTTTCTATAAACTCATTCAATTCAAATTTTCCTATGTCTCCTTTTTGATGCTGGCGAACAGAAATGTTGTTACCCTCCATTTCTTTTTCTCCTACGACTATCATATAAGGTATTTTCTTATTTTCGGATTCTCTTATCTTGTATCCTATTTTTTCATTTCTTGAATCCAGTTGAACTCTGAACCCTTCTCTCTTAAGCTTCCCGGATATTTTATTTGCATAATCAAAATGCGAATCCGTAATCGGCAAAATATTGATTTGAACCGGCGCAAGCCAAAGAGGAAAATATCCTCCGAAGTGTTCGGTTAAAACTCCTACAAATCTTTCTACTGAACCAAGTACCGCCCTATGAACCATTACAGGTCTGTGAACTTTACTGTCAGCTCCGATATATTCCAAGCCAAATCTTTCAGGCATATTAAAATCAAGCTGTATAGTTCCAAGCTGCCAATCTCTTTTTAAACTATCTTTAACTACAAAATCTATTTTTGGTCCGTAAAAGGCACCGTCTCCTTCGTTGACTTTATATTTTATATTTTCTTTTTCCAATGCTGAAGAAAGTGATTTCTCCGAATTATCCCAAACCTCCAGCGAGCCTATAAATTTCTCCGGTCTGGTAGAAAGATAAACCTGTACGTCATCAAAGCCGAAGGTATTATAAACTTCGAAAACTAATTTTATTAAAACAATTACTTCCTGCTCTATCTGTTCGGGAGTACAAAAAATATGCGCATCATCAATCGTAAAGCTTCGAACTCTAAATAATCCTGACAATGCTCCTGACATTTCATGTCTATGAACCAATCCAAACTCAAACAATCTTAATGGTAAATCTCTATAGGATTTCATATTCGATTTGTAAACTAACGTGCTGCCAGGGCAGTTCATTGGCCTTACCGCAAAATCCCTTTCATCTATTTCGGTGAAATACATATTCTCCTTATAATTCTCATAATGTCCTGATTGAAGCCATAGCTTTTGATTGAGTATAATAGGAGTATCTATTTCCTGATAATTTAAATCCAGGTATTTTTCTCTCAGATATTCTTTTAACTTATTTAAAAGAATCATTCCGTTATTATGCCAAAAAGGAAATCCCGGTCCTTCTTCATGAAATGAAAATAAATCCAGCTCTTTGCCAAGCTTACGATGGTCCCGCTTCTTAGCTTCTTCAAGATTTTTTAAATGTTCATCCAGGTCTTTCTGCTTCGGAAAAGATATTCCATAAATCCTCTGGAGCATTTGACGATTTTCATCACCCCTCCAATAGGAACCGGATACTGACAAAAGCTTAACTGTTTTAACTTTTGAAGTTGATGGTAAATGCGGACCTCTGCATAAGTCGGTGAATTCACCCTGTTCATATAGAGATACTATTGCTTCATCTTTTGCTATGGTCTCTAATATTTCAACTTTGTATAAATCTTTTCTTTTGTTTTTAAAATATTCGATCGCATCTTCTCTTTTCAATTGCTGTCTGACCGGTTTGAGATCACGCTTTGAAATTTCAAGCATCTTCTCTTCTATTTTCTTTAGATCATCTTCAGAAAATTTTCTTTCCGAGTCGATGTCATAATAAAATCCCCCTTCAATCGGTGGACCAACGCCAAATTTCGCTCCCGGGAATAATTCTTCGATTGCCTGAGCCATCATATGCGAAGTAGTATGCCAGTAGACTTCTTTTCCTTTATCCGAATCGAATTTATGTAAAACAATTTTAGCATCTTCGTCAATCGGAACAGATAAATCTTTCATTTTACCATTCACTTCAGCAGCAAGAATTTCATCGGCAAGCTTTTTGCTAATGGACATAGCGATGTCATAAGACGTTACGCCTTTATCAAATTCTTTAACCGAACTGTCCGGAAACGTTACTTTAATTTTATCTGACATCAAATATTGATTATTGGATATTTAGTATTGGTATTAGTAATCTAATTTATTCAGATTAATCCGAATAAATTCCAAATTCGAAATCCCAAATTGAATAAGTGGGCGGTAATGGATTCGAACCAATGACCCCTACCATGTCAAGGTAGTACTCTAACCAACTGAGCTAACCGCCCGTTATTTGGAACTTGTAAAATACTCAATTCTGAAATTTTTTACAATGGGAGATTTAGTAATAATGGTCAATGATCAATAGTCAATAGTCAGTAATACCACTATCAATTGTCAACTATCAACTAAAAAAGATTCCATCTCTCTTCGAAATGGAATCTTTTGTTGTATAATTTTATCAACTGTCAACTGTCAACTATTTTACGAGGATCATCTCTTTGTTGCTACGAAGTTGTTTGAAGTAATTGTATAGAAATAAACTCCGCTTGAAAATGATATTGCAATATAATTTATTGTGTAATATCCTGCAGTCTGAACATGTTTACAAGTGTCGCAACTTCTCTACCGGTCATATCAAATATTTTCAGACTTACTTTTCCGTCAACCGGTAAATCATAGCTGATTTTTGTTGCCGGGTTAAATGGATTCGGATAGTTTTGTGATAAGGCATATTTTGTAGGAACGCCTATTCCGATTTCATTGCTTAAGTTGAAATATTCGAAGTTACCGTTTAAGTCAATTTGCAAATAAAGTTAAAATAATTTGACATTTTAAATTTTCTATGAATCGTTTTGGAATGATGTAGTTATAATGAGCAAAATCATTTATTCTTTTGAATTTACGAATTGAATTTTATATATTCATAAAGTTTTTTAAATAATTTTAATTTTTATAATAATAGAAATTTTTCCTCTTGGCATTTTTAAAAACCGGGATTCTCCAAATTAAACACAAACTCCTTATACTTTTATTCATTTCAATCCGGTATGTGAAAAAAAAATTCTACCCCAAGCATTCTTTAATACTATTTTTCTATCTTATTTTAGGGAATAACATTTCCATTTCACAAAACACTTCACCTAATAAATTCCTCGAATGGACTACATGGACTTTGATTCAGGCTGTTCCTTCACCTACTTTTTTTCAGGACAAAAATGAAAGCAACTCGCGTCTTCAATTTGGATTTCGCTGGAATATTACTCCTGTCAATTATTCTTTTAATGCAAACCCATTAGTATCTGCTGTTCAGTTTTTCAAAGTTAATCCTGTAAGAAGATTTGGAGGTTCAATAGAATTATTTATTCAACCCGAATGGGCAACTTCCGGTTTTCAATATTCAGATTTACAAAGATTTAATCATTCAGCAGGTACTAGAGTTTTTATTCCTGCGGTCGAATCCGGAGAATATCTGTCGTTTTCTTTAGGAGGAAAATACAATATCAGAAAAAACAAAGAAGAAGAAAGTAACAATTATTATTCGGCTGAAGCCGGTATTTATACATTATTCGGAATAGCGGGTTTGCTGTTCGATTATAATTTTTTTTCTCAAAGCAGATATAACATAAGTTTAAATCTAAAATATTATTGAAAATTAAAATTTTCATATTTCTTTTTTCTGTTTTTTTAATTGTCTGTTTTAGTGGGTGCAGAGTGCTCTATGATGTAAGCGATAATTTATTACGAAATTTTAAGTCGCCGCAAAAAGTAAAAAACAGGATCAAAGAACCAATAAAATCAGGGGTAAAACTTTCAGCATTATGGATAGGTCATGCAACGGTATTAATTCAAATGGATGACAGGGTAATTATTACAGACCCGTTTCTTACCGATCATATTGCTGAAATCCAGCATCGTGTCATCGAGCCCGGATTAAACATAAAAGATTTAAAAAAATGTGACATAATATTAATTTCACATTCACATCCGGATCATCTTAATTTCGGAAGTCTTAAAATCTTAGAAGAAAAATTTCCTCAGGCAAATCTGGTTTTTCCGGGTTCCGTAAAAGAATTCCTTCCCGATTTGTCTTTTTCATTTCACCCATTAAAAAAGCCAAGACAGGATAAAAAAGTTTATATTGGTGAAACAAGAATTATTGACAGCGTAAAGATCACATCAGTTGCTGCATTTCATTACGGCGGCAGGTATGGTCTTGACGGAGTTCTTTGGGGATATGATGGTTTCTGCGGATTCATTCTCGAATATAAAGGCTCTACCGTTTACTTTTCAGGCGATACCTCTTACGACGAAAAATTTTTTAAATACCTTGGAGAGAATTATAATATTGATGTCGAATTTATTCCGATAGGACCTTGCAGTGATTGTTATGAGATTGATAAAAAGAACCGTCATGTTTATCCTAAAGGCGCATTAGAAATTCTTGACGATACTAAAGCAAAGCTAATGATACCGATTCATTACGGAACCATTGCAGAATTATCTCCTCCCAACTATCCGAGAGATGTACTAATTGAAATGATAGAGGAAAATCCGGAATATAAAGATCGCGTAAAAATTTTAAAAATCGGCGGGCAGATTATTATAAAGTAAAATTATTTAGTGCTGTTTCTTTTAATACTCCTTATAATCTGATTGATGACAGAAATAAATTTAGGATCGGGATCTTTAACTAACGAAATAGATTTACTCAGGTCTTCTTTAGCAAGAACGTAATTATTCATAATGAAATAAATAAACCCGCGTGTAAAATAAGCCATATAGCTGTTTGGATTTTCATCAACTCTCTTACTGGCAACTACCAGAGAATTTTTATAATTCTCCATTAATACAAATAATAAATCCCGTCTGTAATTTGTAAAAACAAGATTCGAATCGTAATACAGTGCAGTTTCAATATCTTTAAATACCTTGGCAGTATCTTTTAATTGCAGGTGAACCCATGCCATGTTCAGATAAACCCTCGGATTCTTCGGATCAATTCCTTCTGCGGTAATAACTTCTTTCAAAGCTTCGGAAAATCTTCTAAGTTGTCTGTAAACTCTGCTCTTTCCAAAATATGACTCGATATCATGACTATTAATTCTTATAGCATCATTGAAATCCTGCAATGCTGTAGGATATGAATTACTAAAAAAATGTGAATTGCCGCGGTTTATAAATCCCTCGCTGCTTCTCGGCGCAATACTAATGACCTTTGTAAAATCTTCGATTGATCTCGGATAATTTTTCATCGCTTGGTAGCAAAGACCTCTGTAGTTAAAACCCTTATAATCAGTCGGAGCGCTTTTTATATATTCACTAAAAAATTTTATAGCATCATTAAATTTTCCGCCGTAAAAATTTTCCAGACCTTTGCTGAAAATTTGTTCGGGTGTTGTTTGAGAATAAGTGTTTAGAGCGATGAACAGGATAAAAATTATTGATGAGGCTTTAGCGAGTTTCATGGAATTATTTTTTTTTACAATAATATTTTTAAACTAAATATATGAATCAACTATTTTCAAATGGCATACTGTTAAATGGCTGTAATTTAAATGCAAGCCAGGCATTGATAAATATTAATCTTAGCCGTTTCTATTTATACTCCTGAATATCTGATCTATAAGTTTGTCTAATTCAGAATTATAATTATTGTTAAGGTTTTTAGATTTCTTAAGATCAGCTGACGCTTTTTCATAATTATTCATAAAAAAATAAATTAAACCACGGGAAAAATATAAAATATAACTGTTGGGATTTTGGTCTATTCTTTGATTAGCGATAGCAAGAGCATTTTTGTAATACGTAAATTTCAAATTTAACAATTCCCTTTTGTGATCAGTAAATACAATATTTGAGTCGTAATACATTGCTTTTGAAATATAATCGATTATTTTCGTCGTATCATCAGCAAGAATACTTACCCATGCTTTGATAACATATACACCGGCATTTTTCGGATCTATACCGGATGCGGAATTCAGTTCCGTCATTGCACTTGAATACTTTTTCTGTGCAGTATAAACCCTGCTTTTTCCTAAATATGCATTGATATTATGTGTATCAAATCTGATTGCATCCGTGAAGTCAGTTAGTGCCTGAGAAAATTTTTGCTGCTGCAGATAAGTATTGCCACGGTGTAAGTAACCGTCAGTGTTGGAAGGCGAGACACTGATGACTTTGGTGAAATCCTCGAGAGCCCTTGAATAATTATTCATGCCCTGGTAACTAAGTCCTCTGTAATTATATCCTTTGGAATCACCCGGCTCGCTCTTTATATATTCATCAAAAAATTTTATAGCATCCTGATATTTTGCTCCGTAATATGCATTAAGTCCTTCCTTAAAAATTTGATCCGGAGTTGTTTGTGAATAAATGTTTGTCACGAAAAAAAAGATTAAAACAATTAACGAGGTTTTAAATAGTTTCATATAAATTAATTTGATTCACAATAATATTACTATTCTAATTATATGAATCAACTATTTTTAAAATGACTTTATCTATTAAAAAAACCGGTATCGTGTTTTTTGAGCAAGCGTTAATGACTAATTCATAACTAAAGGTAACTAATGCATTACCATCTAAAACTTTTTCATAAAAATAAAAAATTATGACCCCTCCCCAACCCCAATGCCATTAAGTTAAGGAGCTTTTTCTAACCCTCTCCCCTAACCCCTCTCCCAGTGGGAGAGAATGTCTCAAAACGAAATTTTATTTAACCACATAGACCACATAGAAAACATAGAAAGTAGATTTACATATTAAATTTAGCTATGTCTTCTCTGTGTCTATGTGGTTAAAAGATGCTTTGAGACAGACTCGGGAGAGGGGCAGGGGTGAGGGTATGATTGATAAACTGTTTGACATTCCTTAACTTAATGGCATTGGGGATGGTTCGGGAGGGTCATAATTTTTTTGAGTACTATTTATTTGAATTTTCGAAAGTTTAATTAGAATATTTAAAATAAGAAAAACGTTTTGGATGCTAATCCATAACTAAAGAGTATAATTTTTTAATATCAGTCTTGCATATTTAATGTATTATTAGGATTTTGTACTAAAATAAATTTACTAACCTAATTCAAAAATTAATTTATGAAAAAAATAGCATTAAGCATTACAATTTTGTTTGTTCTTTCATATTTGTATTCCTGCTCATCGGTTACTACTGTTTCCGGTACATGGAAGAAGCCGGCAACCTCTGCGAAAAGATACAATAAGATTGCTGTAATCGGATTAAGCGGAGATATTGTAAAAAGATCGGCAGTTGAAAATGCGATTGTAAGTAAGCTAAAAGCAGACGGGATAAATGCCGTGGCAGGAACAACTATTTTACCGGATACATTTGTGGACAATAATGATGACGGAAAAGTTGACGATGCAAAAAAAGAAGCAATTGCCGCCGAGCTTGAGAAACAGGGAGTTGACGGAGCATTGACGATTTCACTTGTTAATGTAAAGGAATCTGAACAATACGTCCCCGGGTCATCTTTTTATACTCCTTACTCGGGATATTACGGCTTTAATAATTATTACGGCGGAGCATACAACATGGTCAATACTCCCGGCTATTATGTAAAAAACACAAATATATTTCTTGCAAGTAATTTTTATGATTTGACTAACAACGACGCATTAATATGGTCAGCTCAGACAAATACAGGAAATCCAACATCCATAAATGATCTTGCGCAATCATATTCTACTGCCTTAGTTGAAGACTTTCTTAGTGCCGGAGTTGTAAGAAAATAGTTTTTTCCTTAATGTTTTAATTTTTGAAGAGCAGTTTATTTAATTAGACTGCTCTTTTTTTATGAACACCTGGCTTTATCAAATTGCTTTGAATCTCTTTTCGATAAAAGGTATATTTCAAAAATTTAAATCAAAAATATTTTTAGAAGGGAAATTAATGTTTAGATATTATTCATCAGCAATTCTTATAATTCTGACAAGTTTTACGATTACCGGATGCGGGGAAAAAACCGAAACTGCCGGAGACAAAAAGCAAAGTGACAGCAAATCAAATTCAGTAAACGCAGATCTTGTCATTAAAGACGATAAAGGCACAAAAGTATCCTTGGTTTTGAAGCCAAAAAAAGGTGATGTCCTGACTTATAAGATAAATGCAAAAACCACCTCTAAGGAAAAAGGACCTATGACCGACGAAAAAGAAATTGTTTCCACACAGGATATAAATTATTTTTATACTGAAGAAGTCAACGATGTAGCTTCTTCGGGAATAATAACGTTTAAAATAAAATTCGATAGTATTAATATTGTGTCGAATGCTTCATCTGCAGATTCTTCATTGAGCATGTATTACAATTCGAATATAAAAGATTCTGTTTATTCCAAACCGGATTTCCTGCAGTATAATGCAATTATGAATGAAGAATTTTTTGCAAGGATTTCTCCGCAAGGTGAAATCTCCGAAGTTTACGGGTTGGAAAAAGTTTATGAGAATATGTATAAAGCTCTCGGCGATACTTTGACAACGCAGCAAAAAGAATCTTTAAAAGATTCATTCGGCAAAGATGCTATACAGGCAGTGCTGCAGCAGCAATTCCAGATGTTCCCCCAAAAGGAAGTTTACAAAGATTCGACATGGACACGCTCTTACGAAACACAAATTTTAATTTTCCCTGTGAAAAACATTTTAAGTTATAGACTGCAGGATATTAAAGAAGAAAATAATCAATTTTTTGTAACTATAGACGCTGACCTTGCAGTTGATTTTATTGAAAAAGAAATAAAGGATAAGAAAATGTCTTACAAAGTCGAAGAGGTGAATACCGGCGGCAGGGGAACAATTAATTTTAATCTTTCACGAGGCTGTGTAACGAGCAAGTCTACAAATACAAAGATTGATATGAATATGAGAATATCAGCAGGCGGTCAATCAGTCAAAACATTGCAAAATGTTACGACAGAGCTTAAGGTAGATTTATTAAAGTAAAATTAGTTTTTTAAAATATAAATTCATCTCATATCAAGGGATGAATTTTTTTTTGAATTGTAACTCAAGTTACCTATTATATTAACCCGGATTTTTCAATAGAGAAATTTTCTAATGAACATCATTAGGAAAATGAACAACTAACTTATATATGACACTGATAGTTATACTACATTTATTTAATAGGTATTGATTATTTTAAGTGAAAGAAAAACTTACCATATGAATTTTGCAAAACAGGAGTTTTGCTTTCAAGTGCGTTCCCAAACTGGAGTTTGGGAACGAGCATTAAATATTCTAATGAACAATCTGGGATTAAAATAAAAGATTGCCGCTAATTTTACGAATTAACACGAATTACAAAATAAATTATAAGAAAATTAGTATAAATTCCGGAGAAAAAAGCTTCAATGCGTAGTCGACTTTTGTTTATAAAATAATTTTTTTATGAAGCATTTAAAAATATTAAATCATCCGATAGTTTCTCATTATATCTCAATAATGCGTGATAAGAGTACAAGCAAGATAGATTTTAAAAATTCGCTGGATAAAATTTCTTATATACTCGCGGCAGAAGCATATTCTTCCATCGGTCTTGAAAACAAATCTGTCAATACTCCGTTCAAAAAAATCACGGGAAGCAGGATTAAGGACAAGATTGTTATATTGCCGATCTTAAGAGCCGGGCTTGGACTGACAAAGGGTTTCGTGGACTTATATCCCGAAGTTATTACGAGCCATATCGGAATTTACCGTGATGAAGAATCTCTGAAACCTGTTCAGTATTACTTCCGGTTTCCGAAAATTAAAGATAAAAAAGATTTAAATGTCATAATTTTAGACCCGATGATCGCTACCGGCGGAAGCGTAATTTTTACAATCGAATATCTTTTAAATATGGATATAAAAAAGATAAGAGTCGTATCATTGCTTGCTGCGCCTGAAGGAATCAATGCTATCGAGAAAAGATTTAATAAAAGTGAAAAAAGATTTATTGAAATAATTACTTGCAGTCTCGATGAAAAGTTAAATGAAAAAGGATATATCGTACCGGGACTTGGTGATGCAGGTGACAGGATGTTTGGAACGTGATATTCAATTTCAAATTACAAATTTCAAATTACAAATATTTATAAAACCTGTAGCTTAACTTTACAAACTTTACAAACTTTACAAACCTAAACTAAACTTTGTTTAGCACATTCTACAAAAAGAAGCTTGATGAACTTCTTTATCACAGCAATAAAAATTTACCTGTTAATCTTGCTAATGATAAATTAATCACTCAGGCATTTAAATTTGCATACGAAGCACATAAGAATGACAAGCGTGCATCGGGTGAGCCGTTTATTTCTCATCCTTATGATGTTGCTTTAATTCTTGCTAAAGAAATTCCTCTCGATGCGATTTCCATTGCCTCTTCATTGCTTCACGATGTTGTAGAAGATACCAGCTTTACTGTAAAAGATATCAAGGCAGAATTCGGTGAGGAGATAGCCGAAATTGTAAACGGCGCAACAAAGATTGAAGGTATGTTTGAGAACTATGAAATGAAGCAGGTTGAATCATACAAGAAAATGCTTTTATCGATGACTTCGGACATCAGGGTCATACTCATAAAATTTGCCGATCGTCTTCATAATTTAAGAACTCTGGAATTTCTTTCTACCGCAAAACAAATGCGTCTTGCACAGGAAACTCTGGAAATATATGCTCCTTTAGCTCACAGATTCGGATTATCATCTGTAAAGACTGAGCTTGAAGATCTGTCGTTTAAATATATGGACAGGAAAGTTTATGATGAGGTAGCAAAAAAATTAAAGGAAAAGAAAAGAGAGCGTGAAAAATTCATAAAAAAATTCATTGAGCCGATAAGAGAAAGACTGGTAGAAGAAGGTTACAAATTTGAAATTTACGGAAGAGCAAAACATCTTTACAGTATTTATAAAAAATTGATTAGCAGAAAAAAATCTTTCGACGAGCTTTATGACTTATTCGCTGTCAGGATTCTTTTAGATACAAAAAATAAAAATGACTGTTTTTCTGTTTATGGAATTTGCTCGGAAATTTATTTACCCGTGCCGGAACGTTTCAAAGATTACATTTCTCTTCCCAAGCAAAATAATTATCAATCGATTCATACTACTCTGGTAAGTAAAGAAGGAAAGATGGTTGAAGTTCAGATAAGAACCAAGGAGATGCATGAAGTTGCCGAGAAAGGTATAGCAGCGCACTGGAAATATAAAGAGAACAATTCTTTTCACGACACAAATCTTGAGAATTGGATGAAGTGGATACGCGAAAGTCTCGAAAGCTCATCGAAAGATGAGACATCCTCACAGGTTTTGGAAAGCTTCAAACTGAATCTTTATCAGGATGAAATATACTGCTTCACTCCCAAAGGTGAATTGAAAATCCTTCCTGCCGGCGCAACTGCAGTAGACTTTGCTTTTGAAATCCATACTGAGATCGGATTGAAATGCATCGGTGCAAAAGTAAACGGAAAAATTGTAAATCTCGATACACCGTTAAAGAGCGGTGATCAGATTGAAATATTAACATCGAAAATTCAAACTCCGAAAATAGACTGGGAAAAATTTGTCGTTACACATAAAGCGAAATCCGATATAAGAAAATATTTTAACACTGAAAAAAGAAATTCTATACAAACAGGAAAAGAGCTTTGGGAAAGAAAAATCAAGAAGCATAAAGTTCATATTTCAGATGAACGGCTTTCGAAGATCATTCATAAATTAAAATATAAAGATACGGGGCATTTTTATTTTTCGATATCACAGGATGAAAATAAAGTTAGCGAAGTCATAGATATATTAACGGATAAGAACAAGCTTCAATCTCTTGAACAAAGGAATGGTGCCGAAGATATAAAAATTCAGGAAGGTGAGTCTGCCAACTTTGATAAATTTGTTCATGATGCAAGGACTTCTACAGCAGGTATAAGCCTTGGATCCGGCTCAGTTCAAAACATTCAAGGGATTCAATATGACTTTGCAAAATGCTGTAATCCGATTCCGGGTGATGATGTAATCGGTTTTATCAGCCAGGAGAAAGGTATAAGAATACACAGGAAGAACTGTAAAAATATAGTTAATCTTTTCCTGAAAGAACCCGAGAGGATAATACAGATCAACTGGAATGAGACAGAGCTTGGAGAATTCACCGGAGGAATAAAAATTATCGGGGAAGACAGGCCCGGAATTCTCAATGAGATTACAAAAACTATTGCCAAAAATTTTAATTCAAACATAAAAAGCGTTGACATAAAAACAAAAAGTTCTATGTTTGAAGGTACATTCATATTAAGCATTCAGAATTTAAAACAGCTTAATCAAATCATAGAAAAGATAACCAATCAGGAAGGAGTGTTCAGCGTTACAAGATATGAACAATAAAACATTTTTATTATTATCAGTCTTAGTGCTAACATTTTTATCATTCAAATTAAAAAATTATCAGCCTGACCTGCAGGCGAATTGCCAATTAAAAGAAGATAGTCTCAACTTATCTTTGGAGAAACATTTAAAAAATATTTCTCAGTTAACTTTCGGCGGAGAGAATGCCGAATGTTATTTTTCATTTGACGGAACAAAATTTTCTTTTCAGTCTTCAAGGAAAGATTTAAAATGCGACCAGATTTATACAATGAATGTTGACGGTTCAGAACAAAAAATGATCAGCACCGGAAAAGGAAGAACAACCTGTTCTTATTATATGCCGGATAATAAAACAATTTTGTATGCTTCTACACATTCGGGCGGTGATGATTGTCCGCCTCCGCCGGATTTTTCAAATGGATATGTCTGGGCTTTATATGATACCTATGACATTTATTTAGTAAATGAAGACGGTACAAATTTAAACCAATTAACAAATGAAAAAGGATACGATGCCGAAGCAACTGTTTCTCCAGTCGGAGATAAAATTGTATTCACTTCTACACGAAGAGGTGACATAGATATTTTCACAATGAATTTAGACGGAAGCGGTGTCAAACAAATTACTGATGAACCCGGTTATGACGGCGGAGCATTTTTTTCTTATGACGGCTCGAAGATAGTTTACCGGAGAACTTCATTTGATAACGAAGAAGAAATTATTAAATACAAAGAACTTTTAGAACAAGGACTTATCCGGCCAACAAAGCTTGAAATATGGGTAATGGATGCCGATGGAAAAAATAAAATTCAAATAACAAATAACGGTGCTGCAAACTTCGCACCCTACTGGTTTCCAGACGGTGAAAGAATTTTATTCTGCTCCAACATTGATGATTCGAAGGGACGCAATTTCGACATTTACAAAATAAATGTAGACGGAACCGGTCTGGAAAGAATAACTTTTGATAATGAGTTCGACGGGTTCCCCATGTTTTCACCTGATGGAAAGAAATTAGTTTTTTGTTCAAACCGAAATGGCAAAGCAAAAGGTGAGACCAATGTGTTTATTTGTGACTGGGAGGATTAATTTTCTTCGCAGGTAACAACAGCACAAGCATAATCTATTGTATGCGAAATGCTTATCTCAAATTTTAATTTTGAAAATTCATTTTGCTTCAGATGAACAATGTACGGCTTTCCTTTTTCGTCGTTGACAACTTCTATATCCTTCCAGCTGAATTCCTTTCCAACACCCGTCCCGATGGCTTTTGAATATGCTTCCTTTGATGCAAACCTTCCTGCAAAATGAAGATCGGGTTTGGAAAACTTTCTGCAATAACTAATTTCTTTCTCTGTTAATATTCTCTGAAAAAATCTGTCTCCGTATTCTTCCATTAATTTTTTGATGCGCTTCACTTCGATGATATCTATTCCGATTCCCTTTGTCATTAGTTTTGTTAATTGGTTAATTGGTTAATTGGTTAATTAGTTAATTAGTTAAATGGTTGATTGGTTAAATGGTTAATCAACTAATCAACTAATCAACTAATCCGTTTTCCTTTTTTATTATATCAACCAATTCCGAAATCGAATTTATATCGTAATCAGAATCAGGATTTCCTGTATTAAATGTATCGCCGTATCTTGCGAAGACAGTTTTCATCCCGACTGCTTTAGCTCCGACCATATCTCTCTCAGCCCAATCGCCTATCATCAAACATTCGCTCGCTTTTAGATTTAATTCTTTCAAAGCCATGTTAAACGGAACGGGAGAAGGTTTCCTTTCCCGTGTTTCATCGTAAGTTATAACAACGTCGAAGAGATGATGAAAATTAAGATAAGACAATCTCAGCCATGCCTCTTTTGAAGGAGCATCGGAAACTACAGCAAGCTTCAAACCCATTTTAATAAGTTCGATCAGTGTAGGAAAAACTCTGGGATAAGGTTTCAATGCAGCTTCTCTTGCAGTTCTGTAGGCAACGATGCCGGCGGAAATAATTTTATAATCAACCTTTCCCAAAACTTCTTTTAGCATTTTATCAAACACCTGCTGATATTCGATTCCTTCAGCATCGTAAATTTTATTTATGTATGCTTTGGTATCATCAATTGACATGTCCCATCCCGCATCTATCATAGCAAGTATTGATGCATCTACTGCTGCCCTTTTCAAAAGCATGAAGTCAACAAGAGTATTATCTAAATCGAAAATGATGGCCTTGATCAATAGTTAATTAAGTTAATTAAGTTAATTGGTTAATTAGGTTAATTGGTTAAGTAAGTTAAATAATGTTAATTGGTTAAAAGTTAATTAAAGTTAATTGGTTAAGTAAGTTAAGTAAAGCCTTTAAAGTTTGTAAAGTTAGTAAAGTTTGTAAATATTTAATCATTATACTATTGACAATTGACTATTGACCATTGACCATTGACCATTGACCATTGACCATTTACTTGTTGCAGTTTTCACACACTCCGAAAAATTCCAGCGAATGCGAAATATCGGTATATCCTCTTTTATTCAAAAATTTTTCAAGCCCTTCAAGTACGCACGCTTCTACATTCTCGACACGTTTACATTTTTTACAGACAATGTGATGATGATGATGTCTGTCATAAACAAGCTCATATCTTTTGTATTCATCTTTGAAGTCAATTTCATTAACAATACCGAGCCCGGTAAATAAATTAATCGTACGGTAAACCGTTGCAAGATCTATTTTTTTATTTTTTATTTTGCCGTGTATTTCAGATATTGTAAGCGGGTTATGATTTGATTTGAGCGTACTGAGGATTTCCAGCCTGGGCGAAGTTATTCTTTGCGAACGTGAGTTAAGAATAACCTTAAATTCTTCAACTGTAAGATCAACATTATTCTCTTTGAGAGGTTGATCTTTTGTAATATTATTCATAATTATAAAATCCTCTTTTCGTTTTTCTTCCCATTAAATTTGAATCAACCATTTTCTTCTGAATGAAATTCGGTCTGTATTTAGGATCATTAAAGAATGATTCATAAACGGATTTGGTAACAGAAAAATTAACATCTATGCCGATCAGATCCATTAATTCAAACGGGCCCATTGCAAAACCGCCGCAGCTCTTCATCACCTTATCTATAGTTTCGACTTCGGCAGTTCCTTCGCTTAATATTTTTAAAGCTTCTCCGTAGAATGGTCTTGCAATCCGGTTAACAATAAACGCCGGTGTATCTTTTGCTGTTACAGTGACTTTCCCTAATCTCTTTGAAAGTTCTGCTGATAATTCTACAACTTCCTGCGAAGTAAAATCTCCTTTTACAACTTCCACGAGCTTCATAATATTCGCCGGGTTAAAAAAATGCAATCCTACAACCCGTCCGGGGTTTTTCTTTACAAAGGTGGAAATCGTTGTAACAGATAGGGAAGAAGTATTTGTTGATAAAACTGCATCGGACTTGCAGATCAAATCAAGTTCAGAAAAAATTTCTTTCTTAAGCTTCATATCTTCCAATGCCGCCTCTATAATAAAGTCAGAATCTTTCAAATCACTAAACTCAGAAGTAAAATTGATATTATTTAATGTTTTTATTTTTTTTTCTTCCGTAAGTTTTTTTTTCTCAACCGATTTGGATAAATCTTTTTCAATTAATTCTTTTGCTTTATTTAAAGTTTCCTGGTTAATATCATAAAGGATGGTCTTATAGCCGGCAGCTGACGAGCATATTGAAATCCCTCTCCCCATCGTTCCCGCGCCGGCAACACCAATTGATTTTATATCTTCTATTTTCATATGCAAATATAAATCTTTAAGTTGATTTATTATATTTATTAAACAATGACAGAAAATCACTTACAAGAAAAAACGAGCCGGTTATTAAAATCAGATCGCTATGCTTGGTATTTTCTTTTGCATACTCATAAGCGGTTTCCAAATTGTCTTTTACAATAAATTTGTATTTATTTTTATTTACGGACTTAAATAACTCCGATGGTTCTGCTGCTCTTTTATAATCTGGCTTGGTAAGAATTATTTTTGCATTAAGCTTCGACAGTTCGCTGACACACTCTTTGTATTTTTTATCCTGCATCATCGCAAAAATTATTACAAGATTATCAAATTTAAAATACTTTAAATTACTTTTAATATTTTTAATTGCCTGCTCGTTGTGAGATACATCAATTATTATTTTAGGCTTTGTTGAAATTAATTCAAATCGTCCGTAAAGATTTGAATTAATTTTTAAATTTTTAAAAGCATTCGGGATAATTTTATATTCAAAGTTTATCTGATCAATTTCCTTTAATTTTTGAATTGCCTCCAATGCAGTTTTAATATTACTTACCTGGTAATCTCCAATTACCGGGTAAAATAATTTTTTAAATTTATTTCCGCAATTGAAGTAAAATCCTTTCTCTGTTTTTTTATGGATGCTGACTTTATTTCTCCCTGCAAAAATAATATTTGATTTTTTTTCTTTTGCAATTTTATTTAAAATGTCTGCAGAAACAGCCGGAACATTACCCGCAATTACCGGTACTGCTTTTTTTATAATGCCGCCCTTTTCTTCCGTGATGCTTTTAATGTTGCTCCCGAGATAATCAACGTGATCAATTGAAAGAGATGTTATTACTGACAAAAGTGGTTTAAGAATATTTGTCGAATCCAATCTACCGCCAAGTCCTGTTTCAACAACTGCATATTTCACTTTCTTAAAGCCGAAATATTTGAAAGCCATCGCTGTAGTAACTTCAAAGAAACTCGGCTTAATTCTTTCGATGTCATTGTAATAAACGTTAACAAAGGCAACAATAAAATTTTTCGAAATATATTTTCCATCGACTAAAATTCTTTCACGGAAATCTCTAATGTGCGGCGATGTGTACAGACCTGTTTTAAATCCTTTTTCTATTAAAACAGAATTGATGATAGAGGACACCGAGCCTTTTCCGTTTGTTCCTGCAATATGAATGGCTTTAAAATTATTATGAGGATTTTTTAATAACCCGAGTAACAGCTTAATGTTTTTCAGGTCATATTTAATGCCGGAACGCTCGAGATTAAATAAGTAAGTTATGCATTCATTATAAGAAGTGAATTTATTTTTTGTCAAATCGTTTCGGAAAGTTTAGATCTTTTTCAATAAATTTATCATTTCTATAACCGTAAGAGCGGCTTCATAACCTTTATTGTTATCTGCATCCGGTGGAATTCCGCTTCGTTCGTAAGCTTGCTGTGGTGTATAACAGGTCAGTACACAAAAGCCGACCGGGATTTCATAATCATAAGATATTTTGTTGATGCCGTAAGAAACACTTTCACAGATATATTCGAAGTGAGCTGTTTCGCCTTTGATCACACAACCGATTGTCACAAATCCGCTGAATCTTTTCTTATCAACATTTTGTCTGCATAATTTTTTTAATGCCGTAGGAATTTCAAAAGCCCCCGGAACATAAAAAATTTCCATATCACCATTCTGCAAACCGTTATTTTTAAAGGCCTTCAAAGCGCCTTTTAAAAGATTTTCGGTAATGGGTTTATTAATCTTGCTTATGATAATCCCGATGTTAATATTTTCAGTATTAAGATCACCTTCAATTTTTTTTAGCATATAGTTTTATGACTGGTTATCTGATGTGTGTTAATTTGTGAGATTACTAATTCTACCCCTCGCTAACCTTCCACTTACTAAGAAGAGGGTTAGGGAAGGTTTATTAATTGGAAGTATCAAAATCTAATTCTAAATGTCGAAAAACATTTAAATCCATTTTTTAAATTATATTTTACAATAAAAAGATTTTAGTTAAATAATCTTCTTTTCATATTTATAACTTCATTCATTGATACATAAAACTTTCCGAAATTTTTTCCGTCATTTTTTATTCCACCGTGAAAGTCAGATCCACCGCTTGTTAAAAGAAAATATTCTGAAGCTAATGAATTAAAATAATCTATATCTTCTTTTGAATGTGAGGGATGGATTGTTTCAATTCCGTCAATACCTTCATGGATCAATCTAAGCAGTAATTCGTCTCTGATTATTCGTCCGGGATGTGCAATAAAAGAAAGACCGCCCATTTCTGAAATTAAGTTTATAACTTCCTGAGCGGGTGGATTCGGTTTTCTTACGAATGCAGGCTTTCCGTCTCCGATATACTTTATGAAAGCATCGTAATAAGACTTTACAAATCCTTCTTCGTTCAGCTCCATTGCAATATGAGGTCTGCCAATGGAAGTATTAACTCCTGCTTTGTCCAGAATTGAATTAAACTCTATCTTACTTCCGAGATCTTTTAGCTTCTGGACAATTTTTTCATTCCTGGTTATACGGAGTCTTTTTGATAAAGAAAGAAAATCAAGAAATTTTTTATTATTACAATCCATGAAATATCCAAGTATATGAACTTCCTGTTCACCCAGGTCAGCACTAATCTCTACACCGGGAATTATCTGTACTCCATTTTCTACACCGTATTTTATAGCTTCGGCAATTCCGTTTACATTATCGTGGTCAGTAATGCTGATGACTGAAATACCTGATCTCTTGGCTAAATCTATGAGTTGCATGGGAGTAAAATTTCCATCGGAATAATTAGTGTGCATGTGTAAATCAGCTTTGAAAGTAATCATTTAATCATTCTCATAATTTTATATTAAGTTAATTTATTGTAAAACTTTTAAAAAGTCAAAAGATTGGAAAATCATATTGATTTCTAAAATTACCGGTATACAATTTTAAAATTTTTTAAATATAATATTAGCTGAAAAACCAATCACACTTCATTTTGGGTTAAATATGCAGACATGATATCATACTTATGTTTTTTTCTTTAAAAATTAAATTGTTTTTGTTAAAGTGATAAATTAGGTTAACTTTATAAAAACAATTTCAAATAAAATGAAAGTTATAAACTTTTTAATATTTATTTTTTTAATATTTAAATTTAATCCTGTTTATTCAGAGGGCTTTAATTCTATCACAACACCCGACGGAATTAATATTATAGCAACCGGCGACAGCGGGAAAATTTTCCGCTCGGGTAATTCCTGGAGCAATTGGGTGAGCATGAATCAACCTTCAGTGAATTTCAAATCTATATTTTCTCTTAACGATGATGTCTGGATCACAGGCGATAATAGTATTGTTTATAAAACTCATGCTGCCATTTCCTCACTAAGTCTCTATACTATTCCCGGAAATCATATATTGAATTCTATTTTTTTTGTTGACAATAATCTAGGATTTGTATGCGGAAATAATGGTGTCGTATTTAAATCAGTTAACGGTGGAATTAACTGGTCTTCCGTTAATACCGGTTTATCTTCCGTAAATCTGAATTCAATTTCTTTTAACGATGAAAACAATGGAATAGTTGTTGGAAATACCGGGAAGGTTTATGAAACAACAAATGGGGGGACTTCATGGATAGAGGCGAATGTCCTTACAACAAAAAATTTGTTAAAGGTAAAATATTTTTCCGACGGTATTTTAATATCCGGTGAATACGGAACTCTTATCATAAAGCAAAGTTCATTGTGGGAAACTATTGACACAAGAATAAAAACAGATATAAAAGGAATAACAGGTTCAGGTATAAATGATATTCATGTTTGCGGCGGCGGGGGGTTTATACGAAATAATAAAAACGGAAGTACAAAATTCCTTAACTTTGAAGTAAATCCGATGATGGCAAATCTTGCTGACATATTTTATTATAATACTAATTTAGGATTTGCAGTAAGCAGTCTGAATACAGCGATAATAAAAACTACAAACGGCGGAACAGACTGGTTACTTCCTGCCGGTACAAACATAAGCTTTATCTGGGATTCGAAATTATCGGTAGACGGAGGATCTGGAAATACTTTATGCATGCATCCTTAGAATCCAAATACAATATTTGCTGCAATGGGAAATAAAATTTATGTCAGCAGAAACAAAGGAGATGACTGGACTTATCTTGATTCAATACCTGTTCTCTTTTATTCCGCGCACTCTTTTTATGTAAGTCCTATGGATACAAATATATGGATAGCTGCCGTAACCAATGCAGTTGACAGAATAATGAAAAATACGGATTATGGAATTACATGGTCGGTTTCTATCGCAAGAAATTTTAGTACATACGGACAGCCATTGGAAATGGATCAGGATGATCCCTCAGTTTTTTATTTTGCTCCTGACGGCGGCGGATTTTATAAATCAACTGATAACGGATCTTCATTTAATTTGATAAGTAATTTTCCTTTTGATAGTCCCTGCGATATTTTGGTAGAGTGGGACAGTTCGGAAGTAATGTTAGTCGGAGATGGTCCGACATCCGGAAGCGGTGCAAAAGTATACAGGTCTACCAACAGCGGTAATAATTGGAATCTCGTATTGAATGCAGTTCCATTTTTTGATGAAATACCATCAATGTCTAATACTGTACTTAATAATAAAATTTTATATGTAATGGAGTTTGGCAATATAATTTATAAGTCAACAACCTTTGGGAATAGTTTTTTTACAACATATCAAACAACAGATAATAACTGGGCGTCTGCAATTTGTCTTGAAGATCCCAATTTTGTTATAGCCGGTGCTTATGCCGGTCGTTCTTATATTACAATCAACGGAGGAACGAACTGGATAACTTTTACAGGCGGTACTGCACAGATTCAGTCCGGTTTAATTGCTCCTGATAAAAGTTATGCTTTGGGTTACCGCGGATCAGGTATATATAAATTAAAAGCAGTTTACTCCGGTCTTGTATCAGTCAATGAAAATATTTTTTTGCTCAATGTACCCGAACATTATGTCCTTTCTCAAAATTATCCAAACCCATTCAATCCAAAGACAATTATAAAATACGAGTTAGGAATTACGGATTTTGTACAAACAAAAGTTTACGATGTAATGGGAAAGGAAATTATTAGTTTGGTAAATCAAAAACAGAATACAGGAAAATACAAAATAAATTTTGACGGCTCGAATCTGCCAAGTGGAATTTATTATTATAAATTAGTTGCGGGCACAGCTTCAATTACCAGGAAGATGCTGCTTTTGAAATAGGGACATTTGTCCCCTCAGAAATGTTAGTTTAACAAACCAACATATAAAATGAGGGGAAAGTGGAAAATAGCAAAGAGCGTCAAATGGAAAATTCTTCTGAGGGTGTGTTCATATTTGATTTATTTCACGAATATAAACTCTCACCAAGGTAGAGTGATTCAATCTTCGAAAGCGCAAATCGTTGTTTGATCCGTGATACTATGTTAAAGGAAGGAGTGTAAGGTATTTTTATAAGGTACAGGCAGTGAATTCAAAAGGTGCAGGTCCGATTAGTGAAGCTGTGAGCCGTGTGCAGTGATGAATTCAAAAAAGCCCGAAGTACTGAGGGCTTTTTTTGTTTTACAAATGCCAATAATACCCTAAGAACAACTACACTTAATGAATTACTTTTTGTTAACTCACATTGAACTTCCGATGCAATATTGTTATTTTGTATTGAAAGGTAAAAACCTCTAAATGAATGTAGATGATTATATATGAATATAATTTTTTCAGATCATGCGATCGCAAAGATAGAAATCTTAAAAAGGCATGGAATTGAAATAGAAAACAAATTTATTGAACTTGTTGTTACTGAACCTGAAAAACTGGAAGAAGGATATAAAAAAAGACTGATTGCTCAAAGGGAATTTGATGATGGCCATGTATTAAGAGTAGTTTATGAAAAAATCAATAATGATATTTTAATTATAACAATCTATCCCGGAAGGAGTAAAAGATATGACAAAAGTGAAATATAGTAAAGATGTTGATGCATTAATTATAGAGTTGTCCGATAAAAAAATCGATTATGCGGAAGATAAAGGAAATATTATTATACATTATTCAATCGAGGATGAGCCCGTATTATTGGAAATATTCGATGCAAAAGAATTTTTGCTGAATTCTTTGGCGAGTATGATAAAAGAAAAAGAAGTCGTAATGTAATAGTCTCACATTGAACCTTCGCCGATATTTATTTTATTTATGTTTGAACAATTTCCCTTGTTACGAATCTTCATGATTTGTAACGTATTACATTATGTTCCCATCTGGAGATTGAGAATTAGGTATTAAATATAATTATCGAGATCTTGAAAAAATTATTTGACAAACAACTATTAAATATTAACTTATCAAATAAAATTAAATGAAAATTGTAAGCAAGTTATATGATAAAAGAATCAGTGCTCAGAATGTTCTAACAGAAATGTCAATTAAAGAATATTCTGAAATAGCTGAAAACACAACAAAGAATAATCAATATCAAAGGAAGCGAGTAAAAGGTTCTGCTACTGTATACTTTGAATTATTTTGTACTGAACTTGTAATAAAATATAATGAACTTAATCAATAGATAATCATCTGATCAAACAAATATTAATTTATCATTTTATATATTAGCTAATTATTTATAAAGTTCGGGTTTTGTGCATTCGAATCAAACGCCTAAATGTTAACTCCCCCATTTCCCTTACACAAAAAACATATTTTCCATAACTTTGTAAAGCGAATTAAAATGTTATGGATATTAAATTTCTTAAAGGCGTCGGCGAAAAAAGAGCGGAAGCATTTTCAAAGATCGGAATAAATTCTTTAGACGATTTCCTTAATTTTATTCCGCGGACTTATATTAAAAGAATTAATATACGGGAAATAAATATTCATCAGGACGAAAACGTGATCTTAACAGGTGAGATAATTGATGTCGTCTATCCGCGTAAAAGCAATCACCCGCTCCAGTTAATTCTTAAAGACAAAACAGGTGCAATTGATATTCCGGTATTCGGAACAAGCGAATTCCGTTCGAAACAATTTCGTCTGAATGAGAAGTTTTTGTTCTGGATAAAAGTGGATAAGGAAAATTTCAGTTCGAGGGAAAAGATAAGCTACCGCGACCATCTTAAGATCAATGAATACGACACATTTGAAAAAGATTTTTTGAAATACAGGTTTTATCCTTTGTATGAACTTTCCGGAGAGCTCAGGAAGACATGGATAAAGCCGATGCTGCTTTCTAAAATTGTTTTCAATGCTTTCAGCACTTTACTAAAATCCAACCCGGATTATATTGAAGAAACTATCCCCGGGAATATTTTAAGTGAACATGATTTAACCAGCCGGAAAGATGCGATACTAAGGATAAATTTTCCTGTAGAAATGTCGGATGTAGAAACTGCACGTAAGCGTTTGTCATTCGAAGAATTATTTTATCTCGAGATAATACTTGCTTTAAAAAAGAAATCCATTCAAAGCGAAAAGAAAGGAATCAAATTCGATAAGGATATTAAAGAGCTTACTAAAAAATTTAAATCCATTTTGCCTTTTGAATTAACACAGGCGCAAAAGAAAGTGATCAATGAAATTTATCTCGATATGAAATCCGACAAATGCATGAACCGTCTTTTGCAGGGAGATGTCGGAAGCGGAAAGACAATAGTTGCAGTGTTTTCGATGCTTATCGCAATTGAGAATGGGTATCAGACTGCATTTATGTGTCCGACAGAGCTGCTTGCAGAGCAGCATTACAAGACTATTTCGGATCTGCTGAAGCCGCTTGATATTAAAGTTACATTATTAATCGGAGGACAGAAGAAAAAATTACGGAATGAAATTCTTTATGATATTAAAGAAGGTAAAACAAATATTATTATCGGAACGCATGCATTGATACAGGAAAAAGTAGAATTCAAAAATCTCGGGTTTGTTGTGATAGATGAACAGCATAAGTTCGGTGTAATGCAAAGAGCAAAGCTGAAAGAAAAAGGATTCAATCCGGATGTTCTTGTTATGACAGCAACTCCGATCCCACGCACGCTATCGATGACTTATTACGGAGATCTTGATGTTTCTGTGATTGACGAGCTTCCGAAAAACCGCATCCCGATCAAGACAGCTCTAAGAAAAGAAGAAGATAAAAATAAAATTTATATATTTGTAAGAGAGGAAATAAAAAAAGGGCGGCAGGTTTATATTATTTTTCCGTTGATAGATGAGTCGGAAAAACTTGATTTAAAATCTGCCGAAGAGAATTATAAAATTCTTAAAGAAAAAATTTTCCCTGAGCTCAATGTCGGAATGGTTCACGGAAGGATGTTTTGGTATGAGAAAGACGAAGTGACCGAAGAATTCAGACAGGGAAAAATTAATATTCTTGTTTCGACAACTGTGATCGAAGTCGGAATTGATATTCCGAATGCAACAATTATGATAATTGAGGAAGCTCAGAGATTCGGACTGTCGCAATTGCATCAGCTAAGAGGGAGAGTGGGACGCGGAGCGCAGCAGTCTTTTTGTATCTTGATTGCAAAAAATATAAATGAAGATTCTTTAAAAAGATTAAATATACTGTGCGAAACTACCGACGGTTTTAAAATTGCCGAAGCCGATATGGAGATTCGCGGTCCGGGAGAATTCTTTGGGATTCGGCAGTCTGGAATGCTGAATTTTTCATGCACTGATCTTAACCGTGATAAAGAAATTCTCGAGACTGCAAGAAAGATTGCATTTAAGATTATTGAAGATGATCCGCAGTTAAGAAAGCCCGAACATGTCTTAATCAAAAAAGCTTTTTCAAAAAATTACAGCAATTCGCTGTATATAATGGAAGTGGCTTAGTATAATTTGGGAATTGGAATTTCGGATTTGGAATTTTAGATGATTTGGGAATTGGGATTTAGAATTTGGAAATTGGGATTCTCGATTTGGAATTTAATAAGACTTATCTTTACAAATCTTATTTTAAATAACTACAACATAAAGTAATAATTGCTATAAATTCTATAGTTCTCATTCCCAAATCCGATATCCCAATTTCCAAATCATCCTTAAATCCGAAATCCCCGCCTGCGTTGGGCAGGCCAATTTCCAAATGCTTTTCCGTTTTCTCTTATTGTTAAAAAAATTATTTTTATTAAAAGAAATCATCACTGAATTTGAAAAGCAAGACCTCGAAAATAGAAGTAGCAATACCCGTATTGACAATATTGTCGGATGCAATTGCAATATTCACAGCATTCTTAATATCATACTGGTTAAGGTTTGAGTTTCCGCCATTCGTAAAACTTTTTCCTATTACAAAAGGAATTCCGGAATTAACCGGATATATAGAATTTTCATTGATAGTAATTCCAATCTGGGTTTTGGTTTTGCAGTCGAGAAAAATGTACAGAATAAAGAGATCTGTTTTTGTATTTGATGAGTTTTTTGTGATCGTAAAATGTATTTCTATCGGGATATTATTTGCTATGGGTCTTGTATTTATTTTAAAAGGAGACTTTCCTTATTCGCGGCTTGTGTTTGCCTTTATCTATGTTATCTCTATAGTGCTGATTACAATCGGAAGATATATTATGCTGAAGATTGAAAAAAATTTATATAATAAAAATGTTGGGGTCAGTAAAGTTGTCGTGCTGGGTGTAAATGAAATGGCAAAAAAAATCTATGATAAATTCACTTTAGATAAGTTTGCAGGGTTTCAAATTATTGGATACTTTTCGTATAATACGGCTTCAGAAAATTTTCTAAAAGAAAAAAATTTTCTCGGCGATTACAAATTGATTCCGGAAAATATTAAAAAACTCGGTATAGAAAAAATTCTCATATCTCTTAAGTCCGATGAGAATGATATTCTTTACGACCTGTTTAAAATATGCGAAGGAATAAATGTTGAGTTTATGTATGCACCGCATTTTGTTGACCTGATGACAAACCGGCTGAAGATAGAAGAAGTTGACGGGATTCCTTTTATGAAGCTTAAATCTTTTCCGATGAATGTATGGAACAGGTTTTTGAAAAGAGCATTCGATATTACTTTCTCGCTACTTATGATTGTTTTTCTTTCACCTCTTTTAATTTTAATTTCTATCATGGTAAAAGTAACTTCCAAAGGACCATTATTTTATAAACAGGAGAGAGTCGGACTTGACGGGCAGAAATTTATGATGTTAAAATTCCGTTCGATGAAGATTGATGCGGAACAAACCGGACCACAAATGGCTGCACGTGATGACAACAGATATACTCCGATAGGGAAAAAATTAAGAAAGTTTAGTCTGGATGAACTTCCACAGTTCATTAATGTGCTTGCAGGAAATATGAGCATTGTAGGTCCAAGACCTGAGAGGGAATATTTTATCAACACAATGAAAGAATCTATTCACCGTTATCTTGAAAGGCACAGGGTAAAATGCGGAATAACCGGCTGGGCGCAGGTTAACGGCGCGCGGGGAACAGATTCATCAATGCAGACAAGGGTAGATTATGATATTTATTACATTGAAAATTGGTCAATTGCTTTCGATATTAAAATAATTTTTAAAACAATCAAAGAAGTATTTTTTTCCAAAGAAGCCTTCTGATAATTTTCTTCAAATGATAATTGCTGTAATTTATTTCATTCATGTTATTTTTGCGATCTACGCTTTTTGTAAATCTTACCAGAATGACGGTTGGCTTCAGGCATTTTTAAATCTTGGATTTATAATTACTTTATTTGCTGTTTCGCTAACAGTTTGTGAACTAATAGCGGGATTATTTATATCGGATTCCGGTTACACACTGACGATGCCGTCAAGCCCGGTATTACTTTTTTTTATGAAGATCTCCGGATTCTATGCACAGCAGGGAAACATTATTACACTCACACCGAAGGACAGCATTACATTGATTTTTGTTTCGATATTGGAATTTATTTTTTACAGATTTTATTTTAAAAAAGCCAGCGTTACTAAAGTTGCATAATAATATTTAATATACCGGGACTATCTATCGAACAGACTTATACTTTTTTGACATTTAAAATTTATCATGAAGAAGACATTTTTTTTATTCATATTTTTTTCAGTTTCCATTGCATTGTGTTCGTTTTATTATCTTAGCAAGAAAGATTTCTCACAAAATAATTCATCAAGAGATATTGTCCTGCAATTTGTTACTTATAACGGATATGGTAATAATCTTTATATTGATAATGTATTAACCGGAATTCAGCCTGAAAGCGATGTTGCAGTAACATCAATACTTAATATTCCTTACGACACAATTTATTCAACTCAAAAATCCGGAACAGATACAATTTCTCCTGTAGTTACAGTGGTAAATATCGGAAGAAATACTGTTGATACCGTAAACATTTTCCTGCAGATTGAACCGGGCAAATATTTGGACTTTGATACAATTCTTCCGCTTGCAGCCGGACAGGCGGTTACAGTCATGTTTGATGTGTTCACTTATTCAATCGGTACAGGATATTATTTCAAAGCATACACTTCTTACTCTGCCGACAGCAACAGGACAAATGACACATTGAATCAATATTCTATCAGCTTGCCGGGCTTTACCCGAAATGTTTTATATGAAGAGTTTACTTCTAACTCGAGTCCTGCATGTGCTAACAATAATTCTTTTCTCAATAACTTTGTGAATACGAATATCCAGTCCGTCAACGCAATAATGTATCACACCGGAACGATTGGTTTAGATTCATTTTATCTTCAAAACCCGCAGCAGCAGGATGCCCGCCGTAACTATTATTATGTTACGAGCGTCCCTACAACCTTTGCAGATGGCAAGCTGCCGGTATCTATTCCTTACGGGGACAGTGCAAATTTATATTCGCCGTATTTTAAAAGACTTTCAGTTGGAACACCCGTTTCTATGAATGTAACCGATGAAATTGTATCCGGGGATTCAATGAAAACCACAATTGATTTAAATATTATTTCTTTTATTCAACCCGGTAATTATAAGTTGAGAATAAACGCAATTGAAAGAAGAATCACCAGACCCAATCAGGGAACGAACGGTGAAACGGATTTTTTTGATGTCTTCCGTGCTTTCTATCCTGACTCGAACGGCATCCAAATCCCGACCGCAATCGGAAATTATCAATATCAGTATACATATTATTTAAATCCGCTGTGGGCTGATTCCATGATTTATACTTCTGCTTTTATTCAAAATGACAATACGAGAGAAATCATAAACAGCGCTAAAGGAAGTAATATAAGTTTTAAGAATATAGTTAATTCATCTAAAGTTATTTCAAAAAAATCCGACTTATTAAATGTCAGTTATGATTATAGAGGTCATTTTGTTAACAATAATTTTTCAGATTCCATTCAGACTTCTTTGAACATTGAATTATTCGAAGCATTCTTTCCGCCTTTGGGATGGATAATATTTAATCAGGACGGCTTTATAACTTTCCAGCAGTACAACGGTGCCAACGGTCCGACATTCGGCGGAACCAAATCGGTGTTAATGAATTTTTTTGATTACAATATCCCGGGACAGAGAGATTCGATGTATTCTAAAGTTTATTCCGGACTGCTTGTGTCCGATACACTCAGGTTTGATTACGCATATGCCCAATATGCCACAACAGAGAATATTGACAGTCTCACAGTAAATGTTTCTACTGATGGAGGACTTACTTTTCCGATTGAGATATTCCGCAAAGGAGGATTGGCTTTATCTACAGCTCCTCAGACAACATCTTTTTTTGTTCCGACCAATAGCACTCAATGGAAATCTTTAAAGTTTACTCTCGACAGTATAGTATCTGTGGGAAATAGCAGCACCAATATACCTTCCGGATTTTCTTTGAATCAAAATTATCCCAATCCGTTTAATCCTTTAACAATAATAAGTTATGTATTGCCGGTAAGCAATTATGTTAACCTGAAAGTTTATGATATGCTGGGAAAAGAAATTAAAAAATTAGTAGATAAAAAACAAAGTGCAGGAAAATATGAAATTAGTTTTGACGCAACTAATCTTCCCAGCGGAATTTATTTTTATCAATTTAATTCTGAAGGTTTTACTGATACCAAGCGCATGGTACTTATAAAATAGTGCTTTGTCCAATAATAAATTTCTAAAGATTAGTTTATAATTCGATATTTTTGAATTTTAAAAATCCCGTATGGATGAAATATTATTAGCAAATGAATTTGGTACTAAGCGCATGGTATTATAAAAGTGATTTTGTCCAATAAAAAATTTCTAAAGATTAAATGTATAATTAGATTTTTGAATTTAAAAAAATCCCGTAGGGATGAAATATTGGTAGCAGATAAATTCAATATTTATTAGTCCCGTAGGCACGAAATATAATACCAATAAAAATAAATTTTTAAACTATTACATATTTTTTTAGTCTAAAGAAATAAATAATTTTAGTTAACTTAAAATTTTTTTCAAATGAAAATCCCTGCCTTTTTATTTCTTAAAATTTTTTTGATAATTTTTATTCTTCAATTTCATTTTATTAATGAAATTTGCTCCCAACCTCAAACCCCTGTATACCTGACATTGACAACTCACAATGAAGATGCCGAGCCATACAATAATTACAATTATTACCGGATAAGAAGAAATTTTGTTGTTCAGCTGGCTGACTCAATAGCAGCCAGAGAAGTAAAATGGAATTTTCAGTCTGACTGGAAATTTCTTCAGGCAGTAAAAAATTTTGATACCGGAAATGTGGTATTAAATACAAATGGTAAAAATTTAATTAAGTGGCTGATTGAAGATAAAGGAATTGACTGCGATCCGCATTCTCACGAAAGTAACGGTTACAATTATGCCGATGTTGCTTACCTTCATTCCCAATTAGGAATTACTCCCAGCAAAATTGCAGGAGGTTTTTTGTATGATACAATTGTCGGCGGAAATAACTGGGAGAATCTCGAAGCGGGAATTTTCGGAAGAATGTATGCGGCTTACTTTTGGAAACCGGATATATTGTGGGGAGGAGGAACGCAAAATCATTTGAACGATCCGCAGAACTACGGTGCCTGGAAGCCGCAGAGCATGGCTAACTTTTATTTTCATGATACCTCAAAACATCTGACTTTGATTGGAAACGGATGTAATAACAAAATTTTTGATACTACTCAGGTAACTACTGTCGTTCAAAGGATACGCAATGTTGTGAATGCAATTAGCTATGGGGTGTGGCCTGATTCGGGATTTTATACTGCAACAGTTCATACACAAATTGGAAGTTTGAATATTTCTCAAATCAATAAAGTTATGCAATTCATTGATTCAATAAAAACGTTTGTAATTCAGGGAAAAGTTATTTGGAAAAATATAGATGAAATATATGATACATGGAATACAAGTTACGGGAAAAATCCCTTTTGGATGGGATGCTCACTGATACCGGCTGTTTATACTTATTATAATATTTCTGTTATCCCTGAAGGTTTTTATAATCAACCCGAAAACAAATTAAATATGAAAGACAATGTTGTTGTTTATCTTAGAAGCATCAATTCACCTTATGCGATTGTTGATTCATCAAAGGCTAAAATAGATTCACTTAGCTTCATAGGAAATTTTGCTTTTGCCTATGCAGCAAGCGGCACATACTATCTTGCAGTCAGGCATAGAAACAGTATTGAAACATGGAGTAAAGCCGGTGGAGAAATATTTACATACGGTTCTTCAATGAATTATAATTTTACCTCTTCTCAATCCCAGGCATTCAGTAATAATACAGTGTTGAAAGGAAGCAGATATTGTATATACAGCGGTGATGTAAATCAGGACGGAACAATTGATGTAAGCGATATAGGTTTGATTGACAATGATGTTTTTAATGTAACAACCGGTTATACTTCAGCGGATTTGAATGGAGATAAGATTGTAGATATTAATGACATGTCAATTGCCGACAACAATGCTTATAATTTCATTGGAAAAATAATTCCATAAAAGTAAATTAAGATTATTATTCAAAATAGTTATGATAAAACTTTTTGTTTTAATATTATCCTTTTTGTTATTATTGATAATAAATGAAAAGAGTTATTCACAAATTGATTCAATAGGACGCTGGTTTTCACGTTCACCGTTGCCAACTCCAAGACAGGAAATTGCTCATGCCGTTCTCAATGGAAAAATTTATGTTCCAGGCGGACTTTCATTTGGTGGTGTAGGCTCTGCCATTGTCGAAGTCTTTGATCCTTTAACAAATTCATGGTCAACTGCTGCTCCTTTACCGGAAGCTCTCCATCATTTAGGATTTGCAGTTGCAAATAACCGCTTGTATGTTCTCGGAGGATACAGGGGAGATTCATTTGTTCCGAATATAAGAGTGTATGCAATGTATCCCGACTCTAATATTTGGCGTGAAAAAAATCCAATGCTAATTGCCCGGGGTGCTCACATAGCAGTTACATTCCAAAATAAAATATATATTACCGGAGGTGTGTTAACCGGATTTACAGTAACCGGGAGAACGGATGTATATAATCCTGCTACAGATTCATGGCTGACAGTAGCAAATATGCCGACTCCCAGGGAACATCTTTCCGGTTCGTTGATTGATTCTCTGATTTATATTGCCGGTGGAAGAGCAGGCGGGACTAATTTTAATACACTCGAAGCATATTCACCTTTATCAAATACATGGTATTCCAAACCTAACATGCCCACTGCCAGAGGAGGCTTAGCTGCAGCTTCACTTAACGGCAAATTGTATGTATTCGGCGGAGAAGTACCGGGAGTATTTTCTCAAAACGAAGAGTATGATCCTGCTACAAATATGTGGCGAACAATGTATCCCATGAAAACACCGCGGCATGGAATTGGAGCCGCAAGTATCGGTGATTCAATTTATATTATAGGAGGTGGTGTTGTTCAGGGTTATAGTGTATCAAATACAAATGAGGTATTTACTTTTGCGCCATTGTACTTAAATCTTACTTTGTTAATTGAAGGATTATATAATCCACAAAATAATACTATGATTAAAGATACCGTCATAGTTTACTTAAGAAAAAATTATGCTCCGTTCGTTGTTGTAGATTCATCTAAATACTATTTAGGCACCACCGGCTTTGCAAGTTTTAAATTTAATTTTGCTTACAGTGATTCTAATTATTATATCGAAGTCAGGCATCGCAATTCCATCGAGACATGGAGTGCCGGTGTTCACAGCTTTTCTCCTTCAATAATAAATTATGATTTTACTTCTTCGGTGTCTCAGGCATTCGGAAACAACATGGTGTTGAAAGGAAACAGATATTGTATTTACAGCGGTGACGTTAATCAGGACGGAACCATTGATGTAAGCGATGTGGGTTTGATTGACAATGATGTTCTTAATGTGACAACGGGTTATGTTGCAACAGATTTGAATGGAGATAATGTAGCAGACGTAAGTGACTTATCAATTGCTGATAATAATGCCTATAATTTTATTGGAAGAATTATTCCTTAAATAAAGATAAGATAAAGATAAATTTTAATCTTTAGTTGTAATTTAATGTAAAGTCTCGCCGGGATAAAAATATTCTCCTAATATCTGATTCTGAAATTCAATATCACAGTTTTAATAATTATTTTTAAATTTTTAAACTTAATTTGATAACGAACATATGAAAAAAACTTTTATAATATTTTCGACTCTGTTCATTTATAATTTGGCGATTGGCAGCAGTGATACTTCCCGGATGAACATTGGTATGAACTTGTATAGTAATGTTTACTGGGGTTCGGAAAATCCTTTTGTTGATATTATGAAGTTTTGCAAAACATGGGGAACACAAAATATTGTATTCGTAAACGGAGGCCAGAATCCTTGGAACAGCGGTGTCATTGGTTCTATTCAGAAGGATTCACTTGGCTATCCGCTTCAGCTTCCTTATTACATTCAGGGAATCGGACTGGATACCAGCCAGGCAGTTTATACGTCATGGGAAAACACAGGTACTCTTCCAGCCGGTCAATATATAGTGCTTTATGAAGGCAGCGGGGAAATTCAATTTTTGTGTGATGCTGGCATTGTAAGTCAATCCCCCGGAAGGATTGTTATTAACGTAACACCGGGAATTTGTAATAACATGCAATTAAAAATTTTGCGGTCAACTTTTGGTAATCACATCAGGAACATTCGCTTTCTTATTCCCGGAACCGAATTTACTTATCAAACTCAGCCTTACAATCTGGTTTGGATAAATAAATTAAAACCATTTAAAACTATCCGGTTTATGGATTGGGGAAGTACAAACAATAGTCCTAACATTAGCTGGAGTAATAGAGCAAAAAAAAATTACTATACATGGACAACAAATTACGGGATTCCTTATGAAGAAATGGTAAGGCTTTGCAATACTTTGAATGTGAATATGTGGATAAATATTCCTCATCAGGCAGATAATAATTATATTACACAAATGTCGCGTTTAATCAGAGACAGCTTAAATCATAATTTGAAAATCTACGTTGAATATTCAAATGAAATTTGGAATCCAATATTTACTCAATCTACTTATTTATATAATAATGGAAATCAAAATGAGCTATGGCCTGAAAGAGCTGTTCCGTTTATTCAAAACGCTCTCGACATATGGTCCAACGAATTCACAGGACAAATGAATAGAATAATAAGAGTCTTAGGTATAGCAGTATTATTTCAGGATTTGAGTGAAAGAATTTGTTACAGTACAAATTCTTCGAGCTTTGATGCAATTGCAACCGGCGCATATTTTGCTTTCACTCCATATGGTTATGGTGTTCTTCAAACTCTTGGATCATCTGCTACAATAAATGATGTCAAACAACTTGCAAGAAATGCACGTGATTCGCTTTCATACACATGGATTGTAAATAATAAAATTATTGCTGACGATCTTAATAAAAAATTTATTTTCTACGAAGCAGGACAGCATTTGACTCCTTATCCTTTCGGCAGCAATCAACCTTATAACCAGGCACTTGAAGATGTACAGACAGATTCATCAATGTATAATCTTTACAATGAATGGTTCGTTAAGCTGAGGACTGTTTCAAATGATTTGTTGTTCATGCATTATGCTTTCGCCGCCCCGAAAAATGGTCAATCAGGAAGTTGGGGAGCCTTGGAAAGCACAAACCAAAACCCGCCGTTTTATGTTAATGCACCAAAGTATCAGGCACTTCTCGATAATATGATTGAGTTCAAAAGTCTTACAGTAACAGTTCTGATAGAAGGATATTATAATACTTTTAATAATATTTCGGTTAGTGACACAATAACGGTTTATCTGCATAATATTAATTTCCCGTATTCTATTATTGATTCTTCCAAAGCATACCTTGATATATATGGGACTGCAACATTTATTTTTTCAAAACCACAGAATGGAGCTCATTATTACATTCATATCAGACATAGAAATTCCATAGAGACCTGGAGCAAACCCGGAGGTGAGGAATTTATTTCATCTTATTTAAACTACAATTTTTCCACGACTCAATCGCAGGCATTCGGAAATAATTTAATTTTAAAAGGAAGCAGTTATTGTTTGTATAGCGGCGATGTGAGCCAGGACGGCATAATTGACATTGATGATGCAGGCTTAATAGATAATGACGCATATAATTTTTTATCAGGATATCTTTCAACCGATTTAACATGCGACAATATCACAGATGTTTCGGACATGTCAATTGCAGACAACAATGCATTTAACTTTATTGCGAAAATTATTCCGTAATATATTAATGGTTATATGTGAAATACTGTGGATAACTAATTTTCGATATATTTTTATTAATATTCACACCACCCGTAAGAAAAAACACAGACGGGTGGCTCAGACAGGAAATTTTTGCTTTTCGTCAATACTCTGAATTTCTTTCGGCAATTTATCACAGGCGGGAATCAAATAATTAATAAGAATTCAAATTGAAAAATTTTTCCACTCTAAATCATATAGCACCATATTAATTTTATAAGTATACATTAAAGGATTTTAAATACAGGCAGAGAAATGTTATGAGAAATGTTTTTAGTCCAATTATCGGGCTTGCAACCGGAATAATTGTTATTCTTTTTATGGATATGATTGAAGAATCGATTTACACTTTTCCTGATAATTTTGATTTCCGTAATAAAGAAGCACTAAAACAATTTATAGAAAATCCACCTGCCGGGAAATTGCTGTTAAATTCACTAGGCTGGGCATTAGCTAGTTTTCTCGGCGGTTTAGTCAGCACTGTGGTTTCTAAAAATTATAATATTAATTTTGCATTAATCATCGGTTTGATCTTATTCGTAATTGGTTTGATAAACCTGATAACCTTCCCGCATCCTGTTTGGTTTTGGATAGTTGGATTGGCAGTTTATTTTCCGTTTGCATATGCCGGCGGAAGGCTGGGGATAAAATTAAGACAAATCAAATCAACCGGGTAATTTATATTTCGCAATTTGGTATCTTGCGTTGCTCCCGGCTTCAAGCAGGTTAAAATAGATTACTATGATTCTACTTCACCTCTTTTATTTTTCTAAGCAGCCATTGCTTTACACCGAATGAATTATTTTCCATGTTAACAATGTTTTCATTTAATTTTTTTATTTCAAAAGAATTTGATTTGCTGCTCATTCTGATTTTTATCAGGGAAGTTAAGTATTTAAGAAAAATAATGTGTGCGGCTTTATGCTCTTCGATTATCTTATCGTCATTTTGAAGGTAATGCCTGAATGAATCAATAAAATTAAATGCCTGTTCAAACATTTCCTCTTCATAATAAATTCGCAGCGTTAATGTTTTTACAAATATCTTAAGAATGAACCATTGAAAATTAGTTTTTGCAAAGGACTCGAGAGCTTTGCTAAAGTTCTTCTTCCTGTAATGCATATATCCGATACAGCAATTCAATGTGTTGGATTTATCCTTTTCGGGAATGTTCTTCAGACAGTCTTGAAGGAATTTATTAGCCCATTCATATTCTTTCTGAGTGCAGGCTGATTTATAAATATTGATTAAATTAGGATATATCATGTTTTTCGGTGTGTAAATTTTCCTGTCAATCATTTCTTTTATTAGTACAAACTCTTCACGTTGAAAATCTTCATCACCGTCTTTGTTTATCATTTCTGCCGTAAAGGAATGCATAAATATCAATACGTTGTGGAGATCCGAAGAGGATATTTTATCTGCATACTTATTTTTTATTTCTTTTAATTTTAAAAAATATCTTTTTTCCTTGTTAAACTCCAGCATCATTATTCCTTTATAAATCATATATGCCGGATTATCTTCGAAATCTTTTGCTTTAACATAACTGCTGAAACTTTCAAACATTTCCATATTAAACACAACTTTGTTTTGCTTTTTTAAGTGATGCATATACATATACAATTTTAGCAAAGATACATTAGAGTAGTTCAAAAAATTTTCAAACTGGGATTGTATTATTTTAGGGTGGTCAACGGGTTTTTTGGAAATGTTATAATTTAAGCTTTCTGTGTAAAACCGGTATAAATAATTATAGTAATTTTCATCCTTTACTTTCAAATTATCGATTTCTTTTTTGTAAATCTTTTCAGTATGTTCGTATATCACATCCAAACCTCTTTCAGAAAGCTCTTTCAGCAGGTTATGCTTGTACGAAATATTTTCTTTGCTCACTCCTATATAATAGAGGTATGATTCGGAAAGTTTATAAAGATCCGAAATCACATTGCTAATTTTAAAGTAATTATATTTGTCTTTCGGAAAAACTTTCTCAAAAATTTTTTCTACAGTAACATTTCGACTGTCAAATTTAGGATAATATTTTGATAATGAGTCATAAAGTTTCCTGACATTTCCGTTCTTATTAAAAAACGGAGAATAAACATATTCCCCGAATTTTTTAAATTCTTTTTTATTAAGTGATTTTAAGACTTCAATGATTTTGTAATTTTGCATCTCACCTCGCAAAAAATTCGTTTCTAACTATTCAAATTGCTCCACTATAACGATTCAAAATAACCATTAACTACTAACTCCCCCGGTAGGTCGAATATCCGAATGGACTTAACAGAAGAGGTATATGATAATGTTCTCCGGTGTCAATCTCAAACACTATTTCAACGAAAGGATAAAATCTTTCTATTTTTTTTTTCTTGAAATAAGAATCCGTATCAAAACTAATTTTATAAATTCCTTTGTCGAGTATACTTTCATCCCTAATTAAATCGCTGATTCTTCCGTCAATGTTTGTAACTCCTTCAGCAATTTCATTCCATGTTTGGAGTTTGAGAAATGATAACTTAGCCCGTATACCTTCTGCGGGCTTGCCCATTGAAGTATCGAGTACGTGTGTAGTGATTTGGCTCATAATAATTTATCCAGTCTTAATTTTGTAATTTTATTTTGTTCTCCCATTGCAATTTTGATTTCCTGCTCCGGCTCGTTTGTAATTCTGTCTTTAATAATCGAAAGCATTTCATCTGCTGATTTTCCCGTTGCACAAACTATAAAAATATATCCGAATTTTTTTTTATAATTTTCATTGTATTTTGCAAGGTCAACCAGCGTTTCCTTGGAAGCATTGGCTGCTCCGGATTGCTCTTCCTCTGCAAGCTTTTTACCGGAAGAAAATTTTTTCTTTAAAGAATCTATGTCGCCGATCTCCGGATGATACGAAAATGCTTCAAGCCAATCTTCTTTATTCAATGAATACCAAATCTTTTCTGCAGTCAGTAACAATTCCTCATTTGAATTAAACGGCTTCGAGCTAACCATTCCATTAATCCATCCCGTGGCTCCGCAGCATTTCTCAAATAATTCTTTCGATTCGCTAAAATTTAATTTATTGATTTTTACTTTTTCCATTTTGTATGCTTAATTCACAAGACTCTCTTATCTGCTAAAAAATTATACAATATCATGTAAATTATTTAATTCATTCCATAGTAAAAGAATAATTTCCAAACAGTCTCAGCCGGCTGACACCGCCATCAGGAAAGATATTTAATCTTACATGAGTGACCGTCCCGATTTTATATACTTCCTTTTCAAATGTATTTTCAAAATCTCCTTTTAGTTTTGATTTTGGTAACAATTCTTTCCATTGAATACTTTCCCCGGTCAATGAATCGTCAGCCGCATCAGGTTTATAGCAAGCTTCAAGAGAACATCGGTCAGGAAAATTTCCTTTGAAATAATTCGTATCAACTATAATTTTTTTGATTTCTCCGGGAGCTGCTAATTTTAAAATGACCCAGTCGTAACCGGGGATTCGCTTTCGTTTCGTTTCCCAACCGTCCCCCATATTGGCGCCTCGTCCGGGTGAAATTAAATTATCTTTTGAACCGAAAAACATATCATTACAAACCAATACTTTGCCCCCATTCAAAAATGCTGCTAAGTCAGCTAATTCTTTCGGGTTTGAATTTCTCCATTCTTGATTTACTTCACCATATACCCGGAACCTTGCAACACCACCGTCCGGAAAAATATTCAGCTTAATATGCGACCAGTTATTTTTATCCGAAACAGAAAATAAATTTTGCGAGCCCGGATTAAGCGGAGACTTGGGGAGTATTTCCGTCCATTGAATTTTTTCTGATAAATATTTTTCAGTGTCTGCCTCCTCTTCTTCGATATTGCAGGCGTCAACAGATGCATACGGCGGATGATTTCCGAGAAAATGATTTGTATCTATATCTAATCCTTTTATAACACCGGCAACCCCAAGTTTTATGATGCACCAGTCAAAACCCGGAACACGCTTTCTTCGTGACTCCCAACCGTCCATCCACTTTCCATTGTTAGTGAATTTACCAGGAATAAAAATTCCTCTGCCTTCTTTCAATAAATTTTCTTTTGATGCAAAGAATTCATCACTCGCTATAAGAGCTTTTCCACCGTGCTTCTCTGCAGCTAAGTCAACCAAACCTGCAAAGGAAGATGCTGTTATGTTTTGTTCCATTTTATATTTTTGTAAGTATTTTATAAACGTCACAAGTTTCTAAAACCTGTGAGGTTATATTGTTGATGTTAATATTATTTGCCCCCTGGGTTTGGAAATTATTTTTGTATTTTCAAATATTTTTATCCCTTTAAGATAAGTTTCCTCTACAATTCCAAAAAGCTCTTTCCCGGAATACGGAGTTACTTTATGTTTATGAAGTAATTGGTCTTCATTAACTATAAATTTTTTATCCGGATCAAAGATTACTAAGTCAGCATCGTAACCAATTTCTATCCTTCCTTTTTTATCACCTAACCCAATAAACGAAGCAGTGTTACGACTCATCAATCTTGAAATATCTTGAATATTAAAACCTCTTACTTTTGCTTCCGTCCAAACTATCGAAAGCCCGAGCTGCAGACTTGAAATCCCGCCCCATGCCTTTTCAAAGTTTCCTTCCTCTGAAAATTTCAATTCCGGATTGCAAGGTGAATGGTCACTCACAATGAAATTAATTACTCCTTCTTTAACTGCACTCCAGAGTTTTTCCCTGTTAGCATTATTTCTTATAGGAGGTGTGCATTTAAATCTCGTATCATTATCCGGAATTTCTTCCGAAGAAAAAAATAAATAATGCGGACATGTTTCTGCGGTAATCTTCAATCCTTCGGACTTCGCAGCTTTAATCAGTTCAATTGCCTCCGAAGAAGAAAGATGAACTATGTGTATCGGATAATTGAATTCGCGGCAAAGTTTTATTAATAATTTGATCGCATTATTTTCCAATTCTTTTGGTCTGGTTTCAGTAAAAGAATTAAAAGAACATTCGTTATAATTCCTTATGTGCGGCATATTTATCTGCAGCTCTGCATGAACTAACAGTGGAATTTGTAAGTGTGAAGCACTTTTGAGTTTAGTCAAAGCTTTTCTTAAATCATCTTCATTAACATTTGGAAATTCATCTATGCCCGAATGAACCATAAATGCTTTAAATCCCAGCACACCGTTTTGAATTAATCCTTCGATTTCATCAGTGTTGCCGGGAATCACTCCTCCGTAAAATCCGCAGTCAACATACAATTTATTTTTTGCGGCTTCAATTTTTTTATTTAATGAATTTACCGTAGTTGTTACCGGAGAACTATTCAGAGGCATATCTACGAGCATGGTAATTCCGCCCGCTGCGGCTGATTTAGTAGCTGTTTCAAATCCTTCCCATTCGGTTCTTCCGGGTTCATTTATGTGAACATGCGTGTCTGTCAGCCCGGGCATTATAACAAGATTACCATAGTCCATTATTTTAAAATCCAAATCATTAAATTCAAAAGTATAATCAGCTACATCTTTTATCAAACCGTCTTCAATTGAAATAATAGCTGACTTCAATCCGGTTGAAGTCAAAACATTTTTACTCTTAACGGCAAATCTCATAAAGCAAAAATAATTTCTAAAATTGCGAATAACAATTGAATAGCCGAGTTACTGACTACTATCATGTTTTGAAAAAATTTCCCTTTCAACATTTATTATTTTTATTTTGAAAAGGACTCATCAATAAAAGTAATTGGAGTAATACATCATAGCAGAAACCCAAGATTTGGAAAAAAAGAATTAATTAACCCAAATTATTTAATGGAAATTTTAAAAAATCTTTAAACGCAAAGCTCGCAAAGCACATACGCAAAGTCCGCAAAGAATTTTTTCTTACAAAATAATTTTGGTGATTATCCTTTGTGAGCTTTGTGACTTTATGTTTAATCTTTTTCTAATGAACAATCCGGGATTAAATAATTTATATGGATTTCCGATAAAAGCATTGGGGATAACAAAACTGTGATTATGTATTTCCGCGTTATCCGTGTTAAATTGATTATTTATCTCAAGAAGTTTCCCTTCCCATTATTTGAATTTCAAATCTGAAAATAATTTCTAATCTTGCACACAACTTAAATCCCAACAACTTTTTATGCCAACTAAGTACGTTTATTACTTCGGCAATGGTAAAGCCGAAGGTAAAGCCGATATGAAATCTCTTCTCGGCGGCAAAGGTGCGAATCTTGCCGAGATGACAAATATAAAACTTCCGGTCCCGCCGGGTTTTACAATTACAACGGAAGCCTGTAATTATTATTATGCAAATAAAAAAAAATATCCTAAGGAATTAAAAAAAGAAGTCGAAGATGCTTTAAAAAAAATCGAGAAGGATATGGGATGCACATTTGGGAATAATAAAAACCCTCTGCTTCTCAGCGTGCGTTCGGGTGCGAGAGCCTCAATGCCCGGAATGATGGATACCGTTTTAAATCTCGGTTTGAATGACATGTCGGTTAAAGGTCTCATTGAAAAAACCGGTAATGAAAGATTTGTTTATGATTCTTACAGAAGATTTGTACAGATGTACGGCGATGTTGTTATGGACTTAAAGCCAAAAGATAAAAATCAGATAGATCCGTTTGAGGAAATTATAGAGCATAAAAAAAAAGAAAGAGGAATTTCGAATGATATAGATTTTACAAGTAATGCTCTGATAGAACTGATTTATGAATTTAAAGCTGCGATAAAAAAAGAAACAGGAGAAAGTTTCCCTGATGATCCTAAAGAACAGCTTTGGGGAGCAATAGGAGCAGTGTTTGGTTCATGGATGAATGACCGGGCGGAAGTTTATAGAAAATTAAATAACATTCCGGTTGAATGGGGAACGGCTGTTAACATTCAATCAATGGTGTTTGGTAATCTCGGAGAAACATCCGGGACAGGCGTTGCCTTCACAAGAAATCCGTCGAATGGTGAAAATGAATTTTACGGGGAATTCCTGATGAACGCACAGGGAGAAGATGTTGTAGCCGGAATAAGAACTCCTCTTCCGATTTCCGAACTTAAAAAAGCCAAACCGAAAATTTATAAACAACTTGATCAGGTAAGAAAAAATCTTGAAAAGCATTATCATGATATGATGGATATTGAATTTACAATTCAGGAAGAAAAACTTTTTATGCTTCAGTGCAGGGTCGGCAAGAGAACAGGTTATGCTTCCGTAAAAATTGCCGTTGATATGGTAAAAGAAAAATTAATTAGCATCAAAGAAGCTGTGCTTAGAGTTGACCCCGAACAGCTTAATCAACTGTTAAGACCGATCTTCAGTACTTCTGAAAAACATGAAGCAATAAAAGACGGAAGATTATTGGCGACAGGTTTGAATGCAGGTCCCGGTGCAGCCTGCGGTAAAGTTTATTTTAATTCTTTTGATGCAGTGAATGCAAACGCACGAGGCGAGAAAGTTATCTTGGTAAGAATTGAAACATCGCCCGAAGATATACGTGGTATGAATGCTTCGGAAGGAATTCTTACTTCACGCGGAGGAATGACTTCACATGCTGCACTTGTTGCAAGGCAGATGGGAAAAGTTTGTGTTGCGGGGTGCGGAGAACTCGATATTGATTATCTGTTGAAGACAATAAAAGTCAAAGGAAAGCCGCATGTTATTCATGAAGGAGATTTTCTTTCTATAGACGGTTCTACCGGTGAAGTGATAGTCGGAAAGCTTCAGGCAAGAGCTTCTGAAATATTACAGGTATTAATTGATAAGACATTGAAACCGGTCCAATCCAAACCATATTTTTATTATTCGACATTTATGAAATGGGTGGATAAGTTCAGAAGACTGGGAATAAGAACTAATGCCGATCAGCCCGATCAATGTGAAAATGCAATTGCGTTTGGTGCCGAGGGAGTTGGTCTTTGCAGGACCGAGCACATGTTTTTCGGAGGTGACAGGATTAATGCAGTAAGAGAAATGATACTCGCGTACAGTACAGAAGGAAGAAAAAAAGCGCTTGATAAAATTTTGCCTTATCAGAGAAAAGATTTTACGGAAATATTCAGAGTAATGAATGGGCTGCCTGTTACTATCAGAACACTCGATCCGCCTCTTCATGAATTTCTTCCGCATACGGAAAATGAAATTCAAAAACTTGCAGAACTTATAGGTACGACAATAGATGAAATTAAATACAAGTTAAATGCATTACAGGAATTTAATCCAATGCTCGGACATAGAGGATGCCGTCTGGGAATTTCCTTTCCGGAAATTACGGAGATGCAGGCTAGGGCTATATTTGAAGCCGCAGCTGCAGTGATAAAAGAAGGAAAGAAAGTTTATCCCGAAATTATGATACCGCTTATCGGTAATGAAAAAGAATTCATCGAGCAGGAGAAAATAATCAGGAAAACCGCAGATGAAGTAATGAAGGAAAAGAAAATGAAATTCAAATATAAGGTCGGGACTATGATTGAGATTCCGCGGGCTGCTTTGGTGGCAGATAAGATCGCTAAGAATGCAGAGTTTTTTTCTTTCGGAACAAATGATCTGACGCAAATGACTTTTGGAATTTCGAGAGATGATGCAGGCTCTTTTCTTCCTGATTACAGGGAAAAAGAAATTATGAAAAGAGATCCGTTTGAATCTATAGATACAGAAGGTGTTGGTATGCTGATGAAATTAGCAGTTGATAAAGGACGCGAGACCAGACCTGATATAAAGCTGGGAATATGCGGAGAGCATGGCGGTGAGCCCGATTCGATTATATTTTGTAATGATCTCGGATTGGATTATGTAAGCTGCTCGCCGTTCAGAGTTCCGGTCGCGAGACTTGCGGCAGCAAGAGCGAGCTTGAGTTTAATTAAGAATTAAGATTTTATTTTTTGTAAATTGTAATAAATATTTTCAAACACAACAAATAAAAGCATATGTTTTATGCAATGTTCGCATTAATAATTCTCAGCTTTAATTTAGTTAAAGTGGATTATGACCTGGAAGACTTCGCAAAGCTTTATTTTTTGGAGGGAGAGTGGTCAATGCCTTTTAAAGAAGGAATGCTTGTAGAAAAATGGAAAAAGAAATATAATAAAGCTATGAACGGAGAGACAATTTATTTTAAGGGAGATGAAAAACTTTCACTGGATAATATCAGCCTTACATTAAGAGACGGAAGAATTTATTACGTACCAAAATTTAATAATAAAAATAATGATGAACCGGTGGAATTTACCTTATCTGAAATAGATAAAAATAAATTTATTTTTGAAAACAAACAGCATAATTTTCCTCAAAAAATTACATATGAAATAAAATCTCCTGATGAGTTTATTGCAGTAATAGAAGGAGAGACCAATGAGGGTTTTAAACAATTTAAGTATAATTTTAAGAGGAAACTGGATTAGCTCTGTAAGAAAATCCATATCATTAGTTTATGATAGTTGCAGGAGAAGAAAGATACTATTGTTTTGGAAAAGTAGATGAAAACATTTTAACTGTTAGATTTATTTATAGAAGTAATAAAATCCGGATAATCGGCGCAGGTTATTGGATAAAAGGAAAAAAGATATATGAAAAAGAAAATAAAATATACAAATGAACATATAGGGAAAATTGAAGTTGTCAGAGATTTCCTTCCTCAACCGGATGAATTGGTGCTCAAAGAAAATAATATCAAAGTTACTCTGAATTTAAGTAAATCGAGCATTGATTTTTTTAAACAAGTTGCGAAAAAAAACAGAAGCCAGTATCAAAAAGTAATCAGAAATTTATTGGATCAATATACTTCCAGATTTTCAGATTAAAAATTAATTAATAATCAAATAATTTGTTCCTGCATGCCTGTCGGCAGGCATTCGTGATAATTACATATAAATATATTGTAAAGAATTTTTTAACAAGCAAAATTTAAAATATGAAACTTCAAAAAAACATTAAAGCAGTAATTGTAAACGGGGATGAAAGCGGATTTGTAGCTGAATGCTTAGAAATTCCGGTCGTCACGCAAGGGCAGACTTTAGATGAAGTTACAAATAATTTAAAAGAAGCAGTTGAACTTTTTCTTGACGGCGAGTATCCAAAAGAATTCGGGCTTGATGAAAAACCGAGTTTGATAATAACATTTGAACTTGAACCTGAATATGCCAAAGCTCAAAAAATTATCCGGTAATGATGTCATTTCAATTTTAAAAACACTTGGATTTGAAATAATTCATCAAAGAGGAAGTCATATAAAATTACGCAGAGTAAAAGAAAATATGAAACAAACTTTGCTCATTCCAAATCACAAAGAACTCGATATGGAACTCTGCGAGCAATAGTAAGACAAGCAAGTAAGTATACCCCGCAGGAAGAATTAAATAAACATTTTTATATATAAAATCTATACTATAAATAAATGATTCTAAAAGAATATTAAGAAAAGCTATTAAGAATTTATTGAAAGTTCACAATAACTCTCAGTTCAAATATAAATTTGGTAAAAGATTCCGAACTCTTATTTTTCTAAAATAGGAAGAAGACAACCTCATATTTACATACAAAAGATATAAATTATAAATGACACCCATCAATATCTCCGACTTCGAATCTCTCGCTAAAGAGAAACTCACGCAGATGGCTTATGATTATTATTCAAGCGGTGCCAATGATGAATTTACTTTAAAGGAAAATTGTGATGCTTATAAAAGAATTTTTTTGAAATACAGAGTGCTTGTTGATGTAAGCAAACGAGATTTGTCAACGGAAGTTCTTGGAAGTAAAATTTCGATGCCTGTAATGATTGCTCCGACTGCTTTTCATAAAATTGCACATCCGGAAGGTGAAGTCGAAGTAGCAAAAGCTGCAAGTGCTGCAGAGACAATAATGATTTTAAGTACACTTTCCAATTCTTCAATTGAAGAAGTTGTAAAGGCATCTGATCAAAATATTTGGTTTCAGCTTTATGTTTTTAAAGACAGAGAAGTTACAAAAAATCTTATCCAGCGTGTTGAAAATACAGGGTGCAAGGCATTGGTTCTGACAGTTGATGCTCCCTTTCTTGGAACAAGGGAAAAAGATGTCAGGAATAAATTTAATTTGCCTGATGGAATAACAGTAAAAAATTTAGAGCCGGACTTCAAAGAAAAGCTTTCATTAAATTATGATTCCGGCGTTGCGGGATATTTTGCAGATAATTTAGATCCTTCACTTAATTGGAAGGATATAGAATGGATAAAATCAATTACAAAACTTCCAATAATAATAAAAGGAATTGCATGTAAAGAAGATGCATTACTCGCAGTAGAAAACGGAGCTGAAGGAATTGTTGTTTCAAATCACGGTGGAAGACAGCTTGATACATGCAGAGCAACAATTGATGTACTGCCTGAAGTGGCTGATGCAGTTCAGGGAAAAATAGAGATTTTAATTGACGGAGGAATAAGAAGAGGAACCGATATTTTGAAAGCGATTGCGCTGGGCGCAAAGGCAGTGTTGATCGGAAGACCTGTTATTTGGGGACTTGCCGTTGACGGTGAAAAAGGAGTTACCTCGGTATTGGAAATTTTGAGAAGGGAACTTGATCTGGCAATGGCGCTTTGCGGATGCAATTCGATAGAAAAAATAAATAAGGATTTTATAGTTTAGAAAAGAACTTTAATTCCGAAAGTAAGTTTATTATCAGCTCTTTTTCTTCCCACTGAAACTACATTATCAAACCCATAATTATAATTTGCATTCAGAAGCAGAATTTTCGTTACAGGAGTTTCCAAATTAGATTCAACGTAACAATTTGCTTTTGAAAAATTATTAATCACCGGCTGATAAATTATCATAAAATAAAAAATTAAACGTTTATCAATTAATTCCTGCTTACTTTTTACTCTGAAAGAAAATCTGATTTCTTTGCTTTTCGAATTCCCGGGTTTATCGGCTAAATTCAGATAATCATAAATTATTGCAATTGAAACAGATGACTTGTGATTTGCCTCGGGCAAAAATAAATATTTAAGACCGGCTCCGCTTTGAGAACGTAAATCAATACCCTTCGAAAAATTATATTCTAAATTTTGCAGTGCAAATGGTGAAAATTCTTTTTGGTAATTTAAATCTGCAGTCAATGAACCAGAATAGGAATTATCATCTTTTTTATTTTTAGATTCGCCGTAACTTCCGTGAACAAATAATATCGTTTCCAATTTATCATTCACTCTTTTTATCTCTCCTTTCCCCTGTATCAGAAATTTATTTGTGTTTCCCGATTGGTATAAACCGCTTGATGAGAACGATCCTGATAAAGAAGATTCAGAAGAATCTTTCACCTGCGAAAATGATAAATTACAAATTAAAAAAAAAGCGACTGCAAGTAATCCGGAATAATTTATCATTGAAGTATATTTTAATTTCAGAATGCAAAATACGTTATAGAGTTGAATTAAAATATAAACAATAAAAGCCCTGTCGAGCTATGCTAAACAGGGCTTCCGAGGGTTGCTAATGAAACAATCTGATTAATCTTTATATTTTATGATGTAGGCAAATTCTTTGTTTGAATAATCCGGACTTGCCCAGAGATTTAAAGAATTTAATTTTTCAATTACATTTGAAACGAGATTTTCGTTCAAACCGGTAATATCTTTGAAAATAATCTTTCCTTTGGAACTTACCGTAGTTGTTACTTTTACTTCTCCTGTTAAATTCTTACTAGCAAATTTCAAATAAGGTGTTTGAAGTACATCTTTTACTTCCTGAATGATTTGAGAATTAAGTTCGCCTGCTTTACCGCCGGTCAAGAGTTCTGCAATTGACTTGTTCGGCTGAATAAATATTAATGATAAGAATAAAATTGTAAATAACGCTTTAAGGGCTGACATGTTTGTTACTCCTTACTAAAATTATTTTAAAAAACTACTTGGGAGTGTATTCGTAACTAACGCCCGAAAAGTTTCAAGAAATAGATTTAAAATTGTTAAGTAGGTAAAATCTTTTGAAAAAAATAATTTCAAAAGATTGTCATCATCGCCGCTGAGACTGACTAAAAACTATTATTTAAACACGAAGACTCCAAGATCACAAAGAATGAATTATTCTTTTTAACTTTGTGATTTTGTGTTTTAAAAAAACGATCTTGAAGATTTGTTGATTGGATTTCCTGCAAGAGCAGGAGTCTTTTTCAAACATCTTTGACCACATAGACACAGAGAATACATAGCTTAATTATTACAAAAATCCACTTTCTATGTTTTCTATGACCTATATTGTTAATTAAAATATAATTTGAGATACACTTTGCAATCGGGAATGACATGATTGACATATGTCAATTTACAAAGTCGGGTTGATTAGTTGAGTAATCTATTGAATTTCATTCTTTGCTTTCTTTAGATTCCTCATCCACCCTTTGTATTTTGTACGCCTGACTGGCGTGCCTTCAAAAGTTTTGTTAAATTCGTCTTCGGTATATTCTAAAAGTTCATCATAAGTTTTGACGAAGATTTCTTTTCTTGGGAAAAAATTTATTTCTTCGGTAAAAATATTTTTTGAATTATAGGGGCAAACGTCCTGGCAAATATCACAACCAAATATCCATCCGTTCAAATTTATTTCATCCGGGATTTCATTCCTGTTTTCTATAGTCTGATATGATATACATAAATTCGCATCAAGTTTATATTCGTCATAGAGAGCACCGGTGGGACAGGCATTTATGCAAAGTGTGCAGCTTTTGCATAAGTCATCGATAAGCTTATCATGATCAAGCTCGATGTTTATCAATACAGTAGCCAGAAAAAAAAAGCTTCCGATTTCCGGATTTATTATGTTTGTGTGTTTTCCCATCCAGCCGATGCCGCCGCGAATAGCCCACGCCTTATCCATCACTGGTCCGTCATCTACATAATATTTTGTTTTGATGCCATCGCAGAGTTTTTCAATCTCTTCACAAAGCGGTTTCAGTTTTTTCTTTATCACTTTGTGGTAATCCTTTTCTCCCCATGCATAGCGGGAAATTTTAGGAATGTTTATATCTTCGGAATGAGCAACCTGCGTGTCATATAGATATGCCAATGAAATTACAGACTTGATATCTTCCATTACCATCTTCGGGTAAATTCTTTTTTCATAACTGCTGTTCATCCATTGCATATCTGCGTTTCTTTTTTCATCAAGCCATTCCTTTAAAAAGATTTTTTCTTTAAACAGCTCTTCTGCTTTTGAGAATCCAACCTTTATAAAACCTGCCTCAAAGCATTTCTGTTTAATTATATTTGATAAAACTTTTCTCATGTACAATTTAAAATCATAAATCTAATATCTAAAATCAAATCGTTTTTCCTCCGGTTTCTTTACATAAATAAATTCATCTTCAATTCTCAGTTCGAAGGTTCTGAGCCTGCATCCCATTTTTGTCGGCTGCTCGCCTGTCTCGAGATGAAACTGAAATCCATGAACGGGACATGCGACATACATTTCTTCGACATATCCATCATAAATTTGGGAAGTGTGATTGTGCGGACAAATGTTATCTACCGCAAAATATTTTTCACCGACTTTGAAGATAGCAATTTCATTTTCATCATCAAGCTGAAATCTTTTGCCTTTGCGGTTGTAGATTTCGGAAGCTCTGTATATTTTTATAAACTCATTATCCATTGCTGATAAAATAAAAAACTTTATAAACTTTATAACTATAAATATGAGTAACTTTCCTCTTGATGCAAAATATCCTTGTTTGTATAAAACAAAAACGTTTGGCATTTTAGAATGATTTGATTTACCGGAGCAGAACTCAAAATGTGCTTCACGTAATTAATACAAATAAAAAACTTCTTATCAAAATAAACTGATAAGAAGCCGATTCAATTATAAATTTGTAAATTATAAATGGTCAATACAACAAGTTAAAACACTTATTTTTGCTAACTGCTAACTGCTAACTGCAAAAACTATTTAATCTCAAACACCCTGTCTAATCTTGCAATCTTCATTAGTTCATTTACATTCTTATTCACATTTTTCAATATTAACTTTTTATTTTTTTCCCTTTCCATTCTTTCTGAGAGCAGCAGCACAGAAAGGCCCGAGCTGTCGCACTTTGTAACGTCACTTAGATCGATTATAAACTGGTTGTCAATTTCCTTCTGGAGAAAAATAAGTTCGGCTTTGAGCTGGGCTGCTATCTCATGGTCAAGAGATTTTGTCTCCAGTTTAAATATCGTCTTATCTTTTTGCTTATCAATTTCAAATTTCATATTATTGTTCTATTAATGTCTATTATTGTTCTTTGGGTTTTGCAGGTTCCTTCGGAAGAAGAACTTTTCTGCTGAGCTTTAGCTTTCCCGAATCATCTATTCCCATTAGTTTTACCTGGACCGCCTGTCCGACTTTTAAAACGTCTTCAACTTTCATAACTCTTTTGTTATCAATCTCCGAAATGTGAAGAAGTCCTTCTTTGCCGGGAATAATTTCCACGAACGCTCCGAAGTCTTTTATACCTTTGACTTTACCGTCATATATTTTTCCAATCTCAGGGACTTCTGTCAGCCCTTCAATCATTTTTCTTGCAATTGCTGCTTGCTCTTTGTCTATTGCGGCAATTGTTACAATTCCGTCGTCATCAATATTAATCTCGGCACCGCTCTCTGAGATAATGTGTCTTATTGTTTTTCCTCCCGGTCCGATGACAGCACCAATTAAATCCTTAGGAATGTTCATTGAATAAAGATGCGGCGCATATGGTGAAATCGAATCACGTGACTTGTCTAATACTTCATTCATCTTTCCGAGAATGTGAATTCGTCCTTCTTTTGCCTGAGATAATGCTTTCTCCATTATGTCAAATGAAATTCCGCGGATCTTTATATCCATCTGTATCGCGGTTATTCCGTCTGCTGTCCCTGCAACTTTAAAATCCATATCACCGAAATGATCTTCATCACCCAGTATATCAGAAAGTATGGCAACTTTGTCATTCTCTTTTATTAATCCCATCGCTATTCCTGCGATTGGTTTTTTTATTTTTACTCCGGCATCCATTAATGCAAGTGAACCTGCACAAACAGTTGCCATCGAGGATGAACCGTTCGATTCAAGAATATCCGAAAGAATTCTTAAAGTATATGGAAAATCTTCCTCGTTAGGAAGTAGATTTTTCAATGCTCTCTCGGCTAAATTGCCGTGACCTATTTCTCTTCTTCCGGGTCCGGGTCTTCCTCCGACTTCACCTGTGCTGAACGGCGGAAAATTATAATGAAGTATAAATCTTTTTGTGCTAAGCTCTTTCAATCCTTCGATCATCTGCTCATCTCTTTTTGTTCCGAGTGTAACTGTCGTCAGGCTTTGTGTTTGCCCTCTTGTAAATAAAGCAGAACCGTGTGTTCGTGGTAAGACTCCAACTTCACCGGTAATTTCTCTAATGTCTTTAAAGCCTCTTCCATCAAATCTTTTGTTTTCATCCAATATCATTGCTCTCATTACGTCATATTGAATATCATGAATAACATTTTCAAGTATTTTCTCATGTTCAGGATACTTTTCCGATAAAGCATTAATTACCTTATTATAAATTTCCTTGTTCTTTGTTCTTCTTTCTTCTTTTGTAAGTACAGTTCCGGTTACTGTTTTGATATCACTTTCACAAACATCTTTTACATCCTCAGTAATTTCAGACCAATCTTCCTGCGGAAGAAATTCTCTTTTCTTCTTACCTGCTTCTTTGGCAAATTCTTTTTGGAAGTTGCACAAATCGGCAATATATTTATGAGCAAATTTTATTGCTTCAAGAAATTCTGCTTCAGAAATTTCCTTTGCTTCTCCTTCGACCATCATTATAGAATCCAAAGTTCCGGCAACACTAATGTCGAAGTCTCCTTGTTCTAATTGCGTATGTGTCGGATTAATAATAAGCTCACCGTTTATTCTGGTGACGCGGACTTCCGAAATCGGTTCATCGAATGGAATGTCAGAGACCATCAAAGCAGCAGATGCACCGATCGCTGCAATTATATCGGCATCATTCTCACCGTCGGATGAATAAACCGAACATAATACCTGTGTCTCGTTAAAAAATCCTTCGGGAAACATTGGTCTTATAGGTCTGTCAATCAATCTTGATGAAAGAATTTCTTTTTCTGTCGGTCTTCCTTCTCTTTTAAAAAATCCGCCGGGAATTTTTCCTACAGATGCAGTCTTTTCCCTGTAATCAACTGTCAACGGGAAAAAATCCTGTCCGGGTTTTGCTTCCTCTGAAGCTGAGGCTGTGCAAAGGACAAAATTTTCGTTAAGTGAAATCAGCACGGCACCGTTTGCCTGCTTTGCCATTCTTCCTGTTTCAAGCGTAAGTGTTTTTCCGCCGATTTCTATACTTTTAGTATAAGACATTTACTCTCTTTTCGTTTAAATTATTTTCTGATATCTAATTCTTTTATTATGTTTCGGTATCTCTGAACATCTTTGTTCTCAAGATATCTCAATAGCTTTCTTCTTTTTCCAACCATTTTTAATAATCCTCTTCTTGAATGATTATCCTTTTTGAATAAATTGAAATGATGTGCGGAAAGATCGTTAATTCTTTGCGTAAGGATCGCAACCTGAACTTCCGGCTTTCCGGAATCTTTTTCGGTGCTTCCGTATTTTGAAACTATTTCTTGTTTTTGTTCTTTTGTTAAAGGCATTTTTCTTTTGTTAATTATTAATGTTATTTATTTCGTTTATTCTTTTTAAACTGATTTCTTTGTCAAATGACATTTGCTTTTTTAACTCTTCAAGAGATTCAAATTTTTTTTCATCCCGTATGTAATCAATAAAGTTTACCGTAATAATTTTTCCATAAAGGTCTTTGTCAAAATCAAAAATATTAACCTCAAGCTTAATCGAATCATCCGATGATACTGTGGGATTCTTTCCAATGCTCATCATTCCGAAATGTAATTTTCTGTCAAGCTCAATGCTTACAGCATAAATCCCAATTTTAGGAATGAGTTTAAATTCGGAAAAAATTTCTATGTTTGCTGTCGGATAACCTAAATCTTTTCCTAATTTTTTTCCTTCTACAACTTCCCCTTCAAGACTAAAATATCTCCCCAGAATTCTTTTGACTTTCCTTACATTCCCATCTTCATCTAATAATTTTCTTATTACAGTACTGCTTATATGCTCACCGTCAATCTTAAATTCATCTATTTTATCAACCGTAAATTCATACTTTTGAGAAAGAATTTTTAGCGTCTCAAAACTACCCTCCCTGTTCTTACCAAACATATGATCGTATCCGAGGACAAGATCATTCAAACCTATTTTATCGATCAGATAGTTTTTGTAAAACTCTTCAGCAGTGGTATTGGAAAATCCTTTGGTGAAGTTGATAACATAAACAATATCTATTCCTAAGCTTTTAAAGATGTAAAGCTTCTCATCAAGGGTTGATAGAATTTTTATATCTTTTGTTTTATTTCTAAGAACAACCTGAGGATGCGGCTCGAAAGTAATTACGATGCTTCTTAAGCCTTTTTCCTTTTTTATAGAAATTAATTTTTCAATTATCTCAAGATGTCCGAGATGAACACCATCAAATGTTCCGACTGTAACTACACTTTTCTTGTCATATTCAAAATCATTAATATCTTTTATTATATGCATTTATCAAGAGTATGGGTAGAACCAAACAGTATCAAGCGATTTTATAAATTTTTGATTGCTTCCTTTATTTTATCAAAATTAACCTGTACTCCGGGATTCTCTGTAATTTCCATATATTTTATGAGTCCGTCTTTGCCAATTAAAAAAACAGAACGCTTTGCAACATTCTTCATTCCATGAGCAAAATTTTCATGAACTATCCCGTATTTATTAATTGTCTCTTTATTAAAATCACTTAGCAAAGGAATTTTAATTTTGTTGTCTTTTGCAAAAGCTTTCTGAACGAATGTTCCGTCAACACTGATTCCAAGTACTTCCGTATCGCCTTCGGAAAATTCATTAAACCCTTTTGATATTGTGCACATTTCATCTGTGCAGGTTCCGGTAAATGCCTGCGGAAAAAATATCAGCATTACATTTTTCTTATCTTTGAATAAACTTAGGGTGTAATCAACAGTATCAGTTGAAGGTGTAAACGAGGTTAATGTAAAATCCGGTGCCTTGTCACCAACGTTTAAAGACATATTTATAATTTTTACTTTAAATAATTTTTAATAAGCATAAAATATACTCATTTGAGATTTTATTAACAATCCGATATAAAATACAAATCGTGCTCACCTGAGTAATTTTAACTGTATGGATGATTAACTTTAAAAATTGAGAATAAAACTGTCCTCACATGCTCAATGAGATGCTTTACCTTCTTGTCATAAATACATTCTTTTAATAATTTCAAAAAATAGTTATATTAAAAAAAATGAAAGGGAAATAAAATTTGAAAAAAATTGTTTTTTACTTATTCGTATTATTTATTTTTAATTTTATAATTAATAATGAATCCCATTCCCAGCTTTATCAGGGTCCGGAACAAGGTTCTGTTTCGAGCGGGACGATGGTTTCGACAGATAACTTTTCTGATGCAGTTCAAGGAGAGCCGCTTCCGGATTATTTAGTTAAGGGGGAACATAACCAGGAAGTTCCTGCAAGATTGCAGGATTACCTGAATAAAATAAAACCTACAGGTTCGGAAGGTACAAATTTTGTTTTTGACGAATCGACATTAAATGGTGAAGGCGATTCTCCATCGCTGCTTGTAAAAAATTTTCCGGGAGTTCCGCAATCAGCTTTTATACCTCCTGATGCAAATATTGCTGCAGGTCCAACACACGTTGTGGGAGGTGTAAATTCTACATTTAGAATTTGGGATAAAAATGGAAACGTTATTAAGACAATTGCTGCTGCCAGCTGGCTTGGTTCAACCGGGCTTGGTATAGGTCCCAATCTTTCAGATCCTATGATTACTTATGATCAGTTTTCAAGGAGATGGATAATGGCATGGATAACTCCTCCAATCGGTGCTATATCCTATGATGTATTATCAATTTCCGATGACTCAATACCTCTTGGAACATGGTATAATTATGCTATGAGATCTGATTTAAACGGCTCAACACCTTCTAATATATGGCGTGATTATGAAGGAATAGGATATGATGCCAATGCGGTTTATATAACCGGTAATGGATTTACATTCAGCAATAGTTATGTTTATCCCAAAATCCGTATTATAAATAAATCACAGCTTTATAATAATACAGGTGGTTCGGTCTCATGGTATGATATGTGGGATATTAGGGATCCGACACTTAATGGTGATGCTTTCGGAATAAGACCTTGTGCAACTTACGGAAATCCCTCAGAATTTTATTTTTTATGTGACGGACCTTTTAATCAAAATACATATGTTTCTCTTTATAAATTAGTTAATCCGCTTAACAACCCATCGATGACTGCAGTTGCTGTTCCGGTCACCGTGTATTCTTCTCCGCCAAGTTCGATGCAATTGAATTCAAATTTTCCGATTACAGCCGGAGGAAGTTCAGGATTCAGAAGCATACCTGTTTATAAAGACGGCTTTGTTCATGGAGTTCATGCCGTTAGAAACGGTAACTATTCAGCCTTCAAATATTATAAAATAAATGTAAGTACTAATACGGCTGATCAGGATATAATATATGGTGCAGATGAATTTTATTATTCATATCCTAATTTGAGTGTCGATAAAAACCAAAATGTCATTGTTACATTTTCAAGGTCCGGACTAAGTCAATACATTGGTGCATATTATACTACACGCCTGAATACCGATCCCCCGAATACTTTTAGTGGAAGCAGTACGTTACAGGCTGGCAGGGGAACTTACAATAACTCCGGTTCAAGCAACAGGTGGGGCGATTATATGGGTGCATGGTTAGACCCGGTAGAGCAGGATAATTTTTGGATCATGACTGAATATGCAGGAGCCAGTAATAACTGGGGAGTATGGGTTGGTAATGTGAAGTTGACTCCTTACGCAACTGCGAGAATTTTTTCAGATAAAGACTCATTAAGTTATGGGAATATTGAGGTTAATACTTTGAGTGATACTCAAACAGTAAAAATAATTAATTTCGGCAACACGGTTTTAACTATTTCAAGTATTCAGGCGTCGAACAGTGAGTTTCATATTTTGAATGTCCCAACCTTACCTGTTAATTTAAATTTCGCTGACTCTATTTTGTTGAGTTTGTATTTCAAACCTGTATCAGCCGGTGTTAAATATGACTCATTGATTATAACAAGTAACGATGCAACAAATCCGAATGAATTCATTTATCTTAAAGCAAAGGGTTATGTAATTAATGAAGTTCAGGCAAATACATTATATGGTGTAACCGGCTCACAGTCCAACGGAATTCTTCTTACTATAAATTCAGCTACAGGAAGCGGCACTTCAGTCGGAGTGTCGGGATTCACACAGTTAACAGGATTGAGCGTCCGTCCTTCTAGTAACCAATTGTATGCGTCACTTTCAGGGTCAGCTTTAACCCAGCTTGCAAGAGTAAATGCAACCGGCGGCGATGCTTACCTTGTTCCTTCGATACCGATTCCAAATGTAAGAGCATTGGCATTCGATTTAGATGATATTTTATTTTGTGCATCTACCGATGGCAGACTTTATAAATATAATGTGTTTACTTACGATACAATATTAGTCGGAAGCACAGGTATTTCCAGTTTATACGGATTATCAATTAACCCGGTTAACGGTACCTTATGGGGAATATCCGCAACAGGAATCGTTTATAAAATCAACAAAGAAACGGCTGCTTCGCAAAATGTCGGGAGCACCGGCATTACTCCAAACACTGCGATTGCTTTCTCAAAGTTAGGAAAGTTGTACGGAGTAAGCGGAATAGGTGCGGCTCTGAATAAATTAATTTCGATCGATACGACAAGCGGTGCCGGAACATTGATAGGTACTAATGTTGGGTTTGCCGGTGTAAACGGGTTGGCAATATCACCTGAAATAATCGGAATACAAAACATCACCACAAGTATTCCTGAGAAGTATGAGCTCTATCAAAATTATCCAAATCCATTTAATCCATCAACTAATATTAAATTCGATTTACCGAATTCAGCCACTGCAAGGTTAATCGTTTATGATATGCTCGGAAAAGAATTAGTCACACTTGTAAATGAGAAACTCGACGCAGGAAGCTATTCATACAAATGGGATGGAGCATCATTATCAAGCGGAGTTTATTTTTACAGGCTGCAGACAGATGATTTTAATGTCACTAAGCGAATGTTGTTAATAAAGTAATATTAAAATATTTATTGAAATGTTAAAGCCCGGTCTTGTTTTTTGTGCCGGGCTTTTTTAATTGGATATAGTTCAGATGTCAAATATTCAAATATAATTTTTTATCACGGATTGTTCATTAGAAAAATATTCAACACAAAGGCACCAAGCTCACAAAGGATTATCACCAAAATTTTATTGTAAGAAAAAACTCTTTTCGGACTTTGCGAAAGTGCTTTGCGAACTTTGCGTTTAAAGATTTTTTAAAATTTCCATTGAATAATTTGGGATTATTATTTTTAGGAACGATTTTTAATTTATTGAGTTAGAAGTATAGAATTTTAATTTTTTATGAGCTACATAATCAGAGTTTTCTTACCTTTAATAGCAATAATCGTCTTTGTTAATCTGTATTTTGCACATCCCGAAGGAATTCATACAATTGGAGGATATCCTATATGGATGAAAGATTCAAAGGGTAATCATACTGACCAAACTTCAGGAATTTTTTTTGCCGGTTTAAGTGACGGCAAGAAAGTATTTGTTTGTGCCGATGATATAGGAAAAATCCGGCGTTTAACTATTGATGAAAGAATTGATCCTCCTCACCTTACGATTACGAACATTAATTTTTCCGATGAGGTGAAGACATTGTTTCAGAAGTTTAAGAAAGTTGATATGGAGGAAATTGTTTTTGACAGCACGAACAACAGAATCCTTCTTGTAATAGAAGGACACGAATACAGCTCAAGAGATCCTGAAATTTATAAAAAAAAGGAAGGTGTTTATGAAATTACATTCAATAAAGATATCTTAACTTTTGATACTCTTAAGACAATAAAAAGACTGACACTTCCGGAGCAAATCTACTCCTATACACACGACAATATCGGATTTGAAGGATTCGCTGCAACCAAAGATTATTTCTTTCTCGGATTAGAAAATTACAGGAAGACAGAATACGGATTTACCGACAGCACAATGCTGTATATAGTAAACAAAAATACAAATCAGCTGAAAATTATCGGGACCAGTGACTTGAAAATAACTACTATTTGCGGACTTTATGCTGTTGACGATTATAACTTATACGGTATAGACAGAAACAGAAAGAGTATGTTTTATATAAAATTTAATCCTGATTTTACAGTTAACAAGTGTGAAATAAAAGAAATGAATTTAGCGATCCCTCTTCATTCCGATATAGACCGGATAATTGGAATTGCCCCGGAGTCTATTACTTTTGACTATAATGGTAACATTTATATCACACAGGATCCGTGGATTGATTTTTACAAACCGGATATAGCCGACAGGAAAAAACTTTCTCAGGAGGAGCTTGATAATTTTTATAATGGAATTCCGATCATATATAAATTCAAAAATGAATTTAATTAAACCCAGATTGTTCATTAAGGGTTTTTTAACCACGAAGAACACAAAGAAGACAAAGGGTCTGAGCAAAATAAATAAATGTAAGAAATAATTCTTTGTGGACTTTGTGTAAAGTCTTTGTGGGCTTTGTGTTAAAAGGTTCTAAATTTCTAATGAACAATTTGGGTTAAAGTAACTCTAATTATTGAAAGAAAAGACTGCTGCAAATGATCACAAATTCCCGATCGCCGAAAATAAACAAATGAATTATTAACAAAAGTAATTAGTATAAATTGGTGGCTGATTTGAAACCAAACTTCAAATATCGAAGCGGTCAACTTAAGTAAAATTGTAATGAAACATTTCAGAAAAGAACTTTGGTTTGACATCAAGAAAAGAAGAGAGTTAATTAATATAACTCCTGAGATAGAAGAATGTCTTAATGAAAGCGGGATCCGGGAAGGTCTTCTTCTTTGTAATGCAATGCACATTACCGCAAGTGTTTTTATAAATGATGATGAACCGGGACTGCATAATGATTTCGAAGTTTGGCTGGAAGAACTTGCACCGGAAAAACCATACTCAAGATACAAGCATAATTCTTTTGAGGATAATGCGGATGCTCATCTGAAGAGAACAATTATGGGAAGGGAAGTCGTCGTCGCTGTGACAAAAGGCAAGCTTGACTTCGGACCTTGGGAACAAATATTTTACGGAGAGTTTGACGGCAAAAGAAAGAAAAGAGTTTTAGTTAAGATCATTGGTGAATAAGCAAAATCTTTTCTCTCTAAACTTATGGAATTTACATATTATAATTATTATAAATTATTTCCACGCCTTATAGCTTCTTAGCTTACTTGAATTTTTCAGAAAAAAGAAATCCCCTCCGGTTAATGCATTATCGTAAGGTCTGTAAGCCAAATCTGAAATATCATACAGACAGTAATCATTATCAAACATCAGGTCTATCAAATCTCTCACCGATGCCCTGTTTAAATATGCATCAAGGCATCCGAACTCGATCATAAATAATTCAGTAGTTTTTAATAATTCTTTGCATCCTTTCAATGCTTCAATTTCATATCCCTGAAGATCCAATTTAATTATATCAGGCAGGACATTATTCTCCCTGGAAATATCATCAAGACTTATAACTTCATATACAAATTTCTTTGAAGGTTCGCCGGCAACATGGCCGCAAATTGAAGACCCAACCATCAGCACATCTATATCACTCCATAGATTTAATTCTGCGGTACCTTTTTTTTAACCGACGGCATTCCGGAATAATTTATAATTAATGTTTAATTTGGAAAGGTTAGATTCAATTTTATCTCCGAGAAGCGGATTCGGTTCGAAAAGAAAATATTCAGCTTCGGGAAAATGAGTTAACAATGCTTTTGACCAGCCGCCTTTATGTGCACCGCAATCAAACACTACCTTTGGTTTAAACCCGTGTATCTTCATATTTTCCAGTCTGTCATAAAATACCGCAAATTTTTGAAATTCTTTTTGAGCAGCGGGCTTTTTTTTAACTATATCAAACCCGAGAGAATTGAAAGAATTCTTTATTATCTTTTTCAAACTTCCATTTACCATTTTGTCAAATTTAAATTTGTTTTAAAATGTTTTTGTCACAATGTATAAATTTTATATAAGAATTATTACAGTGATGTTTTTTTACTTCTTGTACTTATTTATCATCGAGTCAATATATCTTTTGTCAACTTCCTGATTTCCCGCACTTTTAAAATCAACATCCGAAGGAACTTCAAATTCAACGGAGGAAAATGAGGGCTTATCGTCAAGCTTCGTTGCTGCTGCTATAAACTGCGGATTTGATATTTTCAAGACATATCTCTTATTATATACCGAAAGAGTTGTTCCTTTTCCAACGTCATAAATTTCGCAGTCATATCCTATAATATTTTCATTCCCTGTAAATTTTTTATCATTAAGAAATTTTTCAAACTCCTTATAATCTATAATTGTCTCGCCTGTTTGTTTCTCTTTAAAATCATCTATATTAACCTTCGTACCGAATTTTTTTCCTCCGACATCGGTAACTATAAAAATACCGCTATCCAAAATAAAAACTTCAGTCAGATTTTTAGTTCCCATTATTTCAGTATTCATGCTCTGCTTAAGCTTATTCCCGGCTTTTTTAATTTCCATAGTTCCCTTTAGCTTTCCGTCAAGATTATAATTGATATTAAAATCCCCATCAGTAACTTCAGTTTTTTCACTTTCTTTATTTGATGATCGGCATTTATTCCCCTGTGATTCTGTATTATTTTCTTTACTGCAGGAAATAAAATTAAGAGTAAAAATAATAATCCAAACCGGGAAAATAATTTTCGAATTTACGAGTTTCATTGAAGTAAATATTATTTTCAAAATATTTTATAAAATAAGGGATTCTACAAATTGTAAAATCCCTTAATAAATTTCTCAGTTAAACTCTCAGCTTACTGCTACTTTTAAATGCTCCTCAAGCTTTGCGACTATACTGGCTTTAGGTACAGCACCGACAATCTGGTCAACAATCTTTCCGTCTTTAAAAATCAATAATGTGGGAATACTTCGGATACCATATTTTATTGAAACTTCCTGATTATTGTCGATATCCAGTTTTCCGACCTTAAGCTTACCTCCATACTCGGTTGCAAGCTCTCCGACAATTGGTGCGATCATTTTACACGGTCCGCACCACACCGCCCAAAAATCTATAAGAACAGGTAAGTCTGATTTTAAAACCTCCTGCTCAAAGTTTGCGTCTGTTAATTCTATTGGTTGCATTTTATTTATTCCTTTCGGTTATTAGATTAATAAAATTTTTAATTTAGCTTCAAATTATTTTCTCCAACTATATTTTTCAAGTTTGAAATTAATTCCTGTGTCGCTTTTATTTTGTATTCTTTTGATTTAAAAGCTCTTGAATGTGTGCTGTTCATAACGCTAAAAAATAAATTAGAAGTTCCGATGTTCTTTTCTACGACATCTTTTATTGAAAATATCTTCGAAACGTCGGTATGCTTTTCGTTTAATTTAACGGTAAGATTCTTTGTGAAGATTTCCAGGAAAGTATCGATACTGTAAATTTCCTGTACTGTCATTTTAATTTTGTCTCCGTTTTCTTCAGGAGTTCCTCTTACAATTACAAGATTATCATTCGAGAATAATTTTATTTTTGATTCGTATAATCTGCCGAAGGCAACGCATTCTCCCGAGCCGTAAAAATCAACAAGATTAAAAACTACAAATTTATTTCCTTTCTTTGAAATCTTTACCTGCATGTCGTTTATCACACCGCACATTGTTGCAGTCTTAATTTTTTTAAAATCTATTTCAGAGGGCTCTTCACCGAATGTCAGGTCAATGAAATTTTCAATATCTTTTTCATAATGTGAAAGCGGATGACCTGTAATATAAAAACCAATCGCTGCTTTTTCCCTGTTGTATTTTTCTGTTTCCGGAAACTCATGATAGTCTTGAATTATATAATCCTGATTTAGCACCTTTGAGTTTTCATTATTCCCGAATAGGCCTTCCTGACCTTTCGCTTCCTGGCTTGAGCTGTACCTTTGTGCATACATTGTCGAGCGCTCAAGATTAAGAAATAATTTGTTCCTGTTCGGATCAATACCGTCAAATGCTCCGGAAAAAACCAAATTCTCTACACATTTTTTATTCACGAGTCTCAGATCCACTCTCTTCAAAAAATCAATAAAGCCGTTATACTTTCCGTTGGCAATTCTTTCGTCAATAATATTCTGCGCAGCTTTTTCACCGACATTTTTTATTGCACTCAACCCGTAAAGTATTTCTCCGACTTTATCTTCGGATTCAAGTTCAGAATAGCGGATCGCAAAATCCATCTGGCTTTCGTTCACATCAGGAGCACGCAAAACAATTTTCATCTTACGGCATTCGTTTGCAAGCTGCTGAAGTTCGGTTTCGTCATCCTTTCTGCATGCCATCGATACAGTAAGAAACTCAAGCGGGTAGTGCGTTTTCAGGTATGCCGTATAAAATGCAAGTATTGAGTATGCAACTCCGTGGGATTTATTAAAGCCGTAATCAGCGAAGTCAAAAATCAATGCGAAAATATCCGAAGCAACTTTTTTCGAAACATTATTCTTAATTGCTCCCTGTATGAATTTTTCTTCTGTCTTAATCAATATTTCCTTTTTCTTTTTACCCATCGCTTTTCTCATATTGTCGGCTTCGGCAAGTGAAAATCCTGCAACGTCTCTTGCTATCTGCATCACCTGCTCCTGGTAAACAATTATTCCGTAAGTCTCCTTTAAAGTATCTTCCATTTTGGGATGAGGATATGTAATCGGCTTGCGCCCGAAGCGTTTATCAATAAAATCCGGAATTAGCTTCATTGGACCCGGACGATACAAAGCATTCATTGCGGCAAGATCGTTGATATTTTTCGGCTTCAGCTTTGCAAGCGATTCACGCATCTTACTTTTGGAAAACTGAAATATTCCAACTGTCGAACCTGCGGAAAACAAATCGAAAGTCTTTTCATCATCAAGCGGAATATCGTCTATAGTAATATTCTTTTTGTATCTTTTATTAATCAACGCCAGCGTCTTTCCAAGAACTTTTAATTCTTTCAGTCCGAGAAAATCAATCTTTATAAGTCCCGCATCTTCAAGCTGATTCATGTCAAACTGTGTACAGAAAACATTATCTTCACCGGTAACTTTTGACAGCGGAACGTAGTCGGTAACATTTCCCGGAGCTATCACAAGTCCCGAAGCATGAATTGAAGAATTCTTATTTAAATTTTCCAATACCAGACAATAATCATAAAGTTTTTTCTTCTCTTCTTTCTGAAAATTATCTCCGTCTTCAAAATATTTTTTAAAGTCCGGCTCTTCTTTCATACATTCGCTGAGCTTCTTTACCTTTCCGAAAATTATCGGGATTGTTTTTGTAAGATCGTTTATTTCCTGAAACGGAAAATTTAAAACTCTTCCGACATCCTTAAGAACTCCTCTCGGTGCAAGTTTGTTGAATGTAACAACCTGTGCAACAGAGTTCTCGCCGTATTTTTCTTTAGCATACCGGATTACTTCATCACGCCTGTCATCCTGAAAATCAATGTCGATATCAGGCATTGAAACACGCTCAGGGTTGAGAAATCTTTCGAATAGCAGATTATAATCAAGAGGATTTACATTTGTAATTCCGATACAATAACAGACAAGACTTCCGGCAGCGCTTCCTCTTCCGGGTCCAACAATTATTCCAATGCTTTTTGCATAATCGATAAAATCCTTGACAATTAAAAAATAGCCTGAGAAGTTCATTCGCTTTATGACATCAAGTTCATATTTCAATCGGCTCCTGTATTCATCTGTGACATTTATAAATCTATTTTTCAAACCCTCATGCGAAAGCTTTTCAAGATATTCATCAAAGGTTTTTACTTTCTCTTCAAGAGGGATTTGGTAATTAGGCATAAAGTTCTGCGAAGTGTCGAGCTCAAGGTTGCACTTTTCCGTAACTTCAAGCGTAGACTTTAATGCTTCGGGATAATTTCTGAAAAGCTCGCACATTTCCTTCGTAGATTTAAAATAAATCTGGTCAGTTCCGTAGCGAAGATTTGTCAGCAGATCCGAAGGAACGGAATTTCTGATGTTCTTTGCCGATTGCTTCGCGCTGATATTCAAATAAATATTGTGGGCGATTGCATGTTCCTTTTTTATGTAATGAACATCATTGGTTGCAATCAACTTCAAGCCGAATTTCTTTGCCAGCTTCGGCATGGCTGCGATAACTTTTTTCTCTGCAGGAATATCATGGTCCTGTATTTCAAGATAAAAATCTTCCCCGAAAATATCTTTGTACACTCCCGTCATTTTCTCTGCAGTTTTCATATCATCACGTGTAATGTAACACGAAATAACTCCGCCCGCGCATGCGGAAGTTGCAACGATTCCTTCACTGTATTGACTCAAAACTTCCACATCTATCCTTGGCTTGTAATAATATCCTTCGGTATGACCGATTGAAATCAGCTTAATTAAATTTCTGTATCCTGTTTCATTCTTCGCAAGAAGGATCAGATGGGCATAATTAATATTAGTCGAAGTCAAGCCGTCCGAGCTTTCTAAATTCTGCTCTTCCACCTCTTCTATTGCTTTTACAAACTTCTTGCCTTTGTCGAATCTTGAGCCTGACTGTGCAACATAAACTTCGCAACCGACCACCGGTTTTATGCCTTTTGATTTTGCTTTCTTATAAAATTCCATCACTCCATACATTACACCGTGGTCGGTCAATGCGACAGCAGACATTTTATTTTCGAACGCTGCATTGACGAGACCATCTATAGTCGAGATTGCATCGAGCAATGAATAATGCGTATGATTATGCAAATGAATAAACTCTGACATAGAAGTGATAAGAATTTTAGAAAGTGTTTTAATATATTTAAAAAGTTTTTGAAATGTAATTTATAAATTGAAAAATTGTGTTAAAAAAATTATTGTTATCCAAAATAATTTTATAATTTAAATAAATCTTAGAAATAAATTTTAATAAAACAATTTCAATAAAATTGTTTAAGCAATCATAGTTGGCAAAATATTAATAATAAATACTATGATTGATATAAACTCTTTATACTATAAGTTTATTCTCTATACCAAATTTTTGGATTTATTATAAACGCATCGTTCAATACTTTTTTAAAACTAAAAGAAAGGAGATTTACCAATGAAAAAGTTTACTTTTTTTCTAACCGCTGTACTTATCTGTTCAAACCTATATGCTCAATTGCCTCCCGATCCGGTATTACAATTTGGTGAAACATGGACGAACTTATGGTCGGTTTCTTATGACTATCAAACAAACGGAAGCATTAGATACATTGTGCAGGATCCGGCAAATGCGTCAAATCTTTGCACAATACTTATGGCACAACAGGATTCAACCACTGGAGCGGGCACTCAAAGGTATGTATATTATTCTTACAGCACTGATCACGGAGTTACGTGGGCAGCAAATGTTCTGGATGTTTCAGCAAATTGGGGGTTTCCCGATATGTCATTAAGCAATGGAACACCTGTTATTGCTACACACAGATTTAATGTAATATCCAATGTATTTCGTGATCTTCAATTCGGTGCTTTCGCTTTTGAGTTGGTTCCAAATCAGCCAACGAATGTAATTGCAAACTGGCCACACCTTACGGGATCATCCAACGGAAATATAGTAATGGCCGGATCGCTTAACGCAAGTCCGATATTTAGCGGTTATTATGCAACCTATAACGGAACTTCTTGGGTAGGATGGAATCCATTACCACTCTTAAGCGGACCTTCAGGAAATTATTCTGTCGAATCAGGAGCAAACGGAGTTGTAGGAATTTTCGGAACTAACTATGACGGAAACGGCGCATTAGAATATTATAAATCGACTGATAATGGAGTTACTTTTGATAATGGAACAGAAATTTTTAACTACTTAATAGAAGGAGGGGATACTTTATTTGCAAATATTGTAGGAGGCTTGCAGGCAGTATATGTAGATGAAGTGCCTCATCTAACTTTTTCAGCTTACAATATAAGTGCGACTGTATTTCCAAATGCTAATACATTCGCTTACATTAAACCGAAAATTCTGCACTGGTCTCCTGCTACAGGGATAACACAGGTTGCAGGTAAATTTAATATTCCTAATCTTGCTGATACAATAACAACATTATTGATGCCTCCTGTTGCACAACCTTCTGTCAGTAAAACTACAAATGGTAAACTTATTTGTTCATTCACTACTTTTATAAATGGAAATACACAGGTTGTAGATAACGGTGATGTTTTAAATGCGGGTGAAATTTTTGCTTCAATTTCTTCAGACAATGGAGTAACATGGTCGACACCTGCAAATATTACAAATAGTCCGGGTGTAGAAGAAAAGCATTCTTCGCTTATTAATAATGCTGTAACAGATTCAATAAATATATTTTATGTTCGTGATATGAAAGCAGGCGGCTGGGTGAATTTCGCAGGCTGGGGCAAGGCTCCTGTGTATGGAATTTTTAAGACATTAAATTTAGTTGGTATAAATCAAATTAATTCTGAAGTTACTACTTATGAGCTTTCACAAAATTATCCGAATCCGTTTAACCCAACTACAAATATAAAATTCAGCATTCCGAAATCAAACTATACGACTTTAATAGTTTATGATGCAGTCGGAAGAGAGATCACACGGCTTATTGATCAAAGATTAAATGCAGGAAGTTATAAGTATGATTTTTCCGGCGATCAGTTTAAATTATCAAGCGGAGTTTATTTTTATAAATTGATCTCGGGGGATTTTATTGAAACTAAAAGAATGATGCTTATAAAATAAAAATTTATTTTCAGTTGCCACCTTAAAATGCAGGTGGCAACTTTTTGATTTTACAAATTGAAAGGAGCCCAACATGAAAAAGTTTATCTCTTTATTGTTGATTATATTTTTTCAATCATCATTAAATGCACAGCTACCTCCTAATCCCCCATTACAACCAGGAGAGTCATGGACTAATCTTTGGTCAATTTCTTATGATTTTCAATCAAACGGAAGCATCAGATATTTGGTTCAGGATCCGGTGAATACAAATCAATGGTGTTCTGTATTAATGGCACAGCAAGATTCTAATACGGCTGCCGGTGTTCGGAGATTTATTTATTACTCATACAGTGGCAATAATGGATTTACATGGGCATCAGATTTTTTTGATGTTTCTTCAAGTTGGGGGTTTCCCTGTTTGACATTGAGTAATGGAATTCCTGTGATTGCCTGTTATAAAAGTTCAGCACTTGGATCGTTTGTATTTCAAGATATAGTATTCGGAGCTTTTGTTTTTAAACCAATAAATGGTGTCCCGATCCCCACTGCAACGCCAGCAATCTGGCCGCATATAGCCGGGACAACAAATGGTAATTTGATTTTAGCTGCATCCGAAGATCAAAGCACAGTAAGTCAACCGGGCAGAAGGACAGTATATAATGGAAGTTCATGGTCACCATATAGTAATATGCCATTAATCAACGGACCATCAGGAAATTTTGATGTCGCTTCAGGTCCCAATGGGAAAGCAGCTATAATCGGAACAAACCATGAGTTAAATAATACATTATCATGGTACAGATCGAATGACAACGGGAATACTTTTGATGCCGGTAGTGAAATTATAAATTATTTTATTGACGGGGGTGACACATTATTTGCAAATCTTTACGGAGGATACCAGGCAGTATACGATGCCGGTGGAAATGCACATATTGTTTTTGCTGCATATAATGTAAACAGGAATGCAGTATTCTCAAATAAATATACCAAAGCTTTTATTAAACCAAGAATTTATCATTGGTCATCTCAGACAAATGTTTTTACGGCAATCGCAGGAGGATTTAATATTTTTCCACTTGCAGACACAATAACACAACATTCAATTGAGCCGTTATGTCATCCGACAATCTCGATAAGTCTGAGTGGAAAACTAAGCTGCGCTTTTACAGCATATCTAAAAGGAAATACACAAGTTGTTGACAACGGTGATACTGTTAATGCCGGAGAAATCTTTTATGCGTACTCTTTTAATAATGGAGCCTCCTGGTCAACTCCGTTGAATATTACAAACACACAATATATTGAAGAGAAACATCCTTCATTACCTCCAGTTATATACACTGACAGTTTAAGAGTTTTTTATCTGAGAGATATGAAAGCAGGTGGCTGGGCTTTGGTAGAAGAATGGGGCAAAGCGTCTGTATATGGGATTTTAAATAGAATGTTTTTAATTCATCCACCTGCAGTACCAGCTGCCCCCATTTTGTTGAGTCCCCAAAATAATTCAACATTCAACTTAATTAATCCTTTAATATTGGATTGGGAGAATGTGAGCGGTGCAGATAGTTACACCATTCAATTATCCGGAGATGTAACATTTAGTAATACAATCATAAGCCAAACAAGCACAACTTCAGGATTTCATATTCCGTTATCAGTTCTGGATTATGATTCTATTTATTACTGGAGAGCAAATGCAAGAAACAATTTTGGTACAAGTTCCTGGTCTCCTGTATGGAACTTCAGAACAATACTTAAGGTCGGTATAAACTTAATTACCGAACAAATTCCAACAGAGTTTAATCTTTTTAATAATTATCCGAATCCTTTTAATCCGGCTACTGTAATTCGTTATTCGCTAATCGAAAATCGTTTTACAAATTTGACAATCTACGATATGCTGGGAAATGAAGTTGCGGTTCTAGTTAACGAGAAGCAAAGTCCGGGACATTATTCGGTTGATTTCAATGGCGCTGATTTATCGAGCGGTGTTTATTTTTATAAAATAATTTCAGGAGAATTTATTCAAATAAAAAAAATGATGCTTATAAAATAAATTTAAGTGTACAAGTGTGGCACATTTTTGAAATAAATTTTCTATTTGAATAGAGACAAAATTTTAAATGTGCCACACTTAACTTTAATCTTAATAAATTGAAAGGAATGTAAATATGAAAAAACTTATTTATTTAATGTTAATTTTTTTTATTCAATCATCATTAAATGCACAGCTACCTCCTAATCCCCCATTACAACCAGGCGAGTCATGGACTAATCTTTGGTCTGTTTCTTATGATTATCAAACAAACGGTAGCATCAGGTATTTGATACAGGATCCTGCAAACCCAAATTCATGGTGTTCGATATTAATGGCACAACAGGATTCTAATACGGCGGTTGGTATTCAAAGATATATTTATTATTCCTATAGTGAAGATAATGGAATATCATGGACATCGAATGTACTCGATATTTCTTCGAGTTTTGGATTTCCGTGTATAACTTTAAGTAACGGAATTCCGGTAATTTCTTGTCACAGAAGCTCGGCACTTGGTTCATTTGTATTTAAAGATTTGCTGTTCGGTGGATTCTCTTTCCAAGAAATAAGTGGAATTCCTGTTCCATCTGCTACGCCTCCGATATGGTCTCATATAGCTGGAACTACTAATGGAAATTTAGTTTTGGCGGCATCTGAAAATACAGGTCCACAAAGTCAGCCAAGTGGAAGGGCAGTATTCACAAATTCGTGGTCACCTTATGTCAATATGCCGTTAATTAACGGGCCGTCAGGTAATTTTGATGTTGCGTCAGGACCTAATGGAAAGGTTGCTATAATAGGGACTAATTATGAAGTAGACAATACATTCGCATGGTATAGGTCCAATGACAATGGTGTTTCATTTGATGCCGGAACAATAATTATGAATTATATTATTGACGGTGGAGATACATTGTATGCAAATGTTTACGGTGGATATCAGGCAGTCTATGATAATAACGGGAATGCTCATATTGTTTTTGCAGCATATAATATAGGGGGGAAATTATTTCCAATTCCAAATACAACTGCTTTTATTAAACCAAGAATTTATCATTGGTCATCTCAGACAAATACTTTCACACAAATTGCCGGAAGAATTAATATTTCGAATCTTTCCGATACAATTACTCAAGCAAGTATAGAACCTTTGTGTCATCCGACAATCACGATAACTTCAAGCGGAAAATTAATCTGTGCTTTTACTGCTTATCTCTGGGGAAATACTCAGATTGTGAATGACGGTACCATTGTCAATACAGGTGAAATATTTTATTCTGTTTCAAATGATAATGGAAGCTCATGGTCAGGTCCGCAGAATATTACCAATACTCCAAATATTGAAGAAAAACATCCTTCATTATCTCCAAATACAATTACAGACAGCTTACGAATTTTTTATTTAAGAGATATGAAAGCCGGAGCTTGGATTCTTATCAGTGGCTGGGGTAAAGCACCTGTATATGGAATTTTTAATAATCTTAATTTTAATCAGGTACCGGCTGCTCCGGTTTTATTAAATCCTCAAAATAATTTAAGCTATATATCACTTACTCCTTTATTGGATTGGCAGAATGTAATCAGTGCTGAAAGTTATATGATTCAATTATCCAGAGATATCAGTTTCAATAATTTAATTATAAACCAAACAAGTTTAACTTCTGAATATCAGATTCCTGTTTCAACTTTGAATTACGATTCTATCTATTACTGGAGAGTAAATGCAGCGAACTCTAACGGAACAGGAGCTTGGTCAACTGTATGGAATTTCAGAACTACTACTTTTTTACCACCGGCTCCGGTGCTTTTGACACCGGTAAACGGAGCTTTAGAAATTACATTAGCACCGACATTGGATTGGAATAATGCTCCGACTGCTTTAACTTACAATGTTCAGGTTTCCTTGGATTCAAATTTAATCAGTCCAATAATAAGTCAATCGAATTTAGTTTCATCTCAATATATAATTCCGGTTTCAACATTTTCAATTAACACTCTTTATTATTGGAGAGTAAGTTCAACTAATACAAACGGAACAGGTTCATGGTCGTTTGTCTGGAGATTCAGAACAGTTACTTTACCGGCTGCACCAATTCTTACATCACCTTCAAATGGTTCTACAGGTATATCTCTTACACCATTGCTTGATTGGAATAATGTTTCAAACGCAGCAAGATACAGAATTCAGTTATCGGTTGATTCAAATTTTATAAATAATATTATTAATGATTCGACTATTACGGTCTCTCAATATGAAGTTCCTTCAGCCCTTTTGAATTTCAATACTAAATATTACTGGAGAGTAAATGGAATTAATGAAGCAGGAACAGGACTCTGGTCACTGATGTGGAATTTTACTACGACAACTTCGTCAATTCCTCCGGCACCGTTATTAATATTACCGGCAAACGGTGCATCAAATGTTTCTATTACTCCATTACTCGATTGGAACAATGTTTCGGGAGCTATTTCATACAGGGTTCAGATTGGTATAGATTTAAATTTCAATTTTATAATTCTTGATGAATCCAATATCACCAATTCACAACACACAATTCCTTCTCCGATTTTAGGACCTAACTCATTATATTTCTGGAGAGTAAATGCAACGAACTCAGCCGGAACGGGTCCATGGTCTTCAACATGGAATTTCAGAACACAATTTTTGACAGGATTAAATTTGATAGGCGAGCAAATTCCAGTTGAGTTTAGCTTATTTAATAATTATCCGAATCCTTTTAATCCTTCTACAAAAATAAAATTTAATCTCCCGGAATCAGGTTTGACTGAATTAATTATCTTTGATCTTACTGGCAGAGAAGTAACACGTCTTATTGATCAAAAATTAAATGCCGGAAGTTATGAGTATGAATTTTTGGGAGATAAACATGATCTGTCAAGCGGAATTTATTTTTATAGATTAATTTCGGGGGATTTTACAGAGACAAAGCGAATGTTGTTGATAAAATAATTTTAATAAGAACGGAAATTATTTGAACAGTTGGCGTTTGTTTAATTTTAAAAATATTTACGGTAACAGATTATGAAAACTCTTTTCTTATTATTTACGATTATACTATTTCGTTCTTCAATAAATGCACAAATGCCTCCTCCTCCACAATTAGGATTCGGAGAAAGATGGACAAATCTCTGGTCAGTATCTTATGATTTTCAGAGTAACGGGAGCATAAGATATTTGGTTCAGGATCCTTCAAATCCGAATTCCTGGTGTGCAATATTAATGGCTCAGCAGGATTCTAATGTAGGTGGATCTAATGAAAGATTTATCTATTATTCCTATACTAAAGACAATGGATCAACATGGATACAAAATGTGATGGATCTTTCTGAATATTATGGTTTTCCCTGTATGGCATTGAGCAATGGAATCCCTGTAATTGCCTGTCATAAAAGTACATTTCTTGGATCGGTTGTTTTTAAAGATGCAGTATTCGGAGGTTTTACTTTTTCTGAAATAATGGGAGTACCGTTAAGTGGATTACCTCCAATTTGGCCGCATATCTGTGGTACATCGAACGGAAATCTCGTTATGGCAGCATCACCTAATGATAGTTATGGAATTGGTGCAAGAACAACTTATAACGGAAGTACATGGGCATCTTATACCGATATGCCTTTAATTAGCGGGTCTTCGGGAAATTTTGATGTTGTATCAGGTGATAATGGAAAAGTTGCTATTATCGGAACAGATAATATTAAAGATAATACATTTTCCTGGTATAGATCAAATGACAATGGAATTACATTTGATGGAGGGACAATAATTATGAATTATATTCCGGACGGGGGAGATTCTTTGTATGCAAACGTAAATGGAGGTTATCAGGCAGTGAATGATAATACCGGGAATGCACACATAGTATTCGCTGCATATAACGTTAATAGTACTGCATTACTACCTCCGCATACAACAGCTTTCATTAAGCCAAGAATTTATCATTGGTTTTCTCAGACAAATACTTTTACACAAATTGCCGGAAGCATAAACATTTCAAATCTTGCAGACACTATAACACAGGCAGCTATTGAACCATTATGTCATCCTACAATTACAAGAACTCCTGATGGTAAATTAGTTTGTGCTTTTACTGCTTATCTCAGGGGAAATACACAGGTTGTGCAAGACGGGTCTATTGTTAATGCAGGTGAAATTTTTTATTCCGTCTCAAGTAATAACGGAGTTTCATGGTCTGTTCCATTAAACATTACAAGTACACCAAATATTGAAGAGAAACATCCTTCGTTATCATCATATACTACATCGGACAGTTTAAGAATTTTTTACATAAGGGATATGAAAGCCGGCGGCTATGTAAATGTATCTGGATGGGGAAAAGCACCTGTTTATGGAATTTTCAATAACCTAAACTTCAATATGATACCACCTGTGCCAATATTAATTAGTCCGCAAAACAATTTAACATATATTTCTCTTACTCCCTTGTTCGACTGGAATGAAGTAATAGTTGGAAATAGTTACAGAATTCACTTGTCCACAGATATAAATTTTAATAATATAATCTTGAACCAAACAACCGTTTCTTCAGAATATCAGGTTCCTGCATCAATCTTGAATTATGATTTCGTCTATTATTGGAGAGTGAATGCAACTAACTCAAACGGAACCGGCTCATGGTCATCTGTCTGGAATTTCAGAACGACTACTTTTTTGCCTCCTGCTCCTATATTAATAACACCAGTAAACGGTACTGCAGAAGTTACGCTGACTCCTGCTTTGGAATGGAATAATGCCCCGACTGCTTTAAGCTACAATATTCAGGTTTCCATTGATTCAAATTTTACCACTCCGTTAATTAATCAATCGAATTTAGTAACAACACAATATACAATCCCTCCTTCAACACTTTCAATTAACACTCTTTATTATTGGAGAGTAAGCTCAACTAATTCAAACGGAACAGGTTCATGGTCGTCTGTCTGGAGATTCAGAACAGTTACTTTACCTGCAGCCCCTATTCTTGTTTCACCTACAAATGATTCAACTGGAATTTCGCTTACACCTTTACTTGAGTGGGATAATGTTTCAAATGCTACAAGATATAAAATACAATTATCGGGTGATTCAAATTTTGTTAATTTTATTATTAACGATTCCAATGTAACAGCTTCACAATATTTAATTCCTTCATCGCTTTTGAATTTGAATACCAAATATTATTGGAAGGTGAATGCAATAAATGAAGCAGGCAGCGGAGCTTTTTCACTGGTCTGGAACTTTACAACGATCACTTCGTCTCTGCCTCCTGCACCGGTTTTGATATCACCAATCAACGGTTCATTAAATGTTTCACTTACTCCTACACTTGACTGGAACAATATTTCGGGAACAATTTCTTACAGAGTACAAATCGGTCTGGATTTAAATTTTAACTTCATTATTCTTGATGAATCGAATATAACCAATTCACAGTATAGTGTTCCTGTCCCGATTTTAGGAATAAACTCATTATATTTTTGGAGAGTAAATGCAACGAGCGGAACCGGAACGGGTCCATGGTCTACTGTTTGGAACTTTAGAACTATAATCAATACCGGACTAAATTTAATAAGCGAACAAATTCCAACCGAGTTTAATTTATTTAATAATTATCCGAATCCTTTTAATCCTTCTACAAAAATAAAATTCAATCTTTCTGAATCAGGATATACTACATTGATTATTTTCGATATGAGCGGAAAAGAAGTAACCTGTCTTATTGATCAAAAATTAAATGCCGGGAGCTATGAGGTTGAATTTTTGGGAGATAAATTTAATTTATCCAGCGGGATTTATTTTTATAAAATTATTTCCGGAGAATTTGTTGCCGTTAAGCGAATGGTTTTAATAAAATAAGTACACTTATTTATCATAATGTCAAACGTGAAGCGGAGCCAATAATTTATAAAAGTGATGATTCTTTTGTTTTTGAATTTCCGGAGCTCAAAAAATATTTGCTTTCACAAACCTGTATTTTTACTATTTGACTATTGTAGTTATTTCAGATATTTTAAACAAGTTTGAATTGATAAACACATTTAAAATTTAAAACTAATTGGATATATTGACACTACTTCAATTTACAAACCTTAAATACATAACAATAAAATAATATGGCAGAAGACAGAGACTTAAAGATCAAATCGCTCGACATGGCTCTCGAGCAGATTCAGAAGGAACATGGTAAAGGCGCGATAATGAAATTGGGTGATAAGCCGATTCAGAAAATTGCTGCGATATCGACAGGATCAATATCACTCGATGCAGCGCTCGGCATTGGCGGTGTCCCAAGAGGAAGAATAATGGAAATTTACGGACCGGAGTCATCAGGAAAAACTACAGTATGTCTGCATATAATTGCAGAAGCACAAAAGACAGGAGGACTTGCTGCATTTATAGATACCGAACATGCACTCGATACCGGTTATGCGCAGAAGCTTGGTGTGGATGTGAATAATCTTTTGATTTCACAGCCCGAATACGGAGAGCAGGCATTGGAAATTTGCGAGACACTTGTCCGAAGCAATTCGCTTGATGTGATAGTAATAGATTCGGTTGCAGCATTGACCCCGAGGGCAGAGATAGAAGGCGAGATGGGAGATTCAGTAATGGGAATGCAGGCGAGGTTAATGTCACAGGCGTTAAGAAAATTAACGGCAGCAGTAGCGAAGTCGAACGTAGTATTAATATTTACCAATCAGCTCAGGGAAAAGATCGGAGTAATGTTTGGAAGTCCTGAAACTACGACCGGCGGTAAAGCATTAAAATTTTATGCATCGATAAGAATGGATATAAGAAGAATTGCAGCCATCAAGGATGGAGTGGAAGTAATCGGAAACAGAACAAAGGTGAAGATTGTAAAAAACAAAGTTGCACCTCCATTTAAAGAAGTTGAATTCGATATAATTTACAATGAAGGAATCTCAAAACTCGGAGACCTTATTGACCTTGCAGTAATAAAAGAAATCATAAAAAAATCAGGAGCATGGTTTAGTTACGGAGACAGCCGGATGCAGGGAAGAGACGGCGTTAAAAAATTCTTACAGGAAGACAAGGAAGCATTGAAGAGATTATATAAGGAAGTAAGAGCTTCGATTGGAATTACAGACATTCCTGAAAATTCAAATAACGGTGCGGAAGTTAAAAAAGAAGAAGCAGTTTCGAAAAAGAAATAGAAATTTTTTTACACTTTTCTGAACTATGATATAAATGGTGAAATGATAAATATGATTGATTATATTTAACCCAAATTGTTCATTAGAAAATTTAGAACCTTTTAACACAAAGCCCACAAAGACTTTACACAAAGTTCACAAAGAATTATTTCTTATATTTATTTACTTTGCTCAGACCCTTTGTGTACTTTGTGTACTTTGCGTTCTTCGTGGTTAAAAATCCTTAATGAACAATCTGGGTTTAAATAAGTTGAATAAAAGTAATCGGGCTCATTATTTAAATAAAGAATATATCATAGTTCTGAAAACTTATCAACTTTCGTAGAGAACTCTTCATTAAATACTCAAATCTTAAAATTCACATCAACTGGTTACGTTAATAATCATAGTTACCATTTATATCAGGAAAATCATAGTTAAACAATGAAGATTACAAAGATAGAGAAGCAAAAAAAAGACATGCATCGCTATAATATTTTTTTTGACGGGGAATTTGCTTTTGGTCTTTATGAAGACAGTGTCCTGAAATTTGGTTTGAGAACAGGTGATGAAGCGGATGAAGATAAGATAAAAGAGATGAAAGAATTCGATGAGATTGGCTTCGGGAAAAAAGTTGCTTATGCTTATCTGGCATATAAACAGAGAAGCAGCAAGGAGCTGAAGCAAAAATTAAAGCAAAAGAAAATTTCCGAAAATACAATAGATAAAGTGATCGGTCTTTTGGAAAAACAAAAATATCTCGATGATAAGTCTTATGCGAAGAACTTTTTAGAGGAGAGATTAAGAAGAAAGCCAATCGGTAAGCGGCTGGCAAAGATGAAGCTTTCCGAAAAGGGAATTGACAAAGAAACCGTTGAAGAAACTATAGAAGATAATTATTCCGAAGGAAAGGAAGTTGAACTGGCAAGAGGACTTTTGGCTAAGTATAAAAAAAACGTTAAGGGAAACAATGAAGCTGAAAAGAAAAGCAAATGTTACAGGTATTTGATTTCGAGAGGATTTGATTATGAGACTGTAAGGGAAGCAATTAATATTGAGAATTGAGTATTGAGTATTAACGTTACTTCAATAAAATAATCTTCGTTGTTTTTACAAGGTTGCCTGATTTTAATGTTAGATAATAAGCCCCGCTTGACAGACTGTATTTGTCGGAAAACAATTTGTATTCGTAATAACCGGCATTCAGATTTTGATTTATGAGTGATGCAATTTCTCTTCCGGTAACATCGAATAATTTTAAAGTTATAAAAGATTGCTTCGGAATTTCGAAACGAATAGTTGTAGAAGGATTAAAGGGATTTGGATAATTCTGATAAAGAGAAAATTGTTGGGGAATTTCAGAAGAAATATTATTAATTCCTATGGGAACATTTTCAAAAAAATTGTTATAATTCTGATCAGCTATTAGTGAACTTTCTTTTAATTTTGTTACACTGTTTAAATAATTTATTCCCTGAGCAATAACCTGTGCAATCACAATATGCTGTGTATCGCCGGGGTTAACGTTTACAGGACCGGTTGTTGTGAAAGTTCTTCTATAACCAGAACTAGGCGGCATTATCCAACCAATGTTAGTTTCAGGATCACCTGAAAAATAATATCTAGTAGTATCACCATTAGGAGTTATTATAGGATGACCACCTCTAAAGGATTTTCCCTCCATTGAATTATAAGTGTTGAAATAATCCCCCGGACCATCATCATAAAACCAATTGAATGAATGCAGTCCCTTTGTTTTATAACCTGCTTTGAATTTTCTATTCCTTCCATCATAAAAGAAAATTGTATCATTTTGATTTCCCGAATAATTTGCACCGCGAATAATCTTAAAACCAACAGCCGGAGGATTTGTCCCATAGACAGGATCATCGCTTCGTCCATAACAAAAACCCAAATTAATTAATGTATCACTGCCAAGATATCCTCCATCATCCGAGGTATCATCATTTGAAAAAAAAGTAAAATAAGTATTTCTCCAGACATTATTACTTCGGTTAATTATTTGATAATCAGAATAAATTACATTATCCAAAGCATCCTGTGTATGGAAAGAAAAGTTGATACATTTGACATCGGCTTTAAGTGGTGATGTTCGTCCTCCAGATTGAAAATGAGATTCGGGATATGAATCCGTCATTCTGAAAAATATAGTTTGATTCCCATAATCATTCGGCTCCCACATTCCTGTCTGAGTGTTTAAGTAAACCGGAGCACCCTGATCCGAATTGAAAAGAATTGAATTTGGCCAGCTCATTCTGCCATCATCCAAAACTCCGTATTTCAATTTATAGATTTTGTATAACGAATCATCCTTTCCTGAAGCCTGACCGTTATTAGATGTGTAACCGGGAAGAAATTCTCCGCCATTGCCTGCATCTCCGGAAACAATAAGAGTATCGTTATTAACAACCGCGCCAATAAGGAAAGCGGAAGAGTATCTTGCATGTTTTCCCGAACCTCTTGGCCACTCAAAGCCGGATGAGTGGGTACTGTCATTAAAATTAAATTGTCCATTCTGAGTATACCATGTCAAAATATTATTCCCGTCAATTTTTTCCGAAAAGAATTTCCTTGTCTTTGTCGAAAGAATCGTCCCGTTATTGCCAACAATCCAACCTGTGAATTGATCAATAAAAACTCCACCGTTAATATTTTGAGTTGTCGGTAGATTCACGGAAGACCAGCTTTGACCGGCGTCGGCTGATTTAATGTAAGTACCGGAATTTCCAACTGAAAATATAAATTGATAGTAAGAAGCACGATTAATTGTATTAAGATCGTTTGTTGTTCCTGAGTTTTGAATATTCCAAAAACCTGTACTGGAATTTAATAGTATCCCGTCTTTTCCAGAAATTACGTATAGATATCCGTCTGCTACAGCACTTACTGATAATAAATCGTTTGTAACGCCTGAATTACTTATAAGCCAATTATTATTTGATAAAGAAAGAATAATTCCGTTATCACCGCAGATGACTTTTCGCGCAATACTATTTAAATTTGTATTAACAACAGATTGAGTTTCAAGCCAGTTAATTCCGCTGTTTGTTGTTCTAAGAATAATCCCGTTGTCACATGGACAATGTCCTAAATTAAGATTTGTCAAATCCATTGAGTTAATATTTTGGGTTGTTCCCGAAGGTACTTGAATCCATGAGATTCCTTCGTTGCTTGATTTTAACATCACACCGCTATCACCGACAATCCAGATGAGTCCGGATCTTCTGTGTATAAAATTTAATTTTTGATTTGTATTGGAATTGAGTTGAAACCAGTTTTCACCTTTGTTTGTAGTCTTGAGAATAATTCCATTGTCACCGCATATTAACCCTTTTGAATCGTCAATGAAATTTACACAATTCAGGTTTGAAGAAGTGTTGCTTTGCTGAGGATTCCAGATATACTGAGCCGGCAGTTCAAAAGAACTTTGCAAAAACAAAAATATAACCATTAAGAAAATTCTTTTCATAACTGATTTTTATAAGCTAAGTAAATAATGAAGTATTTACAATAAGGAAAATTATTCTTTCATTACTTATAACGTTTATTCATCATTTCATAATATTTTTCCTTGCAAGTAAATAAGAAGTGCAATTAGGAATGTTCAGCTTTACAAAATTTGTGTCATTTAAAATCATTTCTAATTCAGCTTCGTCAATGACAGACGGATGATTTAAAAAAAAATCATCAACTAAAATTAAATTGATATCATTTTTTTTAATAAAATTTTGAAGAGGGCTTTCAATATTTCCATCTTTTATAATATTCCAATCATTTTCAAGATAAGTCACAATGCCCGGTCCTGCGGCAAGGAAATTAATTTTACCATTAAATTTATATTTATTTATCGAATTAATTGCATTGAGTTCAGTGCAATGTGATTCGTGAATTGATTCGGTATCTGCTCTGAATGGAACTACAATTATCAAAAATACACCTATCACTACGGCTGCAGGAAAATAATATTTTCTCATGATTTCATAAGAATTAATTCTCTTTGAAATTTCATAGCTTAGATAAATTAAAACAAAAGCAAATAGAAAAATCAGATAGTGAACTCTTGGGTAAAAAATAAAAACGGAAATGACCGGTGGCAGTACATAAAGAAAGTATATTAAAGTTAAAATACCGGACTTCTTTTTTCGTATTCGCACAATCAGAGAGTAACAGAAAAAGGCCGACAACATCAGGAAAGTAAGATAAAAAATTTTTGATAAAAGTTTGTGCTCGCCTTTGATAATAAAGAATGGAAAAGTATCTTCGATAATTTCACCCAATCTAAGAAAATTAAACCAAACATGTTCCAAAAATAACTGCGGATTATTTGTTAATGCTTTGCTTATTGAATAATCTGTAGAAAAATCTTTTCTCATTATTTCTTCAGGTTCTCCCAACTTACCGTTTCTATTATTATCCCTTTGTTGAATACCCATGGCGTAATGCTGTGTAAAAGCTATATTTGCACGATGTCTTGACACGGGATTGAAAAAAATTATCAAAAGTAAAATTAATATAACGGGTATCAATTCTTTTATAATATTACTTTTGATCTGTTTATTATTTCTAAAAATATAAATTATATAAATAATTATCATGAATACAAGCGTGAGAATAAATTCCGGTCTTGTATACAGCAATATTGTTGACAGAAAAACAGAGAATAGTAATTTTTTTTTCACACTTTTAATTTTGTATAAAACTATAAACCCTGTCAAGATTATGCAAAGTGCGAATTTCGTTATGAATGGAATTACAAAGATATTTGCAGAAGAAAGAATAAAAATTGCAGATGATATAAAAGCAATGAGTAAATTAGCTTTTATCACTCTTAGGAAAATAAATAACATTATTGCCGGCAAAACAAGAAGAAGGCTGTTATTCAGAAAATATAATTCGATATTATTGTTTGTAAAGAAGGAAAGAAATTTAAACCAAACATAATAAATAAATCCGTCGAGGTGTGATTTTATAAAAGGGTTAATTGTAATTCCCCTGGAAAGATAAACGGTATCATCGAAATTAGTAATATCGTTTATCTTTTCAACATGGCAGGAAATCTTTACTCCGATAATAAGAAGTAATGTAAGAATGACTAAATCCGGTAAATTTTTCTTTGTTAAAAAAAGCGTGGCAATTTAATTTAATTAAAAATGAAATAAATTTTTTATGCAGATTTGAAATTTACAGATTAATTTTCCTTCATAACAGCTTCAAGATTCATACTGCCCTTGCTGAATAAATCTGACATTGTATAAATCCAGATCAATGTATTCCCGCTTGCTGATGTAGCGTTTGAGGATATAACTTCATAGGGAAATTCAATTTCGAAATGCATACTTGCTCCGTCAAACATAGTTGACATTCCTTTTTTCATTTGTTCGGTAAGCGAATCGTTACTTATTGAATCATTAATAGACGGTTCCTTATAATTATAATTAAATACAACATTGCCTTCTTCTTTGAGCCATGTGACTGATATTTCGTAGTCATCTTTTTTATCGTTAATATTGCTCATTGCTTTGCCGATACTTTGTATGTTGTCGAAATCATATTTGATTTTGAAAGTATTTGATGAGTCGGAATTTCTTTCCGAAGTAACATCAGCCACTTTTACTCCGGGGATAGAATCATATTCATCTTTTACTTTACCGATAAAAATTTGGTCATTGTATAATGAATCAAGATATTCCTGTTTTCGGGTCGAATCCATAATTAAAGTCATAGTTGACATAATAGTATAAAACTCCTTTGAAAATATTATTTTAATAGTTTCCTGTCCGGAGCCGTCTTTATTTAATTTTATGCTTCGGTTAATTGATAAACATGAGCAGAAGACTAAGGAACAAAGAAGCAGCATTAAGGAAGTGTAAGAGATTTTCTTCATAATGAAAAATTTATTGAAAGTTTTTTTAATTTGGTAAATGATTTAAGATGATTGAATATTTAATTTTAGAAATTTCTGTTTAAAAAAAATTTAAACATTAAACCGGATCAAATCACTTCCTAAAAAGTTTATCGGGCATCAATACATAATTTAATTATTAAGAGATAGAATAAAAGTATAATTTTGAAAACTTTATTTGGTTATATTTGTTCTAAATCATTAATAAAATTACCACAATAACTCTTCGATGAAGAAATCCGCAATATTTTTATTAGTTTCGGTAATGGTTTTAATTTCCATCTCATTCTGGGGCTTCATTAGCTTTAAGGTAATTACGGATGTTGTCAGCGAAAACGGGTTGAGCCGATGTATGAATGTGCTCTCTTCAAAGTACAATACCTTTAAATATTCTGATATTGCGAGAGAAGAAGATTCTTCTGTCGTCTCATATCAAAATTTATATGATGTTCAGAATTATAAATTAAAACTTTCATTCGATATTCCGAAGAAATTTATTTTTGGAAATTTAGAAATGACTGCATTGAGTTTTTCGGATACTTTAAATAAAATTTATCTGAATTTTTCTTCAGATATGAAAGTAAACAATGTAAGACTCAATAGTGAAATTGTTTCCTTTAAACATGAAAAAGATTTTATAATAATTGATTCAAAGTTTAAAACTATTGCTTCGAATAACTTTATTGTCAAAATAGAATATGAAGGTTCACCAAAGAATGAAGGTTTTGATTCATTCGGTTTTAAAACTTTTGATGATGAGCCGGCTATTTATACTTTGAGTGAACCGAATTACGCTCCGACTTGGTGGCCGTGTAAAGATCAGACAAATGATAAGACAACTTTTGAAATGATATTGACTGTTCCGCCGCCACTGACGGCAGTCTCAAACGGCAGTCTGCTGGAAGTTAAGGATGAATCAAACGGAGATAAAACTTTTTATTGGAAAGAATCTTATCCGATCACTACATATCTTGTTTCGATTGCAATAGGAAAATATGATAAATGGTCCGAGACTTACTTATCACTTGACAGTTCAAAACAAATGCCTGTAGATTATTACACTTATCCGACTTATACTGACCGTGCAAAAATTGACTGGAAAAATACCATTAACATGCTTCAATATTTCTCGAAAACATTCGGAGAATACCCTTTCATAAACGAAAAATACGGAATGGCAATGTTCGGATGGATAAGCGGTGCGATGGAGCATCAAACCATCTCGAGTATGGGATATATACTTGTAACAGGGTCAGGAAAGTTTGAAGATATTGTTGTGCATGAGCTTGTACACCAATGGTTTGGTGATGCAGTCTCACCAAAATCCTGGAAGGATATCTGGCTTAACGAAGGGTTTGCAACTTACGGTGAAGCGCTTTGGAAAGAGCATTCCAACGGAAAAGAAGCATATCAGAATTTTATGAAGAAGAACGATTACGGATCTTTTCAGGGGACTGTGTATAATCCGGAGGGATTTATTTTCGGTCCAACAGTTTATAACAAGGGTGCATGGTGTCTTCATATGTTAAGAGGAACTGTTGGTGATTCTGTTTTTTTTGATATTGTAAGGACATACTTTGAGAGTTATAAGTACAAGACTGCGGATACTTATGATTTTAAGAAAATATGCGAGGACGTTTCGGGAACTGACTTGACATATTTTTTCAATCAATGGATATTTGAAGGGAAAGGAAGACCTGATTATAAGTATTCCTGGAAATCCGAAGATTTTATGGATGAAAAAAACACCGGGATTTATACTCTGAGATTGAATCTGAGACAGGTTCAGGATGATTATGATGTTTATAAAATGCCCGTAAAATTTACAGTAAAGACAGATAATGGAACAGAGGAATTTTCTTTTTTTAATGATATGAAAAAACAGCAATTCGAGCTGCCGGTAAACGGCAAACCTTCCGAGGTAATAATTGATAATGAAAACTGGATTATGAAAAAAATTGAAAAGGAGACTTATCAAGACAAGTATTGACTTTTTTTTATTTTCATTTATCCGGTAAAACCATATGAGAACACTAAAAATTTTTATTTTCACAATTTTATTATTTGCAAATTCATTTGTTTTTGCACAATCAAAAAGCATTATAATAAAATTTAAAAGCTCAACTCCAACTGAAACACTTAATAATTTCAAAAGAAACTCTCCCAAATCAGGGAATAATTCTGTTTCAAAACTTAGTAAAGACCTTGATATAAAAAATTCCAGTGAAGTCTTTAAAAAAACTAATGAACAGAATCCAAACAATGATAGCTACAAGAAAATCGGACTCGATAAAATTTTTGTAATGGAAGTTGATGAAAAAAATTTAGAGCAGCTCATTAGTCTCGGAAAAAAGAATGAATACATAGAATATATAGAGCCGAATCGCAGAATGCAACTGGAAGGAGTCTCTGATAGAAGTATTTCTCCAAATGACACTTACTACGGTTTACAGTATTATCTTGAATTGATCGGGATGCAAAATGTATGGGACATTACTCTAGGCGATTCCAATGTTGTCATTGGAGTAATAGATTCGGGCCTTGATTTCTTTCATCCGGATTTGCAGACAAGTTTTAAAATTAATTACGGTGAATACGGCAACGGAAAAGAATCAAACGGAATAGATGATGACCAAAACGGATTTATTGATGATTACCGTGGATGGGATTTTACCGATGAGCCTTTCACCGGTGATCCGACAAGAGGTGATTATCTCGACCCTGATAATGACCCGACTGATGATAATGTGTTTTCACATGGGACTGCAGTAACAGGAATTATTAATGCATCATTCAATAATAACTTAGGAATATCTTCAGTAGCCCCGAAGTGTAAGGTTCTGGTTCTAAGAGCTTTCGATGCACAGGGAGGCGGAGAAGAAGATGATGTAGCCAATGCTGTTCTTTATGGAATTTCAAGAGGAGTAAGAATTTTTAATTTTAGTTTTGGTGATGTAATATTCAGTAATTTACTCCGGGACGTTGTAAGATATGCGTATACAAGGAATGTTTTTATTTCATGCTCGGCAGGAAATAACGGCAGAGATGATTTGCATTATCCATCTGCATATGATGAGGTTACTTCGGTTGCATTCTCTGATGAGGATGATTTTAGGGCAGGGCAGGCATCGTTTGGAGAGACAGTTGATATTTTTGCTCCGGCAGTTCAGAGTCTGACGACTTCAATAAGAGGAAGAGGAAATTCAACATATAACAGTGATTATGAAAAAATTAACGGCTCCTCATTTGCGGCGCCTTTGGTTGCGGGAGTAGCAGGGTTACTTCTTTCAAGAAATCCTGATCTTACAAATGAGGAGCTTAGAGGAATAATGGTTTCCTCGACTTCCTTTATGCCGGGACAAACCGCTTGGGATCATACACACTCTTCGGGTAGATTGAATGCTCTTTCATCAATACAAAATTTCGATAAACCTTCTATTGTAAGAATAAATTATCCTCATCAGGATTTTACTTTTGAAGATAATGTTGTTCCGATTTGTATTTCGGCAGCATCACCTTTACTTTTATCTTATTCAGTATTCTACGGAGTAGGAGAAAATCCTTCGAGCTGGATTCCAATTTTAGAGAATCAACCCTCACAAGTACTTAATGATACAGTTGCACATTGGAATACAACTTCCCTTCCTGATACTGCTTACACACTGCGTCTTGCAATAAACAGTAATTCCGGCAGAACAATCGAACACCGGATGATAATTTTTAAAGACAGAAATCCGCCAATTATAACCGCACTTAGTTTCGGAAGTATGATTGATAAAAATAATTTCTCCGAACTGATTGTCTTTGCAACAAATAAAAGGACCCTTGGTAAAATTTATTATAAAAGAAAAAATATTAATGAGCCATACGAAGTCATCTTAGCAGACATAGGAACACCCAATATAGGTTTCATTGCCGATGTTCATTTCGGTTTGTTAGGCAGCAATGAACTTTCTCAAAACACCGAATACGAATTTTATGTCGAAGCAATATCATTGAACGGAAAAACAACAATTGTAAACGATACTTCATTTTATTTTTACACTCAACCTCAGATCAACAACTACGGTTATATTCAAAAAAGTTATTCACTGCCCTTTGCTCAATCCTGTAATAAAATTTTAGATTTGGATAACAACGGGTTACAAGATATTTTTCTTAATGTCTATGGCGATAACCTTGATGTTTACGAATTTAATAACGGGAGCTTTTCAAAAAAATCAAATGGTAACTGGGGCAACAAAAAAATTGCAAGAGATGCAGGCGATATTGATAATGACGGAAGGATAGATTTACTCACATCAGACGTCAGAAATGGTTTCCTTTATGAAGCGCCGCAGGTAAATCAATTACCGGTAAATTTAGTCTGGGGTGATTCATCAAATAACAGTTTCTGGTCTACAAGCATTGCCGATGTAAATAATAACGGGATAAACGAAATTCTTGGTTTTGGTCATTCGGGATTAAGGATTCTCGAGTCCTCGGGAAGCAATAATTCTTTCAATACAATTGCAAATTTAGATTTCTTCGGAAAAGATTCTATAGCTGCTTCTCCCAATGTAATTGTTGAAGATCTTGACGGAGACGGTTTGAATGAAATTTTCTTTGTCAATTATATGGACAGGGATTCAAGACTAGCTTTATCGGTTTATGAAAATACATCAGGCAATAATTTTAACAGGACATTCAAAGATACTATAGACAGAATTCTTGACGACAATTTTAATATTATCAGCGGAGACTTTTTAGGAAATGGTAATAAGGCATTTGCTATTGGTACGGTTAGCAGCCAGTTTGACCTGATTCAATATTACAGTTTATTAATTTATCAATCTGCCGGAAATGATAGCTATTCGATTCTGGATGTTGTCGATATTTATAATTATAAATCCAATGCTTCCGTTTCTACAAAAGCCGGTGATATTGATAATGACGGTAAAGACGAAATTTTGATTAATGTAGGAACCCTTTTTTATATTTTGAAATTCGATAACAATCTCGGAAGATTCACACCTGTTTATTATAAACCCGGTATTAATTCATCCAATCAAATTATTTTTGATTTCGATGGCAACGGTGTAAAAGAAATCGGTCTTAATACAATCGATGATACACTTCTGTTTTTTGAAAAGGATATTGCATTTGCGGGACCGTCTACGCCATTGAATTTACAGGGTTATAGTATGGATTCAAATCTTATAAAGCTGAGTTTTGAAAATGTTGCCGGAGCAGATTACTACAGAGTCTACAGAAGCGATACAACTCAGAATTATTCTCTTTACGATTCAACAAATATTCCCGAATATACTGATGTTAATGTAATTAACCGGGAAAATTATTTTTATAAAGTATCTTCTATTAACATTCTAAATCCGGTTAGGGAAAGCAATCTGTCAAACCCTGTTAAAGTTTATTGTCATAATAAATCAAAAATTCTTTCGGCGACATACGAGGAGAATGGATTTCTTTCAATTAAATTTTCAGAAAAGGTTGCGTCTACTATTCCACACTTAAATTCATTTACTGTGAATAATAATGTCGGGTATCCCAAAAACATAGCAGTAAAAAATAATTTTGAGTATTTCCTTACATTTGAACCAATTTTACAAAACGGAATCTATTCCATTAAAGCAAATTTTCTAAAAGATTTTTACAATTCTCCTGTTGATACAAATTCGGTTTCATTGGTTGTTAATCAGATTGATACGGGAAAATTTTATATTTCTAAATTAGAACTATCGGGAAGTTTCCGGCTTAAAGTCCAGTTCAATCTTGAAGTAGACTCTGCATCCGCTCAGGTACTGAATAATTATTCATTCGAGCCTTTCGATTTAAAAGCTATTTCAGTACAGATCGATAATTTAAACCGGAAAATAGTTTATATTAATTTAGAGACTCGCGGGGTTATTGGCGCAACGGGAAAAAATTATTTACTCAAAGCCTCGGATATTTATTCTTCAACCGGTATCAGAATTGTTAACGGTGCCGGTAATAGCTTCGGACTGATTTTTAATAAAGAAACTTTGGATGAGATGTATGTGTATCCAAATCCCTTTAGTATTAACTCAACTCAGGGCTATGTTACATTTGCAAATATTACACGAGATGCTTCGATTGATATTTATGATTTATCAGGGAAATTTTTAATTAATGTACAGGAGTCAAATGGAAACGGCGGGGTTGAATGGAATATGAAAGACGGAGGAGGGAACCAAATTTCGACCGGAATTTACTTATACAGGGCTACCGGAAAAAATTCTTCGGGACAGGATGTCGAGGAAAAAATCGGGAAGTTTGCAATAATAAAATAAAAATGATAGTTCAAAAATAAAAAAGGCGTCTTAACAAAGTCGCCTTTTTATTTTAAATGAAAATAAATCTAAAATTATCTTACATGATCAGCTAATGCTTTTCCTGCTTTAAACTTTGCAACTTTCTTTGCTAGGATTTTAATTTCTTTTCCCGTCTGTGGATTTCTTCCTATTCTTGCTTTTCTCTTTGATATAGAAAATGTACCGAAACCAACCAATGAAAGCTTCCCACCTTTTTTAAGAGTTTTCTTTATGGAATCCATTAACGATTCCAGTGTTGCTCTTGCCTGAACTTTTGTGATTTTAGCATCACCTGCCATTTTAGCAATCAGTTCTTCTTTTGTCATTTGTTTATAGTTTAATTATTAAAAAATGATTAACACAAAAATAACATTGTATTTTTTAAAAAGCAATCTTTAATTGGTCAATTGGTGTTGATTGGTTGATTGGTTAATTAGTTGAGTAGTTAATTGGTTGAGTAGTTAAGTTAAACTTTCAACTAACAATTTACTACTCAACTACTTAACTACTCACCTACTCCACCTACTCACCTAATTCTTGCGGAGAAGGAGGGATTCGAACCCTCGATAAAGTTGCCCCTATAACGTATTGTTAAATACCTATAAAAATAAATTCATACTTAATTTTAAATCATAAGAAGAGTTCAAAATTTAGTTAACCACTGACGCTTTTATAATTTTTTTTGACGAACTTCATTTAACATTTCCTTCATTTTTTTCACCTTCTCTGGATCGAAATTCTTTTTATCCGGATGGATTCTATTTTAGCTGCTTCAATATTAATCTCCATTATTATATCCCATAATTTACCAATATCACCAATTATTTTAGGGAAAGCTGTGAGTAATTTTTCATATTTTTTTTCATGTTCCATCTCTATTCTTTCTATTTTAAGGTCAACATATTTTTTAAACTCATCAACATCTTTTAATTCTGAAAAATCTTTAATTAGTGAAACATATTTCCTTGTTCATCCAGTTTATCTTTTAAATCCTTAATTCTTTTATGTTGAATTTGACTAATTATAACATTATAAACTAAATTGATAAAGACTAAAGTTAAAATAAATAGGTTTTCCATTATTGAAATTATTAAATTAATTAGTATCTGCTGATGTTCAACCTCTTAGTTTTTCTTAACTAACTTTTTATGTTCTTCAAGTTAAAAAGCAAAATTTCTTGCAGTTGTTAAATATAAATATTACGATATGAAAAAAAGTTTAATATACAAAAGCTCGTTAGGGTTTTGAAGGTTGTCGTAGACCTGAAATTTTCCTTCACGGGTTTTTTGTTTTTAAAAACCAGTCAAGACTTACCAAAAAAATTAGTAACTAAATTAGTAACTTTTTAGTAATGATTTTAGATGTTTCCATAAAAAAAAATATTCTTAAAACTGTAATTCTAAGCATTTTTGCGGAGAAGGAGGGATTCGAACCCTCGATAAAGTTGCCCCTATAACGGTTTTCGAGACCGCCGCATTCGACCACTCTGCCACCTCTCCCGATGAAATTTAAAGTTAAAATGCTTTTATTGAAACTAAAGACATCTGTCCTATCCCGGATACAAAACCCGTAGTTACTCTGAGAATGTTATTGCTTTCCCTGTTAAAATAAGCCTGAGTTAATCCATCTAATAAAGTTGGTACAATTAAAACTATTGTGAAAGTTAATGAAATTTGTATAATGTCAAAAGTAAAAAACGGAAACGAAAGATAGCCCAAATACATACCGGTGCATCTTGCGCACACTGGAAACTGTTTTTTTTTAAAGAAAAAAGATCTTCCGGGAATTCGATGACAGGTTACAAGCTGTACTTCACCAACTTTCACAGTCTTGAAAATTTAAATTAACAAGCAGAGAGTGCGGGATTCGAACCTGCGTGGCACTTACGCACCAACCGCTTTCCAAGCGTGCTCTTTCAGCTACTCGGACAACTCTCTGTAACTAATTATTTATAATATAAATTTTTGAGAGTTTAATTTCTTCATAAAAATTTTCGATAAAAATCTGCTGTGTCTAACTTATTTACTTCTTTAAAATTTAAGCGGTTCAGACAATCACCGGAAAGGATTTAAAACCTGTAATTCTACAATCAGCTTTTCAAGTTTGGGATTATCTGTAAGGATGCGGTCCTGCATCAGTCGTACAACTGTACTAAAATCCTTCCATTCAGATGCAAAACTTTCATGACCTGAGAAAAGCTCTTTTGCCTCTTCAATACTTGCCTTCCAGTATTCGCTTGGCGTTTTATTGATCAGCTCGCTTTCCAATGAGTCAATGATCTTTTTGAATTCGCCTTTCTCCAGCAGTATACCTTTGCATTTAGGACAATAGTCTACTTCAATATTTGTATTACCGTATTGGATTGTGACAGTATCGATGAGACATTTAGGACATTTGCGAGGTTTCTTCATGACTCTGAATTCACTTTCATGTTTCCATATATCAAAATCCATCCAGTTCAGATCTTCATCAACTGCATCTTTCATCTTGCGGAATTCTTCGGCACCGAGCCATATTAATCCGCATGATAAGCACTCCTGAATCTCAACATTATTCTTCACTTCCTTTTTCATTTCTTTACCACAATTTGTGCAGTTCATCTTATCTCCTTTTTTGAATGTAAGTTAGTTAAATCAATTATACTAATAAAATTTTGACAAAATAAATTTTATTTCAAAGAAAGGAAATGCAAAGAGTGTAATCTAAAGCCCTTATGAATTTTATGTTTAATACGAGCGACACAGAGAGAATTGCAAAGGGAAGAAGTGAAGAAGCAAATATCTATCCTGAGATCAATTCCATTATATTTATAATAATCTCTTCCGTTCACAAATTCTTCTCTTATTTTATTGCTTACTTCAACTTTAAAATCTTTAGTTGTGGTAATGTAACCTGCATCAAATAATTTATGAATGTCCGAACGTAATAGTAAACGTTTCTTATAAGATTTGGACCTGCTTTGTTGTAAGACTTTTTGTGTGCTGCTTCCCGAACAGGCAATGTTCGCTCACCGGAAATTGAACATCTTATTTCATTTTTAATTGAATTAACCGCAGGCTTTATGCATGCGGAAGAGTTTTCATATTTATTTTTATTTTAATTGAAGAATTTATTTTAATAATTTTTTAGAACATAAACAACGGTTAGATTATCATTTATTTACTTCAATTATACCTGAAATATTATGAGGGGGATATCTTAAATTCTGTTTATATTGATTGCCATCTACATCTTCGAATAATATTTCGTATTCAATGTCACATTTATAATTATAAGGTTTTTCGGGCTCAGACCTTGTAAATTCTATTTTTAGTTTCTCATTAGATAGTGCCATTTCTTTATGCATCCAGGAATGAAAACCAAATGTGTCCTTTTTCAATTTTACCTCTTTTATAATTGCAGTTCCACCAACATTTGTAATATAGCTAAATGCTTTTGTAAGGGTATGATAACCACCTGAGCTTATGAAATTAGGTCTTATACTTTTTTTTCATACACTTTTATATTCATTTAAATGGTTTATGCTTTGCTCTGCTATTGTTTTAAGATGTTTTAGTTCCTCATCTTTTTGTTTATCTCGTAAAAATAGTTTAACAATTGTTATTACACTTATTGCAGAGGATATTGCCATAATCCAATCGGTTATCTTAATATTTTCCCACATATAATTTTTTATTTAATTCGGTTAAAATAATAAACCCGAAAACATTTGAAATTATTTTCATTGTCTACATGTCAAATCAATTCTTCCTAGGATTCTTTGAAAAATACTTTCATTTTTTCTCATTCAAAGCCGCTACTACCTCCTAAAACTCTCCAGCCCCGATTCAAGATTCTCGATAATCTTCGCCGCAATCACATCCGGGTCCGGAAGATTATCGAGATCAGCCAATGATTTATTTTTTATCCATGTAATGTCCAAAGAAATTTTATCGCGGCTTGTGATTTCATCATGGAAAATTTTCTCCAGCGTCCATCGGGATTTTTATTTTTATTGAATGTTTCTTTTCTCTTGTGACGGTTCTTTGGATTGTAACAGGTAATAAAATCTTTGAGGTCTTCTAATTTTAATGTACTCTTTTTTAATGTGTGATGAATGTTTGTTCGGTAATCATAAATCCAGATTTCTTTTGTCCATATGTTTTTTCCTGCTTCTTTATTGTCAAAGAAAATTACATTTGCTTTTACTCCCTGTGCATAAAATATTCCTGTAGGTAAACTGAGAATTGTGTGCAGGTCGGTTGTTTCCAGTAATTTCTTACGAACTGTTTGACCGGCTCCTCCTTCGAACAGGACATTATCCGGAACTACTACTGCTGCAAGTCCAGTGGTCTTAAGCATTGTGCGGATATGCTGAACAAAATTCAACTGCTTGTTGCTTGTAGTTGCCCAAAAGTCCTGGCGATTATAAGTCAGGTCTTCTTTTTCCTGTTCGACTTCTTCATTGGTGAATGTCTGCGAACTCTTTTTTCCAAAAGGCGGATTTGCTAAAACATAATCGTAGGTAGTTGAAGTAGAAGAAACCAATGCATCGGCAGATGAAATGAAATTATCACTATCTATGTCACCGATATTATGAAGAAATAAATTCATCAATGCAAGTCGTCTTGTGTTTGCAACGATCTCATTCCCGAAAAAAGTTTTTGTACTTTAGAAACTGCTTTTGTGATTTATCCAGATCATAATTCTTTTCAAGATAATCATATGCTGCAAGAAAAAATCCTCCTGTTCCGCAAGCCGGGTCTGCAATAGTCTTCTGCGGTTCGGGTCGAATACATTCTACCATTGCTCTTATCAAGGCACGCGGCGTAAAGTATTGCCCGGCGCGCCGCTTTTAGTATCCTCTGCATTTTTCTCCAGCAATCCTTCGTAAATTTCTCCTTTGTCTTTCACTCCCATCATTACCCAGTCTTCTTTATCTATCATGTCAATGCTCTTGGAAAGCTTGGCAGGATCCTGAATTTTATTCTGGCTCTTGGTAAATATCTGTCCGAGGACTCCTTTCTGTATACCCAACTCACGAAGCAAATTTGTATAATGAACTTCTAGTTCTGCTCCATTCAACGCAGTCAAAGTTTCCCACTGATATTCTTTTGGAATGCTGAGCTTTTTATTATGCGGCGGCTTGCTGTATTCATCAGCCATTTTTAGAAAGAGAAGATAAGTTAACTGCTCCAGATAATCTCCATAGCCCACACCATCGTCGCGGAGTTTGTTGCAGAAACTCCATACTTTACTTACTATACTACTTGAATTATTGTTGGTCATAATAGTTTGTTATTTTCCAGCGAAGGGCTGCGCACTTCGCTGATGTATTCCGCCACTTCGTGGCTTAATGAATGATAGCCCTGAAAGGACGTAATATATTTGTTATTTTCCAGCGAAGGGCAACGCCCTTCGCTAACTAGTGTATTGAATTGATAATTAGTAAAGTAATTATTATTTTGTTCTATGGCACGAATAGGACAGAAAATAACGCTGAATGACACAGATAAACAAGAATTACTTGT
>JALYRX010000039.1 GCA_030855105.1 Bacteroidota bacterium | reverse complement strand
GCCTAAAAAAGTTATGAACATGTCAACAAAAAGAAAAGAAAAAAGAAGCAAAAAAGAAAAGAAAAATTACTGCTACTACGACTACTTTTTTGTCAACTATTTTCAGGACGACACAAAGTATTAAAACAAAAGCATAAAAAATATTTTTTGTTTTCCTGATAATGAAAATTTTATTTCAATAAAATCATTCTCTTCGTTTCAACAAAATCACCTGCCTGCCCGTATCGGGCATTCAGTTTATAAAAATAAATCCCGCTTGGTAATCCTTCTCCATTAAAATCAACCGCATAGCTCCCGGCATTTTGTTTTTCATTAACTAAAACTGCCACTTCATTTCCTAAAATATCAAAGACTTTCAAACTGATATAACCATTTCCGATTAACGAATAACTAATAACTGTTTTCGGATTGAATGGATTGGGATAATTTTGTCCCAGATAATATGACAAAGATGTTGCATTCACTATTGAATTTATTCCGACTTTTTGAGAATATTTGGTTGTAAGAAAATTATAATTTTCACCTTGTTCATAAATTTTTCCGGCAATATAAATATTGTTGACATCTACAAACAATTTTACATCTCCCTGTACTCCCAATTGGTCGTTAACTATATTCCAGGCTTCCTGTCCGGAAGAATTGTATTTAACAGTATATATGCCAGCCCGGGAGTTATCATCTCCAGTTATGTAAATATTATTTTCATCATCTATTGATATGTCCGATGGTAAAACATGTGAGTCAAAGTGCTGACCTTGAAATTGTTTAACCCATACTTGATCTCCATTGGAATTGTATTTTATGGTAAGATATTGTGATGACCCCGGTGAGAAAACAATATTTCCCGTAACATAAATATTTCCAGAACTATCCAATACCATTGTTTTTGCGGAAGTACGGGTGCTATTGTTATCAAAATATTCCTTAACCCATATAATACTTCCGGAAGAATTATACTTTATAGTTGTAAAAACTAATTCTCCGGATATGCCCATGACACCACAAATATAAACATTTTCATTTTCATCGACCGCAACTTTGTTTGCAGCTGTATATGCTCCAACGACAGGATAACTTTCTGTCCACATTAGATTTCCTGCATCATCATATTTTAATGTTGTCATAGCTCTATCAAAGATACCGGTTACATATACATTCCCTGAAGCACTAACTGCAATAGAATTTGCCTGATCAAACGATTGGGTAAATACAGATCCATAATTGTGAGACCAGATTTCTTTACCATTGGAATCATATTTAACTGTAATGTATTCCCTGTGAACCGAATCAACAGTGTAACCGGTTATGTAAATATTACTGAGATTATCAATACACATATCCCGTGGATAATTGTCAATACTTTTTGGAACACTATAACTCTGCAGCCATTGCAATGTGCCTTGAGAATTATATTTTATTGTAACTACATCCCGATTGAAGGTATTGATTCGCTGGCGGTAGCCTGTAATATAAACGTTGCCTGAATCATCAACAGCTATGAATTCAGCTCTGCCGTGTCTGACGGTTTCCCTTCTTACCCATAATTCCTGTCCGGTAGAATTATATTTTATAGTAGCATAAAATTCGTTGCTTACACCCGTCACATATACATTACCTTCAGAGTCACCGGCGATATCATATGAAAAATCTATATAGTTTTCAGGACCGTTATAAGATTGTGTCCATTCTTTTGAAATTTGAGAAATCCCTATGTTGCAAAACAGCAATGAAAATATGAATGCAGTTTTGAAATAATTCAAGATAACTATTTTTCTGCCACTAAACATTTTTATATAATTCTAGATAAATTTTATTTTAATAAAATCATACTCTTCGTTTCAACAAAATCACCTGCCTGCCCGTATCGGGCTTCTAATTTATAAAAATAAATCCCGCTCGATAAGCCTTCTCCGTTGAAATCAACAGTATAACTTCCGGCATTTTGTTTTTCATTTATTAATGTTGCAATTTCTTTTCCAAGCGAATTGTAAACTACAAGCTTAACATTTGACGTTGACCCAAAGGGTACCCGACCTTTGACGTTAGACGGAATTGAATAACGAATAACTGTAGAAGGGTTGAATGGGTTCGGATAATTTTGTGAAAGAGAAAAGTTTTCGGGAATGGAAGAGTTTACTTGTTGTATTTCTGTCAAGGTTGTATCTCCGTAAACGATGCCATTGATTACGCAACTCTGAAGCCAATATAATTGACCACCTCCAAGTTCGCAAGTTGAAAATCCTATAAAACCAAAACCTTCTCCAATAGAATAATAACTTGTGATTGCTGCAAAATACCGGGCTGCAAAATTCTTTTTGATTCTATGTAATCCAAAAATTAAAGTAGAGTCTGACCCCGTGCATGTTGCAAAAGGAGCTTGGTTATTAAATCTGCTGCATAAAAAGGTATTCCCTGGATTAATCTGTAAACTATCCAAAAGATATTCTGAATTTGATATCGAATCATAAGAATACACATTCATTGAGATGGAATCAATCCGTTGATATTTCCAACCTGGGGAAGTATATGCATTTTGCCACCAACCAGATAATTTATAATACATTTTTCCATTTGGTTTTAAAACATGATCTTCAACTGTTATTCTATATTTGCCTATGAAAGTTGATTCAATACAAAATAAAAATAAAGAGTAACGTTCATATATAAATGTATTCCCTATATTTAGCGGATAATACTTTGCGGCAGTTGTATCCCATGCAGCCAAGTTTATTGGCTTAATCAATATTATTAAAACAAAAGCATAAAAAATATTTTTTGCTTTCATAATTATTAAAAATTTTATTTTAATAAAATCATTCTCTTCGTTTCAACAAAATCACCTGCCTGCCCGTATCGGGCTTCCAGTTTATAAAAATAAATCCCGCTTGGTAATCCCTCACCATTAAAGTCGACTCTGTAGCTCCCGGCATTTTGTTTTTCATTCACTAAAGATGTCACTTCATTTCCTAAAATGTCAAAAACTTTCAAACTGATATAACCATTTCCGATTAACGAATAACGAATAACTGTTTTGGGATTGAATGGATTGGGATAATTCTGATATAAATTAAAATCTATAATAGTAAAATTCTGATTGGAAACATTATTCAAAATATCCGTCATAAAAGATTCCACCAAATTTGTTTTGCCGTTAACGATTTCTTCCCAGACAGATTTTATTCTGTAATGTCCCCCTCCGGAGAGTTCAAATATCGGACCGCTCAAATCCATTTTTGTAATTGTATTAGTATCACCCAAATATATCTTTTTATATTGAGGATCATTATTAGAAGTACTTGGTCTATTAATAAATGTAATTTGAGAAGAATCATTTGCTTTAGTCAAGCTGCTGAATACACTGAAGTAAAAAAAAGGGTTATCTGTGATTATTCCCATTAAAGAACCTTTTCCTAAATAATGATTTCCCGGAACATTTTTAGTGAAGATTTCTTTGAGACCTCCACTGACAACCCGAAGCCCAATAATATTTTTATTCCCTAATGTATCATAAGAGTATGTAATATTTTGTGAATGTGAAAAAGTCGATGTCAAATTTTCCTGTGAATTGGGTTGCTGAACTTCAAATGGTTCATCCCAGGTTATCTCACCTGAAAAAGACTCGTTAAAAAATCTCTGATAAAGAATAGACCTTCCGGTCGAAAGAATTTTTAAGTATGCTATGCAATATCCTGAAGCGGATTGTTGTTTGAAGAGCAAAGGAGCGGAATAAATACTATCTCCGGAAGTTAGAACTGTATCCCGATCCCAGACAGACGCAACCGCATTGTATCTCCTAAAACCGATATTATTATTCTTTTTACAAACAACAAAATAATTTCCTGAAGATGAAAATAAAATATTGGGTACTATTTCGGCAACCGAATTAGAATCAATTATTAATGGAGATGACCAATAACTGCTATTGGTAAATGCTGAAAAATATAAGTTCCAATAACCTCTTTGATTTGACTGCCAGACAAGAAAATTTTTATTACCGGATGGATTCAAATTTAAAGAATTCATGCTATTGGTTAAAACTATTTCCGGTCCATACCCATTATAGTTAGCAGCCCTGATAATAATATCGGAAGTTCCGGTAGTGTGCCTTTCGTAAGTCAGCCAGTGATAATCACTAAAACCCAGTTTATTATTATCAAAGACAGGATTTTTATATTCGAATGAATCAGATGATGCCACTACCAAGATTGAATCGTAAAAATTGATCTGAGGAAAGACAATTTTAGTTAAGATGAGTAAATGGAAAACCAATATTAAAATTTTGTATTTCATTTCGACCCCTCTTTAAATTTATTTCAAAAGAATCATACTCTTCGTTTCTACAAAATCACCTGCATCCAGTTTATAAAAATAAATCCCGCTAGTTAGTTGATAGTTGTCAGTTGATAGTTGATAGTTATAAATGCCGGCATTGAGATTAGAATTGACTAACGTAGCTACTTCTTTACCAAGCATATTATAAACCTTCAATGAAACAAATCCCAATTTCGAAATTCCAAATTCCAAATTCGTAACCGGGTTAAACGGATTCGGATAATTTTGCGAAAGATAAAAACCATCGGCAATAGAATTAGTTTGATTAAAAATTCCGACAGCACCCGGAGCTAATTCTTTTAAAGTACCCGGGATTGAAAAAGAAATCGGAAACCCTAAAGAAGTTAAATCAACATTAATAGTAGGAATGAAATCCTTTACTACCCAGACATCCTGAGCAATGAAGGTACTATCAGCTCTTGTAGCAATTGGAATATAAATAAACGGAGGCAATAGACCGTAGCTGATCGTAAAAGTTGTCAGAAACTTTTTTGCTAAATAATTTCCATTAACAGTTGAAACAGTTTGATCATTAAGCCGTCTTCCTATTGCAGAAAATCTTAGAGGCAATGTAAGTGTATCGAACGAAATTGTTGTATCTCTTGAAAAAATGGTATAGTTTGTATTCACTGTCTGAGCGAATCTGTAAACATTATACCATCCGTCAAACGATCTCAAAAATCCCCCGATACCCGGTAGAAGATTAGTATCAATCAATCCAAGCACGCTTAAATAAGTCCAGCCGTTTGTTGTTTGAAAATTGTAATAGCTCGAATCTAAGAATGGTGCATTTTGATTTATATTTGCCAAACCCGATTTTGATAAAACAGTGTTTGCCTGTAGTCCCTGATATGTCTGTACAGTTGCAAAAGAATCAACCTGGTAAGTTGCGCCCACCGGCTGAGGATTATTCAATGAATCGAGAGGTGTATTTATATAATACCACTTATAACCGGTATTTGCCGGGAAGTATGTTGAAGCGTTTTGGGAATAGCCATAAGATGAGACAAAAAATATAATTAATAAAAACGTATATAGATTTTTCATTTATTATTGTTATTTTATTTGTGTGAAAATTAAAAATATTGAAGACTTAAAACAAACTCAAAATAAATCTTGCGGCTGTATATTTGAGAAACCTTAACCAAAGGTGTATTTGAATCTATTTCATATCTTTATCATTAAACCCGGATTGTGCATTAGAAAAATATTAAACAAAGGCCACCAAGCTCACAAAGGATAGTCACCAAAATTCTAATATAAGATAAAATTCTTTGCGGACTTTGCGTAAGTGCTTTGCGAACTTTGCATTTAAAGATTTTTTAAAATTTCCATTGAATAATTTGCGTTAAATAGAAAGCAAAATGGATATTTGGAAGATTAGATTTTTCAAATAACACACCAAATATCTTTTACATATAAATTTAAACCGATAATCTTTATTATAGCATTTTCCGAAATCAAATTTCTTTATGCAAATAGGTGATTACAAACTATATTCCGTTCAAACAGGATTGTTTAAGCTTGATGGCGGAGCAATGTTTGGAGTAGTGCCAAAACCTTTATGGCAGAAAACAAATCCTTCCGATGATCTTAACAGGATAGACATGTGTACGCGAGCATTGCTTCTCGACAACGGGAAAAGAAAAATTTTGATTGACACAGGCATTGGCTATAAGCTTTCAGATAAAGTAAATAAAATTTATGACGTTGATTTTTCTCATTATACATTAGAGAAGAGTCTGGAAAAAATTAAACTGAAGAAAGAAGATATCACTGATGTAATATTGACTCACCTGCACTTTGATCACGCCGGGGGGAGCACTTATTATGAGGAAGAAAGAAAATTGAAACCGTCTTTTCCAAATGCGGTTTATCATGTACAGAGAAAGCAATATGAATGGGCTTTGAATCCGACTGAAAGAGACAGGGCAAGCTTCTTTCCGGAAAATTATAAACCGCTTGAAGAAAATAAAGTTTTAAATTTAATTGACGGAGAATATAAATTCGATGATTTCATTATGCTTCTCCCGGTCGACGGACATACAAGCAGCATGCAATTGGTCAAGATTGCAGATGATAAAGACACATTGCTTTACACCGCCGACTTAATTCCGACAGCAGGTCATATTCCGGTTCCTTACATTATGGGATATGATTTATTTCCTCTTACGACACTCGATGAAAAGAAAAAATATCTGAAAGAAATTTCCGATAATAACTGGACTGTATTTTTTGAACATGACCCTTATAATGAATGTGTAAGAATCGGACTTGGTGAGAAAGGCTATTTTGTAAAAGTAAAGTTTGATGTTAGATTTAATGTGGAATAAAAGTTATAAGACATTAAAGATTTTTTGTAAAAAAAGTACTATTTTATTTTTATGTTGTTGAAAAATTATTATTAATAATCTCTCCCAAGGGATTGTCCAAAAAGCAAAAGGTGTTAAACACATAGTCACATAGTAACATAGAAATTGTTTTTGGTTTAATTGTCCAATATGCATTCTATGATTCTTTGTTGTTAAAATGCTTTTAGACAGCTCCGGGATGGTATTGAATATCGAAAAAAATGTCACCGTTATTTATAATTTGTTTTATCTTATTTTACTTTGCGATACTGTTTACAATTTCATGGTACACAAGCCGCAATGCAACAAGCGAAACTTATTATCTGGGTAATAAACGTTCGCCGTGGTTTCTTGTAGCATTTGGATTAATAGGGGACTCACTTTCCGGGGTTACATTTATTTCTATTCCCGGTGCAGTAGCAAAAGATCAGTTTTCTTATATGCAATTGGTGTTAGGATATCTTGTCGGGTATTTTGTTATCGCAAAAGTTTTGCTTCCTTTGTATTACCGCCTTAACTTAACTTCAATATATTCATACTTAGGACAAAGATTAGGACCATCATCTGAAAAAACAGGATCGTTTTTCTTTTTAATTTCACGTTTAATTGGTGCTGCATTCCGTTTATATATTTCAGCGACAGTACTCCAGATATTTATTTTTGATCAATGGGGAATTCCTTTTGCCGTCACTTCAACCATAGTAATATTACTGATACTTCTTTATACTTACCGGGGAGGAATTAAGACATTAGTCTGGACCGATTCGGTTCAGTCGGTATTCTTACTTCTTGGTGTAATTCTTTCCATAATAGTAATTGCAGATACACTGAATCTTGGATTTTTTGATATGATCAACACTGTAAAGGACTCACAATATTCGCAGGTATTTTTCTGGGACTGGCATGAGAAAAATTTCTTTTTCAAACAATTCCTTAGCGGTGTTTTTATTGCAATTGTTATGACCGGTCTGGATCAGAATATGATGCAAAAAAATCTTAGCATTAAATCTTTATCCGATGCGCAAAAAAATATTTATTGGTTTAGCTGTATCATCATCTTCGTAAATTTATTTTTTGTAATGCTGGGGGCTTTACTTTATACTTATGCAAATGCAAAAGGAATCGCAATCCCTGTAAAGACGGATGAGTTATTTCCTTTACTGGCATTGAATAGCCTCGGGAGTTTTGCTGCAATTGTTTTTATTTTGGGAATAACTGCAGCAACTTTTTCAAGCGCGGATTCCGTACTTACTACTTTGACTACATCTTTTTGTATAGACTTCCTGAAAATGAAAAGCGATAAAGAAAGTTCGAAAGAAAAAAAGACACGTCATTTGGTTCACATTTCATTTGCAGTAATATTATTATTAATAATCATAGCATTTCGTGAGATAAATAATGATGCTGTAATCAATACTGTTTTTAGAGTTGCGGGATATACATACGGACCTTTATTAGGTCTGTTCGCTTTTGGGTTATATACTAAATTCTCCGTTCGAGATAGATATGTTCCTTTGGTTTGCATACTTTCTCCAATTTTATCTTACCTCCTTGATGTAAATTCTGTTAATTTACTCAATGGCTATAAGTTTGGTTTTGAAATACTTTTGGTTAATGGTCTGATCACATTCATAGGATTATTTCTTTTGAAAAAGCAGAGCGTTACACAACCGGAAATTCCGAAAGTAAACAGGGAAACTGTCGCCAATTAGAATAACGAGTAACTCAACTTGACCACCTAATTATTGAAAGCAAAACATTGCCACTAATTTCACTAATTACCAGGAATTTACAAAAAGAATTTTTTAAACCCATATTTTTCATTAAGGATTTTTAAACACGAAAAACACAAAGTACACAAGGTTTTGAGTAAAATAAATAATGTAAGAAATAATTCTTTGTGAACTTTGTGTAAAGTCTTTGTGGGCTTTGTGTTAAAAGGTTTCTAATTTTCTGATGAACAATTCGGGTTAAAATAATTAGTGTAAATTAGTGACGAAAAAAATACCTTCAAAAAGTTCAAAGGTTAACTTTAGTAAAAGGTAAAACCGTCTTAAAATTTTATCCGTTATTATGATAGCTAAATTTTTTTTAATGCCTAAGCTAAAAATAATTTTATTCTTGTTCACGTCTGTTCTCATTATCTCTTTTTCAAATATCATATTCGCGCACCCAATTCATGATTTAGATAAGCTTTCTACAATTGATGTCGGGTGGGTTTATTTACAGCTTGGCTTTACTCATATACTACCTTATGGAATTGATCATATATTATTTGTATTAGGATTATTTTTATTGAGTCCGAAACTAAAGCCGCTTCTATGGCAGATTTCGGCGTTTACAATTGCTCATTCGATAACGCTTTCTCTTGCAATGTTTAACATTGTAAATATTCCCTCTTCTATCGTTGAGCCAATAATTGCTTTATCAATAGTTTTTATTGCTGTCGAAAATATTGTATCCAAAGATTTAAAGCCGTGGAGAATTGCAATAATCTTTTTGTTCGGACTTATTCACGGGCTGGGTTTTGCAGGAGTTTTAAAAGAATTAGGACTCCCTCAAAATCAATTTGTAAATGCATTAATATGTTTTAATATCGGTGTGGAGCTTGGACAGATCGCTGTTGTTCTGATTGCTTATTTTGCAGTCGGATTATGGTTTCAATCCAAGAAATGGTACAGAGACAGAATCGTAATTCCGGGATCCTTGATTATTGCTGCCATTGCATCATACTGGACTATCCAAAGAATTTTTTTCCCTGAATAATTAAGATATTTTTCTTATGTTACTAAAATTTTTATCTACCAAACTATTTACAAACTAAACTTAGGGAAAAAAATGAAAAAGCTAAATTTATTTTTTATTGTATTTACCTTCTTCTTTGCAGGTAAAATGCTTGCACAGGGAATGATGCCACCGGCTCCTGTAACATCTCCGTTATTAGAATCAATGATGGGAACATGGGTTTCCGAACCTTATGAAATGATGGGTTCAAAAATGACTGATGTAGTTACTCATTCAATGATTCTTAACGGGCAGTTTTTGCAAATTGATGTAAAGTCTACAGCAGATAACGGTTTTGTTTATGAAGCTAAAGGAATGATGTCACCTGACAATGACGGCAATTTAAGCGGATGGATGTTTGATATATTTGGAAAAAACGGAATAACAAACTACACCGGAAAAGCCGTTGGAAATATGGTTTCATTGTCCGGTTCAAATGATATGATGTCGGAAAAAAGAGAAATAGCTATGGATGGTGATGTTATGATTCATGGAGTGACATTTGATATGAAAGATGCTTCAGGTAAAGCAATGCCGCAACAAACTATAAAGATTACGTATAATAAGCAGAAATAACGTTCTTTATTTTTTTATCATTGATAGGAAAATCCATCTGAATTGTCTCGGATGGATTTTTTTATTTAAGCGAAAATTAGAAAATAATATTTTTTGACTGCTCAGGTCCCAATTGTCATAAAGAATATTTCTTACAATCCCATTTTCTCTTAAAAACTTTTCTGCTATTCGTGCCTTATTGGTAAAACATTTTTAATGAACAATCATGTTAAATTAACAAAACTATTACACCTCCGATTATTAATAATGATCCGACAATTGCTTTGATGGTTACCGGTTCATTCAAAAAAATAAATGCAAGCATGATTGTTAAGGCAACGCTTAACTTGTCGATTGGTGCGATAAGAGAAAGCGGTCCTTCGGATAAAGCTTTAAAATAAAATATCCAGGACAGACCTGTCATAACTCCGGAAATAATTAAAAATAAAATATTTTTTTTCGAGATAAATGAAAGTCCCTCCTGTTCACCTCTGAAAAAAACAATACCCCAGATTAAAATCAAAACTACTACGGTGCGTATTGCTGTTGCTAAATTCGGGTTAACATCTTTAACTCCGATTTTTGCAAAGATAGCTGTAAGTGAAGCAAAGACAGCCGAAAGAATTGCATATAATACCCACATATTAAAATATTTTTTGAAAATTATAATAATTCTTTTTTAAATTATACGGATAAACAAAATCAATCTGTTGGACTAATTTTTCTTTAACACAGGGATGTATTTCTTTGGTACTATATGAAATACTGTGAATTACTATGGATATTTATTTCACTAGTTTTATATTAATATTCATAAATTATCTAATACAGATTATGAATATTACTTTTTTCTTTAAAATTCATACAGTTTAATCTTCTTTCTTTTGATAGATCAAAAGAAAGAAGCAAAGAAAAATCTCCCGCTTGTGATAAATTGCCGGAAATTCAATCGTATTGGCGGCAAAAATTTCAACTCACCACACGTCAGAAAAACACTGACGTGTGGTTCAGACAGGAAATTTTTGCTCTTCGCCAATACTCTGAATTTCTTTCGGCAATTTATCACAGGCGTGTATCATAATATTTAAATGATTTTAATTTAAAAGAATTTTCCACTTTAAATCATATAGCACCATTTCTTTTTCCCGTGCTTAATTGTTCAATATAAAATAAGAATTGTATTTTGTAAATTACCTGCAGATGAATAATACTTATGTCAATGTCGCATTAAACATTCCTATCAATTCTTTATTTACTTACAAAGTGCCGGAACATTATAAGAACTCTGCCGAAACCGGAAGACGAGTATTAATATACTTCGGAAAAAAGATAACAACAGGAATAATTGTTGAAAAAACAGATTTTACTTTACTGAAAAAGGTCAAAGAAATAAAATCTTTTCTCGATAATCAAAAAATAATTACGGATGAACTGATTGAATTTTGCAAATGGGTATCCGGTTATTACCTGGCACCTATAGGTGAAGTTCTTTTCTCAGCAATGCCAAGAAAAATTAATATATCGTCTGACATTTATTATTTTCTTTCGGATGATCACAGGTTAAAACTGGATGAGATTAAACCGGAAGAAGAATTATTTATCGAAATAATCCGAATCCTTGAACGCGACAGTCACAAAGGATTTACTAAGAAGCACATTGAAAAGAAATTAAAGTATAACGATTTAAGCAGATTGATGAATAAATTAGTTGAGGCAGGTATAATAAAATCGGAAAGTTATTATTCCAGGCCGACTAGAGAAAAGAATATAAAAATGGTTAGTAAAAACTTTAGTTCTGATGAGCTAACTTTCTTAATTAAAACACTTAAAGTAAAATCAAGCAAGCAAATTGAACTACTAAAAAAACTCATTCAAGATGGTAAATTCGAATTAAACCAGCTATGCAACGAGATCGGAATAACAACCTCATCTGTTAATTCACTGCTAAAAAAAGAGCTTATCGAAATAAAAGAAATTCGAAAACACCGGGATTCTGAAGAAATATTTACAGAGAATTCAAAGGAAATTATATTAAATGAAGAACAGCTTCTTGCTGTGGAAAAAATTAATTCAACGGTCAATGCTGAAACATTTAAAGCATTTTTACTCTTCGGGATAACAGGTAGCGGAAAAACCGAAGTGTATCTGAATGCGATTGAAAATGTTTTAAAAGCAGGAAAGACAGCAATTGTATTAGTTCCTGAAATTTCTCTCACACCGCAGTTAATCTATAGATTTAAAAGGAAGTTCGGCAATAGAGTTGGAGTTATTCATAGTAAGTTATCGGATGGAGAAAAGCTTGATACTTACGACAGAATTTTAAACCGTACATTTAAAATAATTATCGGTGCCAGATCTGCATTGTTTGCACCTTTAAAAAATATCGGGATAATTGTAGTTGACGAGGAACATGATACATCATACAAACAGGAAAATTCACCGAGATACAACGGACGGGACGCAGCGATCTACAGGGCGAAATTGAACAATGCAGTTGTAGTGCTGGGTTCGGCTACACCTTCTGTAGAATCTTTTTATAATTCACAAATAGGAAAATATGAGCTGCTGCCATTATCATCGCGTGCAACAAAAATAAATCTTCCGGAAATAAAAATAATTGATTTATTATTAAGAGAAAAGTTAGACGATGATAAAAAAGACTTTTTTGATACAATTGATAAAGTACGTGTAAAATTTTTATCCAAAGAATTAATCTATGAAATCGGAGAGCGGCTTTCCAAAAAAGAAAGCATAATAATTCTTCAGAACAGAAGAGGATACCACTCTTATCTGGAATGTCATAACTGTGGAAATGTTGAGATGTGTACAAGATGCAATGTGGCTTTAACTTATCACAAAGCTTTTGATTTATTAAAATGCCATTATTGCGGATACACCAGAAAGTTTAATAAAATTTGTTCTGTTTGCAATTCAACTTTTATAATTCCAAAAGGTGCAGGGACAGAAAAAGTAGAAGAAGAACTACAGAAGATATTCCCGAAAGCCGTAATACAAAGAATGGATTCCGATACCATTACTTCGCGAAAACGGTATCAGCAGATTCTAAAAAATTTTTATGATAAAAAAATTGACATACTTACCGGCACGCAGATCATATCCAAAGGACTAGATTTTCCGGAAGTTACATTGGTTGGAGTTGTCAATGCAGACATTGGTTTGCTTAATCCCGACTTCAGAGCAACCGAGAAAACATTTCAGATTTTGACACAGGTTGCAGGAAGAAGCGGCCGGAGTGAAAAGCTCGGAGAAGTTATTATACAAACCAATCACTCTGACTTTTTTGTTTTCACCGATGTAAAGAATTATGATTATAAAAATTTTTATGAGAAAGAGATAAAAATCAGGAACACTCTGAATTATCCTCCATTCAGCAGGATAGTAATTATCGAAACTAAATCCGAAGTTAAGAATTTAGCCGAAGCCAAGATAAAAGAAATTTTCAATTTACTGAAGCAGCTTGATAAAGAAAGTAAACTTGAAGTTCTTCCTCCTAATCAGCCATTATTTTCCAAATTAAAAGATAAACATCGTTACCATTTATTAATAAAATCGTCAAAAGAAAAAGATCAATCAGGGAAATATTTAAATGAAATTCTAAACCGAGCTAATATTTATATCAAAGATAACATTCCAAGGAAAGTAAATGTAAATATTGATGTAGATGCCGTCAATCTTTTATGATTTGGAATTTGGAATTTCGGATTTGGAATTATTACGATCTTGAATGTTTGATTTTAGATTTATATGAAATCAAAATCAAAATCAAAAATAAAAAATCAAAAGTCGTAAATCGAAATAAAAAAAATCCCAAATCCAAAATCGTAAATACCAAATTGTGTTGGTACCCCTGCAAGGATTTGAACCCTGACTAATGGTTCCGAAGACCATTGTGCTATCCATTACACCACAGAGGCAGAAAAGCGATTTTAAAGAGTTTTAAGGCACTTACTAAGATCAGGTGAAGTATTTTCAACCCTTAAATCCTTATCAAAAGTTACTAATTTAGTCACTAAAAAAGTCACTAATTTTTTTAAGCAGTTTTGACATAAAATAAAAAACCCATCAAGGAAAATTTCAGGCTCGCTAAAACCTTTAAAACCTCAATGAGTTTTCTAAATAATAAACTTGTTTTCAATTAGCGAATTGGAAATTTATTTGAAGCAAATTTAATTCATTTGCAATAGTTATTCAATTCAAAATTATTTGTCATAATATATAAACTTAACGTCATGTAAAGCTGCTCCGGTAACTTCACCGTTAAAGGCAATCCCCATTATCATTTTGCAACAAGATAACTTTGAAATTTAACTTGATCTGTTAATTTATAACCGTTAACAAAAGAATTAAAATTTTTAATAGAACAAGAATAAAATCCAAAATCTCTTTATTCTTAAATAATTTTTGTAAAACGAAAAAGGTTTTATTTTCGATTTTTCTTTTAATCCTTGTTGATTTACACATCTTTGCTATAAGGATCAAAAAAACTTTACGGCTTGCTGTTACTTCGACTATATCTTGTTTCGTACTCATTAAATTTTCCTTTCGATGAAAAAAAGACACCTAACAGCGAAAGAAAATCTAATGATTGCATGTGAAGGTATGGGCCAAAAGAAAATTCTGTTAAGTGCTTAAAAATTATTTTATGATTGTTTCCCATGCAATATGAAATAGATTTTACTTTCATATACAAAGTTACAATCGAATGAGTAAGGATAACTTACTTTTTTATACCAAGTAGTAATAAGAATTTTTGATTATAGTAAGTCTTTACTGCAGTCCATTTTATACTTATTGTCAAACTTGAAATGTATTTATAAACTTCTTCATTAGTAGTATGCCTATTAGTTGCCTCATATTTATTTAGAACTTCCTTTTTTATGTAGTCAAAATAATTAAATAAAATGGGATACATATTTTCATTTTGTGTAACTAAATCCTTTTCAAGTTCAAATAAAGTTTTAATATCTTTCACATCTAAATTATCAATCTGTTTTTTTCTTGAGATAATATATTCATAAAGATAAATTCTATCTTTTTTTAATTGCTTAATATTATTTTCTAACTTTGTAATATCATCTCCCAACAATTGAATATATGATTTCACACTATCATTTAACAATTCTCGAATACGGGGATTTTGATTTAAAAATTTATCAAATTCATTTACTAAAATTTTTATCTCTTGTTCTTCAAAAATATCATTTAGTAACATTGATTCTGATGTGAACATTTGTTCCCATCTATCTTTATTTATTTGAGACTGAATATGCTCTTTTATAGCTTTATCAATATCAAACTCAGGTTTTTTGAAGGTTTTATAAAGTATTACTTTGTAGTTTTCTTCCAATTCCGGTTTATTTCTTCTAATCCAATGTGCTACTTTGAATTCTGATATGCGTCTATTCTTGTAACTTGTTTTTTTTTCTAATTCACTTAGCTTAATCTTAACTTTATTTATAACATCATCAATTGAATTTGATTTTTTTAAAATTAAAATGATACTATTAATAATCTTTTCAGTAAATTCTTTTTTCTCTTCAGCTTCTTTTTCTTTTTTTACAATAGTAATTAATTCATTTTCATATTCTTTAGTTCTTTGCATTTTTCCTTCCCAAAAAATTAGTTTCTAAATTAATAACCTTAAATTGACCGAATATTAAAATTATTTTATTAAAATCATTCGCTCAGTTTCATTGAAATCATTTGTAACTAATTGATAAAAATAAATTCCACTGCTGTATTTGCTTCCGTCAAAATTAACTTTGTAATTACCAGCATTTATTTTTTGATTAACAAGAGTTTCTACTAATTTTCCTGTAACATCATAAATTAGTAATTGAGCATTAGCTAATTTTGGAATATCAAAAATAATTTGTGTTACAGGATTAAAGGGATTTGGATAATTATTATAAAGTTTAAATGATTTTGGTATTGAACTATTTATTTGAGTTATTCCAGTGGAAAGATATGTAAATTTTCTTTTCAATGACCATAGACTATTCCCAATTATTCCATTTGCTCTTACTCTCCAATAATAAACATTTGGTATTAAAATTCTTCGGAACAAAAAAGTGTTATAAATAAAATTTGTATCTACTATAGTAGTAATGAAATTTGTGTCAATTGAAATTTGTAAATTATATGTAACAGCATTAATAGAATTACTCCAATTGAATGTAAGAGTATCATATAATATAGTAATATTGTTTGGAGGATGAATTAAAGTTGGTTGAGTTGGAATATCCCAACCCCCATTAGTAGTTTTATAAATACTATTATCCCCAACAACCCATCCGGTATTCGGATTGATAAAGAAAAAATTGACTGAGCTAAAGCTATTTGATATAATTTGTCTTATCCAATTGTTACCACCATTTGTGGTTCGATAAACCCAACCATTATTCCCAGCAACTATTCCACTATTTGAATCAATAAAAAAAATTGTGTTACCACAATATCCGATTGACGAAGAATCATCTCTCCAGTTTAGTCCTTGATTCGTTGAATACAATATTTTCGAGTAACCCGTTGAAAGAGTGCCTCCAACAACATAAAATTTATTATCTATATAAAATATTTTTCTTATGCTGTTTTCATAAGTTCCTCCGGTGAAAACTACATTCCAATTTAAACCACTATTAGAAGTTCTAATTATATTTCCAGTTCCGTAAATTAAAGCAATTCCAATTGATTGATTTACAAAATATACATCCACCACAGGATGAGCTATTGCTTCACTATATTGAATAAACCAATTTGTTCCCGCATTGGTCGTTTTTTGAATTTGAGACGGCCAACCACTAATCCAACCCGTATTTTCATTAATAAAAAATGAAGAAGCTATACTTGACATATTATGATTTTTTAATATCCAAGAATTTCCAAAGTCAGTTGAAAGTAAAAAAATATTTGAGTTGCCAAAAGCAAATAGTTTGTTATTAACGTAATCCAAAGATACAAGAAACTCCAACCCAGATACTTGAATTTCCCAATTGTTTCCACCATTTGTTGTTTTAAGTATTCCTCCATTATTTGATCCCGATATTCCAGCTCCTCCTATTGTAACAAAACCGGTATTGTTATTTAAAAACATTATATCTGATAAAGGATAATTATAATCTAATTGTGAAAACCATTGAGCATAGGAGATATTAATGTGAGCTAATAGAAATAGTAAAATTGATAGGATAAATGTTTTCACAAGGTCGTCCTTCCAAATATTAAAATTATTAAATAGGAACTTCATTAAGATTAATTGTTTAGAATATCATAAACAATGGTAATTACTCACTTTTCCTAAATAAAAAAGTGAATTGTAAAGCCCCTCTTTATTTACTTTTATTTCATTCAATGTTAACACTTCTTTTAACCGGATAGATTTAAAGTTCTCAATATCCGAAATGGAGATAAGTTTAATGGGTTTGTTTCCTGTAATTCTTAGTAAGTCTTTGAAAGCATTTTTGTAAAGTAGTAAAGTCCCATGCCTTAAATTATCTGAGACATATTTTAAAACTTCATTTTGTAAATCAGTTGTGTAAAAGATTTGAAATGATTTTTCTTGCCGGGTTTGTTTCGACTGGTTTTTGAAATTGGAGAGATACTTTAAAGCTTCATTTTTGAACTTTGTTTTACAGGAAATCTTCTTTCTTTTTTGTGTGGTTTCACAGTTGAAAAAAAGATAATAATAGCCGTTTGCAGCCTTGTTTAAAAACATGATTTTAAACTCCTTTCCGAAGTCAAAATATGCCTAAAAAACGTAGATAAAAGTTACAAAAAAAGTTACAACTGATAAGAAAAACCTTCACCCTGCAAGGATTTGAACCCTGACTAATGGTTCCGAAGACCATTGTGCTATCCATTACACCACAGAGGCGGAAAAATTTAATGCAATTTAAATATTTTGCGTTGAACTTGAAAGTAAAACATTTATATAAAATTCAACTTTGCAGTATGGGATGAATATCATAAGGCGGTAATGTTTAGAAAGCAATGATTTGTTTTATTTAATTAAATTGTAATGAGTAGAATTGTTTTATTTAATTTTATAAGTTTGCTATAAATACTTTTAACTCAACATTTTATTTAATAATTAAATCAACGATATGAAAAAAACCTTCTACACAATTTTATTTCTTGTTTTTGCATTTATAACTTACCTTAACTTAGTTGCATTCGAAAACGGTATTGTCGGGCTGACAAAAAAGAACGGCAATAATACCGGCTGTGTATGTCATGATTTTATGCCTGATGTAAGAATATCCGTTATTATTTCTGGTCCTTCAAATGTAATAATAAACGATACCGCAATATATACATTAAAGTTAGCCAACGGTCCGGCTGTAGCAGGTGGATGCGACATATCGACAAGTCTGGGAACACTTTATACTTCCTCCTCCGATACATCGCTAAGAAGACAGGATTTTTTCGGAAAGGGTTTTGAACTCACTCACAGGTATCCTAAATTATTTACGGGTGACACATTAGAATTCATATTCAAATACATTGCACCATCAACTCCAAATGTAAAAGATACAATTTTTGCTAATTCAAACTCGGTCAATCACGATACAACATCGCAAAATGACAGGTGGAATTATGCAGACAATTTTTTAATCAATATTATTGACAAACCGCTGCCGGTGGAATTGTCATCATTTGTGTCTGTAATCAAAGACAGAAATGTGGAATTAAACTGGGAAACTTTGTCAGAGATAAATAATTCCGGTTTTGATATTGAGAGGTCAATAGCCAATCCCGAGGGCTCGGGATGGTCAAGAGTTGGAAACGTCGCGGGTAATGGAACTACAACTTCGCATATGAATTATTCTTTTATTGACCGAAACTTAAATTCAGGAAATTACAATTACAGGTTAAAGCAAATTGACCTAAATGGAAACTTTGAATATTTCAATCTAAGTAATGAAGTTGTGATCGGTGTTCCGGATAAGTTTGAGTTATCACAGAATTACCCTAATCCTTTTAATCCATCAACAACTATTGATTATCAATTAACAATAAATGGGAATGTAATCATTTGTGTTTTTGATAATTCCGGTAAAGTAGTTATGAAGTTAGTAGACGATTACAAATCAGCCGGGTATCACACAGCTAACTTAAACGCATCTTCTTTATCAAGCGGAGTTTATTTTTACAAAATATCTTCCGGTAATTTTTTAAGCGTGAAGAAGATGGTGGTTGTAAAATAGTAGAGTAAGTAGAGTAAGTAGAGTCAGTAGAGTAAGCAGGCATGGAGAGGTTGATACTTTTGCAGGCTGACCTGAATGAATTACCATTGCATATAAATTTCATTGAAGCTAATTTAGCTAAATTTTTACAAATAACTAATCCTACACAACAATGAAAAAACTAATACAATGTTTTTTTTCCTTTCTATTTTTATTTTTATTCACATCAGTACAAATTTTTTCTTTAGGTTTTAACAGCATACATTCTCCTGACGGAATAAATATTATTGCTGTCGGTAATGAGGGAAGACTTTATCGTTCATCAAACTCAGGCGATACATGGGCAAGTTATACATTAAACACCGATAATTTCAGATCGGTTTTTTCTTTTGGTAACGATGTATGGATAGCAGGGGATAATGGTAATATTTATAAAACTCAAAAAACGAATTCACCGGTTTCAACTTATAACGTTGGTGCAAGCTTTTCAATAAATTCAATTTTCTTTTCGAGCGCCGGAACAGGATATTTATGCGGTGATGCAGGAAATATATATAAGACTATAAACGGAGGATTGGATTGGACTCCGGTTAATACCGGTATCCCTGTTGTAAAATTAAATTCAATAAGTTTTATAGATGATATGAAAGGAATCGTTGTCGGAGAAAATGGTGTTGCTTACTTAACAGACAACAGCGGTTCATCGTGGACATTACAAACTACAGGCACTTCAAGAAATCTATTAAAGGCAAAATATTTTGCTGAAGGAATAAACGTTGTAGGTGAATACGGGACTATATTAACCAAAGAAAATTCAGGAAGCTGGACTCCGGTTATTACAAGAACTACTTCGGACATAAGAGGAATCAGCGGAACAGCATTTAATAACACACATGTTTGCGGCGGCGGCGGATTTATCAGAAACAATTCTAACGGAAGTTCAAACTTTTTTAATTTTGAAATTAATCCAATGCTCGCAAATCTTGTCGACATATTTTATTATAACTCAACTTTAGGTTTTGCAGTGAGCAGCTTAAATTTTGCAATAATAAGAACTACTAATGGAGGAGTTAGTTGGGATTTACCGGCAGGTACATCCGTAAATATGAATTGGGTTTTGAAATCACCGAGCGGCAGCGGCATTGGCAATAATCTTTGTCCGCATCCTAAAGACAGAAATTCTGCTTTTGTTGTTTACGGAAATAAAGTTTATGTAAGCAGAGACAGAAGCGAAACATGGACGCAAATTTCAACAATCAGTATCGGATCAAGAGCACATTCGTTTTATGTCAGTCCTGTAGATACCAACATCTGGCTCGCGGCGATGGAAAGCTCACCTGATATAGTAGTGAGATCAACGGATTACGGAATTACCTGGACAAGTATAATTGCATACAATTTCAGCACTTACGGACAGCCATTGGAAATGGATCAAAACAATCCTTCTGTATTTTATTTTGCTCCATCAAACGGCTCGGGCCTTGGTGTATTTAAATCAACAGATGACGGTGCAACATTTGCATTAACCGCACCATACAATAATTCTTCTATAAATCAGCCTTGTGATTTGATTGTAATGTGGGACAGTTCTAATGTTCTTTATATGGGAGATGACGGAGCAGATATTTTCAAATCCACGGATTTTGGAGTCAGCTGGGCTATGGTAAAGCCAGGCTCATCATCTGAAATTCCGTCAATGTGCAATTCGGTATTCGATCAAAAAATATGCTACGCAACGACATGGAGCAGCAGTCAGGTTTATAAGACATTAAATTACGGGGACAACTGGAGCGTTACGTCAAGTAATTCCGGCAGCGGCTGGGGTTCGGATGTATGCCGGGAAGACCCGACTGTTGTATTGACCGGGAACTATGGCTCACAATCTTATTTATCAACTAACGCAGGTTCGAGCTTCACCAGTGTCAATTCCGGTTTAAACGGAGCAGGCGCAGGAATAATGGTTCCGGACCGGGGTATATTTTTAAATATGCAGACGGGAAGCTTGTATAAATTAAATATTATCTACGGTACTCTTACTAATACAAATGAAAATACTATATCTGCAATACCTTCAAGCTTCGAGTTATATCAGAATTATCCGAATCCTTTTAATCCGACAACGAACATAAAATTCTCTCTGCCTAATTCGGGAAATATTTCTTTAAAAGTTTATAACCAGTTAGGAAAAGAAGTAAGAACTTTATCCGAAGGTTTCAGAGCAGCCGGAACTTATGAGATCAGCTTTGACGCTACTGCTTTAACTTCAGGAATTTATTTCTATAAGTTATTGACGAATGAATTAACAAATACGAAGAAAATGCTTTTGATAAAATAAAATCAGCTTAACTTTCAAATTATAAAAAGCCCCACGGGAGTTAATCTCTCGAGGGCTTTTTTTTATGAGAGTTTTTTTACAATTCACTATTCTTGTTTAAAAAAGGAGTTTGTTTTTTATACAGAAAGTAATTACAATTCTTCAACTTTCTTCAAGGTCTGACAAGCGGAACATATTTTTACATACTGTCAGCAGAATCCGGTGAAATATAACATGCAGCTGTAAGAAGGATCCTTCTGATAAAATAGAATCAAATGGTCCATTAATTATAAAAGCTTCTGTGGATGAAACTACCGGGGCTTTTTAATTTTAAATATTGAATTTTGTATACAATAAAGGTATTTTAAGACACTTCAAAAACATTTCATAAAAAATCAATTTAATAAAAGGAAAATGAAAAAGTATATTATTACTTTAGCTTTATTTTGTTTACAATTTTCTATTTTCAATTCAGGTGAAATATATGCACAGGGTTTTAACAGCATTACAACACCCGACGGTGTGAATCTTGTTGCCGTAGGAAATTCAGGAAAGCTTTACCGGTCAGCTAACGGCGGAAGTACATGGTTAAGCTCTATTAACGGAGCATTGAATATGAATTCAGTTACATCGCTTGGTAATGACGTTTGGATTGCTGCAAACGGCGGCAAAGTTTATAAAACATTAAAGACTTCTTCACCAATTAATACATATAGCGCAGGTGCTGCTAATTTGAATTCTATATTCTTCATAGATGCGAATACAGGTTTTGTATGCGGTGACGGCGGTGTTGTTTATAAATCCCTTAACGGTGGATTAACATGGTCGTTGAGCAATACTGGTATAGCTTCATCAAAACTAAATTCAATTAGTTTTAAAAATGCAAACAACGGAACTGTTGTTGGAAATAATGGAAATATTTTTAATACAAATGACGGCGGTTTAAGCTGGACGCCTCAAACTTCAGGAACAGCTTATAGTTTATTAAAAGTAAAATATTTTAATAACGACCTTGTTGCAGTTGGTGAATACGGAACTCTGCTCCAAAGCTCGGGAAGCGTATGGACACCGGTAAATACAAGAACAAAGTCTGATATTCGCGGAGTTACAGGAACAAGCATAGGCGATGTTCATGTTTGCGGCGGCGGCGGTTTTATAAGAAACAATAAAAGCGGAAGCTTAGATTTTTATAACTTCGAGCAAAATCCGATGATGGCAAACTTAGTTGATATTTTTTATTACGATAATAATAACGGATGGGCGGTGAGCAGCTTGAACTCTGTAATAATTTATACAACAGACGGAGGAACAAGCTGGGGCATGCCGGCTGGTGCAGCTGTTTCTTACAGCTGGATTACAAAATTAAATGTAGGCGGCGGTATCGGAAATAATTTATCCGAGCATCCGTTTAACAGAGATGCTTTGTTTGTGGTATACGGTAGCACTGTTTACAGAAGCGGTGACAAAGGAGATACATGGACAAATATCGCATCGGTAAGCGGCGGCGGAAGTGCACATTCATTTTATGTCAGCCCGCTTGATACAAATATTTGGGTGGTAGCAATTACAGGTTCAACAGATAAAATAAAACGTACAACAAATTACGGTTCAACCTGGACTGATGTTCTTTCTGCAAACTTTAGTAATTATGGTCAGCCGTTAGAAATGGATCAGAATAATCCTTCTAATTATTATTTTGCTCCGGACAACGGAGGATTTTACAGATCGACAGATAATGCTGCATCATTTCAGGAAATAAGCGGTAACTATCCGTTCAGAAGTCCGTGCGATATAATTGTAATGTGGGACAGCTCGGATGTAATCTTTATAGGTGACGGTATTACGGGAAGCGGTCAGGCAGATATTTTTAAATCAACAAATAACGGAGTCAACTGGACCAATATAATTTCCACAGCTTCGAGCGAAGTTCCGTCAATGTGCAACAGTGTGTTTGAGCAGAATGTTGTTTATGCTACGAACTGGGGCGGCGGTCAATTATACAAAACAACTAATTTCGGTAACAGCTTTTATCTTCTTTCAACACAATCATCATCAGGATGGGGTTCGGATGTTTGTCATGAAGACCCAACATTGGTTTTGAAAGGAACTTACGGTTCACCAACCTGGCTTTCAACAAACTCAGGAACATCTTTTATTTCTACTCCGGTTGGTGGCAGTGCAGGTGCCGGAATTATTGTTCCGGACAGAGGTTACTTAATTGCCATGCAATCAGGTGGTCTTCTTAAAATGGCAATTACATATACCGATAATCCTACTATAATAAATATTGATGTGCAGTCAACTTCAATAGGAGCTTCAGGAGTTAATTACTTTCCGACAGCTACAATTAGTCCTACCGGAACAGTAAAAAATAATAACGGAGGAGCAAGTGCTACATTCAATGTAACAAGAAAGATTACTCCGGGGGGATATGTCAGCACAAAAGCTGTTATCAACCTCGCACCAATTAGTTCTACCAATGTTACGTTCGATCCATGGACCTTTAGTTCCGGCACTACTTATACTGTAAAAGATTCTGTCTATATTACAGATGATGCAAATACTTCGAATGATGTTTTAAGCGGTACGATAACTCCGTATGTTGGTGACAATGTCAATATATTTACTCAGCCATTTACAGGTACTTTCCCACCTTCAGGATGGACTTTGGGAGGATCGACGGGAACTATGTATTGGATTTATAATTCTGCAAGCAGCTATGGAAACGGAACCGGCTCGGCAATGTATAATTTCTATAATTCACCTGCAGGAAGAAATCAAACAATGACTTCGACAACATTTACTGCTGCAATTTCCGGTGACAAACTTACATTTGATTATGCTTACGCACCGTTTACCAGCGGTACGGATTCATTGCTGATTCAAATCTCATCTAACGGAGGGACATCCTATACCAATTTAACCAAGCTTTACGGAAAAGCCGGTTACAGAGGTGATTCAACATTAAATACAGCACCAACAAACGGTTCCGAATTTTTTGCAGGAAAAAATGATTGGCTGACAAAAACATATACTCTGCCTGTTGGAACAAACAGGGTAAGATTCCGGGCAAGAAGTGGTTTTGGAAATAATTTGTTTGTTGATAACATAAGTGTAAGTTCAGGAAATTTATATACACAATTAAACCTGACTCTTGCACCGGAAGGATTTTATAACGGGATTACTTTGAATATGCAAGATACTATTACCGCATATTTAAGAAATACTATAACACCGTTTGCAGTTGTTGACTCTGCAAAAACAACATTGAACGCAGTTACATTAACTGCAGCTTGTGTATTTAAATATGCACCGACCGGTACATATTACTATCAGATAATTCACAGAAATGCACTTGAGACATGGAGTGAAACGGGAGGTGAAACAATTACAAAGGGAGTTACATCCGGATATGATTTTACTACTCTGCAAGCCCGGTCTTACGGCAGCAATTCCGTTCTTAAATTTACCAAATGGTGTTTATACAGCGGCGATGTAAACAGAGACGGCACTGTTGATTTGTCTGATCTAAGCTCGATAGATAATGATGCTTACAATTTTGTTTCCGGATACGTTGTGACAGATTTAACCGGTGACGGAACAACGGATATCTCCGATGCAGCAATAGCAGACAACAATGCTTCAAACTTTGTTTCTAAAATTACACCCGCAACATCTCCGAACGATGCTCAATCATTAAAAGAAAAATCAAAACAAAAAATTGAACAGCGTAAGTTAAAACATTCTGAAAATAATAAATTATTAAACTCTAGAAGCGCAGTAAAGTAATTTTAAATTAAATTTATTTTTAAAAGACAGTTCAGAAACGGACTGTCTTTTTTTGTATGCAAAAAAAGATTAAAGACCTGAACCCTATTAAGTCCTTTTAATTAGAAATGGGCTGATGGTTTGGTTTTTATTAAATCATATTCTTCAGTTAAATTTCTTTATACGGATTTTTTGTTTAAATAATTTTCTATATTTGTTTCACTAATAACGAAAATGCTTAAAATCTTTTTATCATTAAATATATTTTTCCTGTTAATTACAGGAAATGTCTTTTCTCAAAACATAGATGCGAGAATTCAAAAAGGCATTGACTACATATACCATCTTAAGTTTGATTCCGCACAAACTGAATTCCGCGAAGTAATAAACCTTGAGCCGCAAAATCCTGTAGGATATTTTTTTGATGCTGCTGTAGACTGGTGGAAAATAAATCTTAATAAAGAAAATGATTCCTTAGATGAAAAATTTTTTGAGAAAGTTGAAAAGGTAATTGAAGTTGCAGACAGCAGATTAGAAAAAAACGAGCGGGATGACAATGCAATGTTTTACAAGGGAGGTGCTTTGGGATACAGAGGATTAGTTAACAGTTTTAGAGAAAGCTGGCTAAAGGCAGCAGAAGACGGCAGGGAAGCTCTAAATCTTTTACAAAATGCGTATGAAATAAATAACAATAACAAAGATGTTTTATTTGGGATTGGTCTTTACAATTACTTTGCTGAATATGTACCGGAAGCCTATCCCGTTGTTAAACCATTGATGCTGATTTTTCCAAAAGGTGATAAGATAAAAGGAATTTCACAAATAAAAGAAACATCTCAAAATTCCAGGTACGCAAAGAATGAAGCCAAATATGTTTTGGCGTATTTAAATTTAATTTATGAAAAAAACTTTACTGATGCTGAGATGTATTCGAAAATGCTAACGGAAGAATTTCCCGAGAACCCCGTTTTTGAAAAATATTTATACAACAGCTATATCGGGCAAGGAAAATGGAACGAAGCAATCGATGGATGGAAAAAAGTTATAACTAAGATTGACAGCAATCAATTTGGATACAACTATCGGAATTTACAGAGAGAGGCGAACTATTACATTGCACTATCTTTAACAAAGCTGAATAGAATTCTGGAAGCTGAACCTTATATTCAAAAGGCAGAAGAGATCACAAAGGAAATGGATAAGGAAAATGAAGCAGCATACACGGCTTTCATATATCTTATAACCGGAATGCTCAATGATGTAAAGGATAATAAGTCAACTGCAAATTTGTATTACGATAAAGTTTTGTCTATGAAGAATTTTCAAAACTCACACTTTGAAGCGGAGAGATTTAAGAAGATTGGGTATAAGCAGAATTGAGCGAGCGTGTAAAATCAAAATAGTATATAAAATTTTATTCCGAAGGGATGAAATTAAAACTTGCTAAAAAAAATTTTGTCCCTGACGGGACTTTACGATAATGAAATATTCATTCTACCGATATAATATCCCTACGGGATAAAAATAAATTACAAACCCTACAAACCTTACCAACTTTACAAATCTTACAAACTTTACTAACTTTACAAACTTTACTAACTTTACAAACCTTACTAACCTTACAAACTTTACGAACTGACACTTGCATTGTAAAAAAAAATCAAAAACACTATATTTGTGCAATTAAAAACCATAGAGGTACCAAAAAATGTTAAAAGTATTAATTCAGGAGGGCGAGTCAATTGACAAGGCTCTTAAAAGATTTAAAAAGAAATATGAGAAGTCAGGATTGCTTAAAGAATTCAGGAGAAGAATGTTTTATACAAAACCTTCAGTCGAAAAGAAGATGGATAAAGAAAGAGCTATCAGAAAGAATAAAAGAATATTAGCAGAAGAGAATATTTAATTCCAGTTTTTTAAATTATTTAAACCCATTACTGAAATTTTCAATGGGTTTTTTAATTTGTTTATAAATCTTCTGAATAATCAATCATTTAAACATTGCCTAAAAAACCAGATCCTTATCTCGAAGAATACATTTCAAGAGAAAAAATTTCAAAGAGAATAAAGAAATTAGCTAAAAAAATAAATAAAGACTACAAAGGCAAAAAGCCAATATTCATAGGGATTCTGAATGGTTCATTTATTTTTCTTTCGGACTTAATTAGAGAAATTAAAATTGAGTGTGAAATAGATTTTCTGAAACTTTCCAGTTATGGTGACGAAAAAATTTCAACAGGCAATGTAACCATGCTGAAAGAATTGAATTGTCAGATTGAAAACCAGGATATTATAATTGTTGAAGATATTGTTGACTCCGGATTATCGGCAAACTTCATTAAGAATATCATTGAACAAAAAAATCCTAAGTCTTTGAAGTTTATAAGTTTGTTATTTAAGAAGAATACGTCAAAGTTAAATTTTAAAATTGACTATACCGGTTTTAAAATTGATAATAAATTTGTAGTCGGATATGGTCTGGACTATGCACAGAAATACAGGAATTTAAATGCAATATATGTGTTACATAGTTAAAAAATTTTTTTAAAAGTTATGGAAATGAAAAATCAAAACAATAAGAATACTAACAAAAATAATGACGACTTTAATTGGAACAGGGTATTTAAAATTGTTCTCGGCTGGAGTGCAATATTAATTGCCTTCTTCTTAATTATGATTTACACAAAAGGTGCAGATGGAAAGTATTCAGAACTTAAGTATGACCAATACTTAAAATTTCTGAATGACAAAAAAATTGAAAGCGCCGTAATTAAAAAATCAGATAACAATTACGAGTTTCTTGGTAAGTTAAAGTCCCCTGAAGCAATTAATATAGGCAACAGAGCAATAACAATAGATCGTTTTTCCGTATTACTTCCTTATACTAATATTGATGACAATGTTTTAAAAGCATGGAATGAAAGCGGAGTACAATACAGCATAGAGAAAGATGACGGAGGATGGATGGCTCCGTTAATTGGCGCTCTTCCGTGGATATTAATAATTGTTTTCTGGATTGTAATAATGCGAAGAATGCAGTCAGGTGCCGGCGGCTCGAAGAATATTTTTTCATTCGGAAAATCTAAAGCAAAATTATTAAGTGAGTCTGCAACCAAAGTTACGTTTCAGGATGTAGCGGGTGCGGATGAAGCGAAAGAAGAGCTTTCGGAAATAATAGAATTTTTAAAAACTCCTGCTAAATTTCAGAAGCTCGGCGGAAAAATTCCGAGAGGCGTTTTATTGTTAGGGCCTCCGGGAACAGGTAAGACTTTACTTGCAAGGGCAGTCGCCGGAGAAGCAGGTGCTCCGTTTTTTTCTATCAGCGGTGCAGACTTTGTAGAAATGTTTGTTGGTGTCGGTGCTTCAAGAGTCAGGGATTTGTTTGAGCAGGGAAAGAAAAATGCTCCGTGTATAATTTTTATAGATGAGATTGATGCTGTCGGAAGACATAGAGGTGCAGGTCTTGGCGGAGGACACGATGAACGTGAACAAACACTTAATCAGCTTTTAATTGAGATGGATGGCTTCGAACAAAACAACGGTGTAATTATTATTGCTGCAACTAACCGTCCTGATATTCTGGACCCGGCATTACTAAGACCGGGGAGATTTGACAGGCAGGTTGTAGTTGACAGACCGGATGTTAAAGGTCGTGAAGGAATTTTTAAAGTTCATACAAGAAAAACACCAATGTCAAAAGATGTTGTGATTGATGTTCTTGCAAAAGGAACTCCCGGATTTTCCGGTGCTGATATAGCTAATCTTGTAAATGAAGCTGCTTTACTTGCGGCAAGGAGAAATTCAGATGCGGTAACGATGACAGATTTTGAAGAAGCGAAAGATAAAGTTATGATGGGAACTGCCAGGAAGAGTTTGATAATTTCAGACAGGGAAAAGAAAACAACTGCATACCATGAGAGCGGTCACGTTATAGTAGCTAAGATGATCCCTGAAGCTGATCCGGTTCATAAGGTCACAATTATTCCGAGAGGACGTGCACTCGGTGTAACTACATATTTACCTATGGATGAAAAGCATACCTACTCAAAAGAATATCTTGAAGCAATGATTGCGTATGCAATGGGCGGACGGGCAGCAGAGAAAATGATTTTTAATGAATACACTACAGGCGCTAGTAACGATATTGAACGAGCTACCGGTATGGCACGTAAGATGGTGTGTGAATTCGGAATGAGTGAAAAACTCGGACCGATTGCTTACGGGCAAAAACAGGAAGAAGTATTTTTGGGAAGAGAAATAACTCAGCATAAAGATTACAGCGAGTCAACACAGATAATGATAGATGACGAGATAAAAAAAATCGTACAGGCAGGAATGGACAAAGCCGAAAGATTACTAAATGAAAATCAGAAATTACTTCATAAGATGTCGGAAGCTTTACTTGTAAGAGAAATACTTGATTCGGTGGAGATAGATATGGTAATGCGTGGTGAAGAATTACCTCCTTTCGAAAAGATAAAGAAGGAAGAAGATTTAAATGTCAATGGAGAAGTTCAAAAAGAGAAAGAGAAAAAAGTAAAAGATGAGAAATTTAATCCCGGTGATGTTGCTTTAGCCAACTAAAATTAAAAATATTGATATTAATACAAAGCGAGCAGACAACTCGCTTTTTTTTTGACCTTTGGAAGATACCAAAAATAAGATCAGCTTAAAGAATGAACTGATAAGAAAATCAATTCATTTGTCCTCATCGATAGTCCCTGTAACTTATTATTTTATTGATCGTGAAATTGCTGTCATTATTCTCGGCATAGCATCATTTATTTTAATTTTAATTGACATATTAAGAATAAGGTACAAGCCGCTGAAGAGATTCTATTTGAAATTTATGAAACCGATTTTGAGAGGTCATGAGATCAATAATGATAAAACATTATTTACAGGAGGTACTTATATAACTCTGGCTTTCTTTATTTGTATAATAATATTTCCAAAGCCGTTAGCAATTACTGCAATGTTCGTTGTAATATTCTGTGATTCATTTGCTGCTATTATTGGAAAGAGTAAAGGCAAACATTTTATTTCAGCGAAAACTATAGAAGGAAGTGCTGCTTTTTTCATTAGCGGTGTAATAATAATATTGTTAACTCCTAAGGTAACGGATATGATAACGGAATACTATTTAGGATTTATTGCAATTTTCCTCTCAACAATATTTGAATTGATTCCCATTAAGATAGATGATAATATTTCTACTCCAATTTTTTTCGGAATAGTATACTTGTCGTTAATAAAAATTTTTTTATAAAAATAAATAATGGAAAAATCCTTATCGTCCTTAGTAAGAGGGTGGTGTCTCAAACTTCCTTTTTACCACGAAGTCAAAAAGACACCAGGAAAAAGTATTATGAAATTAGAAAACTTTGTGACTTTGTGTTCTTAGTGGTAAATTATTTTTTTTGGTATAAAACTTTATTTGAACTGCAAAATTAAAAATTATAAAATAAATGTCATTTCGCTGTGGAATAGTCGGACTTCCAAATGTAGGCAAGTCAACACTTTTTAATGCTTTGACTTCTGCACAAAATGCGGAAGCTGCAAATTATCCCTTTTGCACTATTGATCCCAATGTCGGAACTGTAATTGTTCCCGATGAAAGAGTTACAAAATTGGTTGAACTTTATGAGCCGAAAAAAATTATTCCTGCCACAATTGAATTTGTAGATATTGCAGGTCTTGTTAAAGGTGCATCAAAAGGTGAAGGCCTTGGAAATCAATTTCTTTCACACATTCGTGAAGTTGAAGCAATCATTCATATTGTACGGTGCTTTGATGATGATAATATTATTCACGTTGAAGGAAAGATAGATCCGCAAAGTGATATAGAGATTATCGAAACGGAATTAATATTAAAAGATCTTGATACGATAGATAAAAGATTAGACAGAACAGGAAAATCTTTGAAGACAGGAGATAAAAAAATCAAACTTGAATTTGATACTTTGAATTTGTTAAAAGAGCATCTTGCAACTTCACGATTAGCAAAATATTTCACCGAGAATCTTGACGATGAGCAGAAACAGATTATCAAAGAATTACATTTGCTGACCGATAAGCCTTTTCTTTATGTTGCAAATGTAGATGATAAAAATTTGAATGGAAATAAACATTCGGAAATCGTGAAAGGCATTGCTGACAAAGAGAATGCACAGTTCCTGATTCTGTCGGTTCAGATTGAATCTGAAATTTCACAGCTCGAAACAAAAGAAGAGAAGACAGAATTTTTAAAAGAGATGGGATTGAATTTATCCGGCCTTGACAGATTAATCAATAAGGGCTACGAACTTTTAAATCTTATAACGTTTTTTACAGCAGGTGAAAAGGAAGTTCATGCATGGACAATTCCCACAGGGTATAAAGCTCCGCAGGCAGCGGGAGAGATTCATACTGATTTTGAAAAAGGATTTATAAGGGCCGAGATAATGAAGTATAAAGATCTGATTGAGTTAAGAACGGAAGCTGCGGTGAAAGAAAAGGGATTGCTGAATATAGAGGGAAAAGAATATGTAGTAGAAGATGGTGATGTTGTGCATTTTAGGTTTAATGTGTGATTTTTAATTTAAGAAATCAGATATTGGATTCACGATTTTTTGATTTAAAACATATTATATATTTAAACATACCATTCTAAAATCAACAATCTAAAATCAACAAGCTAAAATCAGTTAATCCCCACCGCTCTCAACCCATTTACGGTAATAACAGTAAGTATATAAGCAACAGTTGTAAAAATTACAATCTGAAGAACAGGTATTCGCCAGCCTCCCGTTTCTTTTTTTGCAATTGCAACCGTAGATAAACACTGCATGGCAAATACAAAAAAAACAATAAGTCCAGCTGTTGTAGCAGTTGTAAATAATTTCTGATTTGTATCGCCGATCTTTGCATCTCTCATTGCACTTAGAATAGAATTTTGTAAATCGTCACCTTCATCCGTAATTTTAAAAATTAAAGCGAGTGAGCTGACAAAAACTTCCCGTGCTGCAAAAGTTGCAATCAATGAAACACCTACGCGCCAGTCCATTCCAATCGGTGTCATTACAGGTTCAATAAATTTTCCTAAGTAAGATGCATAGGATGTCGAGATTCTCTCTTCGGCTTTTATCTGTGAAATTTCTTCAGGTGATTTATTTGATTCATCCGGAACAGTTGGATTATAATTTGGAAAGTATGTTAAAACCCAAAGCAACAATGAAAGATAAAGAATTATTGGTCCTGCTTTTTTTAAATACTGCTTTGCATTCTTGATAGTGTTATCTATTACAATGCTCAGCTTTGGCTTTTTGTAAGTAGGCAGTTCGAGTATAAAAGAAGAATAATCTTTTTCTTTTATTAATTTATTTTGAAATTTATTTATCACAGCTGCAATGATAACAGAACCCGTAATGCTGAAAATATAAATTGCAGTAAGAACCAATCCGCCTATCCAGGGTTTATCCTGCGGAATAAGAAAAGCAATCAGAAGCGCATACACCGGAAGGCGTGCGCTGCAGCTCATTAAAGGAATAATAAAAATCGTTAAGTATCTTTCCCTGCGGTTTGTAATTGTGCGTGTAGCCATGATAGCGGGTATGGCGCAGGCAAATCCCGAAAGCATCGGAACAAATGATTTACCGTTCAATCCTATTTTTGATAACGGCTTATCGATCAGCATCGCACCCCGCGCTAAGTATCCCGAATCTTCAAGCAATCCCAATATCAAAAATAAAATTAAAATCTGAGGGAGGAAAACCAGTACAGATCCCAATCCGCTGATCACTCCGTTTGAAATTAAATCACCAAACCATCCGTCGCCAAGAAGGCTGATTGCAGAGTCGGACAACATTGAAAAACCGTCATTAATAAAGTCCATTAAAGGAGATGCAAGCCAGAATATTGATGTAAAAGTTAAAGACATTATCACAAAAAATAATATCAATCCCCAGAATTTATGAAGAATAATTTTGTCAATTTTGAGAGTCAGCTTATCGGGTTTGTTAATGACACGCTGAGAATTTAATATAATTAATTTTTCATTAATCCTTTGTAAATCTAACTTACCATTCGTACCTGTGATTTCTTTTTTAAATAAAACTTCATTTTCAATTCTTTCAATCTCACTATAAGACTCTAATAAATTTGCTTTAGGATTTATGTCAGTTATGCTTTTTAAATTCTTAATGCTGTCAGAATTATTTTCGTTTATGCATTCACTGATTGCAGTAAGAAGACTATCAATGCCTTTTCCTGTTACACCGTTTATCCTGACAACTTTACAATTCAAAATCTCTGAGAGCTTACTGTCGGAAATATCAAATCCTTTTTTGTGAAATATGTCAAGCATTGTAAGTACAACTATAACCCTGAAGTTCGAATCTATTAATTGTTTTACAAGATAGAGATGGCGTGATAGCTGGCTGGCATCAACAGTGACAGCAACGATATCCGGCTGACCGAATTTAGGGTGAGAAAATAGTGAATCAACAGAAAGTTTTTCATCAGGCGAAGAGGGGATTAAGCTTATTATTCCGGGAGAGTCGAGAATGTTCGCATTTACACTGAACTTGCTTAGAATTTTTGAAATTGAATATTCTACTGTTGAGCCTGGATAATTAACTGTCTTATATTTTTTTCCGCTGAGATAATTATAAAGAGTTGTCTTGCCGGAATTCGGCTGACCTACTAAAGTGATTAAGGGGATTTTATTAAGTATTGTTGAACTCAAATTAAAATGCAGCTTGCTTCATTTTTCCGGATTGCGATTATTGTTCCTCTGATAGCGAACGCAACAGGATCGTTGAAAACAGATTTATTAACCAACTCGATTTCCTGTCCGGGTGTGAAACCTATTTCTAAAATCCTGTGTGAAGATGAATGTGAGTTGTCAACATCTGTTATTATCGCTCTTTCTCCTAACTTCAGATCCGCAGCAGTTCTCAAATTTTTAATATTATTTTTATTTAACCACGAAGGTACAAAGGCACAAAGTTTTAATTTTCTTAGTGACTTAATGCCTTTGTGGTAAGCAATCAGTTAACATTGTACTTACATTTTTTTGAATCTTCACACTTAGCAAAGACCTGGAAAGTATGGTCAACCATCTTCAGATTATTTTCCTTACAGACTTTATCCTGAATTTTTTCTATCATCGGGTATTCAAATTCAATTATTTTATTACAGGTAATGCAGATGATGTGATAGTGCTGGTTTCTTCCGATTCGTGTTTCATATCGTGTCCTGTCACCTTTAAAATTATGCTTCGTTAAAATATGACATTCGTTCATAAGCTCGAGAGTTTTGTAAACGGTAGCCCTGGAAACATTTATATAATCATTTTTCATATTCAGGTAAAGTTCATCTGCATCGAAATGCCCCTTCATATTTAATGCAGCGTCTAAAATAAGAAATCTTTCGTTAGTTATACGGTGAGCATTATCCTTGAGATAATTAATGAAAGTAGTTTTAATTTCTTCTGGAATCAAACTTTTATTGTTTATTTATACTTCGTCTTAATAAAGATAAGGAAAATGTAATAAAATTAAAAGTAGTAAAATTATATATTGTATTAATTTACAGACGGCTTCAAAAGCAAAAAGATTGGACATTAAACTGTCAATGAGTTAGGTAAATAATAATGATTTCAGATCAATAATTTTTCTTTCAATTTCATATATTCTTTTGTGATTCTCATATACTTTTCTTGCAAACTTTCAACCATATTATCTAACAATACTGTTGTTAAATTCTTCTTCTCCATTTCGCTTTTATCACTCTCACTTATACTTTCCAAATATATAAGAAGATTTTTTCTCGGAAAATTGAATTTCCAACTTTGCGTTAATTCATGAGCAGGTGTCATAACATAATCAATTACTAAATGAGCAAATCGTCCGGCAGGTTCTTTTGCAATTTGCTTTCCTAAATCAGAATTGTAATTATTGAGATATTCAGACATTGAAACAATTTTCGCACGATCCATATCACTTAAGGCATGGTCCTTTTGCATTAATTCAAAAAGCGGATGTGTTAGAATTAGAGGTAATTCTGTTGTAGCTATTATTGTTCTATAGTTTTGAAAAGATTCAAGGTATTCCTTGTGAACCGATTCGAAGTTTACATATATAGGATCAACAAAGTTTGTTAAAATAATTTGGCGATTCTCTTTTGATTTATTCTTTTTCGAACTGATAGCCTCAAAGAGAAATTTAACACCGGAAATAATGTCTCCTACCATATTTAATTTTTCTTACATTTTAGTTTTAGATTTTTTGCAGTTCTAAATTTTGTTTTTGTAGTCAATATTGATGTTCACTCACAAACCGGAATCTCGAGCTTTTCATAAGATTTCCACAGAAAACATAAAAGAATAATTTGAACATTAACAACAGATTCCATATTAAGTAGGGACTATAGCTTGAGTTTATAACTTTATAATCTTTACAACCTTACAAACTTTACAAACTACTTATCACTTTATCCAAAATTTCAACTCCTTCACTTATTTCTTCCTTAGTTACATTGATAGGAGGTCTGAAGCGTATTGATCTTTCCCCCGAGCCAAGTATCAGTAAATCATTTTCAAGCGCTTTAGAAGTTACATTATTTCTCATCTCCGTGTCTTTGCAATCGAATGCACAGAATAATCCCAATCCTCTTGAATTGGAAACTTTATCGGGATATTTTTCGGTGAGTTCTTTAAGTTGAACTTGTAAATAATTTCCGATTACTTCACAATTGCGTACAAGCTTTTCCTCTTCGATTATTTCCAGAATTTTTTTGAATCTTTTCATATCAACCATGTTGCCGCCCCATGTAGAATTTATCCTGCTTGGCTTTCTAAAAACATTTTCTTCTACATCATCAATCCTGCCCGTTGATAATGTTCCGCAAACTTGTGTCTTTTTTCCGAATGAAATCAAATCAGGCTGAACGTAATGCTGATGTGCCCACCACTTTCCTGTCAAAGCAATACCTGTCTGAACTTCATCGAATATAAGCATAATTTCGCTTTCATCACAAATTTGTCTCAGCTGCTGAAAAAATTCTTTTCTGAAATGATTGTCACCACCTTCACCTTGAATTGGCTCTAATATTATTGATGCAATGTCATCTTTATTTTGATGTATGGCATCTTTGATTTGTCTTATTGATTCCTCTTCAGCTTTAATTACTAATTTTAAATTTTCTTCATTTAAAGGAAAAGTAACTTTCGGATTATCAACTCTCGGCCATTTAAATTTAGGAAAGTATAAAACTTTATTAGGATCGGTATTCGTCAATGACATTGTGTAACCGCTTCGTCCGTGAAACGACTGTTTGAAATGAATAACCTGATGTCCTTTTTCTTCTTTATATCCTTTGGCAAAATTCTTTCTGACCTTCCAGTCGAAAGCCGCCTTCAATGCATTCTCAACCGCCAATGCGCCGCCTTCTATAAAGAATGAATATTTGAAATATGAAGGTACTGCGATTTTAAAAAATGTTTCGACAAACTCCGCTTGTATCTCAGTGTAAATATCGGAAAGTGAAGGTTTGTTTACTGCAACTTTTCCAATCTCTTTTATGAACTCTTCATTGTTGAGCTTCGGGTGATTCATTCCCAGAGGATTGGATGCAACAAAGGTAAAGAAGTCCAGCAGCTTTCTGTTATGTTTAGAATCGTAAAGATAAGCACCTTTAGATTTGTTTAAATCAACGGTAATATCAAATCCATCAACAAGCATAAATTTTTTAAGAGTGCTTTGAACGTTCTGAGGGATTACATTGAATTGATCGAAATGATTTCCATTGATGCTGCTTTGAATGATTATGTTTTGCTCAATTTTTTGGTTGGACATATTATTCAGAATTAATTGTTTGTAAAATTGTTAATTATATTTTTTTTAATATCGCAGTAACTCAGATCAGGAATAACATTTGCAAATTAAAATATTCTGTAACTTTAAATTTATCAGTTAATTTAGTTCACCAATAATTTCGGGATCTTCATTTTTTGATGTTAAATATTTCAGAAATTCATTAACAGTATTCCGGGGAATAATAAATATTAATCCGATTCCAAGATTAAATGTTTTTCTCATATCAGTTTCTGAAACATTTCCTTCTTTTTGAATCAAATTAAATACTGCAGGTCTTTTCCATGAATTCCAATCAATATTTATTATGAGATCTTTGGGAACGACTCTCTCCGTGTTGCCAATAATTCCTCCTCCGGTTATGTGGGAGACGGAATTTATCTTAAACTTTCTTAAAGAGCTTTGAATAATTTTTAAATATGATTTATGGACTTTAAATATCTCTTTATATAACGTGCTTCCAAGCTCGTCATAAAACTTGTTTATCTTTTTGTTATTATCAAAAAGCTTTCTTACCAATGAATATCCGTTAGTATGGAGTCCGTTAGACTTAAGACCGACCATAACATTTCCCAGTTTAACATTTTTAGAATTTACAATTTTATTCTGTTCAACGATTCCGGTAATTGCTCCAGCCAAATCAAAATCATTCCCGTGATATAGCCCGGGCATCTCGGCTGTCTCACCTCCGATCAATGAACAATTATTATTTTTACATCCTCTTATAATTCCCTTTACAACTTCTATGGCATCGGATGATTTTAATTTTCCTGTTGCATAATAATCCAAAAAGAACAGCGGTTCAGCTCCGCAAACAGCAATATCATTTACACAATGATTAACTAAATCTTCACCGATCGTATCGAATTTTTTAAATTCGGAAGCAAGTTTTAATTTTGTTCCGACGCCATCAACGCTGGAAACAAAAACAGGGTTCTTATACTTCTTTAAATCAATTTTATAGAATGCACCGAAGTTGCCGATGCCGCTTAAAACATTGTGATTGAAAGTATTCTTAACGAGGGGTTTTATTTTATCAACGAATTTATCGGCTTCGGAAATGTTTACTCCGGAAGACTTGTAACTTACTTTCACATTACAAAAATAATTAAAAAAGCCGTTTCTATCAATGAAATTGGAGTTTTTCAGTTTTTTTAAAAGTGTGTTTAAACTGTTTAAAGTTAACTTTCGAAAAAAAGATTTAAAATTTTTTTCATCCCGCCCGGTATTTTTATAAATATTTTAATTTAGTAAGCCGCTAAAAGAGTGTACAAAATGTTAATCAAAAAAATGTTTTCCAAAACATTCTTATTGCATTTGAAATTTTAATAAATATTGTGTAGTTTTAGAAAACGTGCAAAACGTGCAAACATTATAAAAATGAAATTAACGATATCCTCAAAAAAAGCTGCAAATTATTTTAACGTGAATGAATCAACAATTAAACGATGGGCAGATAGTGGAATTTTAAAATGCTATAAGACTGCCGGAGGTCACCGGAAATTCAAATTGGAAGATCTCAGGAAACATGCAATCGCTAATGACTATCAGAATACAAATTTATTATTTGTTGAGAAGAAAACGAGAATGAAATCTGAAATCATTAAAAAAGATTATACTGTGATAAATAATAAGCTTGAAAAATATATTTTAAAAGGAAACATAAGACTCACATATGAGCTTCTCTTTACTTTATATATGAATAAATATTCCCTCGATGAAATATTCGATTGCATTATTAAAGAGACGATGAAAAGTATTGGCTTAAAATGGGAAAACAAAACTCTAAGCATTGAAAGTGAACACATTGCTACAAATACAATAATTTCTTCTCTTCATCAATTCGAAAATATAATTCAAAAAAAAGTAAATAATAAGAAAACAGCAATATGCGCCGGACTCGAAAATGAGTTTCATGAAATAGGTTTATTGTGTGTTAAGATAGCACTTGAAGAAGAAGGATGGAATGTTATTTATCCGGGTATAAATCTTCCTGTTAAATCATTGACTGAACTCATAAAAAAACATAAATCGAAACTCCTTTGTGTGTCGTCGACTTTTACTTCAAATAGTAAAAGTTATAAACATCAAATTAAGGAATTAAAAAAAGTTAGTGAGCTTTCAGGAGCGAAATTTTTGTTTGGCGGTGAAAATAAATTTACCAAAATAAATAAAGATGCTAACTGTATAAGCATTTGGGATCTAAAAAAATACATTAAAGAAGCTTAGATGAATATAAATCTAAAAGACATATTAGTTATTGGAAGCGGGCTGGGAGGATTGTCGGCTGCATTAAGACTTGCTTCAAGAGGGTACAGAGTTAGAATTCTGGAAAAGCAATCTACTCCTGGCGGCAGACTAAACCAATTTAAAGACAAAGGTTTTACTTTTGATTTAGGACCTTCTTTTATGAGTATGACTTTTGAATTTGATGAATTATTTAAAGACTCCGGAATTCCAAATCCACTGAAACTCAAGAGTCTTGATCCTTTATATGAAGTTTATTTCAGAGACAGAATGAAGCCTTACAAAATATGGAAAGATATTGACAAGCTTGGTTTGGAATTTAAAGACATTGAACCTGACTTTGCCTCAAAAGCCCAAACTTATCTAAAGAAGGCGGCGGAATTTTATCATGATACCGAAGATAAAGTTATCAGAAGTAATTTTAATAATCTTCTCGATTATTTTTTGAAAATCTCGAGTGTGCCTTTGAAACACTTACCTTATTTAAGAAAAAAACTGTGGACGCTGTTAGATGAAACTTTTGAATCACATGAAGTAAAAGTTATTTTTTCTTTGGTTGCCTTTTTTCTTGGTTCAACTCCTTTTAAAACTCCATCCATATATTCTCTATTGAATTACACTGAACTTAAACATGACGGGTACTGGACTGTCGAAGGCGGAATGTATAAAATTGTTGAAGCGATTGTTATAGAATTAAATAAACTCGGAGTAGAAATAATTTATGATACTGAAATTCAAAGTATTTCAAACTCAAACGGTAAAATAAAAACAATAAAAGACAGCAAAGGTAAAGAATGGACTGCTGATACGTTTATTGTAAACGCTGATGCAGCATCGTTCAGAGGAAACATTTTAAACCGGAATAAATTCTCAACTAAAAAGCTTGATAAAATGGATTGGTCGCTTGCTCCATTTACTATTTATCTCGGATTGAAAAGTAAAGTACCTTCGCTTTATCATCATAATTATTTTTTGGGAAATGATTTTATAAAATATGCAGATAATATATTTACTTCATCCGTGATTCCTTCGAAGCCATATTATTATGTGAATATGCCTTCATACTCTGATCTGTCAAGTGCTCCGGCAGGTTGTGAAAATCTGTTTATACTTTGTCCTGTTCCCGATCTGAGATTTAAACCGGATTGGAATGACAGGAATGACATTGCAGGAGACATCATTAAAGATCTTTCAGAAAGAATAAATTATGATATAGATGGAAATATTTTAGTAAAAAAAATTTTAACACCGGTTGAATGGGAATCCATGTTTAATCTTTATAAAGGTTCAGGACTCGGTCTGTCACATGGAATGAATCAGATTGGCGGATTCCGGCCTTCCAATAAAGATGAAATATTTCCAAATTTATTTTACGTCGGCGCTTCCACTATACCCGGTACAGGACTGCCAATGGTTTTGATCAGTTCCAAACTTGTTACAGAAAGGGTAATCAATGAGTTTTGATCTGTATGAAAAAATATCTTTTAAGATAAGTGATCTAATAACTAAAAATTACAGTTCATCGTTCAGTCTTGCTATAAAAGTATTTAATGCCGAGTTAAGAGATGGAATTTCGTCCATATATGGTTATGTCAGGCTTGCCGATGAAATAGTTGATTCCTTCCATGGGTTTGATAAACGATTGTTATTAAATGAACTCCGGGATGATACTTATGATGCTATTCGCAATAACATCTCACTAAATCCTATACTGCATTCATTCCAGTCAACTGTGAATAAATATAATATTTCAATTGAATACATTAATAATTTTATTGACAGCATGGAAATGGATCTCACAAATACATATTATGAACGTGATCATTATGATAAATATATTTATGGCTCTGCTGAAGTTGTAGGATTGATGTGTTTAAAAGTATTTTGTTATAACAACAACGAATTGTTTGAAAGTCTGCTTGAGTCTGCAAAAGCGCTGGGTTCCGCGTTCCAGAAAGTAAACTTTTTAAGAGACATGAAAAGCGATTTGAATGAAAGGGGAAGAATATATATTCCAGGGGCGGCAAGTCTTTCAATGATAAGCAACTATAATAAAAAGCTTCTTGAAAATGAAATCGAAAAAGAATTTCGTGTATCGCTCTCGGGAATAAAACGACTGCCGCAAAGTTCTAAGCTCGGGGTGTATTCGGCTTATGTTTATTATTATATGCTGTTCAAAAAAATCAAGAGGATGAAGGTGAATGAGCTTTTTAGCAAAAGAGTCCGTATATCAAATTTTACTAAACTCTCCCTTCTTCTGAGATCTTTAATAAAGATAAAGCTTACAAAAGCAATTGAATGACTACTTATCTTTTGATAAATATTTTAATTGTTGTGATTCCTTTAGCTCTAAGCTATGAAACAAAAGTTAAATTTTATAAAAAATTTACAAATGTTGCTTTCGCAGTTTTTACTGTGGGAGGGATGCTTATAATTTGGGATATGATTGCTGTTCGTAGAGGTGACTGGTCTTTCAATAAAAATTATTTAATTAACATGAATGTGCTTGATCTTCCAATCGAAGAAATTTTTTTCTTTATAACTGTCCCTTTCAGTGTTCTTTTTATCTATGAAAGTTTAAAGTACTACTTAGCAGATAAGATTTACAATGTAAACAAAATTATTATTCTGATTACTGCCTGTTCATTTTTTATATTGGCTATAATATATATTGATAAAAATTATACTGCAACAGTTTTCATTGTCTGTGGAATATTATTAATTTCAATCTTCTTCATGCAATTCTTAATTATATCAAAAATTTTTTTACTAACTTTATTAATTTCAGTTATACCATTTTTAATAATTAATTATTTTTTAACCTCTCTGCCTGTAGTTGTTTATAATCCCGAAGCAATTTTGGGAATAAGAATACTAACGATCCCCGTTGAAGATTTTTTTTATTCATTTTCAATGATAACCGGATGGCTGCTGGCTTATAAGCTGAGTGAACGATATATCGTGGAATTAAAAACGTGCAATTGATTAAAGCAAAGCACAATATCTTCGCAGAATCGATCTACAGGATTTATGTTAAATGGCTTTTAAAATTTAATTTTAATAAGTTTATCCTTATAAATGAAATTCCTGACGTTACTAATTGCAAAGGATTGATTGTAACACCAAACCATTTTTCATGGTGGGACGGGTTTTTTATTGAATACTTAATGAGAAAATTTACCAAAAGAAAATTATTTATAATGATGCTTGAAAAACAGCTAAAAAGATTTTGGTTTTTTAAATATCTCGGAGCATTTTCAATCAGACAAAAGTCAATATTCTCATTGAGCGAAACCATTAAGTATGCAAGGACAATTTTAACTTCATCTTTTAGTTATCTGGTTTTTTATCCGCAGGGAGAGATTCAGAATTATGAAAAAAAATTTATCAAACTCAAAAGGGGATTGATAGCAGTAACTTCTGATATTGAATGCAGTGTTTTGATTGTATCATTTAAAATAATTTATCGGGCAGATAAAAAACCTGATGTATATTGCAGGTTTGGAGAAGAACCTATTTTAAATCTCTCAAAGGATGATTTTGTATGCTATGAACGGTTATTTTTGAAAAATATTGAACAGCTAGATGAAGAAATTAGTAACAAAAACGGAATTGATTTATTAACAGAAAAATAAATTTTATATTAATTTGAAAGAAATGTTATTGGATATACCAAAAAATGTAAATGGAAAAAAATATTACTCTATTCCTTATCTTATATTTTTTGCCGGTGCAATCGGTCATTACACGGAATCTTTATTAAGCTCAATGACAATTTTAACACCCTGGGTTTTATTGTTATCGGGATTAATGGTTTTGATTTTGTCAGGAGAAATTAAAGCAAATGAATTTATAATCTGGTTTGCTATTTATTGTTTTATAACGTTAGCATTGGAAATAACGGGTGTTAATACCGGATATATTTTTGGTGAGTATAGATACGGGAACGTTCTTGGACTTAAACTCTTTGGTGTTCCTTTAATAATCGCTTTTAACTGGATGTTTATCATTCTCGGTGCTGTGTCAATAAGCAGTAAGATCAGCAGTAATGCTTTTGTAGTTGCCTTCCTTGCGGCTTCAATGGCATTAATATTTGATTATGTACTTGAACCCGTCGCAATAAATTTAGGATACTGGGAATGGACAAATAAGATTATTCCTTTGCAAAATTATTTTGCATGGTTTATGATTTCATTTTTAATGTCTTTAAGTCTGAAATATTTTGGTATTAAAATTTCATCTAATATTTTTATACATTATTTTATCGCACAGTTAGTATTCTTTTTGATATTAAACTTTAAATGAATTGGGAATTTGCATTGCAATCATAATAATTTTAACATGGGGCTTAAATTTATTCTATTGCCTGACAAACGTCGGAATAATTATTACTAACCCGTTTTTATATCTGCATATACTTTTGCAGGGATATTTGTATACAGGACTCTTCATTACAGCTCATGATGCTATGCACGGAAATATTTCAAAAAATAAAGCAATTAATTCTTTAACAGGTCCGGTCTGTACTTTTCTGTTTGCCGGACTATCATATAAAAAATTACTGCAAAATCATTGGAAGCATCATTCGCATCCGGGTACTTCGAAAGATCCCGACTTTTATACAGGTTCTCATAATTTTTTTATCTGGTGGTTTGTATTTCTTAAAAGATATATTACAATTGGCCAGTTACTCATTATGGCAATTATATTTAATTTGTTGAAAATATTTTTTGAGGAATCTTCAATATGGATATTTCTCGTAATCCCTGCCTTTCTGAGCACTCTTCAATTATTTTATTTCGGGACTTATCTTCCTCACAGAAAACCTCATACTCACACTATGCATCCTCATAACTCTCGCACACAAAAGAGAAATCATTTATGGGCAATGCTGTCATGCTATTTTTTCGGTTACCATTCCGAGCATCACAGTTACCCAAAAACTCCATGGTGGCAGATGTATAAGTTGAAATAAACTTTAGAATATTTGATTGGATAAGAATCATTATTTCTTTAATTATTTATGTTAACTAATTTCGTGTATTATTAAAACATTAGTTCTGATCATATTGAAAAAAATTTGTCTCTGGTCATCCCCGCGAAATATTTCAACCGCACTTATGTATTCTTTTGCTCAACGGAGTGATACAAAAGTAATTGACGAACCGTTGTATGCACATTATTTATATAAAACCAATGCCGAACATCCGGGTAAGGATGAAGTTATTGCAAGTATGGAAACCGATGGAGAAAAGGTTGTAAAAAATATAATTCTGGGAGAGTATGATGAAGATGTAATTTTTATGAAACAGATGACACATCATTTGATTAAATTGGATGAATTATTTTTGGATAAAGTTATAAATGTTTTTTTAATCCGAGATCCAAAACAGCTTATAACCTCGCTTGCACAAGTGCTTCCTGAAGTGACAATGAGAGATACAGGAATTAAAAGACAATACGATCTTTTCAATCAATTAAAAGACAAACAGCAAATACCTGTTATTATTGACTCCGGCGAAATTTTAAAAAATCCGGAAATTGCTTTGTCAAAACTTTGTGAAGCGATTGGAATTCCATTTGAAAAAAATATGCTTCATTGGAAAGCCGCACCAATAAAAGAAGATGGTGTATGGGCAAAGTATTGGTATGAAAACGTTCATAACTCTACGGGGTTTGAAAAGCAAATGTCGGGTTTGCGGGAGCTGCCGGAAAATCTTATTCATCTTTATGAAGAATGTATTCCTTATTATAAAAAGTTATATAAATATTCTATAATTGTATAAAATTTTTTCCTGTATTTAATACGCTCATTTCAGTTCCATCGTATCTTATTGTCTGGAATGAATTTGTAAATGATTTTTATTGGGATCAATAAAACAGGCATAGAAACCGTGCCCGCCGGCGATTTCCGTTTTAGCCATTGTAACAGAGCCGCCTTCATCCTCAATTTTTTTCAATGTTTGGTCAATGTCATCAACATCAATAACAACCTGAACTCCATGCTTTCCTTCCGAAGGCTTTAGCGAAGAATCCAGTCCGCCCCCGGTATTTGTATTTCCGATGATAAAATATGCGTAACTGTTTTCATTAATAATTTCGATTTTCCATTTAAATATTTTTGAATAAAATGAAACAGCTTTTGCCAAATCAGGAGCAGGTATTTCGATGTGTGTGATTGTGTGGTCTTCCATGTTTAATAAATTAATTGATTAAATTACCAATCGACATATTCAGGAAATAATTTTTTACTTATAATAAAGAATAGATCGGATGAACTGCTTTTATCGTCTTCGTCAAGACGGTTAACACTAATTATAATTGTCGCATCTTTTTCAGGAAGATAAAGCATATCGGTACTGAATCCATATATTGTCCCTGTATGTCCGTAAAATTTTCCGACTTTGAAAATGCCTTCTCCGTAACTTACAATTCCATTTATCCATCAAATCAACGGTAAATTTAGGATCGGTGTTAGTTTGTGAAATGCAAAATGATGAAAGATTAATAGCTAATAATGCAATTAAGATTATCTTGGTTTTCATTAAAAATATTTATAAAGTTTAAAAATAACTTAATAAAAATTAATTTTAATTTATAGAAAGAAAATATTGTGGATAGGCACTGTACACGTCTATTAACAAATAAGTCAAGTACATTCTCTTCCCCGCTAAATAAAAATTATTTTTTCTTTATAAAAAAATAATTTTTATTTAGCTACTATTTGACTAATGGGGCTCACTTTTCA
>JALYRX010000038.1 GCA_030855105.1 Bacteroidota bacterium | reverse complement strand
CAATCCTGTAGATTTAAAGGAATATCAGAAACAGTATAAAGCGGCAAAGATTTCTTACTTAGAAAGAAAGCTTGAAGAACTTAAAAGGGCTGCTTAAGACATAAGGCGGGAAGTTATATAGAAGACTCTTTAAAATCGTATGATAAAGATAATTTTTGACAACGAAAAGCTGCTTCAGGAATTTTTCATTCCCGAATTGCTTTCTTATCAATTCTTCATCGTAGATTTTCTGTTTATCTATTGCATTAAAGAGTTTGAAATATTTATTCTCATCACCTTTGATATGGTGAAGTGAAGCATATACTTTGAAAAATCTTTTTTCCGATTGAGTTAATGATTTGATCAGTTGAAATAAGTCATCTGTAACTTTCATAATCCTCTAATAATTATATTATTTGGTTCTATATGAACATTTCTGTTGGTTGGATGCCGACAAAAGCATTCGGGCATGACAGTGTATGGGTTGTCATTCCCGCATGCTTTTGGCGGGAATCCAATCATAAACTCTTTATCGTAAAGGAAAAGCCGGATCTAGCATTTCATCTGTGCCGCCAATTTCAAAAAATAAATCATTCCATTCCGGATTAGTTTGCTCAATCAATCTTATTTTCCATTTCCTGTTCCATTTCTTGATTTGTTTCTCTCTTTCTATTGCAATTCTTATATTATTAGTTTGTTCATACCATACAAGTTTATTAACATTATACTTTTCAGTAAACCCTTTTACTTCTTTTCTCTTATGCTCCGCCACTCTTCTTATGAGATTATTTGTAATTCCATTGTAAAGTGTTCCGTTCTTATCGCTTGCAAGCATATAGTCATAATAAGTTTTCATTCTTTAAATATACTCCAAAAAACTTAAATGGATTCCCGCCAAAAGCATGCGGGAATGACAACGGCACCCCTTTTTTAAACCTTATTTCCGTGTGAAAATTAAACTTATTGAAGACTAATTACAATTGTATAATAGAACATGAGTGCTATGAATGAACCCATTATTGTTTGGACAGTGAAATTAATTAATATATTTTGAAACGAATTTAAAAATGAGTTTTAAAGATAATTCAAAATGAAAAAAGTTAAATCAAAATCCATAAAGAAAAAAAAGATCAATAAAATCACAAAACAAAAACCTATTCCTAAAAAATCTAAACCTGAAAATAAATTAACAAAGTTAAAATATCAGATAATCACAAGCATTTAACAGTTAACAGTTAACGGTTAAGCAGTGAAAAATTAAAGTAATTATCAACTATCAATTATTAATTATGAAGACTTATTTTTCGGGGTTTACTTAGTTGATGTAACTTAACGAAATATTTATTTCTCAAATCTTATCAAAATTTTTTATAAACTAAATTTAAGGAATATTAAAAATGAAAAAACTAAATCTACACTTTGGAAATTTACAACTTTTATTTTCAATACTTTCAATTTTTATCTTTCTATCGTTTCCATATTATTCATCCGCACAGACAATATTATACGGAGATTCCATCACACTTGGAGATGGCGTGGTCCGTACATTTGTTCGGGTAAATGCCCTTGGCCGTAGAGAACAAATTGGAGTTTCTATGACGGATGGCGTTATGAACAATTTGCCCGATACTCTTATAAGAGAGTTCGTTCTTAATTTACCGGCACCGGTAGCGCCAGATGATACTACTTTCAATCATGTGTTTTTTACGTGGAATCCTGACGGACATGGTCCTCCGGGAATTAATGAAGTTCCGCATTTTGATTTTCATTTCTCAACGGTAAGTGTAGCCGAGCGTCAGTCGGTAATTCCCGGAATTGATCCGGTATATTATCCTCGGGAGTTTGTACCAAGGGATTATCTTAGAGATGCACCGGGTGTAGTTCCAAGACGTGGTCTTCATTGGGGAGATTCTACAAGTATGCAAACCAATCAAAATTTTAAAACTCAATTTATATATACCACTTACAGAGGAAAAAGATTTTCCTGGGCACCCGGGATTACAAGAGCTTTTCTATTGACGAATACGGATACAATAATAGCAATCAAACAAGCACAGCTTTATCGCCGGGCGGGTCGTTACCCTCAGAATTATAGCATTACACATGATCCAATTAAACACACTTATAATATAGTTTTGCGGACCTTTGAGGATAGAACAGGAGTGGCAACAAATCCATTTATTGGAATCACCAATAGTATGATGAATGGATTTTCGGATTCGCTTTATTGTGGAAGAACAATTACAGGAGGAGATTCAGTTTCCATAGATTTTGACATAACTGCTTCGGATTGGGATGTTGGAGATTCAGTCACACTTAGTGCATCTTTTTCAAATCCTACAGGCGGAGCTACAGTTATATTTACACCTTCACTTCCTGTTAAAGGCAATCCGGCAAGAACACATTTACATTTTGTAAGTAATGGAGAATATCTTGGTGACTTAACAATACTCGCTACAGACCGCACTGGAAATACAACTAATTGCACTATTCATTTCGATTTCCCGTTGCCGGTGGAACTTACATCTTTCGTTTCTACAATACACGAAAATGATGTAACACTGAATTGGACAACTGCTGCAGAAGATAATAATTCGGGATTTGAGATAGAGCGGTCAATAGTGAATAGTGAATGGTCAAAAGTAAATTTTGTTTCTGGACATGGCAATACTACTGTTCCGCAAAACTATTCTTATGAAGATAGAAATTTATCTTCCGGAAGATATAATTATAGATTAAAGCAGATAGACTACAACGGAAACTTTAAATATTATGATCTGCAGAATGAAGTTGTGATAGGTATTCCGGAAAAGTTTTTATTATCGCAGAACTATCCGAACCCATTCAATCCGAACACAATTATTAGTTACCAGTTAGCAGCTAACAGTATTGCATCGCTTAAAATTTATGATGTATTGGGGAATGAAGTTTCAACTTTAGTAAATGAAAAACAGAATGCAGGATACTATGCAATTGATTTTAACGGTAGTAATCTTTCGAGTGGAGTTTATTTTTATAAATTAGCAGTTGACGGAAATGTTATTGATACTAAGCGAATGGTGCTTTTGAAATAATTAAAGGAAGGTGATGCATGCGTAGAGACGCATTATAATGCGTCTCTACAATTAAAAATTTTATTTTAAACCAAATCCGAAAGGATATACAAAAATGAAAAAATCTATTAATTTTTTCTTAGCATTTCTAACTTTGGGAATTTTTCTTGGCTTCTCAAATAGTGACAATCCAAACGGTCTTACAAAAACTAATTTAACAAATAAAAATAAATCTGCTCCAATTATAATAAACAATAATGATAATAATCCAATCTCTACGGCATCCCATTATTCAGATGATTTCACTGCACCAAATGACACAGCAGCTTTAAAAGCTCGCGGATACCTTGTATATAGAAACGGTACATTCGACGGTTCACCACCACCTAATTTCTGGTTTACCGGAAGGCCATCTCTCCCCAATTCTTTTCCTGCCTTTAACGGAGCTGACTCTGATTATGTCGCTTCTAGTTTTTTCAGTGCCGTAAATTTCGGAGATATAGATAACTGGCTTATTCTTCCGAGTTTAAATGTTCTTGCCCTTGATTCTATATGCTTTCGTTCAAGATCTCCATTGAACAGTATTTTCCCGGATTCAATAAGAGTAATGTTTAATCCTCTTGGAGGTATTTTACCAAGTTCTCCGGGCTGGATTGAACTGGGAAGATTTCAAGCTATCACAGATGGTACCTGGGAACTTAGATCATTCGTCATTCCGAGCTCGGCACTTGGTGCGAGATTAGCAATAAGATATAGTGTAGTTGATGCCGGAAATGGTCCAAACAGTCTTTATATTGGTATAGATGCATTACGAGTCCAAGGAGACCATCCGTTACCTGTCGAGTTAGCAAGTTTTGTATCTGTTATTACAAATAATAATGTAACATTAAAATGGACAACTGCAACCGAAACAAATAATTCAGAATTTGATATTGAAAGGTCAATAGTCAATGGTGAATGGTCAAGAGTAGGTAATGTAGCAGGAAGCGGGACAACTAATTCTCCAACAAATTATAAAATCACTGATAGAAACTTAAATTCAGGAAATTATAATTACAGATTGAAACAAATTGACTTAAACGGAAACTTCGAGTATTTCAATTTGAGTAATGAAGTAGTAATTGGAATTCCGAACGGATATGAATTATCACAAAATTATCCTAACCCATTCAATCCGACAACAGTTATTAATTATCAATTGCCAAAAGACGGAAATGTAAAAATTTCAGTTTTCGATAACTCAGGTAAAGAAATTATGAACTTAGTAAACGGATTCAAGACGGCAGGGTATTATACTATAAACTTTAATGCCTCTTCTTTATCAAGCGGAATTTATTACTATAAATTATCTTCTGACAATTTTTCCAGCGTGAAGAAGATGATGCTGATTAAGTAATCACGTGAGACGTGAAAAGTGAGACGTGAAACGTGAGACGTGAGACGTGAAACGTGAAACTTGAGACGTGAAACGTGAGACACAAGACACAAGACACAAGACGCGAGGATTTATTTATAATTATCAACCTTTATTTATTAATTATTAATCATCAAATAGTAATCACAATAAAATGAAAAAGATATTACTGATCCCCGCGTTATTTATAATACTTTTTAATAATTCATTTTCACAATTGACAAATCACTGGTTAAAAGAGGAGTTGATAAAAATTTAATTTATGTTTAATTTAAACAATATCAGAAAGGATTAACCAAAATGAAAGACTCTAAATTACAATTCAAATTTTTACTTCTTATTATAACATTTCTAATTTCTACAAACATTTCTTACTCACAATGGATCATTGCCGGTGACTTAACAGGAATTGGCGGAAGACCCACAGTCTCAGTGGTAGATCAAAATACAGCATTTGTTACCGGAGGTTCCGGTTCAAATTTTACTTATAAAACTACTAACGGCGGAACAAACTGGACACAATTAAATACCGGTTCATTCAATCTATTCTGGTGTATTTGGGCTAAAGATGCTAGTACTGTTTTTGCAGGTGCTACTGGAAATGGCAATCCGGATACAATAAAATTATATAAAACAACAAATGGAGGAAATAACTGGACAGTTGTTGAGTCTAATTACGCGGAAGTACCAACTTTTACCGGAATAAAATTTTCTAATTCGGACCCTTCTTTTGGTATAGCAGTAGGAGGTGCACCTGATTTGGATTTTTATATTTATAAAACAAGAGACGGCGGTGATACATGGACTGGGACACAAATAACTGGATTCTCCGGATACCTTCCCGCCCTGAACAGTTTAAATGTAATTGACAGTTTGTTTTATGCGTTTGGAATTGGCTTCACTTCGCCTTCAATAATAATTACAACTGATGGAGGAGTAACTTGGAATTTAAGAGATTTAAATAATCCATCCCCCGGCCTTTCTACAGGCGGTATTGCCTTTAAAGAAGACAAGTTAACCGGCATAGCAGGAGCTGCTTTACCAATTATTTCAAGAACAACTAACGGAGGCTTGAATTGGGTAAATATAGATGTAGGAAATAATGTTACCAGTGCCAACTGTAGAATGAGGTGGATAGAAGGGACAAATACATGTTATATAAATGCAACCGATGCTAATAATGGAGGAGTTTTAAAAAGCACTGATGGCGGATTAACCTGGAGTCAAATGTCAACATCCGATCTTGGAATTTATAATTTTGATACAAAGAGAATTGGTTCGAATGTATATGGATATGCAAACGCAAGTGCAGGCGGGGTTTTTGGAGGTACTCAGGTTTTGAAGGTAACTGATGTCATAACAGGATTAAATCAAATTAGTGAACTTGTTCCTGATGGATACAGTCTTTCACAGAATTATCCTAATCCGTTTAATCCGATTACAGTTATTCGTTATTCGTTAATCGAAAATCGTTTTACAACATTGAAGGTTTATGACATTCTTGGAAATGAAGTCACAACTTTAGTAAATGAAAAGCAAAATGCAGGAAGTTATGAAGTTGATTTTGATGGGAGTAATTTTTCGAGCGGAGTTTATTTTTATAGATTAGAAGTTGACGGAAATATTATTGATATTAAGCGGATGATGCTTTTGAAATAACTGATTACGCGAGACGTGAGATGCGAGATGCAAGACGTAAAATACAACGGGAGATTTTATTTATGATTATCAATTGTCAATTGTCAATTATCAATTATAAATTATACATTAGGTGTAAAATGAAAAACCAAATGACATTTTTAATTTTATTCATCGTGCTTGACTTTTGCAATCTCCAGGCACAAGTAACACAGGAATTGGTTGCAAGATACAACGGAACGGGAAACGGTAATGATTTTGCATATTCGCTTGCAGTTGACGGTTTAGGAAATGTTTATGTGACAGGAAAAAGCACTGGAAGCGGGACAGGTTATGACTATGCAACAATCAAATATAATTCCTCAGGAGCTCAGCAGTGGATTCAAATTTATAACGGACCGGGAAACGGCTCGGATTACGCACATTCACTTGCAGTTGACGGTTCAGGAAATGTTTATGTAACTGGAACATGTGAAGGAAACGGCACCGGTAGGGACTACGCAACAATCAAATACAATTCATCAGGTGATTCACTCTGGGTTTCAATATATAACGGGGACCCGGGAATCGGCCAAGATAATGCGCCTTCGCTTGCAGTTGACGGTTCAGGAAATGTCTATGTAACTGGAGTTAGCAATGCCAGCCAGTCAGGTCTTATGGACTATGCAACAATCAAGTACAATTCATCAGGTATCCAGCAGTGGGTTCAAAGGTATAATGGACCAGGAAACCTCGAAGATTATGCAAGTTCACTTGCGGTTGACGGTTCAGGAAATGTTTATGTTACAGGGGCAAGCGCTACCACCGGACCAATTGGTGACTATGCTACAATCAAATATAATTCATCTGGAGTTCCGCAGTGGGTTCAAAGATACGGCCCGGCGGACATAAATTCTATTCCACCCTCACTTGCAGTTGACAGTTCGGGAAATGTTTATGTAACAGGAGAAAGCGTTGGAAGCGGTTCAGTTGGTGACTATGCAACAATCAAATATAATTCATCAGGTGATTCACTATGGGTTGCAAGATATAACGGACCGGGAAATAGCTCTGATGGTGCATCTTCAATTGCAATTGACGATTCAGGAAATGTTTATGTAACTGGATATAGCTGCAGGTATTTCGGTGGAGTCGATGCTGAATATGCAACAATAAAATACAATTCATCAGGTGTTCAGCAGTGGATTCAAAGATATACTACATCGGAAAACGACCATGAATATCCACATTCACTTGCAGTTGATGGTTCAGGAAATGTTTATGTAACTGGGTTTAGCCGCAGGGGGACAATTTATGACTATGCAACAATCAAATATAATTCATCAGGAGTTCAGCAATGGGTTCAAAGATACAACGGACCGGGAAACTGGTATAATGCTGCATGTGCACTTGCAGTTGACAGTTCGGGAAATGTTTATGTAACCGGGTGGAGCTATGGCAGCGGAACAGGTTATGACTATGCAACAATCAAATATTCACAGGCAGAAGGCATTGCAGCGCCTTCTAATCTTGAAGCACAGTCCGTAGATTCAAGCTATATAAAAATCAATTGGCAGGACAATTCTAATGATGAAGATGGCTTCTATATTGAAAGAGCAAAAATAAATGATTCTTCTCATTGGGAAGTGATTGATGCAGTTCCTCAAAATGTTAATGAATATTCTGATTATTTTGTGACAAGAGCGCTGAAATACTTTTATAGAGTTAAAGCATATTCAGAGAATACTTTCTCTGAATATTCGAATATTGATTCTGCTACACTCGGAGGAAATCCTCTTTTTATTCCTGCTCCACCATCAAACTTAGTGATTCTCCAAAGAACTGCGAATACAATTGAAATGAACTGGCATGACAATTCAGGCAATGAGAATGGTTTTATTATTTTTCGTAAAACCGAGGGGGATTTGTTTTTCGAAATTATTGATTCGGTACATACGGACGTTGTAACTTATCAGGAAGTAGGAGTGAATCCCAATCATAATTATTCATATAAAATTTGTTCTTTTAATCAATCCGGTATTTCGGATTATTCAAATACTTTAATCGTCCTTGCAAAATCAGCGCCGGTCAAAACTTCCGAATTTTCAGGTAATAATATTCTATACGGAAATTATCCGAATCCTTTCAATACGGTTACGAATTTGGACTTTGGGATTTCGAAATTGGGATTTGTTTCATTGAAGATTTACAATGTGCTTGGTAAGGAAGTAGCCACGCTGGTTAATGCTAAGCTCAATCCGGGAACATACAAATATAATTTTGACGCATCGTTTCTTTCGAGCGGAGTTTATTTTTATAAACTGCAGACGGGAGAATTTATTGAGACGAGGAGGATGACATTAATAAAGTAAATAGAAGAAGAAGTAAAAACTACAAAAGTCTTATTCTAAATTCGAAATTTTTGAAACTACTATCAAAGACTTTTGTAGTTTAAAATAAAATAATTATGTCTTACTTTTTCTTCCCTCTCACCACTTCAGCAAAGCTCTTCTTACCCAGCTTGCTTTCCAGCCATGACATAAAATCAAAATATTCATACGCTTTTATTTCAAAGATGTCATCGGATATTAAGTTAAGCTCTTTCTTCCATTCCCTGAAAATATATATTCTGTCATCATCAGTCTTTGCATTGATCAGCTTTCTGATATAGCTTAATATAATAAGCTCGAATTTATTCAGCTTATTTTTATTCGACAGGTATCTTCTTGTGGATTTAATTGTATAGTCTATTAAATCATAATTCTTTAGTTCATTGTGAACTAATAAATTCAGTATTCTCGCAAAGCACTGGATGTCTTCCCGGATATTAAGCTCTTTGTCGTTTATAATCTCATTAAGCCATTTCAATGCATTTTCATAATCTCCAAGACCGAAATATAAATAAGAAATATTGTATGCAAAAAGAACTTCAGATTCTTTATTTATCTTTTCGTTAAATTTTTTCAAACCTTCTTCTATATCCTTTATCAGTTTTATCCCCTTCTCAAATTCTCCCGTTCGTAAATACAAATTTAATTCTGTGTCATAGGAAGTTACAAAAATTCTTGCCTGCATTGCCGATGATTTTGTTTCAAGTCCTCTGAGTTTTTTTATTGTGACCAATGCATCTTCATATTTTAATAATTCGATCTGAACAAGAAGGAGATTGTATAGCGAAGCAATATAGTTATCTTCCTTCATCTGGAGCGGATTTGCCTCCAGCAGCTCGACAAGTTTTAAGCAGTGTGTAAGCAGGTTTACGTAATCTTTGTTTGTAAGATAATAAAGCCCTTTTACATTGAAATAAAAAGTTTTGGACATAAATGTTGTTGCTTTATCTTCGGTTTGAAGAAGCGGATGTTTGATAATCTCATTAAATTTTTTAAGCTCTGCTTTATCTCTGATGACTCCCTTTTTTTTGTTAAGAAGAAAAGATTTCATTGTAAGACGCCAGTACTCATTTATATTCTTGAGCTTTTCCATTGTGTCATTGATCTCATCATAAAATCCCATCAGGTCTTTTTCGTTGCTGTTTGCATATGAGCTTGTTCTGGCGAGAGTTTTTTCCCAGTCAAGAACTGCTAACAGCTGTGCATGTTTTTCATATGTTTCTGCTATTTTTCGTGCCTTATCAAGAAGCTTTCTGCATTGTTTGAATAAAGATTTATCAAAAAGTATCTGGACATCGCGGAGAATATCCATAAGCTCATTAAGCTTGGATTTTTCCGAGTGATATAACCTGAGACTCTTAAGAATTATATTATATAAATAATTCTTTGCAACGTGAAGCTGATTTAAAAATTTCTCCTTTTTGAATTGATTTCTGATTTCTTCTTCGCTGTACTCTTCCTGTTTTTCGATAGCATCAAATAATTTAACATATTTATTATCATCATCACCTTTTATATGCATTGTTGCAAACACTTTGAAATACCGTTTTTCGGATTGGTCGAGTGATTTTATTAGCTGGAAAAGATCGTCAGTGACTTTCATCAGTGTTTTATTGAATTTGTTTTTTCGACGTATAAAAAAATTTACTTAATATTGAAAAACAACACCTCACTACGAGTCCTGTCAAAAACTATATTTTATTGAACCACATAGACCCAAAGAAAACATAGGAAATATATTTTTGTAATAAATTAAGCTTTGTGTCCTATGTAACTATATGGTTAAAAGATGTTTAAAAGTCTCCTCGGTCGTGTCTCTCATTTGCTGGATAATTTCCATTTTGCATTATAAAAATTATAACAGGTTACAGTCTTAGACATAAATTTTTTCAATATTAAAATAATATAATTCAATTTCAACTCTTTTATTATAATTTTGAATCCTACGGATATTAGAATTTTGTTTGGACTTTTAAGTCCAGTAAGCATATTTTTGAATTAATTAATTAAGCATGCCGTTTAACTTCATACTGTTGTTTACTTAATGTTTATAAACTCAAGGAGAAAGAAAGTGAAAAAATTTATTTTAACTGTATTATTTATAATTGCATTTCTGAATTCAACGCTTGTCGCACAGACAATCAGTGCTCCTTCGGATCTTGAAGCGGAACCGGAACAAAATTCATATATTAAGGTAAAGTGGGACGACAATTCTAATAATGAACAAGGCTTCAACATCGAACGGTCTCTTGTAAATGATACTGCCGGCATTTACTGGGAAACTTTCGGATCCAGACCGCAAAATTTCAGACTGTTTTTTGATTACTGGGTCAGCAACCAGGTAACATATTATTACAGGGTCTATGCTTTTTCGGGCAATGAAAGATCAGCTTATTCAAACATTGCCTACACAACGGCTCAGATTGATACTGCAAATATTCCCAGAGCCCCTTCAAATCTAAGAGTTATCAATACAACGCCTGTCAGCATTACTATAATGTGGAATGATAATTCCGATAACGAATCAGGATTTATAATTGCCCGAAGAAGACAAGATGAGTTGCTTTTCCGATATATCGATACTGTTTTATTTGATGTTCTCACCTACCAGGAAGTCGGATTAACTCCTGATAACGTTTATTTTTATAAAGTGTGCGCATACAACACGTTTGGTCTTTCTGACTTTACCAATACTGTTTCTGCAAGAGCCGAAAAGAACACTGGTATAATAAATCTTAATTTGGAAATTCCCGAAAGTTATTTCCTTGCAAACAATTATCCCAATCCTTTTAATCCTGTAACAAACATTAAATTCGGAATTCAATCTTCTTCGTTTGTCAGGTTGATTGTTTATAATTCCCTTGGAATCGAAGTTGAGAAATTGGTCAATGAAAATTTATCTGCTGGAATATATCTGGTAAAATGGGATGCCTCAAATTTTTCAAGCGGTATGTATTTTTATAAACTTGAATCGGGCTTAATCAACGAAACAAAAAAAATGTTTTTGATAAAATAAATAATTAATAATAAACTAAAAAAATGAAAACAAAAAAAATTCAATCTCTTGTTTTAGGGTTAATTGTTATGATTTCAATCAGTTCATCAAAATCCTTTTCAACTATCCATAACGTAACTGTAGCAAATTTTTCATTTACTCCGTCAAATATAAATGTTACAGTCGGGGATACAATTAAATGGAATTGGGTGAGTGGAGGGCATACAACTACTTGCAATGGAACCTCAGGTTCTACAAGACCTACAGGCGCGGCTGCCTGGGATGCCGGAATTAATAACGGTTCACCAACTTTTTCTTACATAATAACAGTTGCAGGCTCATATCATTATGTATGTTTGCCTCACGCCCCGGATATGGCAGGTAATATTAATGCAGAGCCTTCTTCCATTTCACAGCTTACTGAAATCGTCAGCAGCTTTGAATTATCACAAAATTACCCAAATCCGTTTAATCCGACTACTAATATAAAATTTTCAATCCCTAATTCCTCAATAGTGACTTTAACGATTTATAATAATACAGGAATGGAAGTTGAAACACTTGTGAATGAAAAATTTAAAGCCGGTGGCTACAAAGTAGATTGGAACGCTGTCAATTTTACAAGCGGAATTTATTATTACAAAATACAAGCAGGTGAGTTTATTGAAACAAAGAAAATGTTGTTGATAAAATAAATCTTAAAATCAAAAAAATATTTACTTAAAAAAGTTTTATAAAAAAAAGGAATATCATGGAAAAAGAAAATTTCAACAGAAGGGACTTTTTAAAAACATCTCTGAAAACTGTCGTAATAGGATCACTAACATTAAGTGCCTTTGATATAAAAAATTTACTGGCAGAAGCAGATGCAGACAAATCTTCAGCACCTGCAAAAGTTATAAATCTTTCGGACTATCCCGAGCTTGCAAGTGTAGGCGGAAATGCGGTTATCGGAAAAGTATTTGTATCAAGGACAGGCGAATCAAAATTTCTGGCTTTGAGCTTAATTTGTACACATAAAAAATGTGATGTGGATTATACGGGAAGCGGCTTTGAATGCCCTTGCCACGGCTCGACTTTTAGCTCGACAGGAAAAGTTATAAATGGACCGGCAACCAAAAATCTGAGAAGCTTAAAGACGACTTATAACGCAGAAGCAAATACATTGAAGTTTTAAAAAAATAAAATTGTAAAATAAATATTTCATTTATTTTACTCCTTGAGAATCCGGATTTAGTAAATCGAATCCGGATTTTTTTATTTTTAATGCTTAAAGTTGGAAAAATGATATTCAATAACTGGATAAGCGGTTCAATTGCTAATGTTATGTCGCTCTTATACATTTTTAGTTTTTTCAAGGAAATTTTTAAGTTGATCGGCTAACTTATTTCCGTAGTGATATTTGACAAAAAGAATATCTAAATCAGATTTTGTTTTCCCGGGATTGGCACGGGATATTGCTCTTTTGGAAAGATAAATAGTATTGGAGGTTAAAGATAAAGACTTTGATATCCGTTGAGATATAGTTTTCTCCTGAAGCATCTTTATCAAAATCTTTTCAACTTCCGGGTTTGTATCTGAAGACTGAGTTCTCATTTTTTTTATTTTGTAAAACGTTTTTTCCATTTATAAAAACTTCAAGATAAACATTAACTTCCTTAAATTAAAAAAATAATTTAATTTCATTTACTAATCTTTCTAATTTTATTTTTTCAATCGGATGTGGAGTATCCGGCATAACAATTAATCTTCCATTCTTCAATTTTTTATAAACATCAGCTGTCTCCTCAATCGTTACCATATTGTCCCTGTCACCGACACTTACCTGAACTTCGTTTTCAGTTAACGAAAAATCTTCATCTTTAAGTATTTTGTTTTTTCCCAGTTCGATCATCATTTCGGCAGTTTTGCTTAAAACAATTTTCCAGTCTTCCGGTGAATGACGTAGTGCCAGTTCTTGGGCAAATTTCGGAATCTTTTCTATAATTTTTTCAGGATTCAGAAGTTTGGATTCTTTCAAAGAAGTTTCTTCGTTCCAGTTAAATTTTGTTCCAGTTGTAAATATTTTATTTATCTTGCCGGGAAAATTTCTTGCAATGTATAAAGCTACGTAACCTCCCATGCTGTATCCGTAAACATTTACATTATTCAATCTGTTTTTTTCTAAAAAATAAATTACATCCTCTGCGAACATGGCGATGCTGAATGGCTCCTCGGGTATTGGCTTTCCGCCATGCCCGGTAAAATTGAGAAGACAGACATCGAATGTATCCTTTAGTTTCTCTCCCAATATCTCAAACTGAGTACTTGACCCAACTGCCCCGTGAAGTAAAAGTAGTTTGCTCATAAAGAATTATTCATTTCATCTATAATGCTTTCAAGGTTTCATATTAAATTACTCGTTTACAAGCATCTCATCAGTTGCTTCAGTTTCTCTGAGGTCAATGCCATGCTCAATAACAGATTTCAGATTTGTCAGGAAGAATACCCAGCAAGTACAGCAGTTTAAAAAATTAAATTGATTTCTTTCGGCGCCTTCCTGGTATTCCTGCGTCAGCAGCAACTTTGTTCTAACACCTTCATGAGCCAAGTCAATCGTTACAAGATACAGCGGGCTGAAAGTAAATTGAAATATTTTATTTTCGGCAGACTCTGTAACTAATCCTTTCAATTCCAGATCTTTATTTTGCCATTTCCATAAAAAGGAATCACCCCTTTTAGAAAATTCATTGCCCAGACGTATATTAAAATTTTTGTAATAATATTTTGCTTCACCAATAAACCATTTTGTAATTCCGGTTGCAGAAGCTACGTGTTCAAATACTTTTTCAATCGATGCATTGAGATAAATTCCGTGAGAGAATTTGTCCCAGCTAAAGTTTTTTTCAGTCATGATAATTAAATTTTAGAAATCGCCTCAATGCTGTAATACACCGGCAATCCTTTGGAAAGTATAAGGTCTCTTTCTTTATTTGCTCCGGGACTTTCACCGAGGATTAATATCGCTTCGCATTTGTCGATCACAGCGAGTGAAATATCCATTGTTGCTTTATATTTATCTTTAATATCTGCACGCTCTACAATTGCAAGCGCAGCGTTCATTCCAACAATAGGAACGTGCCCGAGTTCGAGCAGTCTTGCAGCAGCATCGTTCATAGCATCCAAATTTAATCTTCTTTTTTGTTCTGTATCAGCAGAATATGGTCCTGCAACTCCGATAATCATCAATTTATTTTTTAGTTATTTGAAAGTTTTAAACCGATAATTCCCATTACAATTAGTGAAACGGAAATAATTCTAAAAGCAGAGGCGGGTTCTTTAAAAATAAGTATTCCGAGTATGAAGGCACCTGCTGCACCTATACCAGTCCATATTGCATAAGCCGTTCCCATCGGTATAGTTCTCTGTGCGGCATACAACATAACCCCGCTTGCAATCATACAAACGGCTGAAAATATTATCCATGCATATTTATTTTCCGTTGTTTGGGAAAGCTTTAATCCGAGAGGCCAACCGATCTCAAGCAGTCCGGCTAAGAATAAATAAATCCATTCCATGTATTTAAATATTTTATTATTGAAAAATATTATTTCGTCATTTGGACAATCACGATTTCATTACCATATAAGTCAAGCAAATTCAAAGAACAATATTCATTTGTAATTTCCGGTCCCTTCACTATCTTGACATTATTTTCATTTAACTTTCCCAATTGGTCATTAAAAGAATCTGTATAAAGCACAAATACAGGCTGACCACCTGTCTGGTCTCCTACTCTCTTATTTTCTTCCTCCGTTTCAGCTTTCAGAAACCAAATCCCACCTACGCTGTCAGAGTCAAAACTTATGTGAAGAAATCTCTTTCCGGCTTTATCAGTCAAATCAAAAAATTTCTTACATCCGAAATTCTCTTCATAAAATTTAAATGCTTCATCATAATCATTTACAAGTATTACTACTCTTCCAAGTTCAGTTTTCATGACTAATATTTTAATTTATGAATGAATAATTTTTTTTAACATTTTCTTAACCTGCAGATCACCGAACCCGTAAATTCCCTCTTTCTCAAAAGGAAATTTTTCAGCAAGTTCGTCACCGTTTAAAACGTGATATATCATTTGACAAGTAATTTTCTTTAAATTAATCGAAGATTTTTACCGGATTTTATTTTTTATAAATTTAATTATAATGACATACTTTTACAATCATTAAATCAAAAAATTGAAACATGGTTTGAATTGTATACGGCTCAAAAAAATTATAACCCTCACTAACCGGAGTTGTCTAAAAAGTCCATATATTTAAAAACACAAAGTTCACAAAGAAGACACAAAAGCCCGGATAAAGTGAGCATGAAGAATTGCTTATTACAAAATGTATTTAAATGTTTTATTAATCTGTAATAGTAATTTTTTATTTCTCTGAAAACGTTTTGGACGGATGTGAAAATAGAGTAAAATTTATTCTGAGAATTGGTTTGAATAAAAGTACAGCAATATGTAAATTGTAAATCTCGGAGCGTAGCGTAGCCCGGTATCGCGCCAGTTTTGGGAACTGGAGGCCGCAGGTTCGAATCCTGCCGTTCCGACATCGTAGCTGAAAGTTAAAAAGTTTATAAAGTTAAAAAGTTTATAAAGTTAATGGTTTTTTAAAACTAAAAGTCCTTGGATTTATTCAAGGACTTTTTTTATTTTATTTCATAGAAATTATTCCAATCATTCAATCATAGTTAAAAATTGTTTTACAAAATTTTCATTAGACCGTTTTTATTTCTTTTCGATGCTGAAAAAGTTCATAATTTTGTTCTGAGCTTTTTTTCAAAAACCACTTTTGTTTACCCAATATTGAAGAAAATTTATTCTACTGAAAAAATTGAAACAATAGATATTGGAAAATTGAAATTTAAGAACAGGCTAGGTCTTGCAGCAGGCTTTGATAAAAACGGAATTGCAATAAGATTATGGGAAACGATTGGATTTTCGCATGTGGAAGTCGGAACTGTAACCCCGCTTCCGCAGCCGGGCAACGATAAACCCAGAATATTCAGATTGAAAAAAGATAAAGCTATAGTTAACCGGCTGGGATTTAATAATAAGGGAGCAGATGAAGTAAAAAAAAATATTCTTGTAGCAAAAAAATTTTTTGGAAAAGATTTTATTATAGGAGTTAACATAGGTAAAAATAAAGAAACACAAATCAAAGATGCGGTAAATGATTACAAAATTTGTTTTGAAAAACTTTATGATGTTGCGGATTATTTTACAATAAATATTTCCTCTCCGAATACGGAAGGGCTTCGAAAGCTTCATGAAGAAGAGCATCTCAATGGATTGCTTTCGGATATTCAAATATTGAATAATCAAATTTCTAAGTCAAAAAGCTCGGAATTAAAATGTATATTTCTTAAAATTGCTCCGGATCTGAACGATGAAATGATAGAGCTGATTTACAAAATATCGGTTAAAAATAAGTTAACCGGAATTATCGCAACAAATACAACTGTAGAAAGGATCGAACTCATAACTAAGATTAACGAACAAGGTGGCCTCAGCGGAAAGCCTTTGAAATCAATGACTGACAAAGTTTTAAAAAAACTCTCTGAGTTAAACAATAACTCAGAATTTCCCTTAAGACTGATAGGAGTAGGCGGAGTTTTCGGTAAACAAGATTTTGATGAAAAAATAAAATCCGGTGCAAAATTAGTTCAGATTTATACCGGTTTTATTTATGAAGGTCCTGCTTTAATAAAAAAGATTTTATCAAAATAATTTATTTGCCCTAATTTGAGACTTAATAATTAAAAAAATTTAATTTGAATTCTTTATTCGACTCACCAGTCACTATTACTTTGATATTTGCAAATGTTGCGATATCACTCTGGGCATTATATGGTAACCCGGTTTATATGGAAAAATTTTCCGAATGGCCTTACCAGATTGTTCATAATAAAAAGTATTACCAGGTGATTACATCTGCTTTCCTTCATGCTAACTTAATGCATTTATTTTTTAATATGTTTGCTCTATATACTTTCGGAAGTTTTCTGGAGAGATTTTTTATTGAAAACTTCGGTAGCTTTGAAGGAAGTTTATACTTTTTTTTAATCTATTTCATAAGTTTATTAGCCGGTTCTTTATTGACTGTCATATTTCATTACAATGATCCAAACTATGTAGCTGTCGGTGCATCGGGTGCAGTTTCGGGAATTGTCTTTTCTTATATTATTTTCTCACCTACCAGCATGCTGTATGTTTTTTTCATACCGATGCCGGCTTACTTATTCGCATTTCTGTGGATAGCATTTTCGGTTTATGGAATGAAAAGCAAGCTCGGAAATATCGGTCACGAAGCACATCTTGGCGGAGCTATCGGAGGATTTATTGCTACATTGATTCTTATAGATGGAGCAATGAGAATATTAATCAGTCATTTCAATTAAAAAATTTAAACTAATTTTAGGCCTCACAGGTTTTCAAAACCTGCGAGGTATTAATTTAAAATGAGCGAAGACATAGAGTTTAATTGTCCTTATTGCGGAGAGCTGAATTTCACGAATATATTTTTCTCTGATGGTAAATCACAAAATTTTATTTATGATTGTGAAGTCTGCTGCAAACCTATGGAGATAAGCGTAACAAAAGATGCTGACGGAAACATATTCATAGATGCGAAGAATGATGAAGGATTTTAAAGAAATTTCTCTTCTAATTTCATTAGCAACTCATCAAAAACTAAAATCACAAATCTAAAATTTCTTATACTCCATGCTTTTCTAAAACTTTAAAGTTTTCTTTTTTTGAACCGCCATTTGAAAGCAAATATGTAAGATAAAAATTACCCAGCTTCTCCATGACAGAATTTGTTTTTAATCTTTGATTAAGATTTTGGAAATCTACTTCGTCTAATAACTGATCCTGATTGAAACATGAAAATACAAACGACTCTTCTCCGGTCACAGGATCTACATGACGCTGGAGGCACTGCGCACAAATTTCTTTCATCATACATTGCATGGATGAGTTGATGCTTCCGATGGCTATATGTTTTCTGAACCTGTCTTTAAAAATTGTATGACGGGAAATTTTCACGGCATTCATCATACTGTCGCTGCCAATAGCAATTATTCTGTTAACATCTTTGAAATCAATTAATTTTTTTCCGAGATCATCATTATCAAAAGTTTTCATTGCTTCAATAATATTTCCCTTGAATGACAGATCCTGGTCACGTCGCGGAATTATTTTTTCACCGAATTCATTGCTCCAAATCACCTGATCGGATCCTTTTTCCAGTTCATTCATTTTGTAAACATCAGAGGAATTTTTATAACCCGCAAAATAAATTACCCTGTTATTATTTTTCTTTAATGCTTCGGCAATAGAGAACAGGACAGCATTCCCCAAACCTCCGCCTGCAAGGAGAACAGTTTCATCTTTTGGGATTTCCGTAGGAGTTCCTGTCGGTCCCATCACAACAACTCTTTCACCGGTTTTCAAATCTGCGCATAATCTTGATGATACACCCATCTCAAGTACAATTAATGACAACAAACCTTTTTCTACATCTGTCCATGCACCCGTCATTGCCAGACCTTCCATAGTAAGAGCCGCACCGCTAATTTTATTTGCGTTCATTTCATAATTTTGTAATCGGTAAAATTGTCCCGGATGAAATTTCTTTGCTGCGAAAGGAGCTTTTACAATCACCTCGACAATCGTAGGAGTGAGCCTCACAACTTCTTCTACAGTCGCAACCAAACCGTCATTAAGTTTGGAAATTAATTTACTGAAATTCTCTTCCCTGTTCGCTAATGATGTAACATCATTTTTCAAACCGGAAATTTCTTCAGCAAAAATTTCCACAACTTTTTCATACCCATCCTTTGCAGAAGCCATTGCTTTAACAACATTCCCGGCATATTTAGGATGATTGTCGCCGTAGTAGGAAATATATTTCCCGTCTTTATTGTACGAAGTAAAAAAACCAACTTCATTTTTTTCAACAGGAGTCAAAGTATTGTTAAAAAATTTATAAGGCTTGAAAAAATAATTTCTGTCATCGAGTTCGAAAGTTCCGGGAAATTCATCTTCGTAAATTATGTTCGGGGAAGTTCCTGCAGCAACCATAACCGATTTTGCTTTCATGGATCTCATTTCACCTGAGCCTGCAAATTTCAAAATATTTTTTTCCTGATCGCCTGCAATTTTCTGCAGTTCAAAAATAATTTCATCAACCGCTCCGTATTCATTTGAAACTGCTTCGGCCGGAACAAGGTTTTCAGCAAAGTAAATTCCTTCATCGAGCGCTTCAATTACTTCCTCATGATTTAACCTGTATGCGGGCGATTCTACAAGCCGCTTTCTGTAAACGATCGTCACTCCTCCCCATTTTTTCAAGAGTGGAATCAAATTTGGTTTTTTATTTAATGACTTTGCATTAACTTGTTCTGCCTTCACTTCTTTTCCATGTTCAATAAATGTTTTCATGATTTTTTTTTCTTCATCATCAAACATATTCCAAAAACTTTCTTCACCAAATTTTAAAATCGTTTCTTCATATTTTTTAAGAGCTTTCAAAACCTGAACCGGATAATATGCAAGAAGCTCGGTAGCAGTATCAATGGCTGTCAAACCTCCGCCAATCACAATTGCCGGGAGCTGAACCTGTAAGTTAGCAAGATTATTTTCTTTTGCTGCCCCGGTCAATTGCAGAGCCATTAAAAAATCGGAAGCTTTCCTGATTCCGCGTATCAGATTATTTTTCATATTAATAATCGTCGGTTTGCCCGCACCTGTTGCAATAGCAATGTGATCAAATCCCAAATCCCATGCATCTTCAATTGTAATTGTCCCGCCGAATCTTACTCCGTCATACAATCGAAAATTATTTCTTCTTGAAATATTAATATAAATTGCAGTGAGAAAATTTTTATCCCACCTGACAGTGATTCCATATTCAGATACCCCGCCGAAGCCCTGTAAAATTCTTTTGTCAAGCTCTTCTTCTACTTCGTTATAAAAATATTTTATTGGTTTCGGAAATTTTGCAAAGCCTTTTTCATTTTTTATTCCGCAAAAATCCTGATGTACTTTTTCAATTTTCAATGCATCAATTCCAACCACGCCAAAACCTTCATTCAAAAGATAATGCGAAAGTGTATAGCCGGCAGGACCCATCCCTACTACCATTACATTCATTCCATTATAAGGAAGCGCATACGGACGTTTGATGTTTAAAGGATTCCATCGGGTTAGAAGAGAATAAATTTCGTAGCCGTAAGGAAGCTTGAACACATCGGTCAATACACTGGTTTCAATTTGCGGAATATTTACGGGTTCCTGAGTTTGAAATATGCAGCCTTTCATACAGTCATTACAAATGCGGTGTCCTGTTCCCGGTACATTAGGATTGTCAATTATAACAAGTGATAGTGAAGCAATCGGAAATCCATTTTTGCGTACGTAATGCATTTCGGAAATTTTCTCATTCAGCGGACAGCCATCCAATTCTATTCCCAGAGGATTAAATTTTTTATTCCCAAATCTGTCAAGCAAACCTTTTGAACAGGAATCTTTGTCACGGTCATGACAATACATACAATAATCTACTTGATTAAGAATCTGTCTTTTATCCATTCGCGGATCGGTAAGCTTGAACCCGAACCTCGGCCGTTGTTTATCGGAAGGAGCCTGCATGAGTTCAGGAAAGTCGTTATTCGGAAGCTCATACTTTACAAGGTGGGAATAATCCAGCTTATGAGGTTCGAAATACGAAACCCAATTCTTTACTTTATGGTCTGAATATTTTTTTGCAAAAATCCATTTCTGTAATTCCGAAAGAATGAATTTGAAGTAATTAAGGTCACTGAGTTCAGCATCTGCAAGTTCCTGATTTAAAATTCCTGCAGATTTAATTGATGACAGAATTCTTTCCGCTTCAGCTTTTACATTATCCGGAATTTGAAAATTTTCCGGCGCAAACTTATCACCTTCATAAAACCACCGGTAATTTTTTTCAATCTCATCAAGCTCCAATATCATTTTCGCAGTAAATTTTTCTTCATCTTTTTCAAAATCATAATCTGAAAAAGCAGCTTGTTTTATTTCTGAAGCAAAGCTGTCCAGCTCAAGCCAATTAAACTCTGAAAGATTTTCTTTTTTATACTTCTTGAATACTTTTCTCTGAACAAATTCTTTTTTGAATATCAGAACTTCTTTTTCATAATCAACTTCATCAATAAATTTTTTTTGTTCATTACCAAGCTGAAATAATTCTACAATAAAATCTGAAAGAAAATAAGATGAATCAATCAAAACATTAGATATCTGCAGATCTGTAAATCCAATGCCTTTTGAATCACGATATTTTATAAAGTTATCAAACTTTTCTTTATCCTTTGATTCAAAATATTTATAAAAATCTTCTGTCAGAGCTTTTAATCTTAAAGGATTATAAAGGTCTTTGTATGAATAACCGAACTTTGAATTTAAGAAATTTGTGTTGTTTTCGTTCATTAAATTTTTACTGTCTGAATCTTGAATTTACCTTTTATATTGCTTTTTATAAATGCATTTGATGAAGATTATTGAAGATACTTTTCCCATTTGACACTTTGCAGATATTAATTTTCTTTTTCAGCAAAATCCGTCATCAATCGGAATTAGTATTGTAATAAAATAAAGTATTAAATAGTTTAATAAAATTTATTTTATCATGAAGAAACAATTTATTAATATATTTCAGTATGAAAACTGGGCAAACAAAGTAATTACCGATTCACTTTTGAAAATCAATGAACCGCCCGAAAAAATAATGATGCTTATGTCACATATCATTAACGCCCAAATCCTGTGGCTGGAGAGAATAAAAAAAGTACCGCAAAGTGTTGGTGTGTGGCATGTCTACAGTAAATCCGAACTTAATGAAGCGCTTGATAGATCAGCTTCCAGCTTAATTGAATTTCTTAACAGAATCTCCGAAAACAATATTGAAGATTTAGTTGAATACACCAATACAAAAAGTGAAATATTTAATTCCACTGTCCGGGATATTTTAACTCACCTGTCACACCATTCGTCATATCACAGAGGGCAGACAATTTTATTAATGAAGCCCTTGGTTTCGGATTTACCATATACTGATTATATTCACTTTGCCCGTAACATTAGAAATAGTTAGTTACGATTTGAATTATTCAAACATTATAAGTAATTTTGACGGGATAATATTTTTAGTTAACTTAAGTTGACCTTCAAAAATCTAAAAGCAAAAGATTGCCACTAATTTCACAAATTTACTCGAATTAAAAAAATAATTTACTTAAATAATTCGCGCAAATTCGTGATGATTCGTGGCGAAAACCAAAACTTTAAATATCAAAACGGTCATCTTGTGTTAGTTAAATAAAATTTAAATAAAAAAATGAACATGATAAGTAAAAAAGAATTATGGCAGCCGTTGCCATGGACAGAATGGCGTGAAACTGCAATCACATTACATCTTTTTACACAGATTATAGGAAAGATACGTTTGGCTTTGATGCCGATGCAGGTGCAATGGGCGCAGGTGCCTTTTACAGTTACATCAAGGGGACTGGCATCAATAGGAATGCCTGTAGAGTTTGGCTCACTTGATATCGCTTTTGATTTTATAGAGCACCGAATTCATTTCAATGCAAGCGACGGAAGATCAGTTTCTTTCTCTTTAGAAAATCATAGTGCAGCCGGATTTTATAAAGAAGTCATGCAAATATTAAACGAGCTTGATGTCAGAATTAATATCAATCCTATGTCCGTAGAAATGCAGACTGCAATTAAAATGGATACAGATGAAGAGCATAAGACTTATGACGGAAATTTTGTAAGACAATGGTGGCATTTGCTTGTTTTAGTTTCAAATGTTTTTAATAAATTTCGAAGCAGGTTTTCCGGAAAAGAATCTCCGGTGAATTTTTTCTGGGGAAGTTTTGATCTTGCCATAACTTTTTTTTCGGGGAAGAATGTCGAACCAAAGCCCGAATTTGATCTGATCTATCGCGTTGCAATGGACGCAGAACAAACAACTTTTGGTTTTTGGTGCGGTAATGATTCGGCTCCTGAACCCGTTTTTTTCGCATATACATATCCAAAACCGGAAGGACTGGAAAATGAAAAAGTCAACCCTGCACCGGCTCATTGGTCAGTTGAAAAAGGAGAATTTATTCTGCCTTATGAAGCAGTTCGTAAGGAAAATGATCCTGAAAAAACTTTATTAGAATTTTGCGTGAGCACATACAAAGCCGGAACAAAGCTTGCAGGATGGGACATTCCAACTCTTGAACATAAGCCGCCAATAGAAAAGCCAGAAGTTAAAAAATAAATTGGTTGCACAAATTGTAGTAAAGAATCTAATTTACCATGAATAATTTATTTTTAGGTTGGCAAAGATGAGAAAACAGATGATATGCAGTTAACATTTTTTTTAAATAATATGAAAGTTTAATTTGCAAAAACAATTATAGGTAATTTATGATTCAAACCTCATTTCAGATTTCCGGCAATATCGTAGACATTCCAAACAAAAAAATTTTCCCGGGAACGATCACCGTTCAAAATTCTAAGATTTCCAAAATTGAGGAAAATAAAAATTCATATGAAAAATTTATTCTTCCCGGATTTGTGGATGCGCATATACATATAGAAAGCTCGACACTTATTCCGTCAGAGTTCGCGCGTCTGGCAATTCTCAACGGAACAGTTGCGACGGTATCCGATCCGCATGAGATTGGCAACGTCCTGGGCATTGAAGGCATAAGATACATGATCGAAAACGGAAAGAAAGTTCCGTTCAAGTTTTATTTCGGAGCGCCGTCCTGTGTACCTGCAACATCCTTTGAAACTGCCGGTGCGGAGATAGGACCTGAGCAGATCCGAGAGCTTTTTGAAAAAGACGGCTTGCATTATCTCAGTGAGATGATGAATTATCCGGGTGTACTTCAACGGAATCCAATGGTAATGGAGAAAATAAAAATCGCTCATGAGCTTAACCGACCGGTCGACGGGCACGCCCCCGGACTCAAAGGCGACGAAGCAAAAAAATATATCGAAGCAGGAATAGAAACAGATCATGAGTGCTATATGCTCGATGAAGCACTGGATAAATTGAGATATGGAATGAAGATTATCATTCGTGAAGGCTCGGCTGCAAAAAACTTTGAAGCGCTTCATCCGATTATTAAGGAGCACTCAGATAATGTAATGTTTTGCAGCGATGACAAACATCCGAATGATTTGATCGTCGGAGAGATTGATAAGATTGCTGCGCGTTCGGTCGCTCATGGCTATGATGTATTTGATATTTTGAAATGCGCATGCGTTAACCCTGTTAAGCATTATAATCTCGATGTTGGGTTGTTAAAAGTTGGGGATCCTGCAGATTTTATTGTCGTAAGAGATTTAGTGGATTTTAAAGTTCTACAGACATATATCAACGGGCAGCTTGTAGCCGACAAGGGGAAAGCATTGATTAAAAGTGTCGATGAAAAAATAATAAATAATTTCAATACCTCTAAAAAAAGCGTAAGTGATTTTGAAATCAAAGGTAAAGACTGCACTATCAGGGCAATCGAAGCAATTGACGGACAGATCATAACGAATGAAGTTCATGTCCCGGCAAAAGTGCAGGACGGTAAACTTGTTTCAAATACTGATAATGACGTACTTAAGATTACCGTGGTGGAGAGATATAAAAACGGAAAGCCTGCTGTTGCATTTATAAAAAATTTCGGATTAAAGAAAGGAGCCATAGCTTCATGTGTCGGGCACGATTCACATAACATAATTGCAGTGGGAGTGGAAGATGAAGATATTTGTAATGCAGTTAATGCAATCATAAAAAATAAAGGCGGACTTTCTGTTGTTCACGGGGGTAAAGCTGAAGTGCTACCGCTGCCAATTGCGGGAATAATGACCAACGAAGACGGCCATTCTGTTGCAGAAAAATATATAAAAATAGATAAACTTGCAAAAGCGCTTGGCTCAAAGCTGTATGCACCTTTCATAACGCTGTCATTCATGGCTCTGCCGGTGATCCCACAATTGAAGCTTTCTGATGGAGGACTGTTTGATGGAAAGAAATTTGAATTTGTTGATTTAGTTGTGTAATGGCTTAAAAAATATTTTTACCACAAAGGCACAAAGACACTAAGTTAAAAATAATTTAAAATATACAGTTAACGGCAATATCTATATTGGAGAATATAGATAAGTAAATTAAGTATTTTCTTAAATTTGTAATTCTAATTTGAACGTTTAATTTTAATGAATATACAAAATTAAATATGATGTAGCTTTTACTTTCTTGAGCAAGATAGATATATTGCCGACCAAATTATAAAAGAATTAAAAAATAAATTTACATATTTTATATATACCGAGCTTGAATTAAAATAATTTTTATTGAATGCAGAAAAGTATATAAACACAAACAAAGCACACTGGAATGAGAGAGTTTTAATTCATAAAGAATCGGGATTCTACGAACTTGAAAATTTTCGCAAAGGAAAGAACAAGCTTCATTCTCTCGAGCGTGAAGAGCTGGGTGACATAAAAGGAAAATCAATACTTCATCTCCAGTGCCACTTTGGAATGGATACACTTTCACTTGAAATGCTGGGAGCGGATGTAACCGGGGTAGATTTTTCTGAAGAAGGAATAAAAACTGCAGTCGAATTAAGAGATGAACTTGGAATGAATGCGGAATTTATTTTATCAGACATTTATTCTTTGCCCTCAAAGCTGGATAAAAAGTTTGATATAGTTTTTACTTCTTATGGTGTTCTTACATGGCTTCCGGATTTAGTTGAATGGGGAAAAGTTGTAAGCCATTTTCTAAAGTCTGATGGTTTTTTTTATATTGCAGAAATTCATCCGACTTCTATGCTTTTTCATAATTCAACTGATTTGAATAAGCTCGAAGTGAATTTTCCTTACTTTAATAAACCCGAGCCGCTGGAACTTGAGGAAGAGGGTACTTATGCAGAAAGGGATGCGAAGACAATTAACAATAAAACTTATGAATGGATTTACAGCTTATCCAATATTTTTATGGCTCTGATAGATGCCGGCTTGAAAATAGAATTTTTCCATGAGTTTGCATTTACTGTCTGGGAGCAATTTCCCTGGATGAAAAAATGTGAGGACGGTTATTACAGGATGGAAAAAGAAATTCCTTTACTTTTCTCGTTGAAAGCCGCTAAGATCTGAACTGTAATTCATTGATAAACGATAATTTTGATATTTAAGTGTTGGCTTTGAACTAACGTCCATTTTGTTCGATAGAAAAATATAAAAATTTTATTCCAAACAATTCTTTTACGCCTTCAGACTTCATGCCTATTTTGGTGATCACATTTATGGATGCAGTGTTTTCGGGATAAGCGAGAGCAACGATTCTTTTCATGTTTAAATTATTAAATCCATAATCGAGAGTTGCTGATGAAATTTCAGTTGCATAACCTTTGCCCCAATAATCCTTAGCGAGAAGATAAGCTATTTCAACTTCGGAGTTTTCCTTTAATATATTAAAGCCGCAATGACCGATAAGATTTTCACTTACGTTTTCAATAAGAGCCCAGATTCCAAATCCCCAATGCAGGTATAATTTATTTTTCCATGCCTTTATACTTTTTTGAACTTGTTCCCTGTTTATAATTCCCCCTATCCCTATATATTTCATTACTTCCTCATCTGAGTAGATTTCAGCAAGTCTTTGTATGTCATTTTCTTCATATTCACGGAGATATAATCTTTTCGTTTGAAATATTTTCACTTTGTAATTTGAATTATGGGAAACAATGTTTAATCTTATACGTAATTTTCCTAAATTGTTACCATTATTACAAAACAAACTAAATTTTATGCGTCATATTTTAATTGCACTGTTTCTCATCTTTATAATATCAACTTCATATTCACAGGTTACACAAAACGACGGATATCAATTCTTTACCGACTTAAATAAAGTTGAAGATGACCGGCTGACTATAGAACTAATAACTCCTAAGATAAATTCTGATGTAGTGTATTACAGATTTCCGGCTATGGTCCCGGGAACATATAAAGTTTACAATTTCGGAAGATTCGTTTCGGATTTAAAAGCATTTGATGAATTGGGAAATGAGCTTTCGGTTGTTTATCAGGATGTTAACACATGGGAAATTTCAGATGCTGGAAAACTTTATAAAATTACATATAAGGTTGATGATACTTTTGAAGATACAACCGGTGAATCCGTATTCGAGCCGGTAGGAACAAGCATTGATGAAGGAAAAGTTTTCGTTGTGAATAACCAGGGCTTCTTCGGATATTTAGATGATTATAAAAATGCAAATATTACAATTACTTTTACAAAGCCGTTTGGTTTTTTCGGTTCAACAAGCTTAACAGCTGTAGAGAGAACCGATTCTTATGAAATTTTTACAGCACCGGATTATTATTTTCTTGTAGATAACCCGATAATTTTTTCAATACCTGACACGACTTCTATAAATTTTGATGAAACAAAAGTTTTAATATCAGTTTATTCTCCGGGCAAAGGAATGACCTCAAAAGATATAGCGGAAGACAATAAAATTCTCCTGCCTGCGATCAGAAATTATCTGGGCGGCAAGCTACCTGCCGACAGATATTCTTTCCTCTATTATTTTTCGGATCTTGAAAAAGGAAGCGGTTCATTCGGAGCACTTGAACATAATTATTCATCATTATACTACATGCCGGACGTTCCGGCTGCTGCAAAATCATTTATGATAAAACAGCTTCAGTCAACAAATGCACATGAATTTTATCATGTTGTCACACCGCTCAATCTTCATTCGGAAGAAATCGGAAATTTTGATTTCAATAATCCTACAATGAGTAAGCATTTATGGCTCTATGAAGGTGTGACGGAATTTAAGGCGCATTACATACGACTTGTGGAAGATTTGATTACACTTGAAGATTATGTGGAGGAATTTCAAGGTAAACTAAATACTTCGGCAAGATATAACGATACTCTTCCTTTCACTGAGCTTAGCAAGGGAGCTCTTGATAAATATGAATCACAGTATGCAAACGTTTATGAAAAAGGTGCGCTCATTGGAATGTGTCTTGATATTTTAATCAGAGACGAATCCAACGGTCAGCAGGGATTGCAGGATATTATTAATAAGCTGCTGGAAAAGTACGGAAAGGAAAGATCATTTAAAGACGAAGATTTATTTGGTGAAATAGGATCTTTAACTTCTCCGAAAGTCAGGACTTTTTTGGATAAGTATGTCGCAGGTCCGAATCGAATTCCTTACAATGAGATCTTTGAAAAAGTCGGGATCGCTGTCAAAAAAACACCATATACTATTGTCGATGCGGGAAATCTTTCTTTAGGTTTTAACCAGCAAAATTTCAGATTAAAAATTGTTAAGATAGAAAGCTCGGGTAATAAATTCATAAATGACCTTGGTGTAAAAGCAGGGGATGAATTTATATCCGTTAACGGAAAGCCGATCAATTTTCAGAATATAAAAAATATCTTCGGGTCTGTAAAAAACCAGATGAAGCCCGGAGATGATTTTGAGCTGGTAGTTGCAAGATACGACTCTGCCGGAAAAGAATCACAGCAAACACTTAAGGCAAAAGTTTCAAATACAAAAACTTCGTATGAATATATTTTAAAAATAGATAAAGATTTATCTGACAAACAGCAGAAGTTAAAAAAAGTGTGGATTGGTAAGTAATAACATATCATACAGGAGGTTCATAGTTTTATAGACCGGGTATAAAATTAAGTTAATTTTATATCCGTTATTTTTATAAAAAATTATAGAACCATTGAATCAAAAGTGCCGAATAACTATTTTTGCATAAAATAATTTAACTATAGGAGACTCTTATGAAACTAACTACAAAATCTTTTCTTTTTCTCATCTCAATTTTTAGTACAGTAATCTTAATCGGTTGTGCCGGCGGCGGTCTATCTCCCGAATATAGTACTTATGAAAAAACAGTAAGAAACCAGATGCAGGAAATGTCAAATGTTTTATTCGCCGGGCATAATTCCGAGTTTATGTCAAAATATGTGGATCCAAGTTACATTAGTTCGATGGGTGGATTGGATAAGGCACTGCTGCAATTCAGCAATAGTGAGCAGCAGTTGCTTTACAGAGTTTTAAAGATCGCCCAAAATGTCACACCATTTTATGATGAAAACACTAAAACTTTGACTTATACAGCAAGCATTGCAAAGCCGTTAGCATTTACTCTTAAGAACGGTAAGTGGTATATGCAGGGTGATTGGTTTAGAAATTAAATGGGTTAATAAATAATTATTTCAAAAGCACCATTCGTTTAGTATCGGAAAATTTTTCCGTATCTAATTTATAATAATAAACTCCACTTGGAAAATCATATGCTTGCCATTCGACATTATATGTTCCGGCATTTTGTTTTTCATCAACCAATACAGCAACTTCATTTCCCAAGAGATCATAAATTTTCATAGTTACAAAACCTTTATCAGCCAGCTTGTAACTTATAACCGTATTTGGATTGAATGGATTGGGAAAATTTTGGTAAAGAAAAAAGTTTTCCGGGATTTCATCAGAAACTATTTTAACAGAGGTAATAAAACTGTTGTACAGTGTCTGCAGCGAATCAATAGGGTCTCTTCCAAATGTTGTATTAGGAACATTTAGATTTATGTAAAGAACTCCAAGTGTATCTCCCGGTCTTGCAACCCTTATAAATGCAGACAACGAAGAAGTATTATTGCTTGAACAGCGTGTATCTGCTCCAATAATTTTCGCACCCTGTAATGCAGCAATAAGTTTGTTTGAAAGTGAACCGGGTGTATTAATAAACCTTGATTCCATAGAATCTAATATTTGCTGTCCAAGCAGAATGTTTCCCTGAATAGCATACGTCGGACGTGTAACGTGATTTTTATAATTAAAACAATTAACACCTGTGTAAGCCGCAGACCTTCCGCCATTGATCAAATCAACTATTCCGTATTGTCTTATTGCCGGGTTATTTTGTGCATCGTGAAGAACAAGCGAATCAATAATTGCCTGCGGTGAAAGCTGCAGGTCCATAAGTGTATGAGCATAGTTTTGATTTGAAGCGAGCCAATATGATTGAGTATGCACTACTCCATATCCCGGATGAACATCGGAGATTATAACACTGTTGTTTACACAGGAAGCTCCTGCACTTCCAACCTCTCCAGTAAGAGGATCAACTGCACAAATGGAAAATGTATCCTGAGCCTTAAGGTAATTGTTAAAAGTAATTACGAACAAAAATATTATTAATTTTTTCATAGTTGTTTTTTTTATAAGGTAATAATTTGAAATTTAATGATAAATGAAGTTTTTAATTAAGGACTTTGTCACTTCAGTCCAAAACGATTAAAGCAATTTGTACAAATTAATCAAAGCATGTGAAAATTATTTATCGCTTTATTATTTTTAATATCCCTAAATATTTCTTTTAGTCAATGGAATTGAAAAAAGAGATACTTCAATTCCATATAAAAACAATTTTAGTATTAGGAAGCCATTCCTGAATTTTTTCAGCTTCATCTTTTGTAATAGGATTGTTAATGAATGTACCTGATTCGGGCTCGGGAGCCGCTAGTCCCAGTATTGATAAACTTTCATTAAGCTCAACAATTTCTTCCGGCAAAGAGGTGAGTTTATTACCTCCGAGATATAGCTCTTCTAGTTTTCTCAAAATCCCGATTGAAGGAGGAATATTTGACAGCTCATTAAATGAAAGATCTAAATATTTAAGATTTTTAAGAGAGCCGATTTCTTTTGTAACTTCCGCAAGACCGCATTTCATAAGTTTAAGCTTTTCCAGATTTTTAAGTTTACTTATTTGAGGAGGAAGGGACATTAAATAAACAGAGCTCATACTCAGCTCCTTAAGATTTTCAATATTAAATATCTTATTTAAAACACTTGTTACATTCAACGAAGTCATTTCATCAAGATTTAACACTGTAAGATTCTTAAGCTTGGGAAAGTCTGCAGGAAAAATTGAAATACCTGTGCCTCTGAGGTTAAGCCATTGAAGATTTTTTAAATCACAAATTTCTTTTGGAAGCTCGGAAACGGGGTTGAGACTTATATTCAGGGACTGAAGATTTTTGAATAAAGAAATTTCAGGAGGCAATTGAGTTATCCCGGAATTACTAAGATTTAGTCTGTAAACTTTATCCGGCTCTTGCAATGCTTCATCCAGTGATTTGTATAATTTTTTTTTCTGAAGTTCGCCTATCGTCAAAAGATTGTCCTGTGTAAATGCTAACTGAGAGCAGAGCATAATCTGAAATACAACTAATAAAAAAAATCCGCCGAATTTAAGTTCTTTGCATATTCTATCTATTTTTCTTAATGAATAATTTGTCATAAAATTTTCTGTAAAATAAATATTGTCAAGATGAGATAAAACATATTAATCTAATATTTAATTGTTAATTTTATATTTGTTTCAATAACGTTAAGTTAAGTAAAAACAAAAATTCAACTAATGAATAATGTCATTACCTCCGAACTTATTTCTAAAGCATACTCTTACAATTCCTACAAAACTTTGATAAAAGATCTTTTATTGGAGAATAAAACGACAGGAAAAAATCAGTCCGAAAAAAATATTTATTTTACAAGATTAAACGTTCAACGGACTAAGAGAATAGAAAAGACTACCGTCATAAATGAAGAATTAGAAAAGGAAGTTAAGGCAATAAACCACCGGTTGATTTTTCTTGTAATTGCAGAAGCATGGTGCGGTGATGTTGCACAAAACCTACCGGTGATAAACAGAATAGCAGAGCTTAATTCTTTTCTTGAACTAAAAATTATCTTAAGAGATGAAAATGAAAATGTAATGAATGAATTTTTGACAAACGGAGGAAAGGCAATACCTGTCTGCATAATAATAAACCCGGATAATTTCGAGGTCACCGGCAGATGGGGTCCGCGGCCCGCTCCAGCACAAGAAATGACGATGGAGTATAAAAAGACTAAAGCAATTAGTCATGATGAATTAACTAAAAACATCCAGCTATGGTATTTGAAAGACAAGACACAAACAATTCAAAATGAATTTTTGATCATATTGAAAAATATAAAAGAAAATTGACTGATTGAAATGAATTATGTATTATTTTTATTTTAATAGCACCATTCTCTTTGTATCAACTTTTACATCATCCAAAATCAAACTATAAAAATAGATGCCGCTTGATAAACTACTTGCTTCGAAAATAATTTTGTAAAGCCCCGCTTCCTTTTTTTCATCAGCAAGTTTGAATACTTCCTGTCCCAAAATATTTTGTACAGATAATTTAACATGTGCCGGAGAATTCAATCTGAAATTAATATTAGTTGAAGGATTAAACGGATTTGGATAATTCTGAGACAAATTATAATTATCAGCAGCCTGATCATTATTTAATTCTTCAGCAACAGGGCTTTTCAAAATTGAGTTAATGATAGTTCCATATTCACCGAATGCAATAAAATTATTACTATTTAAAATATTTACTGAATGAATATTATTATTTGTTATCTGCTGTTCACTTTTCCAGCTATTGCCTCCGTTGTCAGAATTAATTATTCTTCCGTTCTCTCCGGCTGCCAGAGCATAATTGTCATTCATATATTTTACAGAATATAAATTAGAAAATATTCCGCTGAACACAGAAAACCATTTTAACCCACAATCAGTAGTTTTAAAAAGTAGTCCGTTAGTTCCTGCGATTATTCCATTTAATGAATCTGTAAAACTAACCGAATTCAGATTTTCCTGCGTAATATTTTCACAATACCAGTTCAAACCCGAATCATTAGATCTTAGAACATTACCGTTGTTTCCTACAACGATCCATATATTTTTATTTAACATGCCAATAGATTTCAATACTCCAAGCGATGCTGAATCATATACAGCAGACCATTTTATCCCCGCGTTAGTTGTTCGTAAGATAACTGCATTTGAGTTGCTTTCATCTCCTCCTGCGACAAGTCCGGTGTCTTTATTTAAAAAACATATGCTATTGAGATTTGCAATTTGCTTAACCGGTTGAATTCTCCATCTGCTTTTTGTGATTATTGATTTTAAAATAATTCCTGAATCACCGCAAATGTAACCTGTGTGTTCATCAATAAAAAAAATTGAATTCAAAAATTTTGTTGTTCCGCTGCTATAATTAATCCAGCTGTTTCCGCCATCCGCAGTTTTCATTATTGTCCCTCTCTCACCCACACAGTATCCTGTAAACATATCAATAAAATAATTTCCTCTTAAAGTTTTTTTATTTCCTGATTGTCCAAACCAGGTTAGTCCGTCGTCTGAGGTCTTTATTATATTGCCACCGTTACCAACAATGTTGACTATACCTAAACCAAAAACATTTACATCATACATTATCGAAAGCTTTTCATACGAAGGTCTGAATGAAGAATCCCGAAACCAGTTACTTCCCCCGTTTACTGTTTTTAGAATAGTACCGAAATCAGTTACAATGTAACCTGTATGAATATTTAGAAAATCCAAACTTCTAACAAGATCAACACTCCCTCCGAATAAATACGGTAATCCCAATGTATAATGCTGCCAGTTTTGTCCTTGATTTGTTGTTTTATAGAACATCCCTCCGGGAGAATTTCCTGCACCAACGATTTGATTGTTGTCTGAAATTGATATTCCAACAACCGAACTAAAAGATATGATCCCTGCATTTTCATTTACCCAGTTCATACCACCGTTAATTGTTTTAAGAATAATATTATATCCTCCCGCTACTCCGGTGTTTTGATTTAAGAAATCCACACAAAACAAAGGAGCATTGGTTCCGCTTGTAAGTTGTATCCAATTATCTCCCATGTCAGTTGTTTTCAAAATTGCTCCGTTCAATCCAACAACATATCCTGTATTACAAGAAGGAAAATAAATATCGTGAAGATAGACAGATACATTACTATTCTTCACTAACCAACTCTCACCTGCATCTGTTGTTTTGAGAATGATACCGGATTTTCCTGCAACAATCCCGGTATTAGTATTAATGAAAAAAACTTCTGACAAGTCCTGGGTGGTATTTGAATTTTTTGCCGTCCAGTTTATTCCTCCGTTTGTAGTTTTAATGATTGTTCCAAATGTACCTACAGTATATCCCGTTAACTGATCAGCAAAATGAACCGAATATAAAAAATTACCTGTAGGCTTTGGCTGAATCCATTGCCATGTGGGTTGTGAATATAAAGATAGTTTTGTAGTAAAAAAAAAGATTATAACAAGTATAGCAATTTTGTGTAAAAATTTTTCAGCAGTCATTTTTAATCTCCTTTCTCTTACTTATATCAAATAAGTTGAAGACAGTTTACTTTTTAAGTTAAGAGAAATTAAAAATGATTGACAGAATTGTCAAATTGTAAAAAATCCGATTTGTGAAACAGGAATGTTAAAAAATTTGAAATATAATATAAACCCAAATTGTTTATTAGAAAAATATAAATCGTATTAACCGCAAAGCACGCAAAGTATTTACGCCCGCCTGTAATTGCGGTGATGACCCCAAGTTAGCTATGATCGGGCAGGTAAAGTTCGCAAAGAATTTTTCCATATATTTTTTGCTTGAAACCCTTTTTGTGCTTGGTGTCTTTTGTGTTTAAAATATCTTAAGGAAAAATCCGGATAAAATAAAAAGCCGTAAGAATATCTTCTTACGACTTAATTTTACAACATATGGCACCGATAATCTCCTGCAAGAAGTTCAAAATATCAATTGACAAACCCTCGCAATCAAAGATATTTAATAAGTTCCTGCAGGTTGTAACTCTTACACTTACCTAATCATTTTAAAAGTGTCATCTTTTTTGTTTGTGAAAAGTTTTCAGAATTTAATTCATAAAAATATATGCCACTTGATAAATTACTCCCGTCAAATTCAACTTCATAATTTCCAGCTGGTTGTTTTTCATTTACCAATGTTTCAACTAAATTTCCAAGAACATTATAAACTTTTAGTTTAGCATAACTGCTAACTGTTAACTGATAACTGATAACTGTATTCGGGTTAAACGGATTTGGATAATTTTGATAAAGCTTAAATCCTTCAGGTACCGTATTTGAAAAATCTGAAACACCTGAAATTATACCTTGTCCTTCGTTTGCTTTGTAAAACGAATTCAATGAAATATTTGTAAACACTTCTCTCAATCCTCTTGGCCAGATAATTATCAAAGAATCAATAATAGTCGCATTACCGAATCCAAAATGTGCATTAAGCATATTCATTGAATTAAAAGAATTTTGTGAAAGCACATCTCTGTATTGCCATGTGGGAACTCCGTTTATTGTTGCTTTAGCTTTTAACCTTGCTCCTATGGCAGATTTGTTCGAGCCGTTGCTCAAAGGTCCGGAACCATTGCATTTTATATTAATCCAATTGTTTCCGTTTGTCAGATCATTTCTGAATAAACCTTTTGTATTCGTTGTACCTGCAACGAATAGATCAAGACTTCCATTATTGTCATAGTCACCTGCTGTTGCTCCGTAATTTTCTCCGGAGTTAGTTGTTACGGCTAAACTATCTATCCTTGTAAAAGTGCCATCTCCGTCATTTGAATAATATAAGCTTGTTCCGGCTTGTCTCGTGACAAAACAGTCCAGGTCTCCGTCATTATCAAAATCTCCCCAGAGATTTGTAAGAAACAATCCAAAGTCGGAAACGATTGTTCCAACTTGTGCAGCAGTCATTTTTACATAAGTCTCATCTCCATTATTTTTGTAAAGATTATTCGGAACACTGTTGGCATAATTAGTAACAAAGGCATCAAGATCACCGTCGTTATCATAATCTATAAGATTCCAAACCTGTCCGTCATGTAAATCAGTCGAAAGAGGAGGAAGATTTAATCTTACCAGCGAAGCAGTTCCGCTCTCCGTCAATAAATTTTTATATAAATAATCCTGCGATGTACTTCCGCCTGGACCGCAGCCAATAAATAAATCTATATCACCATCCTGATCATAATCAGACCATGTAGGAACTGTAAATGGTCCCAAGGTATCAGTGAGACCTGCAACATTCACTCTGGTAAATGAACCGTCTCCACTGTTATGATAAAGCCGGTTAGAATGATTTACGGCTCCGAAATTATTTGCCGCAGCTATTACCAGATCGGTACAGCCGTCATTATCATAATCACCCCAGGCACATCCCCAGCCTGTATTGAATGAAGAGTCACCGATTACGCCTGTCCTTATCTTGTTGAAAATTCCATTGCCTTCGTTTTTGTATAAAAAAGAATTTGAATCACCGGTAGCAACAACAAAGCAGTCAATGAAACCGTCATTGTTATAATCAGCCCATGTGTTGCCGAGATTTGGAGATTGATTTCCCATTGCTGTTTCCAGTTTGACAAAATTTCCGGTGCCTAAGTTTTTGTAAACAGCTTTTCTGTTTATATATAAATCAAGCTTCCCGTCATTGTCAATATCTGTCCAGCTTGTTCCGATGTAAGTTCCTGATAATGTTTCTGTGACGATCGGATTATTCGTGTCAATAATTTTTACAAAATTCTGACCGTATAAACAGGGTGAAAATAAAATTAAGGAAATAAGATTTAATAAAATTTTTGCGGGAAATAAAGCTTTAATTTGTTTCATGATTCTCCTTTTGTTTTTTACAAAGTTACGAAAGGATTATCACATACAACATCTCACAAGTATATGGTTTTCAGATCGTAGAACGATTTGGCAAATCGTTCTACTCAGTTACTCACAATTCTTTCCTTCAATGCCTTTGCAACTGCCTCAGACTTTGAATGAACATACAGCTTAAAATAGATATTTTTGATATGGTGGCGGACTGTTCCGACACTGATGAAAAGTTTATAAGCAATTTCTTTGTATGAATGTCCTTTACAAAGCAAGTCAAGAACATCATACTCGCGTCCGGTGAGTATTACATCACTTTTTTTTTGAAATGATGAAACAATGAGTTTTGCAATTTTGTAAGACATAGGAGCACCTCCGTCGTAAATCTCTTTAATCGAGTCAAGTATTTTTTCTTCCGAGGCGCTCTTATCCAGATATCCGCATGCGCCCGCAGTCAATGCCTTAAAAACCAATGACAGGTCTTCATGAACGGTCAGCATGATGATATCAATCTTCGGATATCTCTCTTTTATTTTCTTAACACCCTCGATTCCTGACATCCCCGGGAGCTCAATATCCATAAGCATTACGGAGGGTTTATTACGGTTGAGATTTTCTATAGCAGATTCGCAGTCATTATATGTGCCGATACATTCAAATCCTTCAGCTTCATTGAGCATATCCTTTAATGCTTCTCTGATTAATTTATCATCTTCAACTATTGAAACAGTTATCATTCTATACTTTCAAGGAGGTTTGATGTTTTGGTTTTTAATTTTATTTCCGTACCAGAATTTTCTTCAGAGGAAATATTGACATTAACATTTATCTGAGCCGCTCTTGAAAAAATATTTTTCAGCCCGTAACCTTTGGGACAATTTTCCGGATCAAATCCAATCCCGTTATCTTTAAGTAATATTTCAAGATGATCATCATACATACTAAAAATAAGATCAACCTTTGAACACCTGGAATATTTCAAAATATTATTCATTCCTTCTTTAAAAATATAAATCAAATGCCTTTTACTAATCATTGATAAAATTATTTCTCTGAATTCTTCAGTGATCCCTTCAGCTGAAAATGTTATTCCGGTATTTTCAAATAATTCATTACCAAAATCCTTAAGACGTATTGTAAAGTCATAAAAAGAATCCTCTTGAGGATTCATAGCCCAGATTAAATCTTTTGCTCCGCTTTGTAAGCTGTTGGAAGTTTCTACTATACTATTCAGATCATTTGTCAAACCGTTAGCAGTAGGTCTGAGCTTTTTATTTATTCGTCTGCTATAAAGTGAAATTCTTGTCAGCTTATGTCCAAGTTCATCATGATAATCCCTTGACGCTTGCTCCCGCATAAGTTCTCTTTCTCTTTCCTTTATTTTTTCCAATTGCAATAAGTACCTTATTTTTTTTCTTAAGCTGTAGCGGTGAATCAGAAAAATACTCCCAATCAACAGGCAAATTAAAATCCCGTAAAACCACCAGGTTTTCCAAAACGGAGGAGTAACAATAATTTTTATTAGAGATTCTTTGCCATTCCAAACACCGTCAGAGTTTGTTCCCTTAACCTTAAACACAAATTCACCCAAATCAAGATTTGTGTAAATTGCCTTTGTAGAGTTTCCGCTGTATATCCAGTCTTTATCAAATCCTTCCAGCATGTAAGCAAATTTATTTTTCCCGGGATTTGTAAAATCATTTGAAGTGTAACCAATATTAATCATGTTATCTTTGTAGCTCAATTCAAGATCACTTAACATTGAAATATCAATGTCACATTTATCTTTCCCATTATATTTTTCCAAAGAAGTAAGAATAATATCAGGAATGAATTTGCTTTCTTTTATCATTGATGGATTTATAATAGTAACTCCGTTGATGCCCCCGAAAAGAATTTCGCCGTTTCGTCTTTTATAATAAGAGCCCTGATTAAATAAATTGCTCAATAACCCTTCTTGAGAGTCATAGTTTTTAAATTCTTTATTCCTAATATCAAACCTTGAAATTCCTTTGAATGTACTTAACCACAAATGTCCGTCATCACTATATTCAATCCCTGCAATAACTTCATTGGGCAGGCCGTCTCTTTTTGTGAAATGAAAAAAAGTTTTTCTATTCCTGTCAAAAATGTTTAAACCGCCGCCGGTTCCTATCCAGAAATTATTATTACTGTCTTCGCAAAAAGAAAAAACATAATTATTGCTGATACTTTTCAGATCAAATGAATTATGAGCAAAGTTTGAGATATTACCGGTAGCTTTATCAAGTTTATTTAAACCATAATATGTTCCAAACCACAATACACCATCCTTGTCCTCATAGATTGAGAGAATTGAGTTGTCACTGAAGTTGCCGGCATTATCTGAATTTTTATAAGGAGTATAACTTTGAGATTCATTTATAAATTTATTCAGACCGTTATCTGTGCCAATCCATAATTCTCCTTCCTTGTCAAAATAAATTTTTAAAACATTCCCGCTTTTGGGAGTTTCATTTTTCTCAGAACTAAAATACTTTGTGAACTTGGTTAAATTATTTTCAATCTTGTTCAAACCATTTGATGTTCCAACCCAGATATATCCTTTTTTATCCTCTGCAATCGAGTTTACATTATTACTCCAAATACTGTTACGATTATTTTTATCATTTAAGAAGGCACGAAAATTTTTACCACCGTCATCAGACATTAGCAATCCGTCAGATTCAGTTCCATACCAGATTCTTCCGGATTTATCTTCGAAGATACATTTGACATTTTTTCCTTCTAATGCAGCTTTGAACTTTTCTACAGGATAAAATAATTTATGAAGACCATCAAGATAAGTGCTTACCCAGATAACTCCCGATTTATCTTTTGTAAACTTCAAAACAGTTTCACGCTTATTTTCTTCTTTAGTATAAATTTTTAGACGCTCAAACTTTTCTGATGATATATCGAATTTGTTCAACCCCTTCTGAGTTCCAACTAATAAATAACCGGGAGAGTCTTCACCAATTGAAAAAACATAGCTGCTGCTAATGCTGGATTGATTTGTTGAATCATGAGTGTATCTTTTAAATTCGCCTGTTGATTTATCAAATTTATTCAAACCTCCGCCTCCCGTTCCAATCCACAATTCACCGTTACCATCTTCAAAGATTGAAGTTACAAAATTATTTCCCAGACTTTTTTCATTTCCCGGTTCATTTCTGAAATTTGTAAAAGAATTTTTCTCCTTGTCAAATTTATTCAAGCCCGAAGCCATTGTCCCTGCCCAGATGTTTCCGTCTTTATCTTCTGCAAGTGAGCGAATAAAGTTTCCGCTGATGCTTTCTTTGTCTGTAGAATCTTTTTTATAGGTAATGAAAGTATTATTTTCGAATTTACTCAAGCCGCCGCCATCTGTTCCAAACCACATTGCACCGGATTTATCCTGAATGATATCCCAGACTGTATTGCTACTTATGGTATTCGGATTATCCGGGTTGTGTAAATATCGAGTGAATATTCCAGTCTTACGATCATATTTGTTTAGACCGCCATTGAAAGTTCCGAGCCAGAGGTTACCGCTTTTGTCTTCGTAAATGGAAATTATATCGTCATTCGATAACGAATTAGAGTCGAGCGGATCATGCCTGTATGTTTTGTAATTTACTCCGTCATACTTTACCAGACCAAACATTGTCCCGAACCATATAAACCCTTTACTGTCCTGATAAATACTGAATATTAAATTATTCGAAACTCCCTGCTCAAGAGAAATGTGTTCGACCTTCAGGTTGTCATTCTGTGCGAATGAAGGCTGTCCGGAGATTGACAAAAGGAATAATGTAGCAAGAACTCTAACTATTGTTTTCATGCCTGAATTTATAAATTTCGTTTTCTTAATTCAATCTCATATATGTGAGATGTAAATATTATAATCATTTCAGCTGATTCAGAAGGAAATTGAAACAGGATCAATATGTTTACTTACTTTTAATAAAACGTCAATTTGACTAAATTAGAAAAATATTTCATTTATTTTCCCGTTGTTTACACCGAATGAATACAATCTCGGTTTTTCCAAAATGACAAAGATAAATTTTTATTATCAAGCCCGAAATCAAGAATAATTACTTAACTTAAATAGAAATTAATGAACCTACTGTTGCTAAACAATAAATTATTCAGGATAAATATTTTGTTTATAATTTCATTGACATGTTTTATTACCTTTCTCAATAGTAATTTCAGTTTAGACGATGCGCTCATCTATCAGAGATATTTAAAAAATTTTTTAGACGGCAATGGTCTTGTTTATAATATCGGAGAAAAATTTAACGGCTTAACGTCGCCTCTGTATATTTACGTTTGCATGCTTACATCATTTATCGTTAGAGATGTAGTAATAAATCAGCTTATAATAAATTGTTTCCTTTTAATCAGTGCAGGAGTAGTTCTGGCAATAATATTTTATAGTATAGGTCAGCCCGTAATAGGATTTATTAGTTCTATTGTTTTGGTGACGAGTAAGTATTTTTATATGGTGTTTGGAATGGAATCGAATCTTTTCATTCTAATGAGTCTTTGCTGTATTTACTTCTATTTTAAAAACCGGTTTACTCTTCTTTCAATTTTTTCTGCAGGAATTATTATGACAAGAGGTGAAGGAATTTTTCTGTTATTAATTCTTTTCTTTTTAATTATTAAAAAAAATAAAGAGTCATTAAAACTACAATATTTTGCAATATTTATTTTAATTTTGTCAGTTAATTATATTTTCTTTTTTTATTATTATGGTCATTTATTTCCTCAGACTTTGAGCGCTAAAATTGCGCAGGGAAGTTCAGGGCTGTGGGGAAGATTTAGCTTTTTGACCGGAGCAAGTTTTCTTATAGGAAATGCTTTTAATAATCAGGCATTTTATATTCTTATAGTTTTAATATTCTCATTAATCGGTCTTTGTAAGCATTACAAAGAAAAATTTCTTCAAATATTGTTTATATATGTAATTTTGATAACTATCTTCTATCTTTCATTTAATATTCCAAATTACCACTGGTACTACAGTATTCACATGTTGACTTTTTTCATACTTGTTTCTTACGGTGCGTATGATATTTACATATATATTTCGAAAAATATTAGAAGTTCAGTTGCTAAATATTTTTTATTGGCTGTTATTTTTATTTACCCGATAGGCACTCAGATCCAAATGTTTATCCTTCTTCAGAAAGAGGCTCCACATAAAGAATACATGATGATTGGGCAATGGATAAAAAAAAATACTTCTCCGGATTCGAAAATTGCAGCAGTTGAAATCGGACATTTGGGCTGGTATTCCGAGAGATACATAATAGATGTTTTAGGGCTTGTAAATCCAATGAATGCTGACTTTATTGGGCAGAGACAGTACTCAAAATGGTTTGATTATTATAAGCCGGACTATTTGGTAGTGCATGATCCGTACTGGCCTCATGAACAAGGAATTCCTGAACTCGTAGACAAAGGATATTTCTATGAGGATAAAAATTTTTCAATGAAAGGATATAAACTACTGAAGCTAAAAAAATCAGATTTCTGACATTAAGAATAAATGAAATGATATGCCCATCTGTCAAAAATCTTTTTTGAACTTTCTTAATATACACTTCAGAACAAACGCTGTCCGGGTGAATCGTTTTCCAAACTCCCTTTTTATATATACTCACTTTTATTAAATTGACATTTACTTTTGAAAGGTTAATGTAAATTTGTTTAAGAAAATTCTAATTGCTAACAGAGGCGAGATTGCCGTCCGTATTATTACTGCTGCTAAAGAAATGGGTATAAAGACTGTCGCAGTTTATTCCGACTTTGATAAATATTCTCTCTTTACAAAAATGGCTGACGAATGCTATCATATAGGGGAATCGCCTTCATCAAAGAGTTATTTATTAGCAGACAAAATAATCGAAGTAGCTAAACGATCGGGAGCCGAAGCCATTCATCCGGGTTATGGATTTCTTTCCGAGAGAGGATTTTTTGCTAAAATGTGTGAAGATAACGGAATTAAATTCATCGGACCAAATCATAAAGCAATTGATATACTCGGAAGTAAAACTGAAGCAAAATTACTTGCAATAAAAAATAATATTCCGGTTGTTCCCGGAACAGAAAAGCCTTTGCAGGATCTTACACAAATAAAACAGATAGCAAAAGAAATCGGCTACCCAATACTCATCAAAGCGTCTGCGGGCGGCGGCGGAAAAGGAATGAGAGTTGTCAATACTGAAGAAGATATCGAGCATTCTTTGAGTACTGCACAGGGAGAAGCAAAGTCTTCATTCGGTGATGACAGTGTTTTTATAGAAAAATATATCGAATCACCGAGACATATTGAATTTCAGATTCTTGCCGATGAGTTTGGAAATATTATTCATCTTGGTGAAAGAGAATGTTCGATGCAGCGCCGTCATCAGAAAATTATAGAAGAATCACCTTCGGTTATTCTTAATGAGGAATTAAGAAATGAAATGGGTGAATGTGCGAAGAGAATTGTTAAAGCAGCAGGTTACTCAAATGCAGGAACCGTTGAATTTATCGTTGATAAAAATAATAAATTTTATTTTCTTGAAGTTAATACACGCCTGCAGGTAGAACATCCGGTTACTGAATTAAGAACCGGTATAGATTTGGTAAAAGAACAATTTAAAATTGCAGCGGGAGAGAAGCTTTCATTAAATCAAAAGGATGTAAGATTTAGAGGACATACAATCGAATGCCGGATTTGTGCTGAAGATCCTGAAAATAATTTTATGCCGTCAACGGGAAAAATTTTGTATATGAGTAAATTTCTCGGCAGCGGGATGCGTGAGGATACAGGCGTAGAACAGGATGACGAGATCTCTGTTTATTATGACCCTATGATTTCAAAATTAATTTCCTATGGAGCTGACCGTGAAACCGCAACAGCAAAAATGAAGAGAGCTCTGGCAGAATATAAAATTATCGGAATTAATACTAATATTCATTTTTTAATAAAACTTCTTGAGTGCAATGAATTTATAAACGGATCTTATCATACTCAGTTTATAGAAAAAGAATTTTTACAGAGACAGCTTTCGAAGGATAAGATTAATGAAGAAATAAAAACAGCAATTTCATTGGCAAGTGTTTTATTTAAAGATAATAAAAAACCTAAATTAAAATTAAATTTGAATTCAAATAGTCACAGCAAAAATAACTGGATAAATAAAAGAGAAGAGAATTTCCGATGAAAAAATATTTTGTAACAGTTGAAGGTTCTGAAAAAAAGTGTAATGTTGAAATTTCCGGAGAAAATATGGCATTGATAGATGGCAATGAATTTTATTATGAGCATAAATTTATTAATGACAATACACTGATTCTAAGGATTAACGGAAAGAATTTTTTCTACGCGATAACGGAAGACGAGGAAAATAATATTCTGAATGTTGATTTGAATTCTGTGATGTATAAAGTTTCCTGCAGGAGTGAGATGGAATTAATGATTGATAAATTATCAGGAAGCAAAAGCAGCAGCAAAATAAAAAAAGAAATACATTCGCCGATGCCGGGAATAATAAAATCGTTAAGTATAAAAGAAGGTCAGAAGATCAATAAAGGAGAAGTACTGCTTGTTTTAGAGGCAATGAAAATGGAAAATGAAATAAAGGCGTCAAGAGATTGTGTGATAAAAAAAATTAATGTTGAAGCGATGAGTTCGGTGGAGAAGAATGAATTACTTATTATAATGGAATAAATTAAAATTTTTTAAAAATAAATTTTAACATCATTGTTTTTAGCATTCGCATCTTTAGTTGCTGCAGTCGTTCCAATGTTTATTTACCTGATCATAATCTGGTTTATGGATAAATACGAGAGGGAGCCCTTTTGGCTTGTGCTGCTGAATTTTTTTTGGGGAGCTACAGGAGCTATTTTTCTCGGAGTGCTCGGGAGTATAATTTTTCAGATCCCATTAAATGAAGTGATTAGAGCTGTATCGGATGATAACCCGGGTGAGCTGATGAATTTATCCGGAGCAGTAATTACAGCTCCTCTTATCGAAGAGTCGACAAAAGGGATTTTTCTTTTGCTTATGTCAATGAGTAAAAGATTTGACGGGGGAGTTGACGGTGCTGTTCTCGGCGGAGCGATCGGATTGGGATTCGGCATGACTGAAAATTTTATGTACTTTCTTTTATACGGAACTACTCCTGTTTCATGGCTGATGATTGTAATAATCAGAACGCTTTTTTCTGCAGTCATGCACTGTCTTTCAACAGCAACTTTTGGAGCATTCCTGGGTTTCGCAAAGTTCAAACCACTTATTTATAAAATTATTCTTATACCAACGGGATTTTTAATGGCGGTCTTTTTACACTTTGCATGGAATCTCTCGGTCAGCTTTGAAGATACAACTTTGTTCGGATTTGTATTTCTAATAATATATCTATTTGTCACATTTGCAATTTTTCAGATTTCGGTTTACTTTGAAGGTAAAACAATTTTAAAAGAGCTTCAGCACGAAGCCAGTCTGGGATTGATTCCTCCCGATCACCTAAATCATATTCCTTTCATATCGAGAAGATTCCGGTATGGATGGTGCCCAGTTGGAGTTGATCAAAGAAATTATGTTAAAACTGCCACAACTCTTGCACTAAGGAAAAACCAATATAAAAATACAAAAGGAAATTTACAAAAAAGCTATCTCCGGGATATAGAAAATCTCCGGTATAATATTCAGCTGATGTTTTATAATGCAAATATTACTTACAGCCGGAAATTAAACTGATTTTAGATTCATTGAATTTATCTTTTTAAAGTTAAAACTATTGATTGACTACGCAAGAAGAAATAAAATATTGATTAATATTGCAGAACAGGATCTACCGGTGGCACAGAGCTTATTTGACATCGGGCATTTAATTCTTGAAAAAATATTAAAAGCTGATTATGTTAAAGACAATAAAAAAACTCCTCCTAAGACTCACAATTTGGTTCACCTCGCAAAGAATATAAATCTGGAATGGTCAGATGAACAATTGGAATACTTTGATATTGTAAATGATTTTAACATAGAAGCAAGATATATTGATTACAAAAATTCATTTTATCAAAAATATACACCAACATACACAGAAGAAAGCTTTAATAATATTAAAGAACAGTATAAATGGATAAAAGAAAAGATAAAATCGTAGACGGTAATAACTAATTTTCAGTTGAAAAAATGAATAGAGGCTCCTAAGTTTGTAAAATTAAGTTTTTGCAAAAAATTAAATTAAAAACGAAGGAGACACTCTAAAATGTTAGTTAAAAATAGAAAAATTAAAGAAGAAAAATTAGACTTTGTTTTATCCCAGGAACTTGAAGTAAAACTTGAACTGCTTCAAAATCAATTAAAGTTGAGTCAGTTACTGATAGAAAATA
>JALYRX010000085.1 GCA_030855105.1 Bacteroidota bacterium | reverse complement strand
GCAGCAGCTTTCAACTTCCGAAAGTTAATAAGGAAGTTCAAATTTATTTTTACCATTTTTAGAACGTTGTTAAATAGTAATTTTATTGAAGTAAATTTAAATTTTAAGACTTTTTAAGGATCAACTATTTACAAGATTAGTGTATTAAAAATCAGCTTTGCCTTTGCAATTTCAATCTAAGAAAATTTCTTATTGGAAAAGTTTTTCACTCTTTCGGGTTATTACCTGTACCAGTACTAATTTTTACCGTACTTTTTATTGTCTGGTGCTTCGGCGATCATTTCTCCTGCTTTGACTGCTTTCATAAAATCCTTATAATCTTTTTCCGTCTGGTCTGCATACCGGACTGCAAACTTAGTAATTGCATTTGCAAAGATATCTCCTTTACCTATATAGCCGCATAGAACTGCTCCATTACCAGTCTTGCAATGTGCACGCGCCAGAACACTTGCACAGAGTCCCGCATAAACACTTAAAAAATATTTGTCATACTGCTCAACTTCAGCAGATATTTTTTTATCCTTTAGCTGCCTGAAATAAAAATGTTTTCCTGCTTCACTGGTTGACCACCCGAGAAAAATATCACTCCCGCTCTGAATCAAGCGCTGTCCGCTTACAACTCTTTCTCCGTGATGTTTAAATATACTTGGAGAAGTATAGGGCTCGAGAACTGACATACGAGCTTCCTTTACCTGAATAAAGAGAGGCTCGCTTGCATCATTGATAAACAGAGCTACAAAGCATCTGGTACCAACGCTTCCGACTCCAACAACCTTTAAAGCAACATCAACAAATTTATATTGATCAAATAAATATTTTTTGTCAGGCTGCAGTGTTGATTTATACCCTTCAATAAAGAAAGTAATCATATCTTTAGATTTTTCAAGATCAAACGGATGATAGATTAAAGGTGGAAATTCTGAAATAGAATTAGTCCCCATGTTATCACCGGTAATCTTATAAAACACCTGATCATGACCTTGCTTGTTTGCTTTGGCAATAGCACGGGCAAGTTGTTTCTTAACACGAGCATTCTTGCTTTCTCTTTTGAGTTCTTCAAGGTCAAACTTAAGATACCATAAATCAAGAAGCTTCATGTTGGAAAATTCATTCAGCTTTTCCTGGTAAACAGAAAGAAGCTTCATCGAAACATCCGCAGCATCCGACTCCTTGAATCCATTAGCTCTTGCAGCAAGTATAAAGCTCGTGGCTAATCGTTTTAAATCCCATTCAAAATGCGCGGGATGAGTTTCATCAAAGTCATTCATATCAAGAACAAGATGGCGTTCGGGAGTTGCATACCCGCCAAAGTTTTTTAAATGACAATCACCGTTTGCCTGGACAAATATACCCGAGGAGGGCATAGCAAATAAATCTCTTGCCATAATTGAAGCAGTCGCTCTGTAAAATACAAAAGGATTCTCGCTCATTCTGTAATGACGAACAGGTATCAGGTCGGGAAGCCTGTCATAATTTGAAGCCTCAATCATTTCTTTTACGGACGGTCTGTCCGGCGCAGTAGTAAATTTAGAATGAGATTTTCTGGAAACTTTCTCCCTAAGCTTCTTACCGATGTTGTATTTTTCCTTAAACATTAATTCAAACTTTTATTTTATTTATTTTTACTAAATCAAGTTTCGGAAACAATGTATTTAAAAGCCGTGCTAAAGTCCCGGTAAAATATATCTGTATCAAGATTTTCAACCGAAAGTTTTTTTGTCAGCTTAGTTTGAAAATGTATCCGGCACAGCAGAAGATCATCTTTACTTTTGAGTTCTTTAATAAGATATGCTAAATTATTTCTGAACGTAATGTCAATGTAGTTAACCGGATTACAGTAAACTATTTATAAACTTCAAGTGCTGTCTTTCCGAAATTCTTTCATAAAGTTTTTTTCTGAAGTAATCAAAATTATAAAAAAGAATCGGTGAATTAAACCTATATATAAAGATATCTTTCCTGATAAGATTCTGATTTTGTTCTTCAACCCTGTCTATTGCCGTCTCTGATTTTGGGTCATACAACAGTTCATATTCAAACGGTACTGAAGACCTTTTTATCAGTTAATAAAATGACATGACAAGTGTAAGGACAATTCCGTCAAGTACACCAATTACTATTACCACCATCATGCAGATATAAATTCAGCATTGTCTTGAAATCTTCTTCCGATGATTCTTTGAAATGATTTACAATTTTGTCAACATCAATTTCCGTTTTTCCATTTTCCATAAACAATGCTTAACTTAATTTTTTAAAAAATTTTTCTTTGTACCTTTGTGTTTCAGTGTTGAAAACTTTTTCACACCATCGGCATCTTAATCCCAAACTTCTTTTTCTCTTCCAATGCCAGCTCATATCCTGCATCTGCGTGCCTCACAATTCCCATTCCCGGATCATAAGTCAAACATCGCTCTAATCTTTCTTCAGCATCTTTACTACCGTCAGCAACTATCACCATTCCCGAATGAATTGAATTACCAATTCCGACTCCACCGCCATGATGAAGTGAAACCCAGCTTGCTCCTCCTATACAATGTAATCCGAAATTTAAAATCGGCCAGTCGGCAATAGCATCCGAACCGTCGAGCATTTTTTCCGTTTCCCGGTTTGGTGAGGCAACACTTCCGCAATCAAGATGATCACGTCCGATTACAATCGGAGCCGATAAAATCCCGTCACGCACCATATCATTAAATAATTTTCCTGCCTTTGCCCTTTCACCGTAACCAAGCCAGCATATTCTGGCAGGCAATCCCTGGAAATGAATTTTTTCTTTAGCGGCTTTAAGCCATTTATGTAAAAGTTTATTTTCGTGAAATGCTTTCATTATAGCTTCATCAGTTTTATAAATATCTTCCGGATCTCCCGAAAGCGCAACCCATCTGAACGGACCTTTGCCTTCACAAAATAATGGACGAATATATTCCGGCACAAATCCCGGAATTTCAAAAGCTGACTTGAAACAATTATTGTATGCTTCTCCGCGCAAGTTATTTCCATAATCAAAAACTACCGAACCACTTTGCATAAATTCCCACATTGTCCTGCAATGAGTCACAACAGTCTTTCGCGCAAGCTCCTGATATTTTTGCGGATCTTCTTTTCTTAATACCAATGCATTTTCAAATTTCATTCCCATAGGAACATATCCGTTTAGCATATCATGTGCCGAAGTCTGATCGGTTACAACATCAGGAATAATTCCTCTTTTTAAAATCTCAGGAAGTATTTCACCTGCATTGCCAACTAGCCCGATAGATTTTGGAATCTTATTTTTTTTAGCTTCAAGTACAAGTTTCAATGCCTCATCTAAATTATCTGTCATCACATCACAATATCCCGTATCAATTCTTTTTTTAATTCTGCTTTCGTCGACATCAACTCCCAGAAAAGCAGCACCGTTAAGTGTTGCAGCTAATGGCTGTGCGCCGCCCATTCCTCCTAATCCGCAGGTAAGTACAAATTTTCCTGAAAGCGTTCCGTCGAAATTTTTGTTTGCACAGGAAGCAAAAGTCTCATATGTACCCTGCAATATTCCCTGCGTACCGATATAGATCCAGCTTCCTGCAGTCATTTGTCCGTACATTGTAAGTCCAAGCGCTTCCAGTTTTCTGAACTCATCCCATGTTGCCCACGCGGGAACGAGCTGTGAATTTGAAATCAATACCCTTGGCGCATTGCTATGTGTTTTAAAAATAGCAACAGGTTTTCCGGATTGAACAAGCAGAGTTTCGTCATCATTAAGATTTTTAAGTGATTCTATTATTTTATCATAACATTCCCAGTTACGTGCAGCTTTTCCGCTGCCGCCGTAAACAATAAGTTCATCCGGTCTCTCTGCTACGTCAGGATCGAGATTGTTCATCAGCATTCTCATTGCCGCTTCGGTGGTCCAGCTTTTGCAAGTGAGTTTGGTTCCTGTGGGTGCCTTGATATTTCTTAACATAGAAATAAATTAGAATAATTTATGATTTTTATTTTGTTCGTTTATAATTTCCTCAAGATTAGTTTAAGTGGAGGAAAATCTTTCATGATGGTATTCAAAGTATAGTCAAATCTATATCGAAATAAACATGTATCAATCTATTCCTCATTCCTTTAATTTCTTTCCATGGAATTTGTGAATATTTCTCTTTTATATCATCTGAAATTTTTGTCGATGCCTCACCAAGAATTTCTATTTCTTTAATTAGTAATGAATTAACATTCTATCATTTTCAAAGTCGTTATACTTTTTATTTTCAATAAATCCAAGTGATTCCGTTATTGCATCATACATGTGTTTTATCCGGATAAAATCATTTTTCTTCATATTCAATTTTAGCTTCTTTTAATACATCTTTTCTAAAATATTTACTAAGCTCATTTTCGGTTTTCAAATCAATCTTTCTTCCAAATAAATTTGACAATTCTTCTTGAATCGTAACCATCCCAAAATACCCGGGTTCTTTACCTGCAATGAATTCAATTAACATATCGACATCGCTGTCTTCACTGAAGTCAGCTCTTAATGCAGAGCCGAATAAAGATAATTTTTTTATGTTATACCTTTTGCAACATTTATTTAATGAATTTTCCAATTCATTAAATTTGGAATCCATAGTTTTAATATTCATTTTTATTAAATTTACTTCAAAATAAAAATTCTATACTTCAAAAAGTATTGTCAAATACAGTTTAAATAAAAACAGGCCATTACAATTAATGCAATGACCTGTTGATAGTTTAAATGAAATCTATTCGGGAATTAATTTCTATTTGCCGGTTGAATTTTTCTTATACTCCGCCATTACGTATTCGGAAACAAATCCCGAATCCGGATTTATTTTTATTGCTTCATCGATAAATGTTTTTGCTTTCGTCATATCTCCGTCATCATTTCTGCTTATCAGGCTCAAAGCAAGATAACCCATTGCAAGATCTTGTCCCCAATCCGGATACAGCTCGCTTTTTTCTTTTCTCTTCTCAAAAAGCTTTATTGATTTTTCAAATTCAGGAATACATACATCCATTCCGCCGCCGTACTGAGTAGGTGTATAAAAGTGCGCAATCCCCGTTACCAAAACATACCTTGGATTATTTGCATCAAGCTTTTTTGCGCTCTCGTCTGCGCTTGTTGTAGCTGAAATTATATCCTGCATTTTCTCCTGCTCGTACTGCCACCTGTTAAAGTTTAACGCTTCAAGCAAAACAAATGAATCCGCAAATTCTGGATTTTCGTCAATTGATTTATTCAACACGTCAATGCCTGACTCGGTATATTTTTTTATGAGATCGGTTTTCTGAACTACACTTGCATTCATTGCCAGTCCGTAATCCGCAAGAGCAATGTAGTAATTTACAAGCCATGGCTGCTCTTTTAGCTGAAGTATTCTTTCAAATTCTCCTCTTGATTTTGTAAGCAGTGTCTGATCGCTTTTATTCATTGCTGTTTTAAGATTTTTTTTTGCTTTGAGCATCGCCTTTTCAAAGTCGCTGCCTGCATTTGCATAGGGATTAAGATTGATGAAACTGAATGCGATTAAAACTAAAACCACATAAGTAATTTTTCTTTTGATTTTCATTTTGTTTTCTCCTTATTTGTTTTAATTATTTTTGAAAATTTAAATTTATTTGTAATTTGTAACTTATAATTTACAACTGTAATCCCAGGCCAACATAGAGAGATCTTTGATTATTCGATATGATTTCCACCTGCTGGGTGTAGTTAAAATTGTATGTGTAGTCATATATATTTTTTTCATTTAATATATTATTTACTGAAATTACAGCTACTGCAAATTTTCCGAACAACGCAAAGATATACTGTGCATTCATATCAAGTCTGGTGTAGTCAGGAAACCGGCTGCTGTTAGTTTGAGCGTAAACGGGTACGTAAACATTTTGATTTGGATCAAATCTGCTCGAAATGACAGGTGTATAGGGCTTGCCGGTGGAATATTTATACGATGCCCCGAATACTATATCATCAGTTAAATTATAGCTTCCGACAATATTCAAGCTGTTTGTAATATCGTAATTCGCAGGAACAAGCGTGCTGGCTTCGTATTGTTTTCTCTTAGAATCACTGTAAGCATAGGATATCCAGCCGGTAAATTTGTTTTGGATCTTCGTCTTCAAAAAAACATCAACTCCTTTTACATTTCCTTCACCCTGTGATCTGTAAAATAAATCCTGCGTGTTTATTAAAACAAGGTTGGAATAATCTTTATAATACCCTTCAACCCTGAAAATATAATTTCCTTCTTTATTGAATTCATATCCGAGTATATAATGAATTGCCTCTTCGGGTTTTAAGTCGTTATTATCAGCTCTGAAATAATATTCAACATTCGGATATTGATGATATAAACCATAAGCTCCTCTCACGGAATTGTATCGTGCTAACTGGTATCCGAAAGATATCCTCGGGTCAAGACTTAACCCGGTTGAGAGTGAATAATAATCTGTTCTAAGTCCGGGGATTACAAAAAATTTTTTACTCAACCTTAACTGGGTTTCAATGTAAGCGCCCGCTCTTCCGCTGTTTTCATTTGTATCGAGTGAAACTGAAGGTGCGTCAAGTTGCAAATTATATGGAAGGATAGGAACAGTCCCGTTTATATCGTAGCCGTTATATTCATACTCTATACCGGCATTAATATCAACCTTGCTGGTTACATTTTTTGTAAAGTCAACTCTTCCTTTTGAATAATAACTTTTTGATAATGTATTTAAGATTCCGTATTCATCTGTCTTTCTGTAAAGGCTAAAAGAAACTCCCGCGTTAAGAAGTGTTGAAGAAGTTGGAGCAACCATCATCTTTATGTTAGAAAAAAAACTTCTCGAGCTTCCGTTAAAATATCCGTCGAAAGAAGGACTTGTATTTTGAATTCCGACTTTATCATCACTGTAATTAGTATAAAATTTTAAATTGCCGGTTGCTCCGAGTTTGTAAGATAATGTTCCTCCAAGCTGATTGGATTGGGGTATAGGTGAAAATTGCGAATGTTTGCCATTGATTGCAAAATACGGTTCTAAAAATAATTTTCCCAATGAAAATGTAGCTCCGAAGTTTCTGTTCTTAGAAAGATAGACTCCATCCAGCGAAGCATTTGCCAATCCGAGCCACGCAAACATTCCTGTTGACTGCGGCATGTCATAAGATTTTAAATCAAGCACTGCGGATAAAACATTTCCATACTTTGCAGAGAATCCTCCGCTTGTAAAGTTTATTCCTTTAAGACCCCATGGATTTATTGTTGAATATGAAGACACATTAAAAGTCTCATCAAATAAAAACGGATGATACAAAGATGCCTGATCGAGTATAGTCAGAACTTCATTAGGATTTCCGCCTCTTACAGTAATCCGGCTTCCCTCATTTACCTGGTTAGATCCCGGAAAAGTTGTAATCGCCCTGTAAATATCTGCATCGGCTCCGGGAATTCTTACTATCTCAAGAGGAGTCAAAGTAACTGCCGTATTTGTCCCGGATGTAAACGAACTTGCTGTAACTAATATTTCTTCTGTCCGCACTTCACTCTTTGCAAGCTTTACATTTATTTCAAAATTATTACCGGAAGTTATATCAATTGGAATTTTTTTATCTCCATAATCAAGCATTGTTATTAAAAGAGTTTGCGGTCCGGTTTTTTCTGTATCAAATTCATAATAACCTTTTTCATCAGTACTTGCTCCGTCTATCGTCCCGATGATAACAAGGTTTGCTCCTCTTAGAATGCTGTCTTTATCTCCTTTAACAATTCCGAAGATCTTTGCCGGAACTGCTACAGAGGAGTCTTGTGCAAAAATATTTGTACAGAATAAAAATAAGATTAAGATTGTAAATAAAACTTTCATTGCTTTATTATTAGTTAAATTAATTACTCAAGTTGACTGCCTTAAATTTAAAGTTTTTTTCGCCACGAATTTCACGAATTTGCACAAATTATTTTACATTTTTTTAAAAAATTCGTGATAATTCGTGTAATTTGTGGCAATCTTTTCTTTCATTTAAAGAAGCGGATCAACTTGAATTAATTATTAAAAAGTCAGAGTATCAATATCTTTTGCAATATCAAAATCTTTTTTAGATATGCCTTTTACAGAATGTGTCGAAAATGAAACATCCACATTTGAATATTTCATAGTAAGATAATCAGGATGATGGTCATGCTGTTGACAAAGCGCGCCGATTGCTGTAACAAGTCCCATGGTCTGTGGAAATCCTTTTGTTTTAAAAGTTTTGCGAAGTGAATTTTCAACAAAACTCCATCCGTTTATATTTTTTAGCTCATCTTTGATTTGTTGCTCTGTTAACTTTTCCATTATATTTTTTTAATTTTTAATTTATAATTTATAATTTACTAATTACCATTCAACTAATTAACCATTTAACCATTCAACTAATTAACTAATTAACTATTTTTAAAATTATTTTTTACTATATCTTCTAATTTCTTAATATAGTTTTCAAAAGCTCTGTATCCTTTAGTTGTGATTTTATATTTGGAGACAGGTTTACGGTCAACGAAGATTTTTTTTACAGATACGTAGCCTGCCTCTTCAAGTTTCTTTATGTGAACGCTCAGATTTCCGTCGGTTGCATTAACTTTTTCTTTTAAGTAATTAAACTCCGCGTGTTCAACACTGACAAGAACTGCCATTATCGAGGTTCGTATTCTTGAATGTATTACATCGTCAATTTGCTGGTAATCGTAATGATTCATTTTTGTTAATACAAAGAATTAAGCTGAAACTTCGTTGCCGATGCTGACTATTTCTTTTGATTTTTTATTTAAAATTATTCCTGGTACAATTTGCAAGGCAGTTACCATGACTGCGAAGATCAATACCGAATGAACGCTTGGAAAAATAAACATTACAGCTGCTCCTGCCCACCAGCCGAATGCAATACTTTGCAGCCATTTTACCTGTTGAATTGCTCCGCTTGTGAAATATGATATTCCCAATGAAGTTGATATTATAGGACAGATGAAAACAGGATTGTAAGCTTTTGTCATCACTCCTAAAAAGCCGTACATAAACATTGCAATACCGCTTGCCATCCATAGTGAACCAAGCAAACTACCTGCGTATGTATTTACTTTGTTTTTTTTCTCTTGTCTTCTACCTATTATCCCGTCAATTACTGCTCCGGATATCATTAAAATAAACCACATGAGCCCGATATATTGTCCTGGAGTCTTTGTAATCAGCATTATGTAATTTATTAAAAGTGCTATGGTTACAAGTACTCCCCAGAAAATATAATGTATACCGTTATCTATGTTTATCTTACGGCTGTCTTCCATTATTTTTTTTATGACAGAGAGTTCTGTTTCTGCTTCCCGAGTGTTCATTGTTATTTTAAATTTAATTATAAATTATATTTAAGAAGTATGGAAATTTTATTTTTAACTTAATATTAATTTCGATTTCATAAGTCAAAGTACTTTGTTTTTTAAAGTACTTTTACAAAAATATGCTTATTTTTATTTATTGTCAAGAACTAAAATAAAAAATCCCGGAAATATTTCCCGGGATTAAAAAAAGTATTAATTAAATTAATTTAAATAAAAATATCCTTGAGGTCAGGTTCTAAGCATTAACGAAAAGAACAAAGATCAAACCGTTACATTAAAATTAAAGCGGCCCAACGGTTACTCAGCGTATTCTACGCAAACTTTTTATTTATATGTTCTCAGCTTTGATCAGATTCGGAATACTCAGCCACCCCGTCAAAATTATATAAGTGCTCCGTCTTTATGAAATCAAACCCTGCTTCGTTAATTTTGTTAAGCAATGTTGTAATATCAGAATGATTTATTTTCTCACCTTTATTCACTGCAAAATATCTGCATCGCCAGTGGTCAGAGCAGAATATATCCGGATGACTGTCAGGCCAGACTTTTACTCCCCTGTTACTGATAAAGCCGAGCTTCAATGCATCTGAAGTAACCTTCTTTAAAATTTCCCCAAGATCTTCGGCTGTCCCGCTGCTCCAGTCTAAATAAACATCCACTCCGACAAGATCTTTTCTTTGCTTTATAATTTTCTTAGTCTCTTTTTTCCTCGCTTCTTTTTTTATTATTTTTTTATACTCAACTGTCTTCAACAAACTCGGCTTTTTGCCAAGCCTTTCGATTACAGCTTCAGCAAATTCTTTGGTTCCGACTTTCTCTTTGCTGATATTTTCTTTAAAAATATCATAAGTATGAATACCGTCTTCAAGAGTTTTCATCCAGGCATTGTGAACTTTCGATGCAACTTCATTCTGTCCGATATGATTGAGCATCATTACAGCACCAAGCAAAAGTCCTGAAGGATTTGCTAAGTTTTGACCGGCTCTGCGCGGAGCCGAGCCGTGAATTGCTTCGAACATTGCAAAGTTCTCGCCTATATTTGAGGAGCCGGCAAGTCCTACAGATCCGGTGATCTGCGCTGCTACATCCGATAAAATATCTCCGTACAAATTTTCCATTACCAATACATCGAAATTTTCGGGAGTGTTAGCCATCTTTGCCGCGCCTATATCAACTATCCAGACCTCATTTTCGATTTCAGGATATTCCTTTGCAATCTCAAGAAATACCTTATGAAAAAGTCCGTCCGTCAGCTTCATGATATTATCCTTAACAAAGCAGGTAACTTTTTTCCTGTTATTAGCAACCGCATATTCAAAAGCATAACGAACAATTTTTTCACAACCGGGGCGGGTAATTATTTTCAGACAATGATAAACCTGTTCTGTCTGCCTGTATTCAATTCCCGCATAAAGATCTTCTTCATTTTCACGAACTATGACGAGATCCATTACCGGATGCTTCGTTGCAACAAACGGATGATAAGAAACACACGGTCTTACATTAGCATAAAGTCCTAATGTCTTTCTTGTTGTTACGTTTAAACTTTTATAGCCGCCACCCTGTGGAGTAGTGATCGGGGCTTTTAAAAAAACTTTTGTTCTTCTGAGTGAGTCCCATGCGCTGGGTTCTATACCGGCTGAATTTCCTCTCAGATATACCTGCTCACCTACTTCTATTGTTTCGATATCTAATTTTGCTCCCGCTCCTGTGATAATTTTGAGTGTCGCTTCCATAATTTCCGGTCCTATTCCATCTCCAAAAGCAACAGTAATTGGTATATTCTTTGACATTAATTCCTTTCGTCTATATTTTTTTGTAAATTTTTGAAAGATAAATTAGCGAACGATTTTTTTATAAGAAATCTAAAAAGAACAATTGATAGTTGACAATTGACAGTTGACAGTTTTAATCTCTGCTTGGACATTGAAACAATTATCAACTATCAATTATCAATTATCAATTATGTCTTACTTTTTTTTCTCTTTTACTACCTGGGCAAAGCTCTTCTTTCCGATTTTACTCTCCAGCCACGACATAAAATCAAAATATTCATAAGCCTTTATCTCAAGCATATCATCGGAAATTGTATTTAATTCTTTTTTCCATTCATTAAAAATAAACATTTTATCATCGTCTATATCTGCATTGATAAGCTTCTGTATATAGTTCAGTATGATAAGTTCAAATTTATTCAGTTTGTTTTTATTTGAAAGATATCTGAGGGTAGATTTCATTATATATTCTATCAGGACATAATTTTTCAATTCATAATGAACAAGCAGATTCAGAATTCTCGCAAAGCATTGAATGTCTTCTCTTATACTTAACTCCTTATCATTAATAATTTCATTTATAGATTTTAGCGATTTCTCATAATTAGCATTAGCAAAAAACAAATATGCAATATTGTATGAAAACATAACGACAGATTCCTTATTTATTTTTCCTTTATATCTTTTCAAGCCTTCTTCTATTTCAGCAATAAGAGGAATTCCTTTTTCAAACTCACCTGTTTGCAAATATAGATTAAGCTCCATATCATAAGTGGTAACAAAAATTCTTGTCTGCGACGATATTGAGTTGGTTTTAATTCCTCTCAGCTTTTTAAAAGTAATCATTGCATCTTCATATTTCTTTAATTCAATCTGAACAATAAGAAGGTTGTGCAATGCAGCTATATAATTATCTTCTTTACGCAGCAGTGGATTTTCTTCGGATAATTTGACCAGTTTTAAACAATGGACTAATAAACTCTTATAATCTTTGTGTGTAATATCGTACAGACCTTTTATATTAAGGTAAAATGTTTTTGAAAGAAAGGTTGTAGCTTTTTGTTCTGATTGCAGAAGAGGATGTTTGAGAATCTCATTGAATTTTTTCAGGTCGGTTTTATTTCTAAGATCCCCGTGCTTTTTTATCAACAGAAAGGATCTCATTGTCAGGTTCCAGTAGTCATTGATGTTTTCAAGGTTTTTAGTTGTTTTATTTTGCTCATGATATATTTCAATCAATTCCTTTTCATTAGTATGAGCATAAGAAGTCGTTCGGGCGAGAGTTTTTTCCCAATCAAGCACAGTAAGGATCTGCGAATGGATTTGATAATCATAAGCAATTTTTTTTGCTTTATCCAAAAACTTCCTGCACTGTTTAAAAAGTGACTTATCATAAAGAGTCTGAATGTCTTTTAATAAATCAATAAGTTCCGACTGTTTTGATTTTTCCGAATTATAAACTCTAAGTATCCCAATAGGACTTTATCCTATGTTTTGCGAAAAATAACTTGTATTTCTTCTTGCAGTCGAGACCTTTCGAGTCAGTGAATTAAAAATTCATCACTAAGTATGGTTCCGGAATGCAAT
>JALYRX010000037.1 GCA_030855105.1 Bacteroidota bacterium | reverse complement strand
TTTAAGAATTTTTATTAATCTAAATAGAAAACAGAAGCAAAAAGATTCGAGGTACATCTGCCTGGTACAAGCAGGTTGTTTTGCTTTAAAAGCTTTATAGGATTTCTAATTAAAAATTTGGGTTTATTCCTTTTTGTCGGAATACTAATACTAATGGCGGAGTCTAATTTAGCTTCATCCTTTATATATATAACTTCATCATCTCTTTTTGACTTATCATTTAAATATCTCAGCGCAAGTGAATCAACTGTCAAATCATCTTTTCCAAATAGCTCATTTGAAATTAATCCCAGGATTATCAGTTATTGAACTGTATATTGGACCTAATACAGACGCATAGTCATCCCATCCCAGTCCTGCCTGATAACCGTAATCTCCGCCTTAATCTTTATTCAAATTTTAATTACTCCTTTCAAAAAGACATTAATGTCTAAATTTTTTTGATCATGAATTATAAATCAATTTGAATGAGGAAATATTGTTCAAAATCAAATTTTTAAAACTTCTATTTAGGAAATTTTTTAAAATTTTGAATAAAAGAATATTATCTTTAAACGGTTAATACTGATTAATCTAAAATGGTAACTTTGAATTTATAAAGAGTAGATTTAAAGTTAAAATTTTTTGAGGATTGATAGAAAAAAACAGATTAGAGTTTAAGACCAAGTCTTACAAATAAGAATGTAACCGCGGCGTGTATTTCAATAGGGAATTTATATAATAGATTATTTAGAATTGCCCAATCATTTTACTTTCATATAAAATTTTTCGCAATAATCCTTTACCATTCTGTTAGTGCTGAAATAACCGGCAAGATTTTTTATAGAAGATTTTATTTTCCCGATCCATTGAACGGGGATTCCTTTTTCATTCCTTAAATAAAAGGCAGGAATTATTTCCTTTTCCAAAGTGTCGTATAAACTTATTGCCTCAAGCGTATCTCTTTCCTCGACAGAAATATTTTCATTAAGATAACTGTCAATCTTCCATCCGTTTTCAGGCGTGTATCCTTCGTCCCACCAGCCGTCGAGAATGCTGAAATTTAATCCTCCGTTTGCAATTATCTTCATTCCGCTGGTACCGGATGCTTCATGCGGCCTGCGCGGGTTATTAAGCCATACATCACATCCCTCCACGAGATGTCTTGCAACATTGATATCATAATTATCAAGAAAAACTATTTTGTGAATTAAATCTTCATCCCTTGTGAAGGATACAATCTCCGAAATTAAATTCTTACCGCCTTCATCTTTTGGATGAGCTTTCCCGGAAAAAATAAACTGCACCGGCATATTGCTGTTTTTTATTATCCGTTTTAATCTATCGAGATCGCGAAAGATCAATGTGCCCCGTTTATAAGTCGCAAACCTTCTGGCAAAACCAATTGTAAGAGCATCGGTATTTAAAATATTTTCTACTTCTTTGAGCTTATCCTTATCGGCACCGAGAAAAATCCATTTCTCCTTTATTCTCTCCCTGCAAAAACTAATCAGTGTGTATTTGCTTAATATTCTCAATGCCCAGATTTCTTCATCCGGAATCTCATCTATTCTCTTCCAGATAGTGTCGTCATAAATCCAATTTTTAGAAAAATATTCACAGAGAATATTATTTGTATATTTTGAAATGTAACTCGGTGTATGAACGCCATTGGTTATATGATCAATCTCTGTGCGGGTATGCGGGAGATGCCACATTTTTCTTGAGACTTCTCCGTGAAGTTTGCTTACTCCGTTAATAAAATTTGAATTATTAATTGCGAGGTAAGCCATATTGAAACGGTTATTATCAGCATCATCTCTAATGAGATCTCCCTCTAAAAATAATTCATCCACATCAATCCCAAGTTCTTTTTCAGAATACGATTTAAAATATTTTGTGAAAAGCTCTTTTGTAAAAATATCAATTCCTGCCGGAACGGGAGTGTGTGTAGTAAATATGTTTGAAAAATAGCAAACTTTCTTTGCTTCATTGTAAGAGACATTCATTTTTTTCATATGGTTTTTAATTCTTTCGAAGCAGAGGAATGCCGAATGACCTTCATTAAGATGGAATGCTTTAATATTATAATTTAATTTTTCGAGTAAACGTATTCCCCCGATTCCCAAAATTATTTCCTGGCAAATTCTTTTCTCATTATCGCCGCCGTAAAGTATATCGGTTATTCTTCTGTCTTCAACTGAATTTTCAGCAATAGATGTATCAAGTAAAAAAAGTTTTACCCTTCCAACCTGCGCAACCCATGTCTGAACCCATATAGTTCTGTTTGGAAAATTTAGAGAAATTTTTATCGGAATATAATTATCATCGCGTAAAAGACGTATAGGCAAATTCTGAAAATCATTAATTTCGTAATTTTCTGTCTGCCATCCGTCACTGTTTATAAGTTGAGTAAAAAATCCATACTGATATGCGATGCCGATCCCAATAAGAGGAAGACCAAGGTCGGAGGATGATTTTAAATGATCGCCTGATAAAACTCCCAAACCACCGGAATATGTTTTTAAACATTCGGTGATACCGTATTCTGCCGAGAAGTATGCAATGATGGGCTTCTCCGGCTGAAAATATTTTTCATCGAAATATGTTTTTCTGCTTAAATAATTTTTATAATCGGAATATATATTTAATATTCTATGACCCAGATTTTTCTTTTCGATTATAAATTCCAGATAATTTTGGTTGATTTCATTTAATAATTTTACAGGATTATGCCCGGACCAATTCCAGAAATCGGGATTAATCTCGTTGAAAAGTTCTACAGATTCCTTGCTCCATGACCAGTGAAGATTGTAAGCTACCTCTTTAAGCATCAGTAACAGATTATTCATAAGATTGTATACAGCGTTAAATTTGATTTCAAACTTTCAATATAAAATTTGTAACTTATTTATACTATCAATATTTTTATGCTAAGACCAAACTTTTTTGTGCAAATAATTTGTCATTCATTTTAAATTGTAACATATAATTATAAAATGCATTTTCTACAAACAAAAAAATTAAATCAAAATGAAAATCCAAGATTCGAAAATTCTTATTACCGGCGGAAGCTCAGGTATAGGAAAAGCTGCTGCAAAATTACTTGCAGAAAATGGCGCATCAGTCGCAATTACAGGTAGAGATGAAAAAAAATTAAACAAGGTTGCCGATGAAATCGGAGCTTTGGCAATTCACACTGATGTCTCAAACGAAAGTGATATTGAAGCAACTTATAAAATTTTTCTTGCAAAGTTCGGCGGACTCGATTGCCTTATCAACAACGCAGGTATCGGCGAATTTCCAACAATCGAAGAGTTAACTTTAGATGCATTTATGAAAGTTTATTCGGTGAATGTTTTCGGAGCGGCACTAATGGCAAAACATGCGGCAGTGATTTTTAAAAAACAAAAATACGGGAACATTATCAACATTGCTTCGACAGCAGCACTCAAAGGCTTCGCACGAGGAAGCGTTTATTCATCATCTAAATTTGCATTGCGAAGTATGACAGAGTGCTGGCAGGCAGAGCTTAGACCTTTTAATATCCGTGTAATGCAGGTTAATCCGAGCGAAGTCACAACTGCATTCGCAAACGAAGGAAGGAAAGAACGTGATGAAGTAAAAAACAAACTTACAAGTGATGAGATTGCACATACAATAAAATCAATGCTTGAAATGGATGACAGAGGAATGATTCCTGAGGTTACAGTCTGGGCAAGTAATCCTTTTGAGAAGAAGTGAATATGCTGAAAGAATAAAGGTTAATATTTAATTTTAAAATAAAATTATGGAACAGATAAAATTCAAAACTAAAATTAAAACCGGTTCAATTAAAATTCCTTCTAAATACAAAGAATTGGAAAATACCGAAGTTAATGTAGCAATTACCTCTGAACAAACAGGATACAAAAGAAAAATAAAAATTATAAATCCTTATAAAAATATAACTGATAAAAAAAAATATCCCGTATTAAAAAAATTATAGATTGGGTGAAAAACGAAAGAAATGACTGGGAAAATTAATGTAATACTAGATAGTGATATTCTGATTAACTATTCAAAAGAAGAAATAAACCTCGATCATTACTTTAATGATAATGAAAAAGTGTATATTTCGGGAATTACTTATATGGAAATATTCGGATATGAATTTGAAAGCAGGAGAGAAGAAGAATTACTTACAGATATTATGGAAAAAATAGAGATGATAAACATTAATGAATTTATTATTAATAAAGTGATAGAGATTAGAAAAAAATTTAGAATAAAATTACCAGACGCAATTATTTATGCAACAGCCTCATATCTTAATGCAGATTTGATAACATTTAACGAAGAAGATTTTAAAAAATTAATTTAACATTTTTTACTAATGGCAAAAGTATGCAGCAAGTAATCCAAGCATGCAATCCTTTTGAGAAAAATAGTAAACATTGATAATTATTCTAAAAATTAATTTTGTAAATTTTTCTTCTTAAAATTTCAAAACTAAGCCACCAGTCTGTATAATCTGCGAGACCTGAATCTCCTTTGTAATATTTATTTACATTTTCTGAAATTTTTTTGTAATCATATAAATCATAATTTTTAGTGCTTTCAGAATTCAAAAGATCTAATACAAACTCTTTTACATTTTCCAAATAATAATAGTTGGAAGGAAGTGTAGAATTCTTCTTTCTGAATTTTTTGGAAGCGAGAAATAACTTTGATTTTATGGTTCCTGAAGAAAAAGGATATAGTAAATTTCCGCTAACCAATGGATAATTTGTTAATGCAGGATTGTGTTGGGAAATAATTTTCTTATAAGCTTTTCTATCATTCCGGTCTTTAACTTTAGTATTAATTATAATTTCAAAAACTGATTTAAAACAGAATGGCATCAGATTAATCACATAATTATTCATTCTCTTTTGCTCAACCCCGTGGGAATTCGGCAACCTTGTAATATAACTGAACATATCAGCCCAGTTTTCTGCACCTATTTGATTTGCATCAGGCATTTCAGAAATTAATTTTGAAATATCTTTTATGGAATCATTTATCATTTCTTTATTTACAACTTCACTAAAAATATCAGCGTGCTTAAATTTTAAGTATTCGAAAATTTTATCTGCTATTCCATTTAAAATTATTTTTTTATTCCCGTAAAGAATTCTATTCAGATAGTACCTCCTTCCTAATTCACCAAAACCACCGTCTACTATGATTGTATTTTTTTTGTAAAGCAGAGGATAATATCTCAGCTGAAATGCCGTTGAGCATGGATTAATGCACATTGTATTTTTTATATAATCACTAATAAATTCTATGCATTCGCTTTTTGCGGTAACAAGGGAATAAAATTGTTGATATTTGATATTGAGATCTTTAGCTATCTTTGAAGCTATTACAGAATCCATATGATCAGGATGTCCGAATGTATGCAGTGAAAAGTTCTTTTCACCTAAGGAAGTTAATAATGAAAGAAGAAGTCTTGAGTCCATACCACCTGACAAAGATAAAGAGATGTCCAATCCCGAATTGATAACTGATCCGAGTAATGAAGACAATTCATTTCCCAAATTTTTCTGAGTTGGATTTTGCATTTTAATTTTTTCATAGCGGACAATTGATATCCCCTTTTTGTCAATTAAAAGTCTGCTTCTGCAAAGCCTTTTAATATTTTTAATTATGCTTCCGTCCGACATTTGATTTATGCAAAGCCATCTCGAAGCAAATACTTTGATTTCAATTTCACTGTATTCAATTAATGTGTTCAATAAAAATATCTCTGTAGAAAAATAAATCAGATCTCTTGATTCAAAATAATAAATATCATACACTCCGGCAGCATCGGTAAAAACATTAACTTTGCTGTCATCCCAATGAACTCCACAAAAATGCCCATCTGTATTTGTCGAACCGGATTTATTATTTATAAACAGATCATACCAATCTTTCTTGTTTAATAATTTATATTGATTGTTTGAATTGCTAAACCCTGTTCCGCAAACGGCTATTCCTGATGAAACATTATTTTGGTTAGAATTATAAAAATGATAAGTGCCTTCCATTCCTCCGCATGCAATGTAATAATTATTATTATAAACAATATTTTTCGTGCTTTTATGAAGTAACTTGGATTTGGCTATATGTTCAGCAGAAATATTTCCGTAAATCCCGAAAATCCAGCTCATAAATCCGTCGAATTATTTTTAATGAAAAGCAATTTAAGCTTATTAAACTTTACTATATTTAAAAAATTCATTAGCAAAAGAAATGAAATCAAAAGAGTCGCATTAAGAAATATAGCTGAAGAAGTGTTTAATATTTTTGAAGTGATAATATTTATTAAGCATATAAATATTATTAAAACACTCATCATAAAAATTTTTTTCCACTCATATCTTATAAAATAAAATTTCTGCGAAACGAAGTAAAGAACAACAAATATAAAAATGTAACTGGTTAATGTTGCGAAAGCTGCTCCAAGAATTTCATAATGGGGAATCAGAATAAAATTCAAAGCTAGATTGAGCAGGCATCCGGCAAGGGTAATCCACACCAGGTACCCCGGCTTTTCAGTGAAAAGCGGGATGACACTGAAGTTCAGGTATAGTCCCCAAAAGAAATAAGAAATCAAAATTACAGGTACGATTTTTAAACCGCTCCAGAAATTTTGGTTGATAATTTGAAAACCGAAAATATTCATTCTGACGATATCATCAAGAAATAAAAAAAAGAAAAGAAACATTAATAGTCCTGTAAAAATAAAATAAGTAAAAATTCTAGCGATATGATCTTTGCTCTTGATATCCTTTGCGATATTTAAAAAATATGGTGTCCATGAAAGTTTGAATGCCATTATTGCAAGAAGCAAAATACTTCCAAGTCTGTAACAAGTACTGTAAATGCCCACTATGGATTCATCATAAAAATAGTTAAGGAAAAATCTGTCAGACTGCTCGATTACAATAAGAAAAAATCCCATCAGAATAAAATTGCTTCCGAGCTTAACCATTCTTTTAAAAATATCCGGGTCAAATTTTATTTTTATGAAATCTCTTGTAACGAATAACCCGCATACAAGGGCAATTACCGATGAGATAAGATAACTGTAAAATATTGCTTCGACATTATATCTTAATATTATTATAAAAAAAACATTTAAAAGCAGATTGGAAATAAAAAAAAGATTGCTTATGAAGATAAACATCTTAGCTCTTAACTCGCATCTGAGCAGCAGCAGGGGAAACCGGTATAATAAATCAAACAGCATTACAAAACTTACCAACTGAATTAACCGGATTCCTTTTTCCGGATTTGAAAATGAAAGCCAGTAAGGAAGATAAAAGGAAAGAATAAAAATTATAGCAGAAAAAAATAAAGATGTAATAGCTGTACCGATTAGCGTGCTGGAATAAACATATGTCTTTGAATCCTTACCATTTTTTTCTACAAAAAATTTGAGAAATGAAGTCTCCAGTCCGACCGAATAAAAAACCATCGAAAATGCCCAAATGGAATATACAAGATTATATAGACCGAGTTCTTCAGAGGAAAAAAAATTAGTATAAAGAGGAAGGAGAATAAAATTTATTGTTTTACTGACTATGAGACCGATTCCGTATATGATTGTCTGGTTAAAAAGATTTTTAACAGAGTAAGCGGAGTCAACTGAACTCATAAAAAGAAAAATAAAAATTAAATTTTGAAGTAAATAATCTTATCATAAAGAAAAAGCATTCAGAAGAATTTTACAAAAATAATATTTAGTCTTTTTCCATCGACTTAACGTTAAAATTTTTCAGTCCCAAAAACTCACATGCATTCTTCCACAATAATTTTTCCTTTAATTCAACACTGAATCCACTCACAGACTCTATTAATTTACCGGGAGGATGCTCACCCAAAGGAAAAGGATAATCCGAGCCGAGAACAATTTTTTCATCACCAACAATGTCAACTAAATATTTCAAAGCCATTTCATCATGCACTAGCGAGTCGAGATAAAATTTTCCTAGATAATCTCTCGGATTTACTTTATTGTCTACCGCAACCAAATCCGGACGAACATTAAATCCATGTTCAATTCTTCCTATAGTAAAAGGAAAAGAACCGCCGCCGTGTGAGAAACAAACTTTTAGCTTCTTAAATTTTTCAAATACTCCTCCGAATATCATTGAACATATTGCGAGTGAAGACTCTGCCGGCATTCCGACAAGCCACGGAAGCCAGTATTTTGGCATCCTCTCTTTGCCCATCATATCCCAGGGATGAACGAATATTGCAGCACCAAGTTCTTCTGCTGCTTCAAAAATTGGAAATAATTTTTGATTATCGAGATTCCATTCATTAATATGAGAGCCGATTTCAATTCCCGAAAGTTTTAAATCTTTCATGCACCGTTCAAGTTCTCTAATTGCAAGTTCAGGTGATTGCATCGGAAGTGTCCCGAGTCCGGTAAATTTTCCTGGATAATCATTTATAACCGACGCGATATGATCGTTAAGAAATTTTGATAAGTCTGATGTATCTTCGGGCTTCGCCCAATAGCTGAACATCACCGGAACAGTTGACAAAACCTGCATATCAACTTTTGAATGACTGCAATCTTTAATACGAATTTCTGCATCCCAGCAGTTACTCTGAATTTCACGAAACTCTTTTCCGTCAATCATCATCTTAGCACAGCATGTCTTGCCTGCCCGTACGTCAGGCGGGTAATGATCGAGCTTTACAAACCCGCCGTAACCATATTTTTCCTTTAAGTCCGGCCAGTTTTCGGGAAGGATATGTGTGTGTATATCTATCTTCATAAAATTGCAAATTACAAATTACAAATTACAAATAAATTATTTCTTTTCTTCATTTTTATTTAAGGATGATTTAGTTGTTAATTGAATCTTGAAAAGAATTCTAAGAATTTCTTCACAATCATTAAATAATGATTCGAACATTTTTTTATCAATATAATTTGTATCAAATAAAATGCTTAACCAATATCTTGTTTCTCTAGCTTCACGATATGATATGGAAAGTTTAGATAGGAACTCTTTCTTGCTATATCCTCCAGTTGCTTCCTCGATATTGGCTCCGACAGATATTCCGCATCTAAGAATTTGCTTACCCAAAGAATATTCTTTATGCTCTTTTATTAAGTATTGATATAACCTTACTATTCTTATTGAAAAAGAATAACTCTTTAAATGTATTACACTTTTCTCATTCATAAAATCCTCCTTTTGTTGTAGATTACATTTAAAAATTCAATTCAACAAAACTATTTGTAATTTGTAATTTGTAATTTGTAACTTGTAATTATTTTTTAACAGGCGGTTCCATCACAGTTCCGCAGTTCTTACAGGTTCTTTTATCTTTATCATTCCAAAAATTTTCAAATATAGGAGGTAGTTGTGTGACAATGTTTGTTAGCTTTATAAATTCTTCATAAAGCTTGTTACCGCAGTTTTCACAATACCATTGAAAACCGTCAAGTTCTTTTTCATCTCTTTTTCTTTCAATCACAAGCCCGATAGTATTTGCAGGTCGTTGAGGAGAATGAGGAGTATTGGGAGGAAGATAAAACATTCCCCCTTCTTTGATGTGAACATCTTTTGGTTTTCCATCTTCAATGACTTTAACATTTATATCACCTTCTATCTGGTAAAAAAATTCAGCACCGTCTTCATAATGATAATCTTTTCGCGCATTGGGACCCCCGACAACCATTACAATTAAATCACCATCTACCATGCATTTATTTCCAACAGGCGGCTTCAGCAACTGTCTGTTTTCCTCGATCCAGTTTTTAAAATTAAATGATTGAAGCATTTTATTCCCTCCTTAGTTAAGTTTTTTATTTAAACTTAACTTACTATAGATAATTAATAATTTCTATGATAATAAATGTGTGGCATATTTTGTTACAATTCTAAGATGTGATGCAATCTGAAATATGCCACACCTAATATGTGTAATCCAATACAGCTTCGGCTTCAATTTCTACCATCATCTTCGGATCAATTAATGCACTTATCTCCACCATTGAAGTTACGGGCTTAATGTCTTTAAAAAATTCTGCGTGTGCTTTTCCAACTTCTTCCCACTTAGAAATGTCAGTAACATAAATTCTCGTTCTCACTACATCTTCCAGCTTTGCTCCGGCATCATTCAATACTTTTTCAATTTTTTGCAAAATCGTTTTTGTCTGAAGGTAAGCATCATCTTCACCGATTATTCTTCCTTCTTCGATTGCGGTCGTTCCGGAAATTAAAATTCGATTATCAATTTTTATTGCGCGACTGTAGCCGACAATATCTTCCCACTTTGCACCGGAAGAAATTTTTATTCTGTCACTCATTGTTTTTTTTATAATTATAATTTATAGAATTTTTTGTGAAGCGTTTTTATAATTTGATATGAAGCATACGAGAAAATAATTCCAACATATACATCAATAGTATAGTGTGCTTTTTGAAGAATAACAGAAATTCCTACTGTAATTGTTGCGAGAAGAAAATAAGTTTTTAAAAATTTATTTTTTGCAACCTGGAAAAGCATAAACGCAGTTGATGTGTGCCCGGAAAAAAATAAATCTTTTACAATTTTTTTTCCTGTTCCCATAATAAAGACAACGGGATCCTGCAAATCTATACATCCTACCGGAGGCTCAAGTGGAATAAGGTACATTGCCAGCATTCTGAATAACACCATTAATGTATAAGTCTGAAATGCAGTCATAAGCTGCCTTGGCTCAAAGCTGAATGCAACCAAACCGATTAATAGTGATGAATATATTGTAAAAAAAATCAACGGATTTAAATCTATTGCTTCAAAATGCTTAAGAAGAGGATCGTCAAGTAAGGCTCCCGGTCTTGCTTCATTGAAAATTAAATATCTGCTGAAAGAGTAAACTGTTACAACCAACAATACAACAGTAAATATAAACTCCGTTCTTAATACCGGATTGGAAAACATTTCTTTCCATCGAAAAATGAAATTTGGTTTGGGCAATAGAAGGAAGGATTAATGTTAAATTTTAAATAAACAAAACATATTGTTAGAATTTACTTTTTCCTACTCTTGATTCTATAATTGCAAGCTGGCCAGTATGGTAAACCTGATGAAGCTGCCATGCCATAATCACTCTTTCTTTTGTCTTGAAATAATCTTTTTCAAAATCTTCAATCATTGCATGCGGCTCATTCAATTCTTTATCTGTTAATTCGGAATAAATAATCTTATTTCTTTCGGAAACTTGCTTCCAGCATTTCTTCAATGTTGCAACGTCCGGATAATTTTCTACTTGCTGTACTTTTGTTCCCTGTCCAAATAATTTTACGTACCAGGGGAAAAGTAATTCACCTTTTCCTAAAAAAGTTGACAGGTCATCATCGGATACAATGATATGTCCCAGGATCCACACTCCGGTATTTTTGCCAGGAGAAAGCTCTATTTTAAAATCTTCGTCGGATAAGGAATTAACTGTTCCGTCGACCCAGCCGAGCATCATCTCGTATTGCCGTTGAAATTGTTTTGATAAAACATTTTCCATTTAAATTAATTTTTTTAAGCGGTCAGACGGTTTCATTATGAATCGGCTGTAATATTTTCGTCCGGTAGTAAATCCAAAAAATGCCAGATGTTACAATAAAAATCCCCGGGACCGAAATAATCCTTAGCAACTCTTTGTATTTTTCCGTCATCACTTTTTTCGAACACGGAAACTCCGGGCCAGTAATTATGCTTACCGTCTTTTATAAAATCGTAACCCATATCGAAAATGAAATCGGTACCTGCAGCCGAATAGGATTTGAATTGCCAGTCTCTTGACTCAGCAAACTTTTTATGAACTTCGGGTTTGTCCGGACAGACAAGAACAAACGTCGCTTTCTTTTCAATCTCTTTGTAAGTATCTTTAAATCCATCAGCCCACATTGTGCAGTATGGACAAGCCCTTCCCATATTGTGAACGAGTATGAGATTCTTACTATCACCAAACATTTCCGAAAGCTTAACATCTTTTCCGTTTTTGTCTTTTAAGGTATAATCTTTTACATTCATATTTGCCAGCCTCGAATTAAGCTCAATTCTTTTCTTTCGTATGCTTTCAATTTGTTTCTCTATATCCTTGAGTTCTGTTTCAATATTTTTTACTTCTTCAGGTGATAAATTATTTGCTTCCATATTTTTATTTTAATTTTTGGAAAATATATTCATTAGCTATGCTGAGGATCGACAAGCTGAAACCAATTTCCATCAGGGTCTGTGAATGTGAGACAAGTATCAGAACCATCAGTATCTTTAAATACAAGACCTCTTGAGATTAATTCATCTTTTGTCTTTTCAAGATTTTCAGTGTATAAAACGATTCCGGAATTTGAATCCTTATACTCACTTGATTGATAATTATTTCCACCCGGTCTTAAAAGAATTTGATTCTCACCGAGTTTTAGCCAAACAAATTTTTCGTGTTGAAATTCGATCAACTCAAACCCAAGAATTTTTTCATAAAATTCTTTTGAATTCAACGGCTCTTTAACAAATATTTCTATATGTCCAAACTTCAAGATTGTTGAACTTGATTATTTGTCTGAACTATGATGATCACGATTTAATGATTACTATGGTTGATTGTTAATATTTATGTAATGATTTTTTAAATAAAAATGTTCGGGATCTTATTTTAATATAACATTAAAAAATTCCCTTTCGGCAAAGTACAAATCACAGTTCTCACAAAATCATTTTCATCAAGTTCAAAAAATCATTTCATCAAAGTTCTAATGCGCTCCAGTCTTTCCTTTTCATGTTCGGCAACCCATATATCTTTTGAAAGCAAATCATGAGCAAGTCCAAAATATTTTTTCGCATCTTCTTTATTATTTTTAATCAAATTGCATTCGGCTATTTCTTCATAGACATAACCATCAGGTTCGAGATTTTTTTCTTCGATTTCTTTTAGCAAATTTTTTTGTAATACGAGCGCTTCATCTGTTTTGTTAAGTGATCTTAACACTCTGCCGACTGACCATTTTGCAATAATTAATTTTTGTCCAGAGTTTTTTTCTGTATGCCATTCTACATTTTTTTTAAAAATCTCAAGCGCTTTTTGATATTCTTTATTATCATGATAATTCCATGCAGTATTATTATACAAAGGACCGAGCCAGCCTTTTGCTTTTTCGTCGCTTGATTTTTCGGCGAGCTTCATTGCAGTTTCATTCCATCTCTGCGCTTCTTCGTACGGTTCAATAATTCCAAGCATGTGCGCCGCATCAACGGCAAGATTGTCTTCATTATGTTTTATTGAAAGCTCATAAGCTTTAAGAAATAACTCTCTTGATTTATCCGGATGTTTTGAAGACCTGAATGTTCTGCCCCGTTCGAGCAAATATCTTATTTTGGCAACTTGCAGTTCATCAGTCAGTATTGGTTCGACTTCATCTAAAACTTTATGCGCTTCATCAAACTTCTTCTGAAGTCCAAGTGTGCGTGCAATTTGTGTTAGCAATTGCAGATAAGCGGAAGTGTTTTTGGATTCTTTAATTTCGGGCAGAATGCCTCTGAATTTTTTTTCTGTCTCTGAAGGATTATTAAGATCCCATAGGTTATCGAAATTAAAAATATTGTTTGAGTCTGTTTGTCCCATTATTAAAATTCATATAATTACAGAATCAGACAAAATAAACTAACTGAATCAAATATTCAATTAAAAGTTATGCAGACATTGTTTTCTAAAAATCGCTCTCATAATCACACCCGATATACGCCAACGAAAGCGGGTAACTACGATTTTTTAATTAATTGTTCAAGCGCATTCAGATGATTTGAAAAAGCTCTTTTCCCCGAATCGGTTGCCGAATAAGCAGTATTCATTTTTTTTCCGACGATTTTTTTTTTAATCTTAATGTATTTATTTTTTTCCAGAGAAGTAATATGACTTGCAAGATTTCCGTCAGTAATATCCAGCATTTGTTTAAGAGTGTTAAAGTCAGCCGAGTCGTTTACCATCAATATTGACATTACACCCAATCTGATTCTGCTTTCAAGAACTTTGTCAAGATTTTCGATTATTTCTTTCAAAATTATACTTTTTCGTATTTAATATAAACATATGCTCCATAAATTAGATGAAGTATTCCGAAGCCGATTAACCAAAATAAAAGAGGATAAATTGTCACAAAGGCAGAGATAATTCCGAGACAAATTTCTATAATTCCGAGCTGGGCAAATTCATTAAATGTGAACTTGCTTACATTAATCAGAGCAAGTCCATAGAAAGTGAGCATTGAAGATACAATTAAAAAATAGATTCCATAATAAAGAAGTATTAGACAAAAAATCCCTCCGGTCAGAAGAAATATAAAATAATTTAAGAAAACCCTTTTCGCCACCCTGTCCCAGAATATTATTTTTTTTCTTTTTGCTTTTTTTGATGAAAAGAAAATTGCTAGGATCAAAGCAAAAATAAAAATGAACATTGCCAGCACAATAATTAATAATGCCGTGGCAGACAATGGGTCTTTATGTTGTATCATAATTTCATTTGCCTGCTCAAAGAACCCGATCTTTAAATAAAGACTTGCAACTATTGCCCCTGCAATTGCAACAATGCCGGCTGCTATTCCGGAGGATCCGCTTAGTGAAGTAAACCTCGAAGATCTCTCCATCAACAATTTAATATCATTAACTGCTTCCAGTTGTTTCTTTTTATTTTCCATTTTTCAATTTTAAAAATAAATTAGATAGTACTTTGCAGTGCAAAGTTAAACCAATTTTTTTTATTTATCAATATTCATTTTGGGCTTAATATTTCAAAGATTGACTTGTAATTATATGCTTATAAATGTAATTTTGTCACCATGATAACACTACTTATAATTTTATTAATAATAATTTCCATTTTACTAATGGCAGTTGTTCTTATGCAATCGTCAAAAGGAAACGGATTAGCCGGACCCATTGGTGGTTCAAGCGTAACAATGGCTTTCGGAGTCAGAAGGACTTCCGATCTGCTTACTAAAGCAACTTCTGTGCTGGCAACTGTTTTAATTGTCGGATGTGTTGCCGTAAATTTAATGGTGGGAAGTGAGGGAACTGTGGATGAAAGTAATATTCAAAAAAATGCGGGGCAGCAACAACAAATGCCTCCTCCTAATACTATTCCGCCAACAGAAAATGCAATTCCTCCAACAGAAAATACAACACCTCCTGCAGGTGATCAAAATCAGAATCAACTACAAACTCCGAATACCGATCAGCAGGAGCAAAAAAAGCCACCTGTAAATGTTGAACCTCAAGGACCGTAATAAATGTGAAATTTAAATTGAAAAAGTTTGCATCAGGCACTATGAAAATTATTCATAGTGCTTTTTTTATTGCTGTTTTATTTTCTTTTGTTTTAACAAAAACTGTTATTTCCCAAAACTCTTTTGAAAGTAAAAAAAATATATTTTCATTTGATAAAATACAAATGAAAGATTTGGGAAAAGAACTTTCATTGATATCATTAAAGGATTCAGCTAACGACAAGCCTATAAGTAAAGGAGTATTTAAAATGAAGAAAAGTCCCTTGAGAGCAGTAGCATATTCGGCAATACTTCCCGGAGCAGGACAGTTTTATAATGAGTCTTACTGGAAAATACCTGTGATTGCCGGATTAGGGAGTTACTTTGTGTATGAACTAATATTAAATAACAACAGATATCTCGATTACAAAGAGCAATATATCAGCTCTCAAACTCCCCAAAACCCTTCGGGTAATTTACAATTGCAATCACTAAGAGAATTTTACAGAGACCAAAGAGATAATTTTATTATTTATTCACTTATTTTGTATTTAGTAAATCTGGTAGATGCTTACGTCGATGCACAGCTTTACGACTTCGACGTGAGCGATAATATTAAATTCGGAGTTTTAAAAAAAGAAAAAATTTTTAAGTTTAGTTACATTTTTTAATAGCCAAATACATCTTTCAAAGTGAGTATCTTTACTTTACCATAAGTCTCTAAAGTTTTCATATCAAGCAGATTTGTATCCCCCAAAACAAGGATAACATAATCTTTATTTTTGATATATTTGTTTTGAAATTCAAGAATATCTGTCAAATTAAATCCGGGAATATTTTCATAAACATCTTTTCTTACATCATGATCAAGTCCAAGCTTTTTCGATCTTTCATAATTAAATAAAATATTTGATTTAGTAATTCTTTCGGATTGAATCTGCTTCATTAAAGAATTTTTTGAACTATTAAAAATTAAATCTGCTTCCGGAATATTATTCAGAAGCTCTGCCATTCCTGCCATAGCTTCCGGAAGCTTATCTGACTGGGCTCCGATATATGCTAAAATATAATTAGATTTTTCCTTCTCTCTCGGAGTTTGATAAGATGAAAATGTGGAGTAAGCCAGTGCCTTGGATTCCCGAAGCTCCTGGAAAACAATGGAACTCATTCCGCCTCCGAAATATTCGTTGTATAAAGCTATAATTGGAATTTTGGTTTTATCAAATCCCTCACTTTTTGATAACATCACAATCTCAGCCTGCTGCATATCATAATTCACAACATATACTGAACTTTCATTTATATCCTGTTCGACAAATTTATTCACAACGGGAAGCATCTTAAGCTCTGAAGGCATGTTATGAAATTTATCAAGTGTTGAAATTATTTCACCTTCGTTTTCAGGACCGTAATATAAAACTCTTTGATTATATGAAAACAACTCTTTAATAATTTTTGTAAGCTCAGACGGTTTTACTTTTTTTAATTCATCTTCAGACAACCTGTATGTGAAGGGATTATCTTTTCCATATTTTCCGTAATTGAACATTGCGCTCCACAATATTGTTCTTTTATTCAGCTTCGCATCTTCTCTCTGTTTCAGAATGTCATCAATCAAATTTCCAAGTGCTTCTTTATTTGTTTTCGAATCATTAAATAATTCTTCCATCAGCTTTAATGCTTTATCGAAATTTTCATTAAGACCGGATAAGCTTACTGTAGCTTCGTCTTCGGAAACACTTACAGAATATGAGCTGGCGAGTTTATAAAATTCTTCTTTCAACTGAGCTGAAGAATATTTTGAAGTCCCGAGATAGTTCAGATATTGAACTGCCAGACTGAGCTTAACATTTTGGTTTGTTCCCACATCAACTATATAATGAAGATCGTAAAGTTCATTATTATTATTTTTCAGGTAGTAGAGCGAAACATTATTTTTGATTTTCAAATCCTGTATATCTTTTTTGTAATCTATGAATACCGGCTGCAAATCTTCTGCCGGTAAACTCAGAATTGCCTCAACAAATTCGGATTTGTCGTCACGATTTACTTTTACAGGATTTATTTCGGGTTTGTCAACTTTTTGTATTGTTTTGTCCTCACCTGTTTTTTTATAAACAATTACATAATTGTTGTTCAGGTTTTCATTAGCAAACTTTACGACATCATCTTTTGTAACAGTTGATAATCTGTCAATATTCAAAATATATTTTTCCCACGGAATATCGAGAATAAATGAACGCACAAAAGCATCTGCACGGTTACCATTATTTTCAAAAGAACGAAGCTGACTTAGTTTAAAATTACTTATAGTTGCTGCTATTAGCCAATCGGGAAATTCTCCTTTCTTTAACAATGCAATCTGTCCCATTAAAAGATTTTTTACTTCATCAAGTGACTGACCTTCACGCGGTTTTCCTCCGAAATAAAGTATAGAATAATCTTTGTCAATATTAGTTGAAGCAAAAGCATCGATCACTTTTTGATCCTGATTTAAATTCAAATCGATCAAGCCGGCAGTCCCGTTACTTAAAATATATTCCAGGATAACTGCAACGTCGGCATCACGTGTGTCTGCGCCTCCGGTCCTGTATCCGAACATTACAGATTCCTGTGACGGTCCGTAAACATCTTTCACAATCGGAGCAGTGATCGGATCCTCTACAGGAGGAATAAATTGCGGAGCGTCTTTTTTTGCAAAGGCTCCGAAATTCTCATCAATAAGTTTTATAGTATTATCAAAATCCAAATCACCGGACAGACAAATCGCCATATTCTCCGTGACATATCTTTCATGATAGTAATCAATTATTTTTTGAACAGATGGATTTTGAAGCTGTTCAACACTTCCGATCGTAGTTTGTGTCCCGTATGTATGCTTCTGAAAAAGCCCGCTGTTCAATGCTTCCCAGACTTTCCTCCCGTCATTGTCAAGTCCGATATTTTTTTCTTCATATACTGCTTCAAGTTCCGTATGAAATAATCTCATCACAGGATTTCTGAATCTTTCAGCTTCGATATTTAACCACTTTGCTAATTGATTGGACGGAATGTTAGAATGATAAACTGTCTCCTCTACGTTAGTGTGTGCATTGCTTCCTGTTCCTCCAATACCGGAAATCATTTTATCATATTCATTTGCTATTGCATATTCGGATGCTAAAAAAGAAACGCTATCAATTTTGTGATAAATATTTTTTCGTTCTGCAGGATCAGTTGTAATTCTTCTTTGTTCGTAAAGAGCAATGATCTCATCAATGAGCGGCTTTTCTTTTTCATAATTTTTCGTTCCGAATTTATCCGTGCCTTTAAAAACCATATGCTCGAGATAATGTGAAAGCCCCTGTGCATCGTGCGGATCATTCTTGCCGCCTGTAGCAACGGCAATGTATGTCTGAATTCTCGGCTCATCTTTATTTACAGTAAGATAAACTTTCAAGCCGTTATCAAGCGTATAAATCCTGGCATTCAACGGATCATTCCCTACGGTTTCGTAAGAATATTTTCCATCAGAAACAATTTTTGTTTGTGAAAATACCGCTGAATGAGAAAAGAGAAACGCAAATGATAAGACGAGTATAAAATTAGAGATAGGTTTGAATTTACTATTCATTATAAAAATTATTTTAATTGATTTTAAAATTGTATACGGAAACTTCAAATTAAGAGTTGGTAAATCTACAGTAATTCTTTAAAAAAAAATATGTAAAGAGTAAGGAATATGTCATACACCGTTTTTCCTGTATCAGCCAATATTAAAAGAAATTAAGATCCGGTGATTTGTAAGATTTATAGTTGGACCTAATGTAATACAAAATATCTGTTACAATTTTTTTAAACTAAAATAAATTTTTTCTGTCTAAGGTAACGAATTCCAAAAAATTATTTAATAATAACTCATAAGAAAGGAAATATACCATGAACCCATTAAGAGCATTTCTAAGCTTAGTAATTTTATTCAGCATTACAGCAGTTACTTTGTTTTTATCGGGATGCGGTAAAGATAATATAACAGAACCCGCAGTAAACCAAACTGAAGATGAATACCTCAGCTCAACAGCAATAAATTCGGCCTTTAGCAGTAATGCAGACGATGATGACAATTTATTTGCTAATGAAGTATTCGATTTTGATTCTGAAGGTCCTACAATGAACATCGAAGAGGGATTTGATACTCCGATTGATTCTTTGAAAAGATGGGGAAGAAGAATTACAAATGTGAATGTAAACACAATCATAGCAACAATTGGTGATTCAATTAAGAATGTAGAAGTTACAAAAACAATCTCCGGGAATTTTATTATCATCGGATACATTGGAGAAGTATTAGATTCAACAGTAAAACCGTATAAACAAGAACAAAAGAGATTGATTACATTCAAACGGGTTGACAGAAGACCTAACCCGAGATTTAATTGGAGAGTTTATCAATATTCTGCAATAGACGGAGAAACAAAAACTCCTCAGACAGGTAAAGAAAATATTATAATGAACAAAATTGATTTTTATAAAAACAATATTCTTATCCTGACATTGAACGGACCTGATTTTACAATTAATATTTTCAATTCACGTTACTTTGGCGGTAATGGTTTGTTTGAAGCAAACAGGGGTGACCAGATCCGGGCTAAAATTTATCTGACAAGCAACCAAAGTGATACTGATATCGTATCCTATCACTGGGCGAGAAACTCATTCGGCTTTCACAGAGAAAGCTTTCTCATGACTTCTCAAACTCCGAACGGTAACATCTTTGACAGAACTTATGAAAAGACTTTTGAAATTTATTCACATCACAACCGCGGCATACATAACGGCTTCATAAGTGCGAATACAAGAAGTTCACTTTATGATAATTCCACTGCACTATTCTCATCAACTTACATGGGACTGCCTTACAGAGTGAGACCGTAACTTTCTCAGACAAAAACCTCCTGAATACTCTTGATACCGGAGCGGCTTGAAGAAAGCCGTTCCCTTCGATTTTTTAAAATAAAAGACACGAAAGACACAAAAGATTTTTCTAAGAATTTTTTTTTGTGGCATTAGTGTCTTTGTATTTAAACCAAAGTTTAGTTAATCTCTTTAGCTCACTTTTTTTTAAAATATAATTTATTTACTTTTGAAAAAAACCCGCTATGTTTATGAAAAATTTAATTATTATTTTTGTAATCCTGTTTATAATGATTTCAATAAATTCTTTAACAGCACAATTTAATCCTAACTCACTTGAGATAAAAATAAGCCGAATAGTCAAAAACTATGTTGATACAAATTCTGCCGGAATGGTAGTCGGAGTAACCAGAAAAAAAGGAATCCATCCTGTTATAGAACACAGATATTTTTTCGGACATATAAGAAAAGACACTACGTCCCCGCGTCCAGACAGCCTGACTATTTTTCACATTGGTTCGGAAATTTAAAATCCGGGGTTGTAATGATTTCGAATTTTTCAATACCTGTTGACAAACTTGCAGTACAAATCTTAAAATACCTGAATGCAGATTCCACAGTGTCAGGAGTCAGTCAGATTTCTCAAAACATTCCAGACAATTTTAAGCTTTATCAAAATTATCCTAACCCGTTTAATCCTTCGACGAAAATAAAATTTGACATACCCGCGGTAGAACGGATTGACAATCCGTTCTACAAGCTGATAGTTTATGATGCCTTAGGAAAAGAGATCGTTACACTCGTTAGTGAAAGTTTAAACCCGGGAAGCTACGAAGCTGAATTCAGCGGATTGAATCTATCAAGCGGGGTTTATTTTTATAAGTTAACAAACGGAAATTTTATTGATATTAAAAAAATGTTTTTAGTGAAATGAAATCAATTACTTTCACCATAAACTTTTTTATAAACTATATTCCCGATAATTGGAATTTTAACAATATTACCCTGGTATGATTTCACTCCTAAATAAATCGCATAGCCGATGCCTGCAATAGCAAGCAGGAAAATTCCGCCGTATAAAAGAATCATTATTACAATCATAAATGCGGGAAACTCACCGTCTCCGCTGTTAGAATCTGCAAATCCGGAAAGACCTATTCCTGAAATTACTAATATAATAGCCACAAATAAAACAAACATAATTATTATTACTACATAAGCTATATGATAAAAAATTGCCTGGAGAGAATTAAAGGTGACAAACTTCGACTTATCTTTTGTGTCGCCCATAAGATTATCGGAAGTATTATTCCTCCCAAAAATATCGAAAGATTCGCCAGTAAAGCGAGAAGTTTTTCATCACTGTTTAAATCTTGTGAACTCTCATTTGAAATGTTATCCATCATTTGTTTATTTATGATTTATACCTGGGGATCAGGTGAATGTGAGCATGCATAACAATTTGACCTGCTTCTTTTCCGATATTCAGATTTACATTGTACGCTGTTGGATTATATTTGTTATCAGCATACCTTTTTGCTTCATTCAATAAATTATTCATTTGAGCTTGCTCTTCGGTCGACAAGTCAAAATAATTTTCGTTGTGATTAAATGGAATGATCAGGACATGTCCTTTAGAATGTGGAAACTTATCGTTTATTACAAATGACAGATCATTTTTTATAATTATATTATCATCACTGATATTACAGAAAACGCAACCTGGATCTTTCATAAAATTTTTTTATTGCAATATAAGTAAATTAAATTTTTTATTCTCAGAAGATAAGTCTGTCATTCCTTCAATATAAAGAAATGACAGAAAAAATTTTCAAACTTTTTAAAATTCCAAATCCAACATCCCAATCCCAAATTTTTTTTAGTTTATCTTTAAATTTCTTACCTGAGTAAGTATATTACTACAAAATAAATTCACCTCAATGAAAAATAAAGTGTTACTAAAATTAGTAATAGCCGCAGTTGCATTTACACTTAACAGTGTGCCGTTATTTTCACAGGATACGGTAAAAATCATGAGTTATAATCTTCTTAATTATCACGGAAGCGTAAGAAAAGATACGAACTTCAGGAAGTCAATGAAATATTCTGATCCGGATATATTGGTAGTTGAAGAAATTCTCTCCGAAGCTGCTATGAACCGTATGCTTAATGAGATTATGAATTATTACACACCGAATGATTATTCACAAGGAACATTCATAAATGGGTTCGATACTGATAATGCCGTGTTTTTTAAAACAACTGAATTTACTTTCCTAAGTAATACGCCGATTCAAACAGACGTAAGAACAATAAATCTTTTTACTTTAATACATAATCTCTCGGGGGATACCGTAAGATTATTTGCTGTTCACCTTAAAGCTAGTTCCGGAACAACTAACGAACAGCAGCGATTGGTAGAGGTGAATTATCTTCGGCAGGTGACCAATACTTATGCTTCGGGAACAGAATTTATGGTGCTTGGAGACTTTAATATTTACGGAACAACCGAACCTGCGTATCAAAAACTGATAGAGGTTCAGGCAAATAATCAGGGACAATTCGTTGACCCGTACAATCTTCCGGGAACATGGAATCAGGCTTCATACGCACCTTATCATTCTCAATCTACCAGAACAACTTCTTTAGGAGACAGCGGTGCAACAGGCGGATTAGATGACAGGTTTGATTTTATATTAAATTCTGTTGGTGTGACTGAAGAAGGAAGGATAAAATATATTCCGGGTTCTTTGAGGTCACTGGGAAATGACGGAAATCATTATAATCAAGGTATCAATCAACAGCCGAATTCAGCAGTGCCGGACAGCATTGCAAGTGCTTTGTATTACGGATCAGATCATTTACCGGTTTATGCGTTATACAAATTCGACTCACATAAAATTTCTGTAAACAATATAACCGAAATAGCCCCTGCTGATTTCGAACTGTATCAAAATTATCCTAATCCGTTTAATCCGGTTACGAATTTGGAATTTGGGATTCCGAAATCGGGATTGGTTACATTGAAAATTTATGACATACAAGGTAAAGAGGTAGTGACACTTGTTAATGCAGCTCTAAATCCGGGCACATATAATTATAATTTTAACGCATCGGGTCTGACGAGCGGGATTTATTTTTACAAGCTGTCGGTCAATACATCTTCCATTACTAAGTCAATGACGTTGGTTAAATAGGGATCTCTTCAAAATTATCTATAAGCTTATGAAATTCGGATTTTAATTCTTTGACATTCATTGGTTGTATTTAGTAACCCAAAAAAAAATCATTTTATCTTTGGAATTACTAATTGTTTGCAAATTTCCCTGCAAAGTATTTCATCAATTGTTGGATGTCTTGGAACGGTAGTTTTTTTTTGTTTACTAAATTCTTATAAATATCAAGTTTACTTCCATTCCTGTGAAGAATACAGTTATTAGAATTCAAATAGCGTATGAATTCTCAACGTTTCAATTTTTAATCGCTTAGGGTTTAATTCCCCGCCGCTTGCGGCGAAAGTTTTTCATATATTTGTAGATGTCAAAGAGCGAACAGCTCTATTTGTTTTAAAAAGATACCCCGCTGCTTGCGGCGGGGAGTTTCATTAATTTAATACTCTTCTAAAATAACGTTTTCTTTTTCATTATTTTTTTCTTCTCTCATATCATGGAGATATAGTTCTAAGACATCCATAATGTTATCCTTTACTTCTTCGATTGTTTTGCCCTGAGTTAATACAGTTGGTATTTCTTTTAATTGTCCTATTAGAAAATCGTGTTTGCCTTCGGAGATTTTTACGGTCAATTTCATATTGGATTTTTTTCAAACTTAGAGATTTCTTTGTTTGATAAAAATACAATAAGCGGTAATTTATGCAAAATTGATTCGTAAAAGTTATTATCTTTTTCACGATTCAAAAAAAAATATTAATTCAAGGTCTGACAATTCCGTAACCTACAAGATTCAAGGAAAACTAAATGAAATATTTATTATTTCGACTCTATATGAAGAATTTGATAAAGTATTAAATAATTCTGTAGAAGTATTTGCAGTAGTTAATGAAATTAATTTTTTGGATAGGGATTTAAACTGGTTTATGAATGACGTAATTGAAAACCTCAAAGATATAAAAATAATTATTTCTAAAAATGAATTTAAATTTAATAATATATTAAGTGATTGTATTATTTCTCCATGTATTTCATCCTTCGATCTAGAAAACAAACATGAAATTTTATTTACTCCATATTACTTTTTACAATTCATATTTAATTCAACTTTAAAAGGTAAGTTTTTATTAGAAGAAATTAAGAGCAAAATGATACCGATTTTTAGATTATTTAATATATTAACCAAACAGGAATGTAATTATAACTTAATTACAATTAAGTATTTGGAAGATGATAAGAAAAAGAGAATTGAATATAATCAAAACTTAGAATCTGTTAAAACACTGAATCAAAATATTGTTGTTTCGAAAGTTCAATATTTAGAAATTATTAATCAGATGTACAAAAAAATTGTTTCTTTAGACGAGCCGGGCAGTCATTTATTTAAAGTTGTTACATGGAGACTCATAAAATCAACAACCGAAACGGATTTGTCCATTAGGATCGCATTATTTCATACAACATTGATTCAATTACTAAAATATTTATTGAAAGACAGAGGGTATAAAGATTTTATTAATACTTTATCAAATATTAAAAAAGTTTTTAAGGATTTGGGCATTAATATAGATGATGATAACACAGAATTAATTTCCAATTTCAATAGAATCCGGAATAAAATATTTAAAAACATTACACCTGATTATAAATATGATAAATCTTTTTACAAAGCATATAATTGTTTTTTAGAACACTTATGTTTATTGTTAAATAAATTTTTCGATTTAAACGAAGAGCAAAGCAAAATATTTTTAAGAATATTTAAACATGTCCATTGCATAATACCAGACATGCATAAATAGATTCTTTTTTCAAAGAAGGATAAGCTATGAGGAGCTGTTCGATTTTTTCACCCATTGATAATTTTTTAAGAATCAGATCAACCGGAATTCTTGTTCCAATTATTACAGGTTTACCGAACATTATTTTGGGGTTTGTCTCTATATGATCTTTCCAGTTTAGTTCCATATGATAAATTATAAAATTTAAATTATTTATTCTATACGAAGATTTTGCTAAAACTAATGTTGGTTTTATAAAAACTCAATACTTTCACTCACAAACTTTACCTATCAATCTTGTTCAATTCTTATAACATCGCAATAACATTCAAACTGAAATTTATTTTTTGTAAATTAATTAAGTGAAGAAGGAAAAATTAATTCATCTTAATATTGAGATTGATGAACTTACTACCTCGATTGAAAATGTTCTTACAGGTGAAATATTCCAAACCGATATTGTAAAACTAACAAGCAAAGAAAATCATCAATTTAAGAGAATGGAATGGGAGTTTAACTGGAGTGATGAATTTAAAAATGAAAATGCAACAGTTTATAAATTGACAACAATTAATAATCCGACAATAATACAAGGATTAATAAGTTTCACTGACAATAGTGATCACATTTTCATTCGATTAATTGAGAATGCAAAATTCAATAAGGGAAAAATAAACTTTACAAAGGTGTTGCCGGTAATTTAGTTGCTTTTGCATGTAAGACTTCTTACGAAATAGGTTATGATGGAGTAGTCGCATTCGTTTCAAAATCCAGTTTAATTGAGCATTACAAACTCACTTTAGGAGCAAAACAATTTTCAGGAAACAGAATGTATATAGATACAAAAGAAGCATTAATTTTAATTAATCAATATTTTTAATAAAATATGAACAGGATAAAAAAACTTGATGATAAAGATATTGTTTTTATTAATGAACAATGGTCTGATGAGGAACGTAAAAAGTTCAGTGAGTTTTTAAAGTCAAAGAAGAAGAATAAATCTTTAAAGAAAATACCTTTAAAAAGGAAAGTGACTTCAAAAAAACAATATGCTTAATTACATCACAGTTCAATCTACTAGTGCCAGTGATGCTTCAGTTCCTTATTATCTTTTTCATGTAGAGTAATCGCAAGTATTCCTCCTGTTATAACCAAGGCAATTCCAATCAAAGAGAATATTCCCGGTACATGATCAAAAAGCAGCCAGTCAAAAAAACCTGTGAATACGACAACAGAAAAATTTAACGGTGCAAGTTTTACTGCTGCAATATTTCAGTATGCAAACTGGAGCAGGAAAGAATATGCGATGAAGAGTGTTCCGGCGGTTACTGCATAAATCCAGATCAGTAAAGGCGGATTGGACCAGTTTAAAATTGCAAAAGGCAAAGAAAGAGCTGAAGCAATAATCGCATAGTAGAAAAGAATTGAAATAAATGATTCTGTTTTTGTAAGTACCCCAAGTGCGACGTAAGCTATTGCAAGTGATATTCCTGCAGCAATGCCATAAAGATCACCGCTATTCAAAAGATCATCTTCTTTTGGGTCGAGGATAAAAATTATTCCTACAAACCCTATTAAAATTCCCCACCAGATTTTTTTATCAATTTTGGTTCTTAACCAGATCAAAGTAATCATAGGAATAAAAAGTGGTGCAGTATTGTTTAACAACGAAGCATCGACTAATGGAATCTTTGAAATTGCAATAACAGTAAAAGCGAATGCAGCGACTCCTCCAATTCCTCTTACAAGATGATATTTTAGATTTGAAGTTTTTAAATCTCTGAAATGATTTTTCGATGCAATTACCAGCATGATTACAAATCCTGTAGCCACCTGTGTAAATATTGCCCATTCGATTGTTGCACCATTGTTGATTTCTATTTTCATTAAAACGCTTACAGAAGCCAAAAACAAAAAAGCTAAAATTCCTGCTACAATAGGTTTGAGAGCATTTTTATTATTAATATTATTCCCGGGCATTTTTTATTTTACAAATTTATACATAAGCACACTATCCATATATGTTCCGTTTTCAAGCTTCATATCTTTCGGACATCTTCCTTCTTCAGTAAATCCAAGCTTCTTGTAAAGATTCTGCGCTCGTTCGTTTGTAGAAAATACATTCAGTGTAACTTTTTCAATCAAAGAATTCTTTTCAGCCCATTCAATAAGAGCTTTTAAAACAAGTCTTCCGATACCCTTACCTCTCCACTCTTTCAAAATATACAATGACAGCGAACCGGCATGCTTTGTAATTTTCAGGCCTCCGTTTCTAAAATCTAAATAACCTACAACACTATTTTCGACTTCAGCAACAATATACAGAGTACCTTCACCATTCAAAAGATTCCCGATATTTTTTACTTCACCTTCTTTGGTATAAGTTGCCTCTCCCGGCTGTCTCAGCATATACAATTTCTCGTCAACAATTTTTAAATTAATATCAATTAACGTTTCTGCATCATCGGGATGTGCGTTTCTGATCAAAACGCTGATATCGTTTTTTGCCGAATGGTTTTTGCTTTCGATTTTTCCCATTTATAAATTACTAACTGAAGTTACGCAAAATACTATTTTAACACCAATTGACCACCCCCAAACCCCCTCCTTACTAAGAGTCTGTCTCAAAGCATCTTTTAACCACATAGACACAGAGAAGACATAGCTAAATTTATTATGTAAATCCACTTTCTATGTTTTCTATGTGTCTATGTGTTTAAATAAAATTTAGTTTTGAGACAGTCTCCTAAGGAGGGGGCAGGGGGAGGTGGTTAAATTCAAGATTTTTATGTGTTTTATTAAAAAACATTTTTGATTTATTCATCTCAATAATCTAAAATCTATACTTAGCGTAACTTCAGTTACTAATTTATAAACTTAATAATTCTATTAATATTCTTTTGATCAAAAGTTTTGATTGTTAAATCCGCATCGGATAAATCTTGTTTATTAGATTCATTATTTGAAAATCCAATACTCTGCATCCCGGCCAGATTTGCTGCCCGGATTCCGTTTGCAGAATCCTCTATGACAAAACAGTTTTTGGGCTCCATGTTAAATTTCTCTGCAACGCGCAAAAATATATCAGGAGCGGGTTTGCCGTTAACTACTTCTTCTCCGCTTATAATAAAATCAAAATATTCATTCAGATTTAATTTTTTCAAAACAAAATTTATATTTGCTTTTGCAGATGATGAAGCGACACTTAATTTATAATTTTTTTCTTTTAATGATTTCAATATACTGATGATACCTTCTACAGGCTTAGAAATTTTTTCTGAATCAAGGATCTCATGCATCCTTCTCTTTTCCAAATCCATAAAGTCACTAACTTCATTTTTGAGGTCGTACTTCTTTTTAAGCATTGTCCACATTGGCATAGACGGCAGCCCGACGAGCGCTTTATAATTTTCGTCATCCATTTCAATTCCGAATTCCGCAAATAATTTTTTATTCATTTCGAGATAAGACGGCTCCGAATCAATCAGCACGCCATCCATATCGAATATAATAATCTTATCTGACATCAATTATGATCGTTATTGATAATTGCAAATCGTATATGGTCCTGTCACTTATCATTAATCTTGCAATAATTTTTGGAATAACCCTCTTCTGCAAAATTTAATTTTCTCAAAACTTTGATTGAAGCAGTGTTTGTGGGAATCACGTTGGCTTCGAGACGGTGGAGTTTAAGTTCATTAAACGACATTTCTATTACTTTCTCAATTGCTTCTGTTGCAATGCCTTTCCCGTTTTCATTCTCATCGATGCTATACCCGAGGCATCCGGACTGCAAAACTCCTCTAACAATATTTGAAACAGCGATGTTGCCAATATTTTTTTCAGGCTCTGTTTTTTTAAAAACCCGAAAACGGTATTCAAGTCCCTTTTTCCAAAGTTCATTTTCAAAATTTAATCTTTGCAGCTGAAATTCATAAGTAAAAAATTCATTTCCAAACTTCGGAATCCAGGGTTCTAAAAATTTTTTATTCCTTATATAATAATCCAGCACGCCGTTAATATCGGATTCATTCAAAACTCTTAAAATCAGTCTCTCCGTTTCAAATCTTTCTAACATTGTTTTTTAACCCCCCATCCCTCTCAAAAGAAGTTAAGCTTTACAAACCTTATGAACTTTTAACTTAACCTTAGTACTGTCTTTCGTTCGCGACCTGCATTGCGATCGTCTTTCCTTTTATTGTATTTTTATCCATTATTTTAACCACCTTATCAGAAAGTTTTTTTGGAACTTCAACAAAACTATATTTATCAAAGATTGCAATCTCTCCGATTGACTTCCCCGGAATGCCGGTCTCACCTGCAATTGCACCGACTATGTCATTAGGTTTTACCCTTTGATTTTTTCCTACATTGATAAATAACCTTACCATATCTTCATTGCTTCCTTTGAAACTACTTTTTTTATCTTTACTTCTAAATTTGCTTTCATCATGATCTTTACTAAATTTTTCTCTGCCGCCATATCTGTCACCACGATCACCACGGTTAAATTTTTCCTTTCCGTAATTGTCTTCGATTACGACCTCTTCTTCTTTTTCATTACCCATTACCATTTTCAAAAGTCCTGATGCAATTTCAAGTGAAGTATAATCTTCATTTACAAGTCTTTCAATTATTGAAATATATTTTTGAAGATCTTTTTCTCCGTCAATTACTTCTTTTATTTCGGTGACAAGAGTATTTGTCCTTATTTCTTCAACATCTTTCATCGTCGGAATCTGCATGCTGACAATTTTGGTCTTAGTATATCTTTCGATTTCTTTTATAGTTCTAAATTCTTTTCCGACTACAAAAGTAAATGCCTGACCCGTTCTGCCTGCACGAGCTGTACGCCCTATCCTGTGAACGTAGTATTCATCATCCTGCGGCATGTCATAATTAAATACAGCATCAATGTCATCAACATCAATGCCTCTTGCAGCTACGTCAGTTGCAACAAGAATTTCAAGCTTACCGCTTCTGAATTTTGCCATTACTCTGTCGCGCATCATCTGCTTCATATCTCCGTGAAGACCTTCTGCAGAATATCCTCTCGCCTGAAGATGCGATACCAGGTCATCTACATTTTTTTTTCTGTTAGAGAATACAAGTGATAATTTAGGATTGTGAATATCAATAAGCCTTGTCAGAGCTTCCAGTTTCATACTCGGTTTAAGCTCGATGTAATATTGATTTACATTTGGAACGGTCATCTCTTTATGTACAACTTTTATGTGCTCGGGATTATTTAAATATTTTCTCGATAGATCTAAAATTTGTTTCGGCATAGTTGCTGAAAACAATATTGTCTGCCTTTCTTTGGGAACCTGCTTGAGTATCATTTCGATATCATCTCTGAATCCCATATCGAGCATTTCATCAGCCTCATCCAGGACGACCATTTTTACATTGTCAAGCTTTAATGTTCCTCTGTTGATATGATCAATAACTCTACCAGGGGTTCCGATAACAATCTGAACGCCCGACTGGATTGATCTTATCTGACGGTCGATTGACTGCCCACCGTATATCGGCACTATCTTTACATTCTTTTTATATTTTAATAATTCACCGATTTCTTCTGATACCTGTATTGCAAGCTCCCTCGTCGGGCACAAAACAATCGCCTGAACTTTTTTCAAATGCGAATCTATTGTTTCAATGATAGGAATACCGAAGGCAGCTGTCTTGCCTGTTCCTGTCTGTGCCTGACCTACAATGTCTTTTCCGCTAAGTATCACCGGAATCGCCTGCGACTGAATCGGCGTAGCTTCTTCAAATCCCATATCGGTTATTGCACGTTCTATTTCTTTGGATAAATTTAACTCTTCGAACTTTAGTGTGTTCATTATTATTTTTTATTTTAATTATTATTTCTAAACCGTTAAAACGGTTTTCCCACACGATTAAAATCGTGTGAATTTTTCTGCGTTGTTATAAAAGTCTATAGACTTTACAAACTTTATAAACTTTACAAACTATAACAGATTGCTTGCCAGCTCAGCAAGTTCCGACCTTTCACCTTTCAAAAGATTCACATGCGCATAAACTTTTTGACCTTTGAAATGCTCTATCAGATATGAAAGTCCGTTCGACTGTGAATCGAGATATGGATGATCAATCTGATAGATATCACCTGTAAAAACAAGCTTTGCACCCGCGCCTGCACGTGTGATGATAGTTTTAATTTCGTGAGGAGTAAGATTTTGAGCTTCATCTACTATGAAAAAAATTCTCTGCAAACTTCTTCCTCTAATGTAACTCAACGGTTCGATAACAAGCTTATCATCTTTTATCATTTGTGTAATTTGCTGATGCTGCTTATCAGACTCATGGTACTGATCTTGTATGACTTTAATATTATCCCAAAGCGGCTGCATATACGGAGCAAGCTTATCTTCGATGTCGCCGGGAAGATACCCGATGTCTTTATTGCTTAGCGGTACAACAGGTCGTGCAATATAAATCTGCCTGTAATCTTTCTTCACGTGGAGAGCCGAGGCGATTGCAAGCAAAGTCTTACCGGTACCCGCTTTCCCGGTCATTGATACTAACGGAATATTATTGTTAGTCAGGGCATCAACTGCAAAAGTCTGCTCTGCGTTTCTTGACTTGATACCATAAATATCATTTTTATCAACGCGCCTTAAGACTTCTCTAAGCGGATCAAAATGTACAAGAACCGAGCGGTTATCATTTCGTAATATATAAAATTTGTTCGGCAGTACTTCGCCTTTTAATTTATTCAGAACTTCTATCAGCGGAACTTCAAACGGCGGCTGATAAAGTTTTACTAAAATATCATCGCTGAAATTTTCAATGATCTCTTTTCCGCTGTAAAGTTCTTCGATGTTGCTGATTCTGTCTGTAGTATAATCCTCAGCGGGAAGTCCCATTGCCTTTGCTTTCATCCGGAGATTGACATCTTTTGTTACGAGTATCACCGAGGTTTTCTTATCACTCTTTTGAACTTCAAGTGCAGTGCTTAGAATTCTGTGGTCGGGAGTATCATCTTTAAAAATTTCTTTAATCTCTTCGCTCAGTCCGCGCGAGATGGCAATTCTGACTTTTCCTCTTCCTTTACCCAACGAAACTCCGCCGTTGAATAGAGCTGAGCCGGTCATTGCATCCAGTGTCCTGGCAAACTCACGGGCATTAAGATTTATCACCTGGCTTCCGCGCTTGAAGTGATCCAATTCTTCAATAACGGTCAGAGGGATTACAACATCATTATCTTTAAACTGCAATATACAGGTTGAATCGTGAAGTATTACATTTGTATCGAGTATAAAAACTTTAGAAGATCTTTTAGCCATTTACAGTCTTTGAAATGTATGTCAATATAATTTATCTGAGTGTCATAAGAAATGGATGAAATACCTTCTAATGTTGTTTCAAATTCATAAAAGGCATGAGGCCTGACATTGAAAGAGAAAGGGACAGATCTTAAATTTATTTTTGCTTAAACCGTTAAATTCTCAAAACACCAGCACATTATTTACAACTCTTTTAAACTCTTCCTTACTCATAATGCTGTCGCAGCCTGCTTTGAAAATTTCATCCCTGTTTATGGAATTTGAATAAAGGCAAATTATTTTTTTATTTTTTGAATTTAGATCAGCTCTGAATTCACTTACTAATTTTATCGGATCAATACTTTCAACATCATTATCAATTAATATTAAATCCAGATTAACATTTTTTGATTTTTGAATTGCTGTTTCATAATCCAAAGTATCTTCGATCGTTACCTGCGCATTAAGTTTTGTCAGAGTGAGCGCTGAAATTTTTATTACTTCAATCAAATCTTTGTCCGATGAAATGAGTAATATGCTTTTTGTATTCATGACTATAATTGAATGGTTACTGAAGTTACGCAGATGTATACATTTGATTCATTAACCACCCCCAAACCCCCTCCTTTGCAAGGAGGGGGCAGGGGGAGGTCTTATAAAGAGCGCTTATTTTCTCATTAATTTTAAAATCCAAAAATAAAATTTTTAAGATCTTTACTTTAGCGTAACTTCAGATGATTATTATGATAACTATGGAAATTATTTTACTGCTTCTCCATTAATGTGAACTAAAAACTATCTTAAATTTTTTTTGCTATAAAACTATCATAGAAATCAATCAAATCATTATCATCATAGTTCAGATTAATCATCATAGTTAAAAGCGCTCATAGTTTGAATTGATAAAAGTAAAAAATCGTAGTAACTTGACAAAAATTTTTGATAAAAAATATGCCTAAAATCATTGTTGATAATCAGGAAATACAATTTACTCCGGGACAAACAATTATACAAGCGGCAAGAAACGTTGGAATAGATATTCCTAATTTCTGCTGGCACCCGGGTTTGACTGTAGCCGGCAACTGCCGGATTTGCCTGGTCGAAATTGAAAAAATGCCTAAGCTCTCTATCGCGTGTGCTACGCCGGCAACAGACGGAATGGTTGTTCACACAAAATCGGAAAAAACCATTCACGCTCAGAATGCAGTGATGGAATTTCTTTTGATAAATCATCCGCTTGATTGTCCGATATGCGATGAAGCCGGTGAATGCAAGCTTCAGGATTATGCTTACGAATATGGTGTTGGTATTTCGAGATTCGATGAAAAGAAAACAGAGAAAGATAAACGTGTTCCTTTAGGACCTAATGTGCTGTTTGACCAGGAAAGATGCATCAGCTGTTCGAGATGTATAAGATTTTGTGATGAGATTGCAAAAGAGCCTCAGCTGACATTCGTTAAAAGAGGCGAGCATGTAACCATTGAAACTTTTCCGGGTGAAGAGCTTGACAATCCATATTCAATGAACGTAATTGAAATCTGTCCTGTCGGAGCATTGACATCAAGAGAATTCAGATTCAAATCACGGGTTTGGGAAATGTCATTTACCGATACTCTGTGCCCGGGCTGTTCAAGAGGATGCAACACAATTATGGGTGTCAGGAATAATAAAATTTTAAGGATCGAGCCGAGAGAAAATTTAGAAGTAAATGATTACTGGCTTTGTGACTGGGGACGGCTGAATACAATTAATTTTGTAAACGATGATGAATTAAGAATCAAATCACCGGGTATTCGTCTTGATGAAAGTTCGATGGAAAAGGAAGAACAGATTGATGTTAATTGGGATGAAGCAATCTCAAAAGCAATTTCTTATACGAAAAATTTTGAAAATGATGAGATAATGTTTGTAGCATCTGCATTTTCTACACTTGAAGATAATTTTACACTCAAAAAATACGCTAATGAAATTTTCGACAGCAAAAATATTTTTTATATTCCTCACATTGATGAAAGCTTCGGCGATGAACCATTACGAAGATCCGATAAGACTCCTAATTCAAACGGCTTGAAGCTTCTTGGAATCAATCCTTTTACAAATAAAATTATTGACCAGTTAAGTTCAAAAAAAATAAAAATGCTTTACATCTTAAATGATGATGTTTTGAGAATGCCCGGCTCTGATGTTTTTTTAAAAAATATAGATGTAAGTATTCAGATGATATCAGTTCATAATAAATATTCCGGAAGTGCAAATGTAATTTTACCGGCAGCATCTTATGCTGAAATTAACGGAACATTTGTTAATTTTCAAAACAGGATTCAGCGGCTCAGACCTGCTGTTACAACACTTGAACAGGAAAGATTGATCGGCGAATTTGCAGTCTCCCGGCTTGATAAGTTCGGAGCACCGAATGACAGGTGGACTCACGGAACGAAGTTTAATGCAAGACCGGCTTGGAAAATCCTTAAGCTGATTGCAAAGACTATGGGACATGAATTTGCTTTTGAAAATTCAGAAGAAGTATTTATTGAATTATGTAATACAATACCCGGTATGAACGGATTTGATTATGAAACCATAGGTAAACTCGGAATTCTTGCCGGAGAAAAACCGTTGGTTGAAACGGAATAAAATTTACGATTAATATTTTGAAAGCTCATTGCATATCTTCTTAAAGAAATGTAATGAGTTTTTAATTTTCCAATAGATGCTGCTATTAACATCAGACATCGCATGAAAATTATTAATTAAATCTACTCAACTTAAGTGCTTGAAAAATTTATCAATGTTTTAACTACCGATTCACAGATTTTTTTAGAAAATCGTAAAAACATAATCAATAATCTGTGAATCTGTGGTATGATTTATGTTTTACAATACAAGCAGTCCACTTGAGTAAATTAATGTTTAAAATACTTCAAAATGTCAGCTCGTTTAAAAATTGATAAAGAATTTTTGTGTTACGTCATAGTTTTTATCTGGCCATTCATATATTGTTTTAAATTTATTCTCAGCGACCAGAGTTATTCGATGACAATTGGAAATGATTTTTATATTTTATACAACTATAAAGTTATCTTACTCGATAAATTAAGTAATTTTAATTTACCTCTTTGGTCTCCTTCGGAAGGATGCGGTTATCCTTTTTATTCCAATCCTTTCACACAAACATTTTACCCTCTTAATGCAGTGTTAACTGTTTTTTATAAAATAAACGATGGTTATTCATTTGCTGACCATCAGAAATTTACCGTGTCAGGATTATCAATTTTCGCTCTTGGTCTGCTGTTATGGCTTCGATCACTAAAAATCAAACTCGGATATGCAGTGCTTGCTGTATGCATTGTTAGTGTGAGTTCAAGACTCACGGAAATTCTTAGATTTACTACTGCAGTGCATACTATCGCATGGGTGCCTTTTATATTATACGGGTGCACATTGGCTTTAAATAACAGAAAAAATATAAAAGCGGGCTTGATTGTTTTTGCTTCTGTCATTATGATGATTACAGCAGGATATTCTTATTATGTATACTATTCAATCTTTCTCTTTCTCCCTTATCTGTTATTCTTAATTTTTGTAAAACATAAAAAATATTGTTTCACTGAATATGATTTTAATATTAGAAAATATTTTGTCACATTATTAATTTCCTTCACCGGAGCTTTTGCAGTTTGTTATCCGTATTTGAAAGGTGTTAAACAGTTAATGGATCAAACCGACAGCAGGGTTGGAGACAATTTTGTATTTTCTACATTACATAAATTTACTTTTACAGATACGATAGGTTCACTGTTTTATCCTCCGGCATCACATATCGAAGGATGGTATTATTTCGGAATGATAAGCATACTGCTTGTTCTTTGTATGTATATTTATATTATAATAAACAGAACACAGTATAAAAGGCAGTTAATTTTTTTATCAATTATTGCAGTATGGTTTATAACGGTTTCCTATATTTCATACGGAGAATATTCTTACCTATTTAAATTTTTCTGGCTTTATTTCCCCGGATTTTCCCGCCTAAGGATTTTTGGAAGAATGAATATTATTTTTCTTCCCGTCTTTGCTTATTTGCTTGCTGTTGCGTACGGATTGTTTTTACATATATTAATTGGAGGAAAAAATGAAAATGTAAAAAAAAGTTTGCATTATAAATATTTTATATTGTCATTTATACTTGCCTATGCAATAATTCTTTTTACACAATTTTATTTTTTTAATAATAAGGTTTTCGGTAATTATTTTATAAGCTACTCAAAGGGCTTCTTTCAGGATTTTGATGAAAATGTTTTTATCAGAAACAGTATTTTATCATTTCTAGTGTTAATTATATTTTTATTTACAGCCCGTTATTTTAATAAAAAAAAATTAGTATTAATATTTTTTCTCATAACATTTTCAGTAAATGTAATGGATTTATACCAGGCAGGATCCAGACAGTGGGCGATTATGAAAAAGCCGGACACTTCCCGAAAAAAACTCATGGTGGACGAGCGGGATATCAACTCACTTTCAATACCCCGTAATTCTGCAGATGGAATGATTTCGCTTTCACCGAATTATTCAGTGGGTTATGTACCCGAATGGTATTATGGAAGGTATATAAATTTTTTACAAACTTATGCAGGCGAATTGGATGAGTCTTCATTTGAAAGGTTTAATGAACTAATGGGCTTGAATGATGGCAGGAGAATTTTCTGCTCGCAGGATACAAACTATCAAAGTATCTCTGACTTTGTTAATGATTCCCGAAACTATGAATCTACCGAACTGATAAATCTTAAAATTGATAAATATAACGGAGATGAACTCATCTGTATTGTGGAAACAAAGGATGATGGCTTCTGCTCATTTATAGATAATTGGGATAGTAACTGGACAGCAACTGTAAACGGAAAGGAAGCATCTATCGGGAAGTTGTTTGGAACCTTTAAATCTGTAAGAATAGAAAAGGGTATAAATATAGTTATGTTTAAATATTCTCCGAAAATTTTTTAATTTGTAACAATGTCCTCATTTTCTAATTTTAAAATTAATAAGCAATTTTGGGCTTACTTATTTGTATTCATGTGGCCATTTATTTATTGTTACAGATTTATAATTACCGGTGAGAATTTTTCTTTAACGATCGAAAATGACTTTAAATTTTTATACTATAATTATAAAGTTTATTTACTCGATCATTTAAGCAATTTCAATTTACCTTTATGGTCACCTTCGGAAGCCAGCGGTTTTGCTTTTTATTCAAATCCGTTTACTCAGACTTTTTACCCGCTCAACGGGCTTCTTGCTTTAGTCTATAAAATAAATAACGGATATTCATATGCAGATCATCAGAAGTTTGCTGTGATTGGATTATCTATTTTTGCAGTGGGATTATTATTATGGTTACGGTTACTAAACATTAACTTAATATATGCAGTAGTTTCTGTTTGTATTGTGAGTGTTAGTTTTAAAATTACCGAAATCCTGAGATTTCCGAATGCTGTTCATACTATAGCGTGGCTTCCGTTCATTTTATACGGGTGCACACTCGCCTTAAATAAAAGTAAAAGTATTATTTCATGTGTAATTATTTTTGCCTCTGTCATTATGATGATTACTGCCGGTTATCCTTACTATGTTTATTATTCTTTTTTTCTTATCGTCCCTTATCTAATGCTGATATTGTATCTGAAGCATAAAAATTATTGTTTCAGCGAGTGTAGTTTTAATATCAAAAAATATTTGCTTGGTGTTGGTGTGTCATTTATCGGAGCATTTGCAATATGTTATCCCTATTTAATCAAAGTAAAACAACTACTTGATCAGACAGTTAATAGAGGCGGAAATAGTTTTGAATATTCAACATCATTTGAATTTACAATTTTCGATACTATCGGGTCTCTGATTTTTCCACCTGCAGCACAAATGGAAGGCTGGTATTACTTTGGGATGATGACCCTATTGTTGGTGTCGGCCATGTATATTTATATCACGATAAATAAAGACAAATTTAAAATTCAATTTTTTATTTTGCTTGCAATTTTGATTTGGTATATAATCATTTCATATATTACTTATGGCAAAGATTCTTATCTTTTTATTTTTCTCTGGAATTATTTCCCCGGGTTCTCCAGCTTAAGGGTTTGGGGAAGAATGAATATTATTTTTCTCCCGGTTATGGTTTATTTACTTGCAAGCGCTTTAAGTATATTTGTGAAAATACTTTTGGAAAGTAAAAGTACAGAGAAGGATAAAGATAACAGGTACAAAAATTTTATTATTTGTTTTGTATCCTCGTATGCCATTTTTTTGATTATACAATTATTTTTTCTGACTTCTGAATATTACAATTCATACTGGCTTAATTACTTCAAGAAATCGTTTGAAGATTTTAATGAAAACGTTTTTATTATTAACGGTATTTTGTCATTTGCAGTGTTAATTATATTTATCGTATCAGCACGTTTTATTAAGAAAAAATATTTAACGATAATTGTTGTGATAACTATTTTTGCTGCAAATATAATCGATTTGTTTCCTGCAGGCTCAAAGCAATGGTCAGTTTTCAAAAGCCCTGAGACTGAACGGACAATTTTAAATATTGATAAAGCAAATATAAATTCTTTTAATTCTGAGCGATATTTTAAATACGGCTCGGTATCTCATACAAAAAATTTTTTAACCGGATATCTAGGGGATTGGCACTATGAGAGATATTTAAAATTCTTAAATCTTAATAAGCTTAATCAGTATATTAATTCCGGAGAAAAACTTCCTGTATCTTACAAAGAACTGCTAGGATTAGATAAAGGAAAAAAATTATTCTGTTCAAAGAAAATTGATTATAATTCTCCGGGTGAATTCATTTCAGATTCAAAAAGTTTTGAAGCATCTAATCTGACTGCCTTCAAAATTATTAAATATAATGGTGATGAGCTTGATTTGGAAATTGATATAAAAGAAAATTGCTATTGTTCATTTATAGATAACTGGGACCCCGATTGGAAAGCAACTGTGAACGGTAAAGAAGTAATCATACAGCAGCTTTTCGGAACATTCAAATCGATTAAACTCGAAAAAGGTAAAAATGTTATCTCGTTTAAATATTCACCAAAATTCTTCAACTCGTTTTAAATGTTATTATAAATTAAGTGAATCCAACACTGTCCAAAATATTTACGGACAAAAAATTAAATAGAAAAAAATACTCTTGGAACTTACCATAAATAAACAAAACTCCCCCCAAACCCTCCCCTTTTTTTCAAAGGGGAGGGCAGGGTGGGGTTGTTCAATAATAGTAGAAATTTCTGGGCATTTTATAATGAAACTAAAACAAATAAATACAAAAAAATAATTTGGACAGCATTTAAGTGAATCAGATCACGCATTCAATTACAGTATTGATTGATTTGAGTAGGTAAATTTTATTGTTGTTTTAATAATTCATATTTATAAATTTGAAAGGGAATAATAAAAAGTTAAGTTTTATTTTAAGAATCGGTGTTTTTAATAAATTCTTTGGTTACTTCTTTTTCCAATATTTAAAACATTAAGTCCTTAGCAATATTTGTGAAAAAAATCAATTCTGAAATAATATTAAAAGCAAAGAAGCTGGGTTTTTCTGACAAGCAGCTTGCTAATATTTTTAAAACCACTGAGAAAAGAATTCGTGATTTTAGATTTAAGAATAAAATTCTTCCGGTTTATAAAACAGTTGATACCTGTGCAGCGGAATTTGAAGCAAGCACACCTTATCATTACTCCACATATGAAAAATTTAATGAAAGCATCTCATCTGAAAGAGAAAAAATTATTATACTGGGCGGGGGACCAAACAGAATCGGTCAGGGCATTGAGTTTGATTATTGCTGTGTCCGGTGTGTAAAAGCTTTGAGAGAAGAGGGTTACGAAACGATAATGATTAACTGTAATCCCGAGACTGTCTCTACCGATTACGATATCACAGATAAATTATATTTTGAACCGCTGACTGTCGAAGATGTTTTAAACATCGCGCATTATGAAAAAAATGTCAAAGGTATAATTGTTAGCTTTGGAGGACAGACACCTTTGAAGATCTCCAAAGAGCTTGAACAAAATGGATTAAAAATTTTAGGAACGTCATCCAAAAATATTGACATAGCTGAAGACAGAAAAAAATTCGGGAATTTACTGGATGTATTACAAATTCCAAAACCGGAATACGGAACCGCGAGAAATCCGGTTGCTGCAAAAAAGACTGCCAATAAAATTGGTTATCCGGTATTGCTTAGACCTTCCTATGTTCTCGGAGGACGCGCGATGCAGATTGTTTATAATGATGATCAGATAGAAAGATTTTATAAAGATGAAGTTGATCTGTCAAAAGAACATCCGGTTTTGATTGATAAATTTCTTGAAGAGGCAAGAGAAATTGACGTAGATGCGATTTGTGACGGAGAGGAAATTTATATAGCGGGAATCATGCAGCACATTGAAGAAGCCGGAATCCATTCCGGTGACAGCACTTCCATTTTACCGCCGATTTCCATTAATCAAAAAAATCTTAGACAAATAAAAGATTATACAAAACGAATTGCACTGGCATTAAATGTAATCGGTCTGATCAATATTCAATTCGCTGTGAAGGATAATATTGTGTATGTTCTTGAGGCGAATCCGAGAGCATCAAGAACAGTTCCGTTTGTCAGCAAGACAACGGGAATTCCCATTATTATGATCGCATCAAAAATTATATCGGGAAAGAAGCTGAAGGATTTTAAGCTGAGAAGCTTTGAGGATATAAGTTATATAGGGGTTAAGGAATCGATTTTTCCTTTTCAGAAATTTCCCAGAGTGAAAATGTTTTTAGGACCCGAGATGAGGTCTACGGGAGAAGTGATGGGGATTGGAAAAACATTCGGAGAAGCATTGGCAAAAGCTCAGGAATCAACCGGCACTCCGGTTCCAACCGGCGGAAACATTTTTATAAGTGTAAATGAAAATGACAAAAAGAAAAAGACAATTGATATAATAAATAAGTATATTAAACTTGGGTTTGGAGTAGTTGCAACAATCGGAACATCAAAATTTTTAAATGAAAACGGAATTAAGGCAGTGCCCGTTTTTAAAGTAAACGAAGGAAGACCGAATGTAGTTGATTTGATAAAAAACAGAGACATACAAATTGTTATAAATACTCCTCTTGGATCAGAATCGAGATTTGATGAATATGCGATCGGCTGGGCTGCTGTGCAGAATAAAATACCTTTTATAACAACGCTGTCAGCGGCAAGCTCATTTGCCGAAGGAATAGAAAAATTAAAAGAAGGAAAAGTCGAAGTAATGAGTCTGCAAGACTATTATAAATTGTAAAAAAAATAAATTAGATAAAATTTTATTTAATAACCGGTTTACAAAAAAGTATGGATTTAGAAAAAGTAAAGAAAAATTACAAATGGGATCCGACAAAAGGTGATTATGCAAAAGAAGACGTTTCCTATGAGAGAAGAATGTCCCGGAGAAAACAATTAAGAAACAGAGTGTTGTTAATTATATATTTGATAATATTGATAGTGAGTATAATAATAGTCTATATCAGCATCCCCCCGGAAAATTAAAGTTTGTTTCCATTAAACAAACATGATTCATACTCTCTTTCTTTTTTGTTTGACAGCGGTGCAGGTGCTTCAGGAATTATGATTGACTCAGCATTAGCATCAAATATTCACCTAAAAGAAACCGGAAAAGTAACAGTTGGGCTGACCGGCGGACAAGGTGACTTTTTAATTACTGACAGTGTTAGTCTGACCATTAATAAAGTATTTGTTCCAAAACAAAAAATCGCATGGCTGCAATTAAAAGCACAGGAAAAAGAAGAAGGACATAAAATTGACGGAATTTTATCGTATAGCTTTTTCAAATATTTTGTCTTTGAAATTGATTACAAAAATAAAATGATAACAATAACAGACCCCGAATATTATAACGACAACAATTTGAAGAATAAAATCCCAATGATTGATTTGGACAATAACAGAGTTCCAATAGTAAAAGGTGTTTTAATAACAAAAAATAAAAAAGCAATTAAAACTGAATTTGTTTTTGACACAGGTCACGATGAATATATTGTAATAGGTAAAGAGTTCATAACAAAAAATAAACTTGAAGGCGACACATTAAAAGTTCAGCCAAACCGAGTTAATACCGGCCTGGGCGGACAAACAAATCATAAGTCAGCAAGTATAAGTTCCTTTAAAATTGGCTCAATAAAAATCACTGATCCGAACACAGTATTTTCGTTTGACGAAGACGGATATTATTCAACACTTGATGCTGTTTTGCTTGGTGGACAGTTTTTTAAGAAATATAAACTCATTCTAAACTATCCTAAAAAATATTTGGTGCTGGATAGATTTTAGAGCACATCGGTCCAAAAACGTTGCTGAAAAAATATTTAGTAAACAATTCTATAATAATTTTATTCTGCGATTATTAGAAGAAATTCTATTAAAGACCCCTCCCAAACCCTCCCCTTGCTTACCGAATCCCCCGACGGTGTAAGCAATATCACTTCAAGGTCCGTTATCTTTGTATGATTTAAAGCCAAATATAATTTTAGTCTCCCGATCATACCTGTATTTGAAATATATAAACTATCTGTCTTCATATTTCCAATAGTTTCCGGTTTCGGGAATCCTTTTGTTAATACATGTTTTCATGTACCAGTCATTACTGAAGTCAACCGTAGTGAGCCTGTTAACAGGAGAAACAGGAACATTACTTTTTGTTGCAGGATTTGAATACTTTGCATCGCCGTGAAACTGACCGACATCATTAGATACTATAGTAGAGGAACTTCCATACCCGTCAAAATTAAAACTCAGCTCTTTTGCATTTATATCAAATTTGTTCATCTGATCAATGACTGATACATAAAATCTTTAATTTGTTTTTGAGTTTTTACAAAATCCGATATTCTAACACAAGTCAAGATATCATTCAAAAATATATCGGGACTGTGATCAAAGGTTACAGCGCCAATTAGCTTTGGGTTATTTGTAACACCTATCGGAGAGGAAGTCAGGTGTAGGATATTTCATTATGCAGAGGTAGTTCGCTGAGTCCCCGCAAGAAAGTAATCTATATCTTCAAGACTAAACAACAATGCGGGAGCACTCAGCGAGAACGGGAAAATTAGAAATTATAATTTTTATTTCTTCATTCATTTAACATCTGTTGTTTCACATCTCACGGTAGAGGAGTTATCTTACTCACAAAATTAAAAGCATTATTATCAGCTATAGCAGCATCCGACAAATCGACTGTATTATCCCCATTCAAATCAGTATATACATATCCCGAGACAAAATTATACGAATCATTATCAACCAAGCTTGCGTCTGTTACGTCAACGACTCCATCCTGATTTATATCGCCGCCGTATATGGCGAACTTTACAGGTGAAGCATCAACCTGTATCTGATTGCTTCCGAAGGCGCGGGTTTGAATATCCGTGAAGTTGTAATTGAGATTGCCGCTGATAAACATTTCCGGAGCTGCACTCCAGGTCTCAATGGAATTTCTGTGGCGTATCTGAATGAAATAACCTGTGTTGTCAGCTACGTTGTAAAAATTCAAAACACCACCTCCGTTTGAATTGAAATAAACTTTACCCGAATCAACAGCAGCATAAGGCGAAGTATTATTTCTAATATAAATTTTTAATGTGTCTCTAACTGTGGTATTCATTGACGAATCGTAGAATCCCTGTATCAGAGAGGTTAGATTTAGAGTTTTTACCGGGGGATGATTAGATTCGTATGGTCCCATATCAACAATCGCATTTGCTATTCTCGTATTACCAATCAAATCTAAGGAAGTCACTCCCGTATTGTCACCGGCATTTATGCAAGGTGAACCGATTTGAAGAGTCAGTCCGTCATCAGCCGTGAACCAGCAATTGTCTGCACCCCGTCCGTTTAATACTGAAACAAACATCGGGTCAGAATTCATATTTCCTGTTCCGGGTCCTGAAATAATGTGCGGGGGATTTTGATTTGTAAGGTTTACATTCGAATACGTTGCTGTAAACGTACCTGTACCTTTAATAAAAAACTGCGGACCTGTTCCTGATGCAGTGTTGTCGGTGAAGATGGAGTTTCTCACAATGATGTTGCTTGCTCCTGAATTTCCCACTCCGCCTGAATTGGAATTATCGGCTATAACTCCGCCTGCATTCCCTGCAATCGCCTGATTGTTTACAAACGCACAATTCAAAATAAACGGATTTGAATTTCCGTTTGCATTTCCTCCCCAGCAATACATACCTCCTGCAGTATTAGCAGTGTTATCGTAAACGGCACAGTTAATAATTGAAGGACTTGCATTTCCTCCGAGCCCGAAGTTATCGATCCCTCCCCCGCCGTCGAAAGCTGTGTTTCTTGTGATGATGCAATTTTGTATCAGCGGGTTTGCATTTCCTCCTGAGTGACCGCTGTTAAAAATTCCTCCACCGAAAACTGCGTGATTAAGAGTGATGAGACAATTTCTTATGACCGGACTGCAGTTTCCTGAAGAATTTCCTCCGAAATTATAAATTCCTCCGCCAAGACCTGCAGTCTGCGTAGGCGCTCTGTTATCATAACCTCCTCTGATTACAAAACCGTCTATAACTGCTGTGCTGTCTAAATTTGTGTTACTGATTACGTGATAACTATTATCTGCATCAGACGGACTTCCGATCTCACCGCTTAAGATACTTGATGGACCGCATTGAAAGATTCTTTGTAAGAGAAGTGTCTCTGTTCCGGCAAAACTTCCGTAGATCGAAACTCCGTTTTTCATGCTGAATGAAATACCTCTGCTGGAAGTAGTTGTAGTCAAATATGTTCCGGTTGCGACCCAGACTTCATCACCGGATGCAGCTCCTGCGATAGTAAGCCGCAAAGCAGTGCCCGGAAAAGCATTTGCCCAGATTGTCCCGTTCATTGCACCGGCACCTTATTGGGTAACATAATGTACAACTGCATTCGATTGTGAAAATGAAATGAAAAGTATTAAAAATGTTAGATTAAATTTTCTGCTCATTGACGGAAGTTTAATAAATTTAGAAAGATATTTAAAATATAACTTTTTTGTTTGTTAACCAAAAGAGATTTCTGATTGACGATTGTGTTAGCGGGTTGCCTCATCAAAAAGGTAACTTTGACTAAGTAAAAAAAGAGTCGTTGCCTCATTAAAAATGTAACCGTAATATTTAGTAAAAATGGTTGCAATAATGAGTAAAAAATCACGCAGAGAATATTTAATATCGATAAAGATGAGATATAAAACTTGTATCAAATCAGATAAGATAACGGTGCTTGATGAGTTTTGTAACAGTTGTGGCTATAACAGGAAATATGCAATTAGAATATTAAACAGCTTTATAAATGATAAACCGATAGTAAGAATTGAAAGAAAGAAAAAATATGATAAAGAAGAGTTAAAAAAACCTTCAATAAATCCCGTGAGATTAAGAACATAAACAATCCCTCCGCATATAGGACCGCCGCCTGAAAAAGTACCGTTAATCTTTATCTGGTCAGCACATACGTCGGCTCCGGGTTCTACAACAACACCCGTCCCTGACTGATAATTTAACACGCTCTGACTGAATGTGCCGGATGCAAACATTAACTATATAGTTGTAAGAATTATGTTTTTCATTTTCGATCTCCTTATTTTAAATTTGTTTTGTAAACTTTGTTTTCAATAAGTGAAGTGTGTTTTAAGGAAGTCAGTTCCTTTACTAGTTTTTCTAATTTCACAATTTTTTCACTCATTGATTTTAATGATTCGATTTCCAACGCAAGCATTTTGTTTTCTTTTTTCAGCTCAATACTTTCCTGCGATGCAATAATGGAGGCAGCTTTAATTTTATCGTTTTCAACTTTCAGCTCCTGAATTGCTTTTACCATTACCGGCAGAAGATTACCCGAAGTCGCTTCAAGTTTTTCAGGATTATCTTTCAAAACAAGATTAAGCCATTCGACATCTTCTGTTGTCTGAACTTCATCAAGCTTCTGAGCAATAAATCCCGCTGTAGGTGCTTCGTTCATTTTGCTTCCGTCTGAAACATTGTTATCATACCATTCTCTTTTATCCCAGTTAAACAGACGCGGTTTTACGTTCATTAAAAAATCAATTCCGAGAGATAAATCTGTAATATTTTTTTTATCTCTTGCATCGGATAAGCTTGTAATTGTTGTAACGTTGCAGCGAAGAGAAGTGATCTGATTATTGCCCAATGTCATCTGGTCAGTCGCAGTGCCTGTAGTTGGTTCTGCATCCTTACCTATACATATCAGATTATTCCCTGTGGTAATTGAATTTCCTGCATTATCTCCCAAAGCGGTGTTACCGTTACCGACGGTGTTGGAAATTAAAGAATACCTTCCCACAGCTGTGTTATTATCTCCGGTTGTGTTGGAAGATAATGATTTATGTCCCACAGCTGTGTTATTATAACCGGTGGGGCTATTAAATAAAGACTGCCATCCCACAGCGGTGTTATTAGATCCGGTGGTGTTGGAAAATAATGACCCACCTCCCACAGCAGAGTTATTAATGCCGTTAATGTTGAAATATAAAGATTGACTTCCCACAGCTGTGTTATCATCGCCCATCGTGTTGCTGAATAAAGACTTCCATCCTACTGCTGTGTTTTGAATGCCAGTGGTGTTGGAAAATAATGACCCGCCACCCACAGCTGTATTATTAATGCCGTTTATGTTAAAATATAATGACTGACTTCCCACAGCTGTGTTATCACTGCCAATTATGTTGGAATATAATGACTCCCTTCCCAAAGCTGTATTATTAAAGCCGGTGCTGTTCGCAAAAAAAGATCTAAATCCCAACGCTGTGTTATTATTGCCGATCATAGTAAAATTTCCGGAGTTAATACCCAGGAATGTATTGTTCATTCCATAATTATGTAAGAATCTGTCCGGCCCTTTAACTAGAACACCCAGGCTTGAGCTTGTTGTATTTTCAAGCCTGAGTGACCGGAGTATATTCACCTGACCGGTTGACTGGTTTATGGTCAAATAATTATTTGATGCATCTTTAATTGTAAATACTCCGCTTGTGCCTAGCGTATTGGTAATGTTTTGAGAAAAAACATTTATTGAAATAAAACAAACAAATAGAATTAATAGCGATTTCATTTTTTCCCTCCATAAGAAATTTTAGTTTTTGAAATTAATTTATACATACGACCTTTTTATGTTTGATACACCCCATTGACAATTCACCATTAACCATTCACTAATCCACTATTGACAATTTACCATCCACCATCCACCATTTCAGGACTTGGGAATTTTTAAACAAATAATTTCTATTACAACTTACTTTAAGAATTTTATCTTTTCAAAGAATTTTTTGTATTCCTGCATCTTTACTGGTCTCAAGATATTAGCTTTTTGTTTATTTTTTAAATAAATTGAAAATATTTTGCATCTCGTAATTATGTTAAAAAGTAATCTGATAGAAATATTGAAGTCTCTGACCGGAAACGAATTAACTCAGTTCGAGGAATTCATTAATTCTCCGTTTCATAATAAGAATTTACGGGCGATCGAATTATTTAAACTTTTGAAGAAATATCATCCGGACTATAATTCAAAGGAACTGAATAAAGAAAAATTATTCTCAAGACTGTGCGGTGAAGTGACATTCAGGGAATCTTACATCCGGAATTTACTTTCCGACCTTAATATGCTTGCTGAAAATTTCTTAAGGCAAATCAATTTTCAAAATAGTCATAATTATCAGATTCACTTTATTGAAGAAAGTTTTTTAAGAGGACTTCCCGAGGTAATGTCAAAAGAAGCTTAATCAATTTGAATCATCTAACAATTCAGGAAAATACAAAGACTCCGAATATTATTACCGGAAGATGTACATCGAAGCCACTAAATCAAAAATACATCATGATGAAGCACTTCTTGAAAGTTTCAGGGCGGAATCAATTGATAGCGTAGTGTCTTTTTTTCTGATTTATGCAATGGAAAACTCATTTCAGTTTCTTGTTGAAAAGCAAAGAATCAAAATTGATCACAATCTTGACCTGCTTAAGCTTATAGTGAATCATTATAAGAGCAGGATCGGTGAATTCAAAGATGCACCGCTGATCCGGATATTCTTTTATATTGGTTTATGTTTTTTAGAATTTGAAAATGAGAGTCATTATAAAAAACTTGAAGATACATTCAGATCAAATTACCAAGTGATAAAAAAAGTTGACAGAAAAAATATTTACGCCATGATGCAGACTTATTGTCAGGAAAAAATGGCTAAGGGTAAAACGATTTATCGGGAAAAGAACCTGGATATGATGATTGAAATGCTGGAAACAAACACCGCAGCTTCAGCAGAAACCGAATACTTTAACTTAAATTTTTGCAGAAACCTGATCGTATTAGCATTCTTAAATAAGAAAACAAATGTAATAGAAGATTTTATTTCAAAATATTTAAGCAGTGTGAATCCTGTTAACCGTGAGAGCATAGAGCATTATGCTCATGCACATTTGCATTATCTGCGGAATAGATTTTTAGAGGCCCTTGAGGAATGTAATAAAATATCTTTTGACGAATTGTTTGTGTCAACAAATGACAATATGTATTTCAAGAATGATGTTAAGAAACTAACTCTCATTTGTTGTTATGAATTAAACCCAGATTTTTCATTAGGAATTAGTTATGAATAAGAAAATGGCCACCTGAATTGATTAGATTGAGCCCACAATCCTTTAAACCATTCTCGTCTTTTCATTACTAATGATAGTTTAAGAATG
>JALYRX010000084.1 GCA_030855105.1 Bacteroidota bacterium | reverse complement strand
AAAAGTGTGCAGCCTAAAAAAGTTATGAACATGTCAACAAAAAGAAAAGAAAAAAGAAGCAAAAAAGAAAAGAAAAATTACTGCTACTACGACTACTTTTTTGTCAACTATTTTCAGGACGACACAGTTAATAGATTGCGAAAAAAGTTTATTTTCGAAATTCAGTTCCGCACTTGCCAAATCATTTCTGGCTTTTTCTAGTCGATACTTTGCCAGTTCATATACTTCATCTTCCATACACTTCAATACCTTCAGTCTCGATATTTTTGTAAAATGGAAGAACATTCAAATACTTTTTGTAAATATCATAATTGATTATGAGTACGGACACTACTGAATCATATTTAAGGGATAACTCGACGGAAATATTTGTAACATCTCTTTCTTTTTCCCTGATGATGTCATCTTCTAAATCAGTTAAAACAACAAAATCGATATCGGATTCTTCTGTTCCATCATTTCGGACGCGAGAGCCGTATAAAATTATTTTCAATAATGAATCATTAAAAATACTTTTGATGTTTGCAGTTAGCTCGTCTAAAATTTCTTTTGAAGTTACCATAGATTTAAATTATTTATAACAATAATGGGATTCAATACTAATTAAAAATATTAAATTATTTATTATATTGTTATTTTTGTTAATCATTGTATAGATTCCTCCTTATTGAATTCACATAATTTTTAAAGTTTATTTTAATAGATATTACTATATTATTATAATAGGAATTTGCAACTCAAAATTTTCAAAAAATTCCAAATCAAATCTCAAAATCTCAAAAATCCAAAATCTTATATCTAATATCCCGAATCTTTTCTTCAAAATCCTCAAGTACAAAATCACCAATCCTCGTTCTTCTCAGCTCTTTTAAATATCCACCGACTCCAAGCCTCTCACCGAAATCATTTGCGATGCTTCTTATATATGTTCCTTTACTGCTCGAGATTCTAAAAAATAATTCAGTTTCACTAATGCGTCTGACTTCGAAGTCTGATAGAATAATTTTTCTCATCGCTCTCACTATCTCTCGTCCTTTTCTAGCCATCTTATAAAGCGGCTTGCCTTTATGTTTTATTGCCGAATACATAGGAGGCATCTGGTCTGTCTCACCGAGAAAACTTTGCCGTACTCTTTCTATATCTTCATCAGTGACATTAAAATTATCAAGAATATTTTCCTCTTCAGTTTCTGTATCAAAACTTTTAGTTGTTGCTCCGATCCTTATTATGCCCTCGTATTCTTTGTCGTATTCAATAAACTCATTGATTTTCTTTGTCATCTTGTCGGAACAGATTATCAGAAGTCCTGTTGCTTTTGGATCAAGCGTTCCTGAATGACCCGCTTTCTTTAACTTTAAATCTCTTTTGAATATGCGGACTATATCGGCGCTTGTGAAGTCGAGTGGTTTATCAATAAGGAAAATTTTGTTGGAGTATTTTTCGTTTGAAAGTCCGTTTGAAGTTTCTTGTGAAGTTGTTTCCAATTTTTTATTGTTCTAGCCGGAATTCATTTCTCAAATATAATTCTTAATTCTTAATTTTAATGTTTAACATCCTCATCTTTTTTAATTTCATTTATCAGCTTTTGCATCTTGTCGGCATACTCAATTGTATCATCATAATAAAATACCAGCTCGGGCATATACTTTAGTATTATATGCTTTGCAAGAATAAATCTGATATGTTTTTTTTTTACGTTAATCTTTTCAAGGCATTTGTCAATCGGTTCTTTGTTTCCCAGAAAACTCAAGTAAATTCTCGCCTGCTTCAAATCCGGTGTCATAATAACTTTTGAAATTGTAACAAGTCCCAAACCGCTTATCTCCGAAAGATCTTTTGACATTGCCGTGTTAAGCTTATGCTTTATTTCTTCAGCAACCTTCTCTGTTCTAATTGACATTATAAATAAAAAATTTTAAAATCCAGAATCACAATTTTCAAATTCAAAAAATCCCAATTCCAATATCTCAATTTCCTAAATTCCAAATCCGAAATCCCAATTTCCAAATTTATTTACGGTGTTACTAACTTACGTTTCGTTTCTACAATTTTATATCCTTCTATAATGTCACTTACCTTTACATCATTAAAGTTCTCAAGTCCAATTCCGCATTCATAACCCGCTTCGACTTCACGAACATCATCCTTTATTCTTTTCAAAGAAGAGATTGTGCCGTCATAAATTACAAATCCTTCTCTAAGCAATCGTACTTTGTTATTCCTTGTTATCTTTCCGTCAAGAACATAACATCCGGCTATATTTCCGATCTTTGGAACTTTGAACACCTCTCTAACTTCAATCGTCGCTGTTATCTCTTCCGAAATATCCGGAGCAAGCATTCCTTCCAAAGCATGTCTTACTTCATCTATCAGATTATAAATTATGTTATACAATCTCACATCTATACTATTTTTCTCAGCAAGCTTCCTGGCATTTAAGTTCGGTCTGACATTGAATCCTATTACAATAGCTCCCGATGCTTCTGCAAGCAAAATGTCAGACTCGCTGATCGCTCCGACAGCTTTGTGAATTACAGAAACTTTGGTCTCATTTGTTGTAAGCTTATGTAATGAATCAGCAAGGGCTTCCGTTGAGCCGTCCATATCCGCTTTCAAAATTATCTTAAGCTCAACCTGTTTTCCTTCATGTATTTGTTTTGAAATATCATCGAGTGTTACAAATTTAACCTGTCTGAAATCCTGCTCACGTTTGAGCTGTTGTCTTTTTAAAGAAATTGCTTTAGTATCTCTTTCCGATTCAAGAACCACAAATGTATCGCCTGCCTGCGGAACTCCGTCAAATCCAAGCACTACCACCGGTGAAGAAGGTTTTGCTTCATCAAGTTTATGATCCCGCTCATCAAACATCGCTTTTACTTTCCCGCTATAAACTCCCGCAACAAAAGTATCTCCGATCTTCAATGTTCCTTTTTGAACAAGAACCGTTGCAATCGGTCCCTTTCCTTTATCTAACTTTGCTTCAAGTACTACTCCTCTTGCTTCCTTATTAGGATTTGCTTTTAATTCTAGAACTTCGGCTTCGACTAAAATCTTATCTAACAACTGGTCAATGTTCTTACCCTGCTTTGCAGAAATTTCGACAGACTGGTATTTTCCTCCCCACTCTTCTACTAATATTTCTTTATCCGCAAGCTGTTGTTTAATTCTTTCAGGATTAGCATCGGGTCTATCAACTTTATTAATTGCAATTACAATCGGAACGTTCGCTGCCCTCGCATGATTTATTGCTTCGACAGTCTGCGGCATTACGCTGTCATCGGCTGCTACTACAAGAACAACAATGTCAGCTGCCTGACCTCCTCTTGCTCTCATTGCCGTAAATGCTTCGTGCCCGGGAGTATCGAGAAATGTAATTTCTTTTTCCGAATCAAGAGTAACTTTGTAAGCGCCAATGTGCTGTGTAATTCCTCCGGCTTCACCTGCAACAACGTTTGCCTTTCTTAAATAATCCAGCAAAGAAGTTTTACCGTGATCCACGTGCCCCATCACAGTAACGACAGGAGCTCTTGCTGATAACTCTTCCTCAGTATCTGTTCTATCTTCCAGTATGTCTTCTTCATATTCTTTTTGGAATTCAATTCGGTAACCGAAGTCTCCTGCTATCAGCTCTATAATATCTTTCTCCAGACGCTGATTTATTGAAACCATTATACCAAGTTTGAAGCATGTCTTGATTATCTCATTCGGATCAATTGCCATCAGGTTTGCAAGCTCTGAAGTTGAAAGATATTCGTTGACTTTTAAAATATGTTTTGTCGCTTCTCTGAGTTCCTTAATTTTTTTCTCTTCTTCGATTCTCTCCTTTTTCTTTCTTTTCCTGGCGAGGCTTCTGGCTGATGAACCCGAATCGTCTAATCTGGCAAATGTATCCCTGATGGCTTCATCAATTTCCTTTTGTGTGGCATCCTTCGCCCTGTGTCCTTTTTCAAGCTTAACTCTTTTCTTTCTTTCCTGCTCCGTTTCAAATTTCTTTTTATCTTTTTCCTTCTTATCCTTAAATTTTCTGTCCTCTGATATTCTTGACGAGGTTCCTGCCTGAGGAAAAACTTTTTTATCCTTAACCGGGGTAGCCGGTTTTTCAAAAGGTGGTTTCGTTCTTCTCTTGTCGGCAGCAATATCCTTTATTGTAATTTTCTCGTATGTACCTTTTCTTTGATTTTTATCAAATGGTTTTCTTGTGTGAGCTTCATGTGGTTTCTTAATTTCTTTCGGCTGGGAAGTCTCTTTTGATTTATCAATTGTAACCGTATCTTTTTTTTCCGTATCGGTTTTTCTTGGCGGAAACTCTTCCTTCTTTACAAATTTTTTAGGAGGTATAAATTCCTTCTTCTTAACAAAAACAGGTTTTTCATTTTCACGATTTTGAGTTTCGGGCGGCTTAACTTTTACTTTATCTCTTACATTATCTTCTGATAGTTTTTTTGCAGCCTTCCTTTCATTTTCTTTTTCCTTTTGTTCTCTTAAAGTCTTTTCACGTTCAATATAAGCGAGAAGCTCTTCTTTTTTCTTCTCTTCATCTTTTCTCTTGATTTCATCCTCAATTAATTTTTTTAATCGTTTTTCCTCTTCGATTTTTGTCTTTCTATCTTCTTCCTGCTTTATTCTTTCCTGTGCATCGGAAATATCAACATGATATCTTTGTGAAAAATCAACAGACTTCTTTAATCTCTTATCTTCTTTTTCAATGTCTTTTTTGAAATGGCTGTAGACCTTCTCGACGATCTCGGCATCTAATGTCGTATTAATTGTCGCTTCTATCCCGATAGACTTCAGATATTCCAATAATTCATCTTTAGAACTATTGATGTCCTTCAGTATCCCGATTATTTTTTGACTCTTAGCTTTTACTTCAGTACCCTGCATTATTATTTTATTTTTCTAAAATTTATTTTTATTGTCTGAGCATTTCTTTATTTTTGCTCTTCCTTTTTATTTCCGGAAACTTCTGTTTCCTCTTCGATTTCCTCTTCATCGTTGCTTTCTTCTTTTTTTTCTTCAGTTACCTCTGCCTCTTTTTCATCTGTTGCTTCTTCCTCTTCGGTATCTTCTTCTTCATCGATATCCTCTTCATCATCGATATCTTCTTCTTCAACTTCCTCTTTTTCCTGTTCTCTTACAACATCAATTTGATATCCGGTTAATTTTGATGCAAGCTTTATATTTTGCCCGCTCTTTCCTATAATTAAGCTTATCTGATCTTCGTCTGCATAAATTTTTGCAATATTATTTTCATTGTCCAAGTGAATGTCGTTGAGCTTAGCTGGAGATAATGCTCTTGCAATATACAACGCAGGATCGTCAATATAATTTATAACATCAATATTTTCGTTGCTTAGCTCTCTTACTATAGAATGTATTCTTATTCCCTTCATACCGACGCAAGCGCCTACAGCGTCAATCCTGTCATCATTGGATGTTACGGAAATTTTTGCTCTTTCTCCCGGCTCTCTTGCAATTCCTCTTATGTCAATGATCCCGTCATAAATTTCAGGTATCTCAAGCTCGAATAATTTAAACAAAAATTGCTCATCTGCTCTTGACACAATTACTAAAGGCGGTCCGGATTGTCTTTTCTCGATGCTCTTCACAATCGTTCTTAGCGTATCTCCTTTTTTATATCTCTCTTTTGGGATCTGTTCGCCTTTTGGAAAAATTACTTCATTGCTGTTATGAATTAAAAGTATGGAGGTCGGTTTTATCTGGTAGATCTCTCCGACTATAATCTCCCCGATCAGATCTTTATAAGTATTGTAGGTGATTTCTTTTTCAATCTCCCTGATTTTCTGATTAAGATTCTGTTTAAGGTTAATAACCATTCTTCTTCCGAACTCTTCCGTCGGAATTTCCTCTACATAATCATCCCCAACTGCGAAGACCTCTCCAGACTTTTCCTTTGCAGTTTCAACGTCAATTTCAATGTTCGGATCTTTAACTTCTTCCACTACAACTTTGTATAAGAATATTTCAATATCGCCTTTTTCCATATTCACAACTATCTCAAAATTAGATTCAAGTCCGTATTTTTTTTCCATCATTTTCTTAAACGAATCTTTTATTACACTTGAAAGAATATCCCTGTCGATATTCTTTTCCTTTGCCATCATTGAGAATGCATCTACTATTTCTGATTTCATTTTACTTCTTTAATTTTTTTATTTTTTGAAAAACTTATTTTAATTTTTAATTCTTTTATTTCTTTAAAGGTCATCTCCTTCATTTCGGTAACAACTTTCTTTCCCTTTTCCCTATGAGTTATCTCAACAAAAATAATTTCATCTCCTGCATCGGAAACTGTGATCAGCTTTCCCTCTATCTTCTCTTCGTTATTTAGTTCAATTTCGAGATCTCTTCCGGCATGCTTGCAAAGCTGCCAAAAAAACTTTATCGGTCTTTCTGCTCCCGGAGAAGAGACTACAATCTTTGATAAATCATTTAATATAATCTTTTCATCTATAAGTTCATTCAATTCTTTATTAAACTTTGTAAGATCGTCAATGTTTATACCCTCTTTATTATCTACAAAAATCTCCAATACCTTTGTCCCTTTCTCACCTCTCAGTATAATATCAACGACTTTATAATCGGAGTCTGTAAAATACTCATCGACAAGTTGGTGTATTTCGTTTTCTATTTCCATAAAAAAAAAGTGGGTCTCACAACCCACCATATTATCTTCATTAACTTCGGAAGCAATTTACTCTTTATAGGGCAGAAATTCAAGGTAAAGTTACACCTTGATTTTTATTTGATCAAAATCATTCTCTTTGTTTCAATAAAATTATCCGCTTCAATTTTATAAAAATAAATTCCATTGGATAAATTACTTCCGTCGAAGCTGACAGAATAACTTCCTGCATTTTGTTTTTGATTTACTAGCGTCGCAACTTCTTTTCCAAGTATATCAAATACTTTTAAAGAAATAAAACTGCTGGCAGGTAATTGGTAACTGATATTAGTTGAGGGATTAAATGGATTCGGATAGTTTTGCTCAAGATTAAACTCAGACGGGATCTCCAATAAAAGATTAATTATCTCGGTTGGCTGTGAATACTTTATTGTTAAAAAATCTCTATTGCTGGAACCGGTGACGTATAAATTTCCAGCATTATCAACGGCAATCTTAGATGCAATATCTGCAAATTGCCCGGAATAATCGTATCTCTTAACCCATTGCTGTTGCCCAAATGAATTATATTTTACAGTTGCATAATCATCACTGGTTCCGTTCCCATCACTTTCCCCGGTTACATAAACATTACCTGATTTATCAAAAGTTATTGCAAAAGCAATATCATTTAGACCATTATGGTAACTTGCTTTCCATAAAGTATCCCCATAAGTATTGTATTTTATTGTTGTCATGTTATATCCTTGTCCTGATTCAGTACTATAACCAGTAACATAAACGTTACCTGATCTATCGACCTGCATAGCTCTTGCAACATCCAAGAAGTTTCCTGTCCCTTCATAAATCCGAACCCACTCTCTAATTCCTAAATTATTATACTTTATTGTTAGATAGCCTCCAAACGTCATTGGAATTTCCTCACTACTACCGCTTACATAAACATTAAATAAACTATCTACTCCAATTGAAAGCGCAAAATCGTCCTCATTTAATTGTCCATCGTATCTCGAAACCCATTTTTGAGTGCCTGACGAATTATATTTTATAGTAACAACATCATCCAAATTAACCCCTGATACGTAAACATTGTTTGAATCATCAATTGTTAAATCATATAAGATGCCCCCATGATATTTTCTAACCCATTGCAGAGTTCCGGACGAATCGTATTTTATTGTACAATTGTCCCTTACTAAAAGGCTATCATTGTAACTTTCACCTACAATATAAACATTGTCTGAATTATCTACAGCAATTTTATAACCTGCATCTAAATGAATACCTTCACTTGTGAACCTTTTAACCCATAGTTCAACCCCAGAAGAAGAATATTTTATCGTTGCAAAATCAACTCCACTACTATATGCTTCACTACTACCAGTGATATAAACGTTTCCATAATTGTCAATAGCTATTGCGTTAGCAATATCTTCCCGATTTCCAGGTCCGTTATAAGTTTTGACCCATTGTTGAATACCATCGAAATTATATTTTATTGTCGCATAATCGCTTTGGTTTCCTTGAGATAAGCTAGCTCCTGTAACATAAATATTACCACTCTTATCCAATGAGATGTCAGTAGCTCCATCATTGCTATTAGAAATTTGTGAAAATCTAACAGCCCATTCTTCTTTAATTTGTGAAGATATGAAATCGGAATTGTATAGCGTTAGAAACAATAGCAAATATATTTTTGAAATATTATTCATTTGTTGTTAAGTTATATCAGTGCTTACAATATATTTAGGATTGTCCTCGGTTCGAGCTCCGAATTTTTGATGCCGTTATTGGTGTTCCAAAAAGTTTGCACTTTATTTAAATATAAATTTAAAACAATAATTTGATGCAAACTTTTTGGTCACCAACAACCAAAGCTTCAAGGTTACTAAACCCTTTCGTCAAACTTTAACACATCCAAATAATTCTCAAGTATCCCAAACTCGTCATAATCTTCATAATAAAACTACGAAGATGAATACTTATAATTTTGTGGCTCATCAGCCAGCTTCCATTTCGGATGTACAGGATTAAAATGAATATAATTTATTTTCTGTTCGACGAACTTTTGATTTAGTAGTGGAACAGACAATGAATTCCTTTCCCATAATTGATACTTCCTGTCCTTCGCTCCGACATATAGTTCTTTATGTATTTCCGGATGCAGCAATTTCAGATCCCTTAATATTGTCTGAGATGTATATTTCAAAGTATCTCTTTGAAAATCAAATTTCTCCAACAACTTATTAATTTTCCAGACTGTATGAAAATGGTTTGGCATAATAACAAATGCAAATATCCTCACTCTTTTTTCACTTATTAAGAATTTGAACCTTTCAATAATTACATCTTTGTATTTATCAGGTTTCAGAATGTGCTTCCATTCGAGAATCGTTGCAGTGAAGAAATAAAAGTTCTTTATCATACGTTGTCAATTTTATGTTCATAACCGTTTCTAAAACAATTTTATTCGAATAATATTGCAAGTTTAATTTCAAATAGTGTAAGGAAGAGCATATATTCCTGATGCCTTGTTGTTGGTGACCAAAAGTTTGCAAGTATTTGTTAGTTAAATTAAAAGTGTTCGGGTGCAAACTTTTGGAACACCAACAACGGCAGGAAAAAATTCTTTATCATACGTTGTCAATTTTATGTTCATAACCGTTACTAAAATAATTTTATTCGAATAATATTACAAGTTTAATTTCAAATAGTGTAAGGAAGAGCATATATTCCTGAAGCCTTGTTGTTGGTGACCAAAAGTTTGCAAGTATTTGTTAGTTAAATTAAAAGTGTTCGGGTGCAAACTTTTGGAACACCAACAACGGCAGGAAAAATATTATTTGTCAAGTAAGTTGAACCTGATTTTTATCGGTGGTGTATGAAGCCTGCCTCGCACTTCATCAGGCGGTCAACACCTACGACAGCAGCAATCGAAATTCATTATTCAAAACTTAAAAATCCAAAATCGTAAATCTAAAATCACTTATCTCTATTCAATAATCTCTTTTTTTTCTATATTACAAACGAATTTTTAAAAAATTAATATTACGAATTAATATCAAGCCGCTTCCAAGAAAATTTTATTTGCGTAATACTGTAGCCGTTTCAAAAGATCTACTCGGAAAAATAATTGTCAGAAAGATCGGGGAAAAAATCTTAGCTGCGAAGATTGTTGAAACTGAAGCTTATATGGGTGATCATGACCCGGCAAGTCATGCTTATCAAAAGATCACAGAGCGGAATAAAATTATGTATGAAATCGGAGGAATGGTTTATGTCTATTTTATTTACGGTAATTATTACTGCTTCAATGTATCAAGCGAAGAGAAAGGTGTCGGTAATGCAATTCTGATAAGAGCAGCAGAGCCGATTGAAGGTATCGCAGCAATGAAAAGATTCCGCGGTATTACAAAAAATATTTATGAATTAACAAACGGTCCGGCAAAACTTTGTCTTGCATTGAACATTGATAAAAAATTATACGGTGAAGATGTCACTATCGAAAAAAATATTTTTATTTCAAAGCCGGCTCAAAAAGAAAAGATTGAAATTGTCACAACGAAAAGGATTGGACTGAATGTTGGTATGGATTTTCCATACAGATTTTTTATTAAAGGGAATCCGTTTGTTACTAAACATAAATTCAATAATGAAATTATAGTATCCTGACTAACCACACGTCAAAAATGGAACGGCGCCCGCCTGACCTGCCTGCAGCGAGGCAGGCATCGGGCAGGGATAACGCAGAGTTGGCGGAAAAAAAAGGATTTTTTTTGTTGTTAAATATTAAAAAAAATGAAAAAAAAATTTTGTAAATTACAAAAATAATTGTAAGTTATTAATAAATTTTATTTTGTCATCGGAGAATATCTGTTGTATCAGTGTTATACAGAGGCTCTGATTCAGACAGAGTAAATCAATGTAATCGACAGTTGACGTTTTTAAATTAAAATTAAAAAATGAAAATTAAATTCTGCGGAGCTGACAGGACTGTTACCGGCTCACAACATCTGCTCGAAGTCAACGGTAAAAAAATTCTTCTTGACTGCGGTCTGTACCAGGGAAGAAGAGAAGAATCTTACGACATCAACAGAAATTTTCTCTTCGATCCAAAAGAGCTTCACTGCGTTGTGCTTTCGCACGCCCATATTGACCATTCGGGAAATCTTCCCTCACTTTATGCAAAAGGGTTTGACGGCGACATCTACAGCACAACCGCGACAAGAGACTTATGCTCAATCATGCTTCTCGACAGCGCGCACATACAGGAGAAGGATACGGAATACGCAAATAAAAAGAGAGTAAAAAAAAATCTTCCTCCGTTCAGACCACTTTATAAAATGGAAGATGCAAAAAGGGTGCTTGGCAATTTCAAGACAATGCCTTACAGAAAAAGGTTTTGCATAGACGGACTGAATGAATGTGTTGAAGTTGAATATTTCGATGCCGGTCATATACTAGGCTCGGCAATGATGGTATTAAATATCAAAGATAAAGGAAGAGTATTCAGATTAGGATTTACGGGCGATATCGGAAGACCCGGACTGCCGATATTGAAAGACCCGGAATTTATGGGAAATGTTGATTTTATTATTTCGGAATCAACTTACGGAGGAAGAGTTCATGATAAAACCAATATGATGGATGAACAGCTCGCCGCTGTTTTAAAAGAAGCAATCTCACGCGGAGGAAAAATTATTATTCCCGCTTTTAGTGTGGGCAGAACTCAGGAAGTTGTATATTCACTTTCAAAACTTTTTGAACAAAATATCATTCCGGTAATCCCTGTCTTCATTGACAGTCCTCTTTCTACAAAAGCTACTGATATTTATAAGATTCATCCGGAATGTTATGATGCGGAATTTGCAAAAATGATCTTGGACGGCAATGAAATATTTGAATTACCTAATTTAAGTTATATACAGGATGTGGAAGCATCCAAAGCTCTGAATTTTTTTAATGAAAGCTGTATAATAATTTCAGCTTCGGGAATGGCTGAGTCAGGACGCGTGCTTCATCATTTAAAAAATAATATCGAAGATCCTAACTCGACTGTATTGATAGTAGGATTTATGGCAGAACATACACTCGGAAGAAGGCTGATAGAAGCTCGTGATGTGGAAAATGCCGTAGTAAGAATTTTTGGTGAAGAATATTATATTCATTCAAAGATAGTTGTGCTGAATTCTTTTTCAGCACATGCGGACAGAGAAGAGCTAATGACATACTTCGATCAGTTCGATAGAAATCAAATGCAAAAAATATTTCTTGTTCACGGTGAATTAGACCAGCAAGAAGCATTTAAAGGCGGCTTGAAAAGTATGAATTTCAAAGATATCGAAATTCCTGAAAAGGGCCAGGAGTTTGAGGTGTGATGAAATTACTTAAAATATTACGAATCATTTTATTTAAAAAATAGATTTTGTAATTTAGAAAAGATTTAAAAATAAAATCCGCTAGAAAAATTATTATGAACTTACAATCAGAAAAACAAAGCTTAATCGAATGGATATCAAAATTAGAAGATGAATCCATAATCGAAGATATTAAAATGTTTAGAGAAAATTCTACTAACAGCAATGACTGGGAGGAACTTACTGATGAGCAAAAAAAATCTATCGAACGAGGATTAAAAGATGTAGAGGAGGGAAATGTAGTTCCCTACAGTCAAGTTAAGGAAAAAGTAAAAAAATGGCTTACGAAATAGAATTTCCGGTGAAGCTTTAAAAAACCTTGGGAAAATTTAAGTTATTTATTTAAAGAGTGGTCCGGCAAAGTTGCAATTGAATTTATTGATAAATTATATTTTAAATTGGAGCTTATTTCCTTTCAACCTTATAGCTATTCAAAATCTAATAAAAATAAGATTCGAAAATGTGTTGTTACTAAACAAATTTCTTTAATCTACAAAATAATTGGTAAGAAAATTATTATATTTTCTTTATTCGACACGCGGCAATCACCTGATAAACTTGAACTGTAAATTACAATTTCAATCAAACATTCCAAAATAAACCTCGTAACATTTAATATTTAACCCAGATTTTTCATTAGGGAAATTTTCTAATGAACATCATTAGAAGTTCAGTTTAATAAGTAGCTGATATTAATGGCAATTAGGTTGTCAAAATATTTTTAGATTAGTTATTTTTGTAAG
>JALYRX010000036.1 GCA_030855105.1 Bacteroidota bacterium | reverse complement strand
AACTAAAGCAGCTTTAAGAGGAAAGAATGACATACGTGAGTATTATGAATATTTATTACAGAATGGTTACAGTTGTGAACATGCACAAAATAAAATAACCAGATACATAGCAAAGGTAAGTTATGCAAAAAAAATATTATTGTTTTGTGTTTTAATATATGTTAATAAAATTCAACTTTAGTAAATTGAATATGAAACTCTAAAAATCTATTTTGCATAAATTTAATTATGACTGTCATTAAAAGAATTTATTTTTTAATTATATTACCGGCTATCTCATTTATACTGTTCCAATCCTGCGGCAAAAAGGAAGAGCCGCAAACCTTTATCCCACCTGAACAGGAGCGTAGTGTTGATAAAGAAAAAGAAAAAAAAGAGCGTGAAGAATTTGAACGACTTAAAAATTTAAGAGACGGCATTACCGATTCAGCTTCGGTTGGGACTGATTCACTTTCAACTTCCAATGATTCTTCCAAAATTTCTGCTGATCAAAAAACTGACAAGAAAAAATTTGTTCAAAAAGAAAAAGAGCTTAACAAAAGATTAGATAATCCGAAAATAGCAATTACAGATTACCTGGAATTTTTAAAAAGAGGAACCAGCGAAGGCGGAAACTTCGAACAAAATATGAAAAAAGCCAGCCAGCTTTGGGAATCCTCCAACATAAACCGTTTTAAATCTAATTATAAAAACACTGAAAAGATTATTATTCTCGAAGAACCAAAAATTATTTCACAAAATGGAAACAATGCTGTGGTAGAAGTATCAATAAAAAAGATCGATAAAAAAAATGATAAGAATGAAGAGATGGTTATGATCGTCAAATATAACTTAGTCGCCGACAGCAAAGGTAAATGGAAAATCAAAAATAATACTGTAATAAAAAAATAAATTTTAAATTTCTAAATGAGTATTTTAATAAACAGGAAAACCAAATTGGTTGTTCAGGGAATCACAGGTTCGGAAGGTTCTTTCCACACGAACCAAATGATAGACTACGGAACAAATGTTGTAGCGGGTGTAACACCCGGAAAAGGCGGCACCAAATTTCAATCCGAAAAAAATCTAAGTGTTCCGATATTCAACTCAGTTAAGGATGCAGTTCAGGCAACTAAAGCCGATGCCTCGGTAATTTTTGTACCGGCAGCTTTTGCTGCGGATGCTATTATGGAGGCAGCTGATGCAGGAATAAAAGTTATTGTGTGCATTACGGAAGGAATTCCAACAAGAGATATGATTATCGCTTATGAATATGTAAAAAATAAAAATACTTCCGAGCATCCTGTAAGATTTATAGGACCAAACTGTCCGGGAATAATTACTCCCGGTGAATGTAAGATTGGAATTATGCCGGGATTCATTCATAAGAAAGGAAAAGTCGGAGTAATTTCAAGAAGCGGGACATTGACCTACGAAGCTGTATGGCAGCTGACGAATTTAGGATTAGGACAATCAACCTGCATAGGTATTGGCGGAGATCCTGTAATTGGAACAAGATTTTTAGATGCTGTGAAATTGTTCAATGAGGATAAGAACACCGATGCAATTTTAATGATTGGTGAAATCGGAGGAAATGCGGAGGAAGAAGCTGCATATTATATTAAGAAGAATGTAAAAAAACCGGTGATAGGATTTATTGCAGGCAAGACCGCTCCACCCGGAAGAAGAATGGGACACGCAGGTGCTATAATCTCCGGAGGCAAAGGAACTGCTGATGAAAAGATCAAAGTAATGAAAGACTGCGGGATAATAATTGCAGATTCTCCTGCCGATCTCGGAGTTACTGTTAAAAAAGCACTCGAAAAAACAAATACAAAAAATTCAGGGAAAAAACCTATAAAATCTGAAATAAAAAAAATTAAAAAGTTATTTTCTAAAAAAAAGTCGTTAAAAGAAAAAGCCAAACCGGTTAAAAATTCTAAAGGCAAAACATCTTCCAAAAAGAAATCTAAAAAATAGGTTATCTCATTTGACATTGAGCAAAATACGGATTAATAATGCAAAGTTTTTCGCTTATCACGGAGTTCTTGATTATGAGAAAAAATATGGTAACGAATTTGAAGTTGATATAGAAATGGAATGTAACCTGAACTCATTAAGAGACACGGATGATTTAAACAATACAGTTGATTATCTTTCTGTTTATAATCTTGTCAAAAAAATTTTTAATGAAAAAAAGTTTAATTTGATTGAAACTGTTAATCAGAATATCTGCACGGAAATACTGCAAAATTTTTCTGCAGTGAAATCTGTAAAAGTAAAAATTAGGAAACCCAATGCACCGCTCGGAATTATTGATTCGGTTGAAATTATAAACAAATTAAAGAGAGATTAGAAATTGGTAACCGCATATCTCGGACTCGGATCAAACGTTGGTGAAAGAATTTCTTTTATTGAAAATGCAGTGCTGGAGATTGGAAAAATAAAGGACACAGTAATAATTAAATCATCGGCAATTTACGAAACAGAGCCTTGGGGAAATATTAAACAGGACGATTATTTAAATAGTGTGATCGAAATCGAAACCCGGTTGAAGGCAGAAGCACTATTGATGGAATTAAAGAATATTGAGAAAAGACTGGGAAGAATTGATAATAAAAGATGGTCTGAAAGAGAAATTGATATTGATCTTTTATTTTACGGTGAAGAAATTATTGAAAATGATTTAATAAAGTTGCCGCATCGGCAAATTGAAAACAGGAGGTTTGTTTTGATTCCCATGAATGAAATTGCACAATGTTTTATTCACCCGGTTTTTAAAAAGACTATTTCACAACTATTAAACGACACTAAGGATGAATTGAATGTTGTCAGATATCACCCGAGCAAAATCAAGAACTCATAATTGTTTAAATCAGTCCCAATGGCAGGAGATAAGAAAGTAAAATATATCGCGATTGAAGGAGTTATTGGAGTCGGGAAAACCAGTCTTGCTAAGAAATTGTCTGACAGGCTCAATGCCAAACTGATTTTGGAAAATTTTGAAGACAACCCTTTTCTCGAAAAGTTTTATAAAGACCCCGTAAGCTATGCATTTCATACGCAGATGTACTTTTTAATGAGCCGTTATAAGCAGCTCCAGGAAATCAAGCAGATCGATTTGTTTCATGAATACTATGTAGCCGATTATATTTTTGAGAAGGACAAAATATTTGCTTATTTGAATTTGCAGGATGACGAGCTGAAGCTTTATGAGAAAATTGTTTCATTGATTGAAAGAACAATTGTCGTTCCTGATATTATTATTTATTTGCAGTCAACAGTGGAAAGATTGATGCAGAATATACGGTACAGGGATCGTGATATCGAAAAAGACATCAAAGAAGATTACATAAAAGATCTGAACGAAGGTTATAATTATTTTTTCTTCCGGTATAAAGCTACGAAGGTGATGATTGTAAACTCGGCTGAAATTGACTTTGTGAATAATGAAAAAGATTTTGAAAATCTGATCTCGGAAATTCTAAAGCCGGAACATTCGGCAATAGAATATTACAATCCGGTTAATACAAAAGCAGCAAAGTAATTAATTTATTATGACAAAATTAATTTTAATATTACTGGCAATTTTTATTGTCCTGACAATTTTCAGGAAATTTCTGCGTAAAAACAAAATAAACTCGTCCGAACAAAATAAGCCAAATCAAAAATCAAGATTAGACAAAGAAAAAGATAAAAAAAATGACGACGATGCCGTCGATGCAAAGTTTGAAGAAATTAATTAAAATCCAATTATGCTTAAGTATATATTTAAGGTTTTTGGAATTACCGGATCTTCAATAAATAGAGCAAATATTAACCAAGCAGAAATAAAGAACATCCTGATTGTCCGCCAGCATAACCAGCTGGGGGATATGCTTTGCTCAGTCCCGCTTTTTGCAGCAATAAGAAAAAAATTTCCTCATGCACACATTACATTAGTTGCTTCACCTTTAAACTATGAGATTTTATTTAGTGATGTAAACCCCTACATAGACAAAGTAATAACCTATCAAAAAGCTCCTTTAAAAAATCTGTTCGAATTTTACAAAGAATTAAAAAACCATGATTATCAGATCGGGATTGTTCCGTCAACTGTTTCGATTTCAAGAACATCGCATTTTATAAATTTTTTTTCCGGTGCAAAAATACGGGTTGGGGTGAAAAGCATTGATGATAAAATTAATTCAGTCGAATATCTTCTAAATGTAAAGTCAGATTTCAACTGGGATACGAAGAAGCTTCACCAGGTGGAAAGAAATTTAGATGTGGGAAGACAAATAGATTGTGATTTGACGGATGACGAAAAGAATAATGTAATGATCCATCTCAGCGATGATGAAATTGAATTTGCTGAAAATTTTATCAATGAAAATTTTCCCGATAAATCAAGTTTGATAATCTCCTTTCATCCGGGTGCCGGAAAAATTCCTAACAGGTGGAGTGAAAAAAATTTTACACAACTTATTAATAAACTTTATAACAAATACGGATGCTATATTCTTTTGACCTCCGGTGCAATTGACAAAGAGATAACCGATGAAATTAAAAAAAAATTAAAAGAGCAAAATATAAAATGTGTGGTATTGGAAAACACAGCTATAAGAAAAGTCGGAGCCGTAATTAAATTGTCCGACCTTTATATTACGAATGACACCGGAACGATGCACGTCGCAGGAGGTGTTGATGCCAATTTGATTTCGTTATTTGGTCCTACATACGGATATGAATGGGCTGCCACAGGCAAGAACAAGTTTTTTATACAATCACAGACAAATGATATTAATGACATCACTGTTGAGACAGTTTTTGAAACTGTATGCGGCATGATTGAAAAAATAATTGAGAATAAGAAAAATTTTTTCCGAACATTAAATAGAATTATATAACTTAGTTAATTAATTTGAACAACATCTTAGCGGCCATAGACATCGGAACAAATTCATTTCACCTGGTCATTGCAAAAATTGACAGCAAAAAAAGATTTACGGTTTTGACAAGAGCTAAAGAAGTTGTGCGTCTCGGAAGCAGCTCAAACGATATGAAATATATATCTCCCGATTCAATTGAAAGAGGTGTCGAGACATTAAAAAGATTCAAGATAATTTGCGATTCATACAATGCCGAGATTATTGCGATCGGCACCAGTGCTACACGCGAAGCACTCAACAAGCAGGAATTTCTGAAAAAAACATTTAATGAAACAGGTATCGAAATTAACATAGTTTCAGGATATGAGGAAGCACGCTTGATTTATCTTGGAGTATTGCAGTCATTGGATATTTATAATAAAAAAATTTTATTAATTGATATTGGCGGAGGCAGCACAGAATTTTTAATTGGACAAAAAGGTGAAGTAAAAATCGCAAGCAGCATAAAGATCGGTGCCGTCCGACTCACTCACAAATTTTTTCCACATGGGGATATTGAAAAAAACGATTTGAAAAATGCAAAGCAGTTTGTCAAAGGAGCAATTCATCAAACTATCCGAATGATTGAAAATGAGGATTATGAATTAGTAGTTGGTTCGTCGGGAACAATAAATAACCTCGGAACGATGATAAGCGCAGAAGAGACTCCTCCCGAACTTGCTGAAATTAATTTAAACGGATTCGTAATAAAGAAAAAATCTTTTCAAAATGCTCTTAACAAAATTTATAAAGCAGATACAATTTCAGAAAGGCTGGAAATTCCGGGTCTCGATCCGAAGCGTGCCGATATAATAACCGCAGGAGCGGTTATACTCGAACAAATATTTAATGAGCTCAATATTGAGAAGATGACCTTGTCGGGCTTTGCATTACGAGAAGGAATAATTATGAATTATATCCAGCAGAGAAGCGGTGAATTCGATTTCGGACATTTGACAGATGTCAGATACAACAGCGTCATTCATCTCGGTGAGCTGACTAACTACGACAAAGTTCATTCCGAACATGTAATGAAATTAGCAAATAAGATTTTTGATTTCATCAAGCTTAAATTTGAGTTCAGCGAAGATGACAGGGAATATCTCGAAGCCGCTTGTTTGCTTCATGACATCGGGTATTATATTTCGCATACCGATCATCACAAACATTCTTATTACTTAATAAGAAACGCTGAGATGCTTGGTTTCAACGATAAGGAAATTGAAATCATTGCTAATGTAGCACGATACCACAGGAAGTCTCATCCGAAACTGAAGCATGAAAATTTTAATAAACTTGATGAATCAAGCAAGGTGCTTGTAAAAAAATTAGCAGGTATACTGAGAATTGCAGATGCTTTGGACAGAAGTCACAAATCACTTGTAAACGATCTTGATATATGCATTAAGGATAAAACTCTTGAAATAAATCTGAAGTCCTGTACAGCCGAGCCTTCGCTTGAGATATGGGGAGTGAATATCAGGAAAGGACTTTTTGAAGAGAGTTTCGGATATGATGTGAAAATAAATTATAAAAAATAAACTATCTATTTAAAACAATTCCGGTCTGAACTCAAAATGCATTGTATCATAATGATACCATTTGCCGCCCCAGATGAATCCATACTTTTCAAATATTTCTATAATTTCAAAAGGTATTCTGTTTTTATAATTTAAATTTTTGCTCCATTGCCAGTAGTCTGAATACTTTGTGTTTATATCAATTGCAGTCGCAAAGGAATGATTGCTCAAACGGTTTGTTCCGGCAATGTTACGCCACACAAATGTTCCACCGATATTTTTTAAATACTTATCAAATTCCTGAGGCAGCTGTTTTAATTCTTCAACAACTTTTTCAAGACTATCAGCGGCTCCGTTAATCTTATTAAATTGAATCACTAAACCGTCCATCCACACGACATCTTTGAGATTGCTCTGAACTTCAGATGAATTATTTCCATACATCTTCAGAAAAAAAGGTTCATATCTGATTCTTCCGGGTTCAAAATTTTCTGCAGGTGGATTTTCCCATCCACTTCCTTTAATGTAATTTTGCGAAAGCATATCTTCAATATCAGGATCATCAAGCATTTCTTCATGAGACTTGTCATTACCGTCATCATAGATCATTACAGTCCCGTCTTTCCAGTAGAGATTATTTTCATCGGCTGAATCCAGAAATGCGGGATAAGTTTTTAAGAGTTTTTGTAGAGCTGCAGGAACATTTTGATAAATTCCGAAACTCTCATTATTGACTGCTCCTGTAATATTATTTTTGTCAATGCCGGTTATTAAGAGAAAAAAATTAAGGGTAAAAATAATAAAGTATTTATTCATTTGAATTTTTTTTTATCTGGAAATGCTGTTATACCGATTATTGAATCGAACTTTATATTTTATTTTTGTCAGGTGCTGTCCCAAAATAGATTTAATGAACCACATAGAAACATAGGAAACATAGAAACATTATTTTTGATTTATTTTCTATTATGTGCTCTATGTTACTATGTGGTTAAAATACTTTTGACAGCCCCTACAGAAAGTTTTATTAGTGAGTTTAAATTTCAAATCAAGTATCAAGCATTATCATTTTAATACATCCCAATCATCTTCAGCAACAGATTAGAACGGATCATCATTATTTCTGTAATGCTCCCCGCAAGTTGTATTTCTTTGCGGTGACTGTTTCTTTGGATGAAATCACCACTTCAACCAGTTCGACATTTTCAAATGGAAGCCCTTCTAATTCTATCTTATGATTTTTCTTGATTATTGTTTTAGCCTTAAATGTTTCCATGATTTTTTCTAATAAAATAATTGTTTGGAAGTTTATGTTCAAATTAAATGCTGATGCAATTTCGTTCAGGTGATAAAATGTTTCTTGTGAGTCCACTCCATTCATTGTCTTTATCTTCAAGACGTTTCAGAAAGATCAGGTATGACATTTGTTAGATCGCCGTCAGAGGATTTGCAATTCCTCCCGACCGGAACTTGTACCGGCGAGAGTCTATTTTGGATTTTAGAGTGGTGTCAGTGAGCATGGAGTAGTATAAATTCCATAAAAATTTTAGATGTGATAATATGATTTAATTTATAAGTTTGACGAATTTTTAGTTAATTCACCGATAGTTAAATTTGCAGGGATCATTTATAAAGCATTACTCCCGAAACTCGTAAACGGTTCTTCATATAAATCCCCAAAAAGAGTGGACAAAAAAGTTTGCTATCGAAATTAATCGGATTACAATCCAAATACTTTTTTCAATCGTATTAAAATCTCCTTCAAAATTTCATCTGAGACAATTCCTAATTCACCTGTGATAAGTTTTTTATCTGAAATATTCGTTTTAATAGTTTTTCAAAAGCATCTTCTGAAAAATCTCTTCTGTAATATATCTCAAACATTTTTTTTCTTTTATCTGAATCGGAGAGTTCAGGAGGTAATTGAGATGAGATAATTTCCCTTACAGTCCTGCACATGCTCAGCATTTTATTAAATCTTTCTTCGGGGGTTAGTTTGGAATAAAGTTCGTGAAGCTTTTTATCAATATCAGGATGAGTATCATTCATTTATGTTTTATTATAAATTTCTTTCAGGTTCAGATTTAAAACCCAGTCAGTTATATATTTCCCATCATGGTCGTTTTTTGTTAATTTCCGTATATCATTTAATTGCATTTCCGAGTGAGATTCTTTTGCCCAGTTAAGTTTTGAAATTATTAAATCCTCTAGTGAAATAACATAAATTTCTATTCCGTTAATTTTTAATTTTCTTCTTCTTTCAAACCTTAACATCCTCATATTCCTCATTTATTTTAGGAATAAAATCAATTTTAAATAAAGTTTTTTTATGAAAAATGTTAAACATTTGGTGAGTCGAAATCGAATCGATAATCATACTTTCGTCTAAAAAAAAATCGTTTTCAAACAATTTAACAAATCAACAATATCTTTTCCGTACAATTGAATAATAATGTCAGAATCTCTTGTCATTCTGGGAATTGAATAAAATCCAATTGCCATTGAACCCGTTAATAAATATTGAAATTTCCCTTCGTCAAGTTTTTCAACAACATTTTTTAATGTCTCTAACTCTTCAGTCATTTCTTTTTTGGGTTTCTTATCTTCTTATAATTTATCTTCCTCTTCTCATTAAAAGAAGAAATGCCTTCTTTCACTTCATCCGACAGGTTATGAATCGAAAGCCAGTCGCGTGCATGTCCGATAGTAGTATGCCACGATAGATCCCTCCAGAAATTTAATTGCTGTTTTGCATATCTTAGACATTCCGGAAGCTTGTTGAATAATTTTTCTGCAAGAACATTTACTGCATCATCGAGCAGATCATAAGGAACGACCTGATTAACAAGTCCCCAGTCAAGAGCTTTTTGTGCAGAAATATCTTCGCACAGAAATAAAATCTCCCTCGCTCTTCTGTCTCCGACTATTAATGGAAGAAACTGTGTAGCTCCGGCAGCAGCAACACTTCCCCTCGCTGCTCCAACCTGCTTAATAATAATATTATCAGCGGCTATTGCAAGATCACAGCTCATGTTTAATTCATTACCTCCTCCGACAACCATTCCATTCAGGCGTGCTATTGTCGGCTTCCCGACATTTCTCATTACTTCATGAAGCTGTATGAACTCATACATCCATTTGTAATAATCGTTTGGATTATTCAAAAAATATTTTTGCTGTTCATCGAGGTCAGCACCTGTAGAAAAAGCCCTTTTGCCTGCTCCGGTCAGTATTATTACGGCTACATTATCATCCCAGGCCGAATCTTTGAAAGCCATAGTAAGTTCATTTATAGTTTCAAGATTAAGACAATTTAATTTGCTTTCACGGTTGATTGTAATTACGGACTTGTAAGCTTCTTTTTTGTAAAGAATATTTTTGAACTTAAAATTTTTAGGCAGATATGAATTAAATTTTTCAGTCAAGATGTTTTTTACAAATATATAAATCTCTTTTATATTTTTTAATTCAAATATTTATTGTAAGTTCAAACTAATTCAAACTATCGAAAAAAGAAATTGCAATCCATAATTTAAAAAATCTTATTATTTTTTTATTAAATAGATCATGCGGATTAGATCATTACTTATAAAAATAATTTTTTTTATTTCTTTTTTTGCAAATACATGTTTTTCTCAAAATAATGATACTCTTGAGAACAAAACAAATCCAGAACCCTTCGAAATCTATAACCCTGCTCCCCCTTCTAATGAAATAAATAATACAGTTTTGCCATTGACTGGGAGAGAATTTTGGTTGTCAATAATTGTACTATTTTTTGGAGTAATTATTATTATTGTTGAAATAGTACTTATACAAAATAAAAGAATTTTAATTGAAGATGCATTAAAAATTATTGTAATTACTTTAATAATAATTTCTACACTATTTTTAATTACAGCAGGGTATAGTAATAATCAAATTGCTCCTGCAATGGGGCTTTTGGGTACAATTTCAGGTTATTTATTAGGTAAAAGTAATATTATTTCAAAAAAAGATCAAAACGAATAGGAGTAAGGTTTGCTAAAAAACTTTTTAATTATATTATTTACTTTTTTTTTAATTTCGTGTTGTTATTCTCAGCAAGGTCCCGAAGAATTATCTAATTATGAGGTCCTTATTTACAATTTATCCCTCAAACCTGTGAATTTTTTTATTGGTGAAGATGAATCTTCTTTAAAGTCTGTTACTATTGAAGGAAAAGATGAAATGATTAAAAATTATAGAGAGCATTGCAACGTAATATTTAAAATTTATACTAAGAATTTTAAAAACCCTAAGAAATACACTTTATCATGCGGAAAATGTTATGGCGTTCTTTGGAATAATCGAAAAAAATATTGGGATTTAATAGAAATGCAATGTAGAATGGGTGATTAATTTTTTTTATAATTTTTATCCAAAAATTTCTCCCTTAGTGAATAATTACTTGACTTAATATTGAGTTTTATATAATTTCACCAAAAGAAATTAAACGAATACATAAACTTCAAAGGAGATTATTATGAAAGATTTCGAGGGTTTGGATTTTCTTGGAGAAGAAGATGCAGATGACAGGGATGGACGGAAAAAGAAGAACAATAAAAATGAAGAGCAGGAAAAAATATTTAAGCTGGAAGAAGAAGCCAAAAAAAATTTTGATTCAGAAAATTTAGAGGAAATAATTAATTTTTATTTTGACAATAATGAGTTTGAAAAGGCATTAAGTTATGTAAATGTTCTGCTTGATATTTATCCATATTCTACCGAAGCATGGCACAAGAAAGCGCTGATATTAGATAGTCTGGGAAAATTTGATGAAGCTATCGAATATTTTGACAAAGCCATTCTGCTTGATCCTACCGACACTGAAATTTTCATTAACAAAGGTATTACATTAGACAACTCAGACAAATTTGAGCAGGCTCTGGATTGTTTTTCAAAAGCAGTTGAGATGGAGCCCGAAAATTTCGATGCGATTTTTAACATGGGGCTTACTTATGAGAAGATGGAAAAATTTGTCGAAGCAGCAGACTGTTTTGAAAACGTTTTGAAGATTGAAAAGGAACATAAAGATTCATATTATGAATTAGGTTACTGCTTTGATTTTCTTGATATGCTGAAAGAATCTGTGTCTTCTTATGACAAACATTTGAAATTTTCACCTATGAATTACACTGCCTGGTATAATCGGGGCATAGTTTTAAACAGAATGGGAAGATATTTAAAAGCAATAGAAAGTTACCAGATATGTATAGCTTTAAGAAGCAATTTTTCTTCAGCATGGTATAATTGCGGAAATGCGTATGCATCTATAGGCAGGTTGTATAAAGCTATCGAATGTTATGAAAAAGCCCTTGAACTTAAAAAATCAGATTCATATTCACTTCATAATATGGGGAATGCTTATGAAGAGTTATCCGAATATGAAAAGGCAATCCATTTCTTTAGCGAAGCAATAAAAATTGACCCGCAGAATTATGAGTCATATTACGGCAGAGGCAACTGTTTTTTTAATCTCAATAAATACGATAAAGCTCTCGAAGATTTTAACTCTGCACTTATTCTTTGTAAAGACTACTCTGAAATTTGGTATCTCAAGGCGGATTCGGAGCATGCACTGGGAAAATTAGAAGACGCGATTAAAAGCTATGAAATGGTTGTAAAGCTCGAGTCAGCAAATTATGATGCGTGGTATGATTACGGGTGCGCCTTACTCGACGCAAAGCTTTATGATCATTCGCTTAAGGCTTTTGATAAAGTAATTAAATATCATTCCAAATGGGCAGAACCATTTTATGAAAAAGCCAAAATTCATTTTCTTAAAGAAGAAATTGATTTGGGAATTTCCAATCTTGAAAAAGCATTTGATTTGAATCCTTCCGATAGATTTGAGTATGATTTTAAAAGAGACTGGAAAAAGATTCTTCAGTTTTTAATAAAAAGATGAGAGGATTTTTAGATTTTGGATTTTAGATTTATTAAAATTTGGAATTTGGAATATCGGATTTGGGATTTACTAATCATAACAAATTAACTAATCAACAAATTAACCAATCAACTAATTAACCAACAACCAATCAACCAATCCACTAATCAACGACTTCCAACAGCTAATTTATTCGCAAGTAAAATTGCCTGCATTGTACTTTCGGGCTTTGCTTTTCCTAAACCTGCAATATCAAAAGCTGTCCCATGATCCGGAGACGTTCTTATAATGTTCAAGCCCGCTGTGAAGTTCACACCTTTATCAAATGAAATCATCTTGAAGGGAATTAATCCCTGATCATGATATAATGCAATTGTAATATCAAATTTTTCATAGGATTTATTAGCAAAGAATGCATCCGCCGCAAAGGCTCCTCTTAAATTGAATCCTAATGAATTCATTTCTTCAATGACAGGATTAATAATTGTTTGTTCTTCTGACCCCAGCAAACCGCCATCACCTGCATGAGGATTGAGTGCAAGCACAGCAATTTTCGGATTATTGATTTTAAAATCTTTTACAAGAGAATTATTAACAGAGATAATTTTCCTGATTAATAAATCATGTTTAATTTTTTTACTAACCTTTAACAAAGGAATATGTCCTGTCACTAAGGCAACTGAAAATTTTTGCGAATACAAAATCATTACGGTATTTTCCGAAAAAGTTAATTCATTTAACAGTTCGGTATGCCCTGGATAATTGTAACCGCCTAGATTCAATGATTCTTTTGAGATTGGCAACGTTATCATTCCCGCAAATTCTTTTTTCAAGCACAAAGAGACTGCCATTTTGATTGCATCACCGGAAATTTTTCCCGCAGTCTTATCAATCTTTCCGGGCTTGATTGAAAACCCTTTTGCTGAGGGTATTTCAATAATTTTGTCAGGAGGAATTTTAGGGAAATTCAAAGACGAAGAATAACGATCTAAAATTTTTTTTGAGCCTGCAACAGTAAGGTCAAACTTTGAGCTAAAAAATTTATCGTTAAATATTTTTAATATTATTTCAGGACCGATACCGTTTGGGTCTCCTATGGTAAGTATCAGACGTGATTTACTTTTTAACACGTTCATCTTTCAACTCGGTAAAAAAATTGGGTATTGATAACAGGAGAATTCCGGGAACTAAAGGTGTTTATTGTACCATCATTCATCTTTTACTTCGGTAATTTCGGCGTCAGCCCAAAGTCCTTCGAGATTGTAAAACTTTCTTGATTCATCAAGAAAAATATGAACTACAACATCGACAAAATCCAAAAGAACCCAGCTAAGATTTCCAAACCCTTCATTATGCCAGGATGCTTCATCCACTTTTTTTGTTTCCTCTTTTATAAAATCTGCAATTGATTTTACCTGTGTATCGGATGAAGCGGAGCAAATCACAAAAAAATCGGTTACAGTTGTAAGTTTTCTCAAATCCATAACAATTATCCGCGAACCTTTTTTTTGCAGCATTAGCTCGGCTATGTACAATGCCAGTTCTTTTGAGTTCATATTATTATTTCTTCTTTTCCAAAAAAGGTTTAAGGTCTTTATAATCTTTTCCAATAACAACAGTTACGTCAAGATACAAGCTGTTGTTCATTTGCTCAATAATATTTTTTTCGTTCACTCCGAGGACGGCTGCAACTTTCTTTGATTTGTTTTTATCTCCAACCCTGTCTATGACCAGCGTTCTTTCAATGTCTTTGGACTTATAATTTCCCATTTCGACAACATCAACTCCGTTCTTCCTAAGATACTCCGTAATTCTTGAAGCTGCCCCGTTTTCGTTGGTGCCGTTTTGAACATCAAGCTGAATTGAGAGATTTGGCTGATTGGTGACAGACTTGGTGGTATCGGTTATTTGTTTTGCATCCTTACCTGATTTAACGGAATTATTAATTAATGAAAATGCAAGATAGATGACTAAGATTAAAAATAAAACTAAAGCCCCATTTAATATATAATTGAGTAAACTATTTTTCAATTGAATTTATAAATAAAAAAACCGAAAGTAATCATCACTTTCGGTAATAGAATAAAATAATATTGAACTTAATTTTATCTCCAACCTGAATTATATCCTGAGTTGGAATAGAATGGATTATAAAAATCATTATTATAATAATCACTTTGGTCTATTCTTCTGTATTCAAAATTGATCGATGAATAATCCGATATGATGTAATTCATTGAAGCTCTCGATAAGAAAACTCCGTTAAGATTATTCTCTAAAGAACCCAAGTTGCTTTGACCGAAATTAGATGATGCAAAAGGAGAATACTGAACCTTTACATCCGCACTAACATTAAACCTGTCTGAAATTCTGTAATTCATTGTATTAATATAAGACGTGAGCGAAACATTGCCGTATCCTGAGCTCATCATCGAAACATTAAAAGAATGATTCATCGTGAAGTTTTTCGGATTGATAAAGCCGAGAATTAAATTATTTGAGCTTTTATTATATGGCTTGTAGGAAGAAGGATTTTTATTGTCACCTTCTTTAAATTGTGCAAATGAAAAATTTGAAGTTATTATTAATACGATTAGAACTGCGATTAGTCTTTTCATCTTATATAAATTAATTTATGTAAAATTCCAGTTTCTGCTAAGAAATGTCAATGATAAATACTATGCGGAAATTAGTAAAAGAACATTCATACAAACTCCCGCCGTTAAGTTCCTCGTCCCCGCTGAGTCTCCGGCATTCTACTCTTTTCGAATTTTAATTTAAATTTTGCTGCGGGTACTCAGCGGAAATAACTTCAGCATAATGGAATAAACTGCATTTTCCTTTTTCTTCTAAACTATAAAATCTCGCACTGGAGTATTTGTAGTCGAGATAATATTCCACAAGTTTTCAACTTCCCGAGACCTTGCTTAATTTATTTGTTCCCGAATAATAACTGTAATTAAAATCATCACCGACTTTTCCTTCGCTGTCGAATCTTTTCAGCGTTAGTATATTTCAATCTCTGTCATAAGTATTATAAATTTCAAATGCTATACCGGAGGTTAGAGTATTATATGTAATTAAGAAGACGGTTGCTACTGCCATAAGTATAAGTGAACTAAGTCCCGCTATTATTTTTGAAAATTATCTGCATAGTTGCCAAGCATGCTCTGAGTTTTTACATTTCCGTTTTTATAATAATACAAATTAAAGATAAACTTGCTGTCACTATTATATAGCTCGCTTATCCATCCTCTATTATTTTATAAATATGCATTGCTCAAAAAATAATTATCATAACCTTGCTCTGCTGAAATTTTGTGTTTCTGAAAGCATTTTTAATGACTATTGTTTATATATTAATGAACAATCAATGTAGAATCCATCAAATGCCATTCGCAAATCAAAGTGTCAAATTTGAATTGGAAAAAGTTTGTAGTTACAAAACGTTGCGAAGAAGTTTTATATCTTACCTTAATCTTAAACATCTAAACTATCGTATGAAAAATTAAGTGAATCAAAAATTATTAGTCCTCCTCTATTGGTATCTATTTGATTCAATTTTATTACTGCCACCGGATCATTAGTAAAATTATATATATTTTTTTCTGGAATGAGTTTGGTTTCCAAAATAAAATCATAATTAATTGAGTCATCAGGTGCTGCTGCGTACAAATAATGTTTTTTTACTATGTTGTTAATTAAAGTATCAAGCCTGTTTAGGGAATCACAATTCAGATTTGAAGTTCCTAAATAACTTTTTTGACAAAAAATACTTAAGAAAAAAGTATCCCTACTAGACAGATTATATATTTGTTCATGTTATATTATTTGTTTAGGTGTAATTATTGTTTCATCTATAAAATATTCTCTGTAATATCGTTTTGCAAGTTTTCGTCTTTCATTGTATTCATTTAAAACATTAATTGCTTTTTCAAAATTACCTATAACTGATCCATATGCCTCTTTCTCAAAAAATTCCCCATGCTCAGCAGGTGTTAATTTATTCGCATCGAAATATTCAATTCCTTTTAAATCAACTCCATAATGTGTCAACTCATGTAAAATTGTTGTACCAATAAGAAATAAATACACATCACTTTCATCTCCGCTTGAGTTTTCAAATTGATTGACCAAGCTTTCACTAATTCTCAATTCATCAGAGTTCGCAAACATTGTAAACTCCCCAAAAGCTTCCAATTCCGATACTTTTATTGTTGGTCCTTCACCCCATTTTAAAGCACTTTCATTCGATTTATAAAAACCCCTTTCATTAAACATATTAGCAATATCAGTTACACCATTATCAGGAGGAAGATCATAAGAAGTATCTAACAAATTAATAGATTTAACTTGCAAGTTTTCTATAGAATTTTCTTCAGATAAAATATTTTCTGTGACTGTATTATTTATAAGTATTTGAGAAAAACTAAGACTCAGTATTAAGATTGTAAGAACAACAAAGATTAGGATTTTCATTCTTCCTCAATTAAAGTTTTAAAAAAATTATTAAGCCGGCTCTAATAAAAAATGAGCTACCTAATCGAGGGATTTTGTAAAAAAAATTTTGAAATTACAAACTTATAGAATAAGAATTCATTTGAACTGGAGTTAATAAATAAATTGTGATTAACTTAATTTTTGTAATATTAATTTGCAATTGAAAAGTTTAATTTTTTTCCCAAGATTTCCCAAGACTCTAAATTTAAAAAAAAATCACTACGTATATTCATCCTAAGTTTTATAATTCAACTTTCTTACCATCTCATATACCGCGACTCCATACGCAACCGAAACATTCAGAGATTGCTTCATACCCAGCATCGGCAGCTCGAAAGAAGTATCCGCAAGTTCAATAATTTCTTTTGATACTCCCGAGATTTCATTTCCGAGAACTAAGCATAAAGGAAAATCATTTTTATCTATATTCCAGATTAAATTTTTTTTATCGGTAATTTCAAGAACCGCTATATTAATTTTTTGTGCTTTAAGCTTCTTTACAATTTCAACAGGGTCTTTGTGATATTCCCACGGAACACTTTCCGTCGAACCGAGCGCAACTTTTTCAATTTCCTTTCTCGGTGGAAATGGAGTATAACCCGTCAGATATAATTTTTCTATGAATGCTCCGTCTGAAGTGCGGAATATAGCTCCGACATTAAATATGCTTCTGATGTTATCGCACAAAACATAAATCGGATTTCTTTTGAAATTACTTAACTCCTCGAGTTTCTTTCTGCCGGATTCAATTTCAGAATGTGTAAGTTTTCGCATTTCTTATAAACGCTTGTATTAATAACTTAGTTTGTAAAGTTTGTAAAGTTTGTAAAGTTTGTAAAGTTTGTAAGGTTTATAAAGTCTGTAGCGTATTTAACATAAAAAAACTTATCCTTCTTAACAAACTTAATATACACATCTACTTTACAAAGTTTATAAACTTTATAAACTTTATAAACTTTATAAACTTTATAAACTTTATAAACTTTATAAACTTTATAAACTTTATAAACTATGTTATCAAGATTTTAAAGTTTATCCAATTAAACAATTCACTATACATTGACCCGCAAATTAAATATGCTCAATGGCTGATAAAATTATTAACACTGAAAAGGTAGATCCAATTGAATTAATAGAGATTCTGAACGAAATAAATAATTTTTTTTCCGAAGAAGGAATTCTATCGCAGCATTTTGAAAATTATGAATATCGCCGCTCCCAGGAAGAGATGGCAGAATCAATACTTCAGACTTTAGAAAAAAGATCACACATATTTATTGAAGCTCCCACAGGTGTGGGTAAGAGCTATGCATACCTCGTTCCCGCAATTTATTATGCAAAAAAGAATCAGAAAAAAGTTATTGTCTCAACATATACAATTAATCTTCAGGAGCAGTTAATTAATAAGGATATTCCTTTTCTGCAGAATGTTCTTCCCGTTGAATTTAAAGCAAATCTTTTAAAAGGAAGAAATAATTATTTGTGTCCAAAAAGGTTGTCACGTGCAATGGAATCTTCCAACACTCTTTTTGAAACTGATGAGCAGCTGCATTTGGAAATGCTTTACGAATGGTCAAAAAAAACAAAAGATGGAACACGCTCTGACATCAGCTTTACAATAAATGAAAATGTGTGGAATTCCGTATGCTCCGAACGAGGTATATGCACAAATAAAACCTGTGGCGGTGAAAATACAAATTGCTTTTATCACAAAGCAAAAAAAGAGCTTGCCGATTCGGATGTTATTATTGTCAATCATCATTTATTTTTTACGCTCTTTGACGGGCTATCAGATGACAAAGATGGGTATTTATACCGGAATGATTTTGTGGTTTTTGATGAAGCACATACTGTGGAGCAAGTAGCCACCGAGCATGTCGCTCCGAGACTTTCGAGAGAAATGCTGAAGTATAATCTTTTGAAATTATACAATCAACAAAAGAAAAAAGGATTTCTGCTGACTCTTCCTTCACTGCATATTCAGGCGATAATTCAAAATCTTCTTGACCTGAGTCAAAATTTCTTTTACCGGCTTAGAGTGAATTTATTTTCGATGAGAAGCGGAAAATTAGAAAGTCTCACATCGAGAGTTTATGACAAGCATATCGAAGAAAATACTTTGAAAGATGAAATGGATAACCTTTTGAAAAATCTTTCCTCATTAAGAGGTGCGTGTAAAAATGAAAACCAGGAAAATGAGCTGAATGAATTTATTATTAGATTCAGAGAGTTTAATTATATTCTCGATGAGTTTTTAAATCAAAGGAAAAATGAAAAATTAAATGAATATGTATACTGGGTTGAACTCTCTTCACAGAAGCCCGAATCAAATGTAAGTATTTGCTCATCACCCATTGATATCTCCGATTATTTCCGAAAAAATATTTTCCGGTATAATAATTCTACAATATTTACAAGTGCCACACTTACAATAAATAATAACTTCGAATATTTTAAAAAACGTCTCGGCGCTGAAAAATCAAAGGAATTAAAATTAAGTTCGCCCTTTGATTTTTACAGCCAGGTTAAAATCTATATTCCAAAAAATATTCTTTCACCGTCAAAAGAGAATAGTTTATTTTATGAAGAAAGCTTACGCGACTGGATTCATTACTTTATAAAAATTACGAAGGGAAAAGCTCTAGTCCTTTTTACAAATTCTTACTTATTAAAAAACATCGGCAGGGAAATGAAAGACATTTTAGCCGGAGATGAAATAGAATTACTAACACAGGGGACAGGAATTTCCCGGAGCATTTTATTAAAGCATTTCAAAAGTGATATCAATTCAGTGCTGTTCGGGCTTGACAGCTTTTGGATGGGAGTAGATGTTCCCGGAGAAGCGTTGAGTAATTTGATAATTACACGATTACCGTTTCAGGTTCCGTCACACCCGGTAGTGCAGGCAAAGATGGAATTTATTGAACAGAATGGAGGAAATAGTTTTTTTGAATATTCATTGCCGGAAGCAATTTTAAAATTCAGACAGGGAATCGGGAGATTGATAAGACATAAATCAGATAAAGGAATAATTGCAATACTTGACAACAGAATCATTACAAAGACTTATGGAAAATATTTTTTGAATTCAATTGATGAATGTGAAGTAGAAATAGTGGAATAGATTAGCTAACAATGCATAACAGCAAAGTTCAGAGTTTTTTTTGTCCACAAATATTTTTTTATTGACAATAGAGAATATTATAAATAACTTGAGCCACACAATTTTCAGCAAATTTTTTATTTAAACTTATTTTAAATTTTTTATTAACTTATTATTCTCAAACTTAAAGGAGAAAAAATGAAATCAAAATTACTGATTTACTTTTTACCGGTTTTACTTGTATCATTTTTAATTTACGGATATTCAACTCAAGACGATCCGAGAAATGATGTTTCACCACAAAGTAATTTTCCTATGGACGTAATTCCAAGTATTGATCCATCGCAGTCTGATACTGCGACTCCTCCAAATTTTCCTTATCCAAAAATCTGGGGTTGGGATTATTCAGGAATTGCGGGAGTAAATGGAGGAACAGTAGGAGCATGTTATTTTCAAGGGAAATATATACTAAACAGATGGAATTTAGCTACACTTTACAGATTTAACCCAGATGGCACTGCAGGAGGTCCGGGTACATTAGCGGACGAGAACACTGCATATAATGGAGGTACTGGCGCTATCAGAGATATGACTGTTGGTCCTGACGGTTCGGGAAGAAATTATTTATGGGGTGGTGCAGCCGGAACTGCACTTTACAAGATGGATTCTATTGGAAACAGAGTAGCACAGTACACACATGCCGGTGCAGCTTACAGAGCGATTGCATGGGATCCAAACAGAAAAGGATTCTGGAGCTGTAATTTTACAGGTAATATAGTATGCCGCGATACGAACGGAGTTGTCTTAAAAACTATAACCAATACTTTAGGTGGAAAATATGGAATGGGATTTGACAGCACCAGTTCAGCTGATTCCGCATTCTTATGGGTATGGTCTCAAAATTTTACTGTTCCTTCGGACACAACAAATGATTTAGTCAGGGTTAGTATTGCAACCGGACTTGCAACGGCCACCTATAATTTTAACAAAGGTTCAAACATAGCGGGCGGTGCAGAAGTCTTTGTAAAAGATAATAAACTGGTGTTATGCTTAAACTTCCAAAACTATGCAGTTGCTGCTTACAACTTGAAAGATTTAACTCCTGTTGGCGGGGGCACAATTACAGTTTGCAGAAATGGTATATTCAAACAAATACCAGAAAACGGTGGTAACGCTAATCCGGCAATCGATACTCTCACAGTTAGCGGTATCCCTGCAGGTAATGTTATTCAAAAAATTTCAGTAAAAATTGACACGGTAATTCATACCTATATTGGTGACTTAAGATTCTGGCTGACACACAATACAAGTGTTGATACTATAATAAGCAGGGTCGGATACACAGGTACCGGATTTGGAAATTCATGTAATGATTTTATAGGAACTAATCTGGTTGATAGTGTAGGTCCTATAAATATTCAAAATATTCCGTCTGCATGTATTGGTACTCAAGCTCAGACAACAGGTACGTTCAATCCCAAAGCTCCTTTGGCTGCACTGAATGGAATTGATCCGAATGGAGCATATATATTGAGAATTGCGGATAATGCCGGCGGTGATACCGGAAGATTAAGAGCATGGTGTGTTACAATAAAGTATGGTCCATTGGTAGGAGTATCAAATAATGTTAGCGTTGTTGAAGGATTTAGATTAAGCCAGAATTATCCTAATCCATTCAACCCGACAACGAAAATTGATTACTCAATTCCGAAATCAGGAGTAGTAACAATTAAAATTTATGATGTAATCGGAAAGGAAGTTGCAACGCTTGTTAATGAATTTAAGAATGCAGGTAATTATGACATAAGGTTTAACGGAGCAAACTTTTCAAGCGGAGTTTACTTCTATAGAATAGAATCAGGAAATTTTGTTGATACAAAGAAAATGTTTTTATTAAAATAATTATCAGTTTTCAAAGCTTCAAAACCCATGTAGTTTTATATGCATGGGTTTTTTTGTTTCTACATTACATCTTGAAATTTACAGAGTAATGTTTTATTTTGTATTCAAAGTTTTTATTTTAAAACGTTAAGGGTTTATTAAAACCCTTTTTATTATTTATAATTACTTTACAACCCAATTTACAAAAACTAAATTAATTAATTAATTAAACAAAAAAAGAAAGGTAATTTTATGAAAAGGAATTTTTCGTTTTCTATCCTTTTGATCTGTGTTGCAATAACTTTCATATGGGGTTTTTCTTCTTCAAATCCAAATGACAGAGATCCTAATACAGTAAAAAAGCAAGGAACATACACAGTAAATGGTCCGGCACTTGATAATCCGCTTAGCACTTTATCAGAATCATTTGAAGGAGCAACTTTCCCTCCTGCAGGTTGGATAAAAATCAACCCTGATTTAGGTACAGGATGGGCTCGTCAAACGAACGGAACTACACCTGTCCCGGGATTTAATGGTGGTGTTGTAACTATTCCTCCAGACGGAGGAAATGCATGTGCATTAGAATCTTACAGTACAGGTGGAGCAGCTACCAGCGATCAATGGCTTATTACACCTCAGCTCACAAATGTTCAGGGAGGTGATTCTTTAAATTTTTATTTGAGATATTGGCCAAATTCATTTAGAGATAGTATTGAAGTAAAAATTTCGACAACCACTCCTACAGTTGCAGCAATGACTACTTTGGTTTGGAGAAAAAACTTTGCAGTAGCTACACCGGATACAAGCTGGGTTCAATACAGATTTAGTATTGGAAGCTTAGTTCCTGCAGGTTCTAATATTTATATAGGCTTCAGAGAAGTTGTAGCAAACAATCAGGCAGACGGAGCAACATTTTCCCTGGACCTTGTTAATGTAACAGCAGGTTCAACTCCGGCGGTTTGTTTATTTAATTGGACAGCACAAACATCCGGAACAGCTTCACAACTTCTATCAGTATCAGCAGTTTCAGGTCAAATAGGCTGGGCAGCAGGAGCAGGTCCAACGGTAAGAAGGACGATTGATGGAGGAGCTACGTGGACAAATGCAACAGGAACAGGCATTATCGGAGATATATACAATATTTATGCATGGTCAGCAAACGATGCAATTTGTACTACAACACCGGGAGCAACTTTCATCTATAAAACTACTAATGGCGGAACAACATGGACTCAGGTTTTCACTCAGGCAGGAGGATTTATTGATGCTCTTCAAATGATTTCTGCTACAGAAGGTTATGGCTTAGGTGATCCTGTAACTGGAAAGTGGACAGTAGTAAAAACAACTGACGGTGGTAATACTTGGGCAAGAATGGCTACTGAACCTGCTCAGGTTGGTGGAAATGCAGGTTGGAATAATTCATTTCACATAGTTGGAACACACATGTGGTTTGGAACAAACGGAACAAAAGTTTATCATTCACCTGATCTTGGACTTACATGGACAAATGCACCAACAACCGGGACTGTAAATACATACGCAGTTCATTATAATAGTACAACAAATGGATTAGCCGGAGGTACTGCAATGGTATCCTCATCAAACGGAGGAACATCTTATTCATTAGTTGCACCACCGGGAACAGCCGGAAATATTAATGGAATCGAAGGAGCAGGAACTGATTGGTGGGCAACAAGAAGCGGTACTGATGTTTATCGTTCAACTAATCAAGGAGCTAACTGGACATCAGCACATACACAGTCAGGAGCGGTTTTTCAACATTTAGATTTTGCCGTTGTAAATGGCTGTCCTACAGGATGGGCTGTTGGAAATGACGGAGTTATTGTAAAGATGATTGTTCAAGGCGTTGGCATTTCTAATGTTGCGGGTGAAGTTCCGAGTTCGTATTTATTGAAACAAAATTTCCCGAATCCATTCAATCCGACAACAAACATAAACTTCTCAATTCCTAAATCAGGATTTGTTACGTTAAAAGTTTATGATATGGTTGGAAAAGAAGTTGTTACACTTGTTAATGAGGTTAAGAATGCAGGTAATTATATAGTTGGTTTTAATGCTGCTACTCTTCCAAGTGGTGCATACTTCTATAGAATCGAAACAAATGACTTTGCAGATACAAAGAAAATGTTACTCATAAAATAATTTTCATTAGTTCGGAAATATCAAACCCCTTGATTAAATCAATCAGGGGGTTTTTTTATTATCTGTAAATCCTTTTATGAAAACATTATTTTGCAACTTTAAAAATTAATTCGTTAAATAATTATGTCAAAATTAACTTTACAAAAACTAATAGAAGAAAATAAAATTAAAGGAAAGAGTGTTTTAGTCAGAGTTGACTTCAATGTTCCTCTCGATGAGAATGGGAATATTTCCGATGACAAGAGAATACTCGAATCATTACCTACGATAAAGGTTATCATCACGAATGGCGGAAAATGTATATTGATGAGCCATCTCGGAAGACCAAAAGGCGAGAAGAATCAGAAATATTCCTTATCTGTTGTAGCGGAATATTTATCTAACATTCTTGACAAGCCGGTTCTGTTCTCAGATGATTGTGTAAGTGAAGCTAACATTGAAGTTATTAATGAAATGAAAGACGGGGACATACTGCTTCTTGAAAATTTAAGATTTTATAAAGAGGAAGAAAATAATGATTTGGAGTTTGCAAAAAAGCTTGCTCAGTATGGTGACATCTTCGTCAACGATGCATTCGGAGCAGCTCACAGGGCACATGCCTCCACAGTCGGAGTTACACATTTTATAAAAGAATCTGCAGCCGGTTATTTGATTGAGAAGGAATTAAAATATTTAAGTTCTGCAATTGATAATCCCAAAAGACCATTATGTGCTATTCTTGGCGGCTCAAAGATTTCCGGTAAGATTGATGTTCTTGAAAATTTACTTAACATAGCCGATATTATTTTAATTGGCGGCGGAATGATGTTTACATTTTACAAAGCACTCGGATATAATATAGGAAAATCAATTTTGGAAGCTGATAAAGTACAGCTTGCAAAGGAAATTTTGGAAAAAGCAAAAACATCAAAAGCAAAACTTGAATTACCCGAAGACATTCTCATGGCTGATAAAGTTGATAAAGATGCACAAACTAAAGAAATGTTCGCAAATAGGATTACCCAGGATTTTAATGAATGGATAGGTGTAGACATAGGACCAAAGACAATTCACAAATACAGGGAAGAGATTCTGCGTTCAGGTACAATTGTCTGGAATGGTCCAATGGGAGTTTTTGAAATCGATATCTTTGCAACGGGCACAATTGAAATAGCGAAAGCTCTTGCTGAAGCTACATCAAAGGGCGCAGTAACAATAGTCGGAGGCGGGGATTCTGCCAGCGCTATTTCTAAAGCCAAGCTGGAAAATAAAGTAACTCATGTCTCTACCGGAGGTGGTGCGGCTCTTAAGTTTTTGGAAGGAAAGAAATTGCCCGGAGTGGAAGCTCTTTCAGATGTTTGACTTGTTAATTGATTAATAAAGGATTTTCATAAAAGTAAATTTTAAACCACAAAAAAACCAAGTGCACAAGGTTTAATTTATTTTTCTAATAAACAATTTTGTTAATTGATTGGTTAAGTTTTGCTTTTAAAAAAAATTTAGTGTAATTAAGAGAATAGTTATTAAACAGGTGATCGTTTTTATTGAGTGAGTTAGTTTATCTTCAGACTTTATTTCAGTACAGATAAACTGGTAATTCATTTGTCAACTATTGCTGCCATAAATTCTCCTTCACATGCAACCTCTCCGCCGATATAATTCTTATATGCCTTGCCCGCAATTTTGCAAATTCCTCTTTTGTAATTAAGCAAATACATTTCAAAAACCAATTGATCACCGGGTGTTACCGGCTTTCTGAATTTTACTTTATCTATGGAAGCAAAGTATGCCATTTTGCTTTTGGCATTATCAAGAGTATTAAGCAAAAGTATAAATCCGCATTGCGCCATCGCCTCAACAATCAAAACACCGGGCATTACTCTTTTATTTGGAAAGTGTCCGTTAAAGAATGGTTCGTTGAATGTCACATTTTTAATTCCGACAATTCTTTTGTTTACTTCCATGTCTATGATTCTGTCAACGAGCAAAAACGGATATCTGTGGGGCATGATTTCTAAAATGGCTTCGATATCAAAAACACAGTTCTCGGATTTCATCACCTGAAATTGTTTCTCAATTTTTTTTTGAAGGTAAAGTTTCCTTAACATTTTTGTAAGCTCAACATTGGACTTATGCCCCGGTCTTGCTGCAAGAATCTGTCCTTTGATCGGTGCTCCTATTAATGCAAGGTCTCCGATCAGGTCCAAAAGCTTGTGTCTTGCAGGCTCGTTTTTATATCTTAATTGTTTGTTGTTTAATATTCCATTAGAGCCCAGAATAATACTTTCCTCGATTCCTAATTTTTTTTTCATTACATCAAGCTCTTCATCCGAAGCTTCTTTATCTACTATTACAATTGCATTATTCAAATCACCGCCCTTTATTAAACCCTGTTCACGAAGGTATTCTACTTCGCTTAGAAAACAAAAAGTTCTTGACGGAGCAAATTCTTTTTCAAATTCATTCTGTAAATTAAATAACCCGGTATGCTGGACGCCGAGGGCAGGATTATTATAATCAACCATGACGGAAATTCTGAAATCATCTTTTAGCGGCAATGCAACTATATCTACATTATTTTTTTCATCCTGGTAATGAACAGTATCTTCGATAACAAGATAATCACGCTTTGCTTCCTGCTCTATTATCTCGGCTTTCCTCAAAGTCTCGACGTAATCTTTTGCACTGCCATCCATTATCGGCGGCTCGTTAGAGTCAAGCTCGACAATAATGTTATCTATTTCACATCCCATTATTGCCGCAAGAACATGTTCAACGGTATGAACTTCAGCTCCATTCTTTGCGATTGTTGTTCCTCTTGAAATATCAATGACGTGATCAATATCTGCAGGAATTTCAGGAGAGCCGTGCATGTCAGTCCTTCTGAACTTTACTCCGTGATTCTCAGGAGCAGGCTTAAATGTCATATTGGATTTATTTCCGGTGTGAAGTCCTACACCGGATAATGTGACGGGATTTTTAATTGTCCTCTGCTTCTCTAACATAATAAAAATTATTTCTTATTTAAAATTTTTTCTTCAAGTATCTTTAATCTTTCATCGGCCTTATTCAAATTTCTGATTCCGATCTCAAGTTTCAAATCCTCTCTATGCGGACGTGCTCTGTAGCCGGTGTAAATTCCTGGTTTGTCAATCGACTTGGAAACACCTACTGCTGCCCCGATAATTACATCATCACAAATTGTAAGATGTCCTACTATACCCGATTGACCGCCAATCATGCACCTCTTCCCGATTTTTGTCGAGCCCGCAATTCCCACCTGTGCGGCAATGACTGTGTCTTCTCCAATAATAACATTATGTGCAATTTGAATCTGGTTATCGAGCTTAACACCTTTGCAAATTTTTGTCTCTCCGATTGTTGCACGGTCTATTGATGTATTAGAACCCACTTCAACATTATCTTCAATTACAACATTTCCAATCTGAGGGATTTTTTTATAAGACCCATCTTCCTGTTTTGCGAATCCAAATCCGTCAGACCCGACTATACTTCCGGAATGAAGAATAACATTGTTACCGATTTTACACTCGCTGTAAATAACAACGTTAGCATAAATTATACAATTATTTCCGATTACAACATCATCTCCAATGGAACAATTAGAGTAAATCTTTGAGTCATTACCGATCTTTGATTTTTTTCCGACAGATGAAAAATTCCCAATAAAAACATTCTTTCCAATTTCACTACCGGTATCTACAAAACAATTTTTCGATATACCTTCAGGTTTACTCACATGGGGCTTATCAAATTTTTCCAAAAGTTTCAAAAAAGAAAGATAAGGATCAGCAACTCTTAATATCGAAACATCATCTCTTTCGAACTCGATTTTAAAATCATTCGAAACAATAATTGCCCCTGCGTTTGTTGTATTGAAAAATTTTTCGTAAACAGGATTCGATATGAAAGTAATTTCATTCTTCATGGCATTCTCGATCTTTCCAACTCCTGTAATTTCTAAATCAATAGGCCCTTCTATTGTGCCGTTGCAGAGGTGGGCAATTTCGTCAAGCTTCATTATTTTCCTTCAATTTCATTAATAACTTTGTTAGTGAGATCATAATTTTCATTTACATAAAGAAGCAGAATATCACTGCTGCGGTCAAACACATAATCGAAACTTCCGTCCTTGGCAATAGTTTCAATCGCCTTAAATATTCTGTCCTGCACAGGTTTCATATATTCAGTTTGTTTTTGAAAATATTCTCCTCCTTCACTGAATTTTTGAGTTTTAAAACTTGATACCGAACCCTCAATGTCTGCAATCTGTTTTTCCGTCTGCAGTTTTAGCTGATCAGTAAGTATAAGCTTCTTTTTCTCATAATCTTCTTTAATATATTTCAAGCTGTCTTGCAGTTCTTTTAACTCACCCTGCCATTGAGTTACCAATGCTTCAAGCCTCTGCTTGGCATCACGTGAGTCCTGCATAGATTCAAGTATTTTTTTTGAATCTATGTACCCCACTTTTGTCTGAGAAAAGATTTTAGAAGCAAACGTAAATGAAATTAGAAATAAAATAAAAAAAAGACCCGTCCTTTTAATGTTGCCCATAGAAGAATTTTAAATATTAAAATGCCCGCAAGCAAAATACAAGCAGGCAAAATTATTTACCAAAAAATTTAATTTAACTTATTTAAGCTTGTCGAGTACTTTAAAAGTAATGTCAAACTCCTTATCACCATACAGTAAAGTACCATCTGCTTTATCAAAAACAAAATTTATTTTCAATGACTTTGAAACCTCTTCAATTGTCTTTGTGATTTTGTCTTTAACAGGTTTAAAAAGTTCAGACTGCCTCTGTATAAGAGTATTCTGAATGTTTTGCTTATAGCCGTCAAGATTTTCGCTGAGTGACTGAATATCCTGCTGCATTCCGGAAATTTCATCCTGTAAAGCTTTCATGTCGGATTCCGATTTTACTTCACCAGTCTCGACTTTTTTTTGCGCCTCATCATATTTTATTTTAAAGGTCTCAGCTCTGGACTTTAAATCTGTTTCCCGGGTTTGAATTGTATCCAGATAAAGTTTTTGTAAACCTTCGAGTTCTGTCTGAACTTTTTGAGCTTCCGGCAATTGCTTTAAAATTGTTTCACTGTCTACATATCCTATCTTAATTTGTGACTGTGAATCTCCTGCAAAAAATACGCAAACAAAAGCAAATGTTATTACTATGAATTTCAAATAACTGGTTTTCAAGAATGTTCTCCTTATTTATTTTTTATTATTAAATTATTTTATTAAAATCCTTTTCCGAATTGAAAATGAAATAGCCACTCCGGCTGTTGCCCGTCCACTACCAACCTGTCAAATCCATATCCAAAATCAAAACCAACAAGCCCGACCGCAGGTAGTATTAATCTGGTTCCCACACCTACCGACCTTACTAAATCAAAAGGATCGGTTTTATTTATATCTCCCCAGACATTCCCGGCCTCTGCAAAGCCCAGAATGAATATCGGAAGCGGGTCCTGTGATAAAGAATATCTCAGCTCCACTCCATACTTTGTTGCAACCCTTCCCCCTATCGGATTACCTAAATTTTTTGGTCCCACGCTTCTATCGTCATATCCTCTCAAGGCGATTGTATTATAAGTCAATCCGTTTCCACCCATGTAGAAGGTCTCGCTTGGCGGAAGATATTTATCGCTGGCAAATGAATTTAAGAAAGAAAACAGGAAGCTTGAAAACAGAACCAATTTTCTATTCGATGAAAGAGGTGTAAATGCTTCAACAGAAAAAATATTTTTTATAAACTCGACTGATCCGGGTAAAAAAGGTCCTCCTGATAATTCTGTAGAGTTCGATACTCTTGTTCCTTGAGTAGGGAATACCGGTTCAAATACCGATGATCTTGAAATGACCTGCCTTATACTAAACTGGCTTCTGGTCCCTTCCTGATAATAATCATCTCCGTTTATTACATCAGTACTTTGAAATTTCAATGTCCAGTCACCTCTGAAAAAATCATCGGGAAATTTAAATCTTCTTCCTACATTAACCGAAGCGCCGGTTTCTTTCAAATCCAAATTTGAATAATTCTGCCTCGTATTAAAAATGTTGAATCCAAATTGGGTCGGTGTATTAAACAGCCATGGCTCCTGAAATCCGACATCAAAGGTTCTGTAAGTACCGCCCGTTCCGAATGTCCAGTTGAATGAAAGTATCTGACCGGCCCCTCCTTTAAAAGGCTCTGCTATATCAAAATTGTTAAACGTTAACCCCAATGAACCTGTAACACCATAGCTTCCGCTGTATCCTACCGAAGCATTAAACTGATCAGATGATTTTTCTTCGACTAAATATTTTATATTAACAGTGCTGTCATTTGAAAGTGATATATCCTGAGAAAGCTTTTCGGGATTAAAATAATTTAATCCTGAGAGCTGCTGCATGCTTCTCTTAATACTGCTTTTACTGAAATAATCTCCGGGTAAAGTATAAAGCTCTCTTCTTAATACTTTGTCTTTTGTCTTGTCATTTCCATCAAATCCTACCATCCCGAACTTAAATTGATTTCCTTCTATAATGTTTATTTTCAAATTAATCTCGTTGTCATCCACAGGTATTTCTTCTATATCAGCATTGATTGATAAATATCCGTTATCTAAATAGAGAGAATTTATATCTGTTTCTATTTCATTTCCATAAAGATTCTCCTGAAGTTTCTTTATGTTGTAAACTTCCCCTTTATTAAATCCTAATCTTGCCTTAAGTAAATTATCCTCGTAAATAGAATTGCCGTCAAATATTACATCGTTGACATAATATTTTTTTCCTTCATCCACTTTAATCGTTATGTTAACATCTTCTTTGGTAGAAAGAATATTAAGCTTGTCTTCCAATACAACAGCATCTTTGTATCCTCTTTCTTTATACAGACCTTCAATCAGTTTAAGATCTTCTTTAAATTTTGTCTTATCAAAAGTTGCTCCGTCCCAGATCTGCCACCAGACCTTTTCATTTGTTTCATCCATAGCACCTTCAAGATCACTTGCAGAGATGTTTTTATTGCCTTCAAAAGTAATTTCTCTTACCGTAAGCTCGTTACCTTCATTGATCTTTACCCTTATTCTTGCTTCATTACTTGCAGAAACAAGTTTATCAACTTTTACAGTCGCAAGTCCATAGCCTTCATCGGCATAGTATTTTTCCAGGTTGAATTCTATGTCTTTAAGCTTTTGTTCAGAAACAACTTCGCCGGAGACAAGATTTATCTTCTCTTTTAAATCATCATCGGAATATTCATCATTTCCTGTAATGTCTATTTTCTCAATTCTTGGCAGCTCTTCAACTTCTATTACCAAATAAACTTCGTTACCGAATTTTTTATCGATATAAAGATTTACATTAGAAAATATTCCTATATTCCATAGCCGGTTAATTGCTTCCTTTGTTTCGTCTGAAGGTATATTTATTTCCTGCCCTGTATTTAATCCCGAGTAAGAAACTATTGTACCGGATTCATAATTTTTATTTCCTTTGGTTTCGATGCTTGCAATCCTGTATGTTGTGGGTCCCGCATCCTGAGAATAAATAGTGCCGAAGTTTATTGTTGATAGGAAAATTGAAATTAATAAAATCTTAAAACTGATTTTTTTCTTCATCATTCTTTAGCTCTTTACTTTTTTGTTTAATTGTTCGCTTACCAATCCGAATCTTCTTTCTCTTTTTTGATATTCAGAAATCGCTTTATAATATTGTGCTCTTTTAAAGTCGGGCCAATAATGGCTGTCAATAAAAATTTCGCTGTATGCTATTTGCCATAACAAAAAATTACTGATTCTGAATTCACCTCCCGTTCTTATCAACAAATCAGGGTCAGGTATATCACGTGTGGCAAGATAATGTGAAAATGTCTTTTCGTTTAAATTGTATAAATCGTTTTCTGATTTATTTTGTTCCGAGATAATTTTTTTAACTGCATTTAAAATATCCCACCGCCCGCTGTAACTCAACGCCAGGTTTAATGTCATAAGTTTATTGTCCTTTGTTTTCTCCATTGCATCCTTAAGCTCCTTAAAAACTTTTTCAGGAAGGTTTTCCAAATCACCAGTCGCAGTTAGCTTGACGTCATTTTGGTGAAGCCGGTCAGTCTCATCACGTATTGAGCGGATTAATAGTTTCATTAATAATGTTACTTCGGTTTGTGGTCTTTTCCAATTCTCTGTTGAGAATGTATAAAGTGTTAAATATTTTACACCAATCTGTCCCGATGCTTCAACAATGTCTCTTGCAGAATTAACTCCTTCATTATGTCCGAATACTCTCGATAAACCTTTCGATTTTGCCCATCTTCCGTTTCCATCCATTATTATCGCTACATGTTTGGGAATTTCGCCACTCGATTTCAGCTCTTCCTGTTTTATTTTATCTTTTGGAGACGGATCTATCAATGGTTTTCTATTACTTTAATAAAATTAAAATTGTTCCTTCAAAACATGTTATTGTTAAATTTTCAGACAAGCCCTAATTTTTCTTTAACTACACTTAACTTTTCATTCGCAATAATATTTGCATTCTTATTTCCTTCTAAAATAATGTTGTTTAATCTTTCTTCATCAGCTCTGAATTCAGAAAAATGTGCCTGAAGTTTTCCTATTTTTTTTGAAACTATTTCTCCCAAATCACTTTTAAATTGTCCATAACCTTTATCCTGGTAATCTTTCTCAATCTCTTCAATCAGCTTATCAGCAAATTCGGAATATATTACAAGCAGGTTGCCTATGGCTGGCTTGTCTTTGCTGAATTTAATTTTATTGTCTGAATCAGTAACGGCTCTTTTAAATTTTTTTAAAATTGATTCGTGCCTTTCATCAAGTGCAATATAGCTGTCACCTGATTCGCTCTTACTCATTTTCTTTGTCGGATCATTCAGTGACATTATCTTAGCTGTTGTCTTAGATACGGTAGCTTTCGGAATTTTAAAAGTTTCCCCGTGCTGATTATTAAATCTCAGCGCAATGGCTTTGCATAACTCAATGTGCTGTGTCTGGTCGATGCCCACCGGTATTTCATCCGCATCATAAAGCAAAACATCACCTGCCATTAAAACAGGATAATCGTAAAGGCCGACAAGCTGCCCTTCTCTGCCTGCCTTGGATGATTTATCTTTAAATTGTGTCATCTTTCCAAGCTCACCCATTGTTACGTAATTATTCAATATCCAGCAAATCTCGCTGTGAGCCGGTACCATAGATTGAATAAAAATAACAGAACTGTTTGGGTCAACTCCAACTGTAAGCAGCCACGCAACAATATCAAAAGTCCTTTTCTTTAAAAGTTCAGGATCCTGTTTGACCGTTATCGCATGCAAATTTGCAATGAAGAAAAAATTTTCACAGCCCTCCTGATTTTCCGCCCATCTTTTCATTGCTCCTAAATAATTTCCTATTGTCAAATCACCCGATGGCTTTATTCCCGATACCACTCTTTTCAAAACTATAGCTCCTAAAATTTTAAAGAAAATTACGATTTCTAATTTGAAATTAAACTCAATAACGAAGAGGGTTATGCAAAATAGATTTTAGAAATTCTCTATATATGTTTTGGTTAGATTATAAGTCTCTTTCAATGCCTTCTGATGGGTTCTTTCTACTCCGTGTGAAGCCGAAACACCGGGTCCGATTAATGCGACTCTGACATCATATCCGGCAAGCAATGCTGCGCTTCCATCCGAACCGTAATATGGATAGATATCAATTTCAAACTTAATTTTATTTTTTATTGCAAGATTTCTCAATTTATTTGTCATCGTAAAATCATATGGTCCGGAAGAATCTTTTGCGCAAATTGAAACCGTATCCTCTTTTCCCGAACATCCCTCGCCTATAACTGCCATGTCAAGCACAAGTAATTCCACCGCAGATTCAGGTATTCCTACACAGGAACCATGACCAACTTCTTCATAGTTTGAAAAATAAAACCCAACCTTTTTTTGTTTTTTACTTTTGCTCAAATCTTTTATAAGCTCTATCATAACCGCCGCACAGGCTTTATCATCCAAAAATCTTGATTTTATAAAACCGCTGTCTGTATTTTCAAATCTTATGTCATAAAATATAAAATCCCCGACATTAATTCCGAGCTTGCGTATGTTTTCACCCGATGTGACTAACTCATCTAATCTTATTGACATATTTTTATTTTCTCTTTTCTCTGTTCTGACATTTTTATTAACATGGTCGGCGGGATTATTTAGAAGGAAAGTTCCGCGAAACAATTTCCCTTTCGAATTCCTAATAGTTACGTATTCTCCTTCAAAAGAGTTTAAAGGATATGAACCGAGAAGCGTAATTTCAAGTGTTCCGTCTGATCTTACTTCCTTGACCATTGCTCCAAGTGTATCTATGTGTCCTGAAATAATTAGCTGTGGATTTTCATCAAACGAAATCAGGATAGATCCTTTATTTGTTTTTGTTATTAACAAATTTTCTTCATTATTAAAAAGCTCTTCTATATAATTTATTATTTCAATTGTATAACCTGTCGGAGAATTTATTTTTAAAATTGTTTCCAAAGTACTGATAATTTCTTTTATCATTTTGTGCTGTCCACAATTACTTTATAAATTTTTTCTCCGTCTTTTGTCATCCCGTATTTTTCACGGGCAACTTTTTCTATCTTTGTATCAGAAGATTTTAATTCATTTATTTCATTTAGCAATTGCTGAGATTTTTTAATTTCCGCTTCCAATTGTTCCTCCAGATCTTTCTTTTCAGTTTCAAGCTTAAATCGCTGGATTATTCCTTTATTTCCCAATGATGCAAAGGCAATTAACCCAAGAAAAAAAATAATTACCAACACCACCCTTGAATTATATTTAATTACCCTTGCTATATCATTAATATACCTGCCCTTTTGGTTGTCTTTATTCAATTTTTTTGTAAAGAAAGTTCGATTAATTTTTTTATAAGATCTTCAAAGCTCATTCCATTTGCAGCTGCAGACTTCGGAACAAGCGAAGTTTCTGTCATCCCCGGAAGTGTGTTTACTTCAAGACAATATAAATCATTCTTATCATCAAGTATAAAATCAATACGCGAATACACTTTACAACCAATTGTTCTATGAGCTTTTAATGAATCTTCTTTCGCTTTTTGTTCAATCTCTTTAGATATTTCCGCAGGACAGAAATATTCAGTCATGCCTTTTGTGTATTTGTGCTCGTAATCATAAAAACCATCCTTTGGTCTGATCTCAATTACAGGAAATGCTTCTTCACCAATTATCGGAACAGTCAGCTCTCTTCCTTTTACAAATTGCTCAATTAAAACTTTATCTGAATAATAAAAAGCCAGCTCAATTGCATTCTGCAGTTGGACATCTTCTACATCGGGTTTGACGATGGAAAGCCCGACTGTGCTTCCTTCGTCATTAGGTTTAACTACACAAGGATAACCGAATGAACCTAAAATCTTTCTGTTAATCTGTTCATAGTTTGGATTGGAATTCTTTTGTAGAATAAACCAGTCCGGAGTTTTTACAGCAATAGAATTTAAAATAATCTTGGAAATGTCTTTATCCATCGCCAGAGCAGAAGAAAAAATATCCGAGCCGGTGTAATTTATTCCTCTAAGCTCAAGCAATGTCTGTATTTTTCCGTCTTCTCCAAACTTCCCATGAACTCCCAGAAATGCCAAATCAACATTATCAAAAAGTTCTGAGTTAATACACTTTAAAATATTTCTATCGGAAGAATTTTTAATTTCTCTGAGCTTTTCAATAGAAGGAGATTCTTTTGTTACTCCGTTTTTAAAAATAAATTCTTCACTCACTTTTTTATCTCCATGTATCGGATCTATAACTTTAACATTGTGCCCAAGATCTCTTAAAGCTTTTAAAATACTTTTACTCGATGCGACCGAAACTTCTCTTTCTGCAGAAGGTCCGCCTGTTATTAAAGCAATTTTCAATAATTAAATAAATTTTATTTAACCTCATTTTTCATTAAGAAATTTTAAACTATAAAATAGACCAATACACAAAGGTTAATTAAAAAATTAATAAAAAAAAATTCTTTGCGAACTTTGCGTAAAAACTTTGTGTGCCTGGCGGTTAAATATGAGTTAGTTTTCTAATGAACAATTTGTGATCAATATACTCAAATCAATGAAGTATTTAAATGTTAATATGAGTTTATTTTGAGAATTTTTGTACACGAAAAAATAGAAACGGTGCGTTCCAAAATTATAGTGTACAGAATTTGAGAATTTTCAGCCACTGTCATTTTGATAAATTGTTTAACAAAATTACTCCTGCTCTAAAAAATTGAAGTTTTTGTATTCCCGGTAAAATTTTAATTTTGAAAATTTTATGTATTAAATTGAAGTGATATATATTAAATTTAGATAAATGAAAAAATGAATTCATCAGTTAAAATAATTATACTCCTGTTAACTTTATCTATCTTACAGTTTTTGTCTTGTTCCGATAACACTATGGACCCGTCAACTTCGACATCTGCAGAATATACCCAGATTGACTTTGAACCTGCCTGGTCGAATACAGGCGATAGAATTGCTTACGTACATTCCGATATGGATTTTGATTTCAATGGAATATATATAGTTAATACAAACGGGACAAATTCCCGATTATTAATCAACGGCTTTACTTACAGCCCGGACTGGTCTCCTGACGGCAGCTGGATTTTCTTTTCTCAAAATAACAACATCAGCAAAGTAAGAACTACCGGTGACAGTTTGATTTCATTAACAGATAACGGAATTAATCTTTATCCAAAATGCAGCAGTGACGGAAATTGGCTGGTGTATTCCGAATGCGGAACTCAGCCCTGCGATGTTTGGATTATGAAACCCGATGGTAAGCAAAAAAATATGATGGTTACAAATGCAACTTATCCCAATTGGGTAAACGGAAGCAGCTCTTTTATTTATTTTAGTCCGATAAAAGATAATAAAGGTCGCCAGACCGGGGATACATTGGCGCAATATTTCTTTAGTAATGGTTCAAAACAAGTTATAGCATTGCTAAACGGTGATGATCATATAATTAATTCTTATCCTGTTTCTGCCGGAGATGAAATTATATTTTGCTCGATGAATAAAGACGGTTACGTTTATGTTTACAGTATGAATTTGAACGGAAACAATATCGCTAAGTTAACTACAGCACAAAGTTATTCTCCCGATTATTCATCGGCAAATCAAAAAATAATTTACACAAACCGAAACAACGGCAACGGAAGATTATGGATTATGGATAAAAACGGAAGCGGACAGGTACAGTTTACTTATTAAAATTAATTCACTACCTCTGCACGTCTTTTGCACTAAATTTTTTTAGAACACTGGTAAAAGAAAGTGAGGACAAGGCATTACACGTCTCTTCAAATCTTCAAAATCTTAATAACTCTTAGTTAATTGAATCTCAAACGGGAATTGATTAATTTGCAATAAATTAATAACAAAGGTCCCATCGACTAGGGGTTAGGTCGTCACTCTTTCACAGTGAAAACACGGGTTCGAATCCCGTTGGGACCGCAAAATAATCACAAGAGGAAAAAGTAATTTTCCTTTTTTTATTTGGAAATTAGGTATGTTAGTCCAATTATTGAATTATGATCAGAATTTCTAAAAAAGTCGAATATGCTCTGATGGCATTGAAGTTCATTTCAAATTCAGATCATAAATTAGTGACGGCTAGAGAAATTTCCGATATAAACCATATTCCTTATGATCTTCTTTCAAAGATTTTGCAAAAATTAAAAAACGAAAAAATCTTAGCCTCCAATCAAGGAACAAACGGAGGATATTTTTTGACCAAAAGACCCGATGAAATTCCATTATTTAATTTAATGAATGCAATTGACGGAGATACTGCAATTGCCGAATGTCTTCATGAAAGTGCTGAAAAGGATTGTTGTCTTGTGGATACATGTTCGATTAAGTCCCCGGTAACCCAGCTTCAAAAAGAAGTCGAAGAGCTTTTTAAACGTAAAACTATTTCAGATTTTGTTTAAAGAAAATAAAAATCTTCATATTAAACTCCCGCTTTATATGGATTACAATGCAACAACTCCTGTAGACCCCAGGGTGCTCGATACTATGCTTCCGTATTTTTGCAGCATGTTCGGGAATGCATCGAGCGCAAATCACAAATACGGATGGGAAGCCGAAGAAGCAGTTTCTAAAGGAAGAAAAAGTGTCGCAGAATTAATCGGTGCAAGTCCTAAAGAGATAGTGTTTACTGCAGGGTCTACTGAATCAAATAATATTGCCATCAAGGGAATTGCGGAAGTTTATTCTCAAAAAGGAAATCATATAATTACATGTACGACAGAGCATAAAGCAATTCTCGAGACATGTAATTTTCTCGAAGAGCGTGGAATTGAAGTTACATATCTGAATGTTGATGAAGATGGTTTAATAGATATCGATGAATTAAAAAATTCAATTAAAGACACAACAATTTTAGTCAGCATAATGGCTGCTAATAATGAAATCGGAACCATACAGCCGGTTGAAGAAATTGGAAAAATTTGCAAAGAGTTTGGGGTTTTTTTTCATACCGATGCAACGCAGGCAGTTGGAAAGATACCGGTAGATGTGCAAAAAATGAACATAGATATGATGAGCATCTCGGCTCATAAATTTTACGGACCTAAAGGAGTCGGAGCATTGTATGTAAGAAGCAAAAATCCAAGAGTAAAAGTTTCAAAACAGATGCATGGCGGCAGCCAGGAGAAAGGATTAAGAAGCGGAACTCTGAATGTTCCGGGAATTGCCGGGTTAGGCAAAGCATGCGAGATAAGTATGTTGGAAATGGAAGAAGAGATGAAAAAACATATCGGATACAGAGACAGAATTATTGAGTCACTATTAAAGCTTGAGAATGTTTATCTTAACGGGCACAGAACAAAGCGATTAACAAATAATGTTAATGTCAGCTTTGGTTATATTGATATTGATGCATTGATAGGGGGGATGAGTGATATAGCAGTTTCTACAGGAAGTGCGTGCACATCGGCTTCTATGGCTCCTTCTCATGTATTAAGCGCAATCGGCAGAAGTAATGAGCTTGCAAAATGTTCACTGAGAATAAGCTTCGGGAGATTTACATCAGAAGATGAAATCAATTACTTGATTGACAGATTAGTTTCAAATATTGAAAAATTAAAAAAAGAATCACCGGTGTACAATATGTCTAAGGAAGGAATAGTGTAAGTTTAAAGTTAGTAAAGTTAGTAAAGTTAAGTTTGTAAAGTTTGTAAAGTTAAGTTTGTAAAGTTAAGTTTGTAAAGTTTTGTAAAGTTTGAAAGGTTAATAGCATTTATAATGTTATTGATCTGGGTTGTAAAAAAATTTTAAAAATAAATCAAGAGGTAAATAAAATGTCTGAAGCAAAAGAATTCGTCGCCGGAGTAAGTGAAGATGTCAACGTAACTGAAAAGGCTGTAATGGAAATTAAAAAGATCATGGGGGAAAACAAAATTCCGGATGGTTATGGACTGAGAGTCGGTGTGAAAGGCGGAGGATGTTCAGGATTGACTTATACACTGGGCTTCGATCCGGAAGAAAGAACAGGTGATAACATTATAGAAAAAGACGGCGTGAAGATTTTCATAGATATGAAAAGTAATTTATATCTTGCGGGAACTGAAATTGATTATACAGATGGATTGACAGGCAGAGGATTTGTTTTTAATAATCCGCATGCAGTAAAAACCTGCGGATGCGGAAGTTCTTTTGGTGTATAAATTTAAAAAAAGTTATTGGTATGAATAATCAAACTACAAGAGTTCTTAAAAACTTTTGTAGTTTTTTAATATGAATTTCAACTCAAGTTAGTTTTTTCTATTTTATCCCAATTGTTCAATCAGACCCAAATCTTATTTAGCCGTCAAGAACGCAAAGCATTTATGAAGTTAGCACGCTTGTATTTATGTTGACACCATAATGCAGATGCCGGCAGGCAAAGATTTTTTACTATTTTTTTGCTTGGTTCTGTTTGTGAGCTTAGTGTCATAGTGATTAAAAATCTTTAACGATAAATCCGGGTTAACAAAAGTTCATTAAAATGAAATCCAAAGGTAAATTCTCGAGAAGAAATTTTATAAAAAATTCGGCCATGGGAATTGGAATTTTTGCCATTGAAAAAAATTTACATTCAATTAATTCAGAAGAAAAAAATTTAATAAATAAAAAAGGAGATATTAAAAAAATGTCATACGAATGGAAATTCAATAAAAGACCTTACACCGATGAGGAAGCAGTAAAATTACTGGAAGCTGTTATTGATGCACAGACAGCAGACTGGCACTACAATACTCATCACAAAGGTTACGTTACATTTTTAAATAACATCGAGAAGGAACTGGAAACTGCCGATCGTGCAAAAGCAAACGGCAACTACAGTCAGATCGGTGAACTTAAGAGAAGGCAAACATGGAATCATGCAGGTGCTTTGCTTCATGATGTTTATTGGGAAGTTTTGGGCGGAAACGGTGATACGTCCAAAGGGCCTGAAGTTGTTGCTGCAATTGAAAAAGAGTTCGGCTCAATGGATAATTGGAAAGCAGATTTCAAAGCAACAGCAATATCAGCAAAGCTTTCAGGTTGGGCTGTTCTCACGTATGACCTGCTTTATAGCCAGAGACTGCTTGATGTACTTGTAGATGAGCATCACTACGGCGCAATCTGGGGCGGCATTCCGATAATTTGCTGTGATGTATTCGAACACGCATATTATCACAAAGACGGACCTGCAAGAGCCGGATATATTGACAACTTCTTCAAAAATCTGAACTGGGGAAGAATAAATGACCGGTATAAAAAATATGCAGTATAATAAAATTTAAATTTTATCTTTTATCTTTTATTAAGAGCATACAGCAAGATGCTCTTTTAGATTTTTATTATTATAATGAGGAATAGATTGTTGAGAATAACATATTTAAAGACATTAACGATTTTATTTATTTTTGTTGTTGCATCCTGCAATAAAAAACAGGAGGAAGTTGCAGAAAATAATTCCGGTAACACTTTCAGCTGGAAATCCGAATTGAAGACAGGCGATATTCCCGATACTCCTGTAAAGGGATTTATAAACGGAAAAGAAGTAAGTATTAATTATATAAATTTTGAGCAATGGAGAGGAAGCGGTGATAATGTTTTGAACTTTGGAGACGTGAAGCCGAAGAATAACTGCGGATATATAGAAAATGATAATTCATTCCATCTGCTCCGCAAGGCGGGTGAAATAAAAATCGGGGAATTACTAAAGGCAAACTTCGAACAGAATTTAGACGGTTACATTGCATATTATGATACAAGTTCGGTAAACAATATTTCTAAAAAAACTTCGACCGACTGGAGCTGTGCCTTAGTGATTACAAGCATGGATGATAATATTGTAAAAGGCAAAATTGCAATGAGTTTTAAAGACGATAAGAAGAGCTGGATAGCAGGCACGTTTGAAGCGATAAGATGCTTCAATTAAAATTTTTTTTTAAACTAAATTTAATTTGATGAGAAATTTAATTTCACTGTTAATATTTTTTATATTTATTTCATACATTGGATGCGGCGAGAAGAATGAAGTTTCCGGTGACAGGAAGGACAATCCGAAAATTGAATCAAAGAAAGAAAATGAAAATCAATCTTCTCAGAATAATGAGAGTGAACCGGAAAAAAAAGATGATGATAAAGAAACTGACCCGTCGAAAAGTGATCTCAACAAAGCAAACGAATTGGGAATGTCTCCCGGAATGCCGGCAAATTTCCCAACTGATGTTCCCACTCCCAGGAATGCAAAAACATTGGGTTCATTAAATTCCTCCGAAGGAACTGTCGTAACTTTCGAATCACCGGAAAAAGTACAGGACATTGTCGGCTTCTATAAAGATGAAATGAAAAAGAATGGTTACATAATCTCAGAAGGTGGAGAAACTCTTGTCAGCGATAAAGGCGGATTAATAAGCTGGAAAAAGGATAGTAAGGAAGTCGGTCTTATGCTCGGATATGATAAAGATAAAAATATTACTTCGCTGGTGATAACCTATAAGTAAAAGCCCTAAATTAAAAGTTAATTTTCACTTCCGTAAGAATGCTATTCTTTCGGAAGTTTTTTTTTATTATTATTGCATATGTCAAAAGAGATCGAGATTCCGTTGTTTCCTTTAAATGTGGTTTTGTTTCCGAATTCAAAATTACCCTTATTTATTTTTGAAGAAAGATATAAAAAAATGATCAACGAATGTTTTGACAACGAGACATGTTTCGGAATAAATTTTTTTAATGAAAGGAAGATGAAGTTAATAGGATGCACAGCTTGGGTAGAAGAAGTAGTAAACCGGCTTGAAAACGGGGAGATGAACATTGTTATAAAAGGAGTACAAAGATACAAAATTATTAATTATGAATTGAGCTTACACGGATTTTATACCGGAAAGATTGAATATCTTTATGAAGATAACCTGGATTTTGACAAAGCTAAAATGGAAAAATGTGTTAAGATTTATAATGATCTTGTCGAGTTGGTTTATAAAGGAACGATAAAAAAAATTGATCTTAATGATATGAAATGGTTTGGCGGCAAAAGATCGGTTGCTTTTTCAATCGCTGAGAAATGCGGACTAAGTTTGTCTGAAAGACAAAGCTTATTGGAAATGGATTTTGAAGACAGACGGCTGGATCTGATATTAAAATATTTCGAAGAGGTAGTGCCGAAACTCAAAGATGCAGACAGAATTTCAACCATAATTAAAGGTGACGGTTACATTCAATAGGATGAGATGTGAAAGAAATAAGTAAAAATGAAGTTAAAAATTTATTAATTGCAAGAACCGATAGATTGGGTGATGTTATACTGACTCTTCCATTGATATCCGCTGCAAAAAAAGTTTTTAATAATGCTAAAGTTATTTTTTTTGTAAAAAAATATACGTCAGATCTGATAAAAAGCTATGAAGGAATTGATGAATTGTCAGTTGAAGAAGATGTTTATGGTTTTTGGGACAAGTACAAATATTTTAGGAATAAGAAAATCGATTTGGTAATAAACGTTAAGCCGCGTTTTGATTTAGCTTTACTTTTTTATATGCTTCGTATAAAATACAGAATCGGGACCGGGTACAGGTGGTATTCATTTTTTTACAATTATAAAGTTTATGAGCATAGAAAAATTTCGGATAAACATGAATCGGATTATAATTTAAATTTACTAAAAATTTTTTTTGATGAAGTTGATTTAGAAAAGGAATTTCATTTTAAATATTCATCTGATGAAAAAAATAAATTAGACACAAAATTAAATGCACATAACCTGAGTCTGGATGAAAGTTTTATTATTATTCATCCAGGCAGCGGAAGTTCTGCAAAGGATTTATCTCCAGAAAAATTTTCAGAATTTATTAACGGGATTATGAACGAATATAGTAATTATAAAATTATATTTACCGGTTTAGAAAAAGAAAAGATATTAACAGACAAAATTAAAACCGGAGTTAATAAAGTTTATCAAAATAAATTGATTGATGTTAACGGAAAAGTAAATTTAAAAGACCTGATGATTTTAATTGACCATTCAAAATTGTTCATTTCAAATTCAACAGGTCCTATCCACATAGCCGGAGCCTTAAATAAAAATATAATCGGATTTTATCCAAATGAAAAAAAGATGGGTAACATAAGGTGGGGACCTTTAGGCAAAAATGTTATAGTATTGATGCCGGATGAAAGCAATAAAATGGATAGCATAAACGTGAAAAATATAATGAATGCAGTACGGCAATTTCTGAATAATAATTTTGGAACAATTAAAACTTAATGCAGTTATAAGTAAAAAAATTAAAAAAAAATATTTATATGAAAAACAAATTAATGTTAAGTCTTTTCTTTATTTTCATTTCTTTAAATTTATCCAATGCACAAGATACCGGTTCTGTTAAGGAATTCAGAAAGATAAATCAGACTGCTTTTAAAGTCGGTGAAAAGCTTACATTTGAAGTTAATTACGGATTTGTAACAGCAGGGGAAGCCGTTATGGAGATTGATAAAAATTACCAGACAATCAACGGCAGAAAATGTTATGACATCAGGTTTTATGTGACATCGACCTCAAGCTTTGACTTTGTTTATAAAGTCCAGGATTTTTACAGAACATATGTAGATATAGAGGGATTGTTTCCGTGGAGATTCGAGCAGCATATAAAAGAAGGAAATTATCAACGCGACTTCGAAGCAATATTCGACCAGCAAAATCTTAAAGCAAAAACTTATACAGGGGAAAAAGAGCCAAAGAAATTCGAAGGTGAATTTGATATTCCCCTGTATGTTCAGGATGCAATGAGTGCATTTTATTTTGGAAGGACAATTGATTATAAATCAATGAAAGAAGGTGATAACGTTATGCTTGAGAATTTTTATAAAGATAAAACATATCCTCTTCAGATAAAATATCTGGGCAAGGAAACAATCGAAGTTCCTGCAGGCGAATTTAGATGCATAAAGGTTGAGCCGCTCGTACAGGAAGGCGGCCTGTTTAAAAGTGAAGGTTCAATTATAGTCTGGATGACAGACGATGACCGGAGAATGCCTGTGAAAGTTAAAACAAAAGTTCTAATAGGGTCTATAGATTCAGATTTGAGTTCGTACTCGGGACTTGCAGGACCGTTGAATTCGAAGAAGTAAAAATTCTCTCACTGATGCTGAATATTCTTAAACTAAGATGAAATGAGACTATGATGAAATGTTTATTATGATTACTTTGAATTTTATACCCTGAATAACAAAATTTTTTATGAAGTAACTTTAACTACAATGATTACAGTAATCATAATTATCATTCAATCATAGTTCAAAAGTCATTTAATCACAGCATTAAATCCAAGTTGAAGATCTCCGAATTATTTTATTCCATCCAGGGCGAAGGTAAAAGAATCGGATCGCCCTCTTTTTTTATACGGACAAATTATTGTAATCTGCGATGTAAGTTTTCGAGCGGCAATCTATGTGATACAGCTTATACAAGCTGGTTTCCGGATGATGAAAAAAATTTAGGTGAAGTTGAAATCAATTTTATCATTGATGAATACAAAAAAGTAAACTGTTTGGATACCGTTATTTCAGGAGGTGAGCCGACTATATATTTGCATGAACTCGAAACACTCTGCAGAGAATTAAAAAAAACCAATAAAAATATTTTTATTACTGTTGAATCAAATGGAACAGCAGTGGGAGATTTTGTAAAATATGTTGATCTAATGAGTATAAGTCCGAAACTAAAATCTTCAGTTCCTTACAATACGGAATATGAAAAGATGCATGAAAAAGCCAGGATCAATTTAGAATCTCTGAGAAAATATAACTCGTTTAAGAATGAAGACACGATAGATATTCAATGGAAATTTGTTTTTACTTCGGTAAATGATATTGCTGAAATAAAAATTTTGCAAAAAGAAATTGGCTTTAAAGATGAAGACGTATATTTAATGCCGGAAGGAATTACACAAGAAGATTTGGTTAGCAACAGGTTAAGTACAATAGAAGCATGTAAAAAATATAATTTCAATTATACCGACAGAATTCATATTCTTGTTTGGGGAAATAAAAGAGGAACGTAACAGTTTGCAGTTAGCAGTTAACAGTTGAAAAAGAAATTAAAAGTTGAAAGAATAATTTAGATAATTTATTTTGTGAGTAGATGAGAAGTTTATTTTGGAGTTTTTTAGAATTTTACTTTTTGATTTTGAAAAATAAAAGTTTATTAAATCTGTTACTGCAAATGTTGCAACGAGGACAGTAGGATTAACACTTGATTGATCGGTGTCAGTCCAGTCGCTTTGATTAAACAAATTATTTTTTCCTTTAATTATAGGAGCTCTCAAAGAATAAATAAGTGCCGCACTTCCTGCACCAATGACCATTCCGGTGAAAACATCCGAAGGATAATGTACTCCCCAGTAAATTCTTCCTAATGCAACTAAAGTCGCATAAGTATAACATCCGATAATTAATGCAGGGTTGTCAGGATATCGCAGTGTCAAAGAAGTGGCAATGGCAAAGGAATTAGTTGAGTGTCCTGAAGGAAATGAATAAGTACCCTTCAATTTACTTGTATCAGTCAAATAAACTTTGTTAAGAGTTCTATAAGGTCTTGGTCTTTTAAAAATCCATTTCATAACCTGTGAAACTGCACCGCTGGTGACTTCCGATAAAGCTAAAAGAACAGCCGAGTTCTCACCGTATTTATTATCATATATTCTTGATCCAATATACAAGCCAACTGGAGTGGCGATCAATACAGGAACGATGGATTCGTTAGTAATATTTACAAGCGAATTAACAAACTTGCTTTCAATATTATTGAAATCACGAAATATTCTGACATCAATGCTATTTTCATTATATTTTGTTGTATCACGGACGGTTTTGAATCTGTGTTGAGAAAATGTGTTTGTGAATGAATAAAGAAAAAAAATAATAATTAAAATACTTTTCATTTAGTATTATAAATTCTTCAATGCTTTTTCAACATCCTCAATCAAATCATCCTTATCTTCAATACCTACCGATAATCTTACAAGCCCGTCTGTCAATCCGAATTCCTCGCGTAACTCTTTTGGCACACTACCGTGCGTCATAGAAACCGGGTGACACACAAGAGATTCAACTCCACCAAGCGATTCGGCAATCTGAAATATCTCAAGTGCATTACAAAACGCAACAGCTTTTTCGTAAGAGCCAAGCTCGATCGAAATGATGCCTCCGAATCCTGACATTTGTGACTTTGCTAATTCGTATTGCGGATGTAATTCCAATCCCGGGTAAAATAATTTTTGAATTTTTTTCTCTTTGGATAACACTTCACAAATTGCCATAGCATTCTCATTATGAGCTTTCATTCTTTGCGCTAGAGTTTTTGTAGCGCGGAGTATAAGCCAGCAGTCGAACGGAGAGGGGACTGCTCCGATTCCATTTTGTAAAAACTTTAACCGCTCGGCAATTTCTTCATCGTTTGTAATTAAACATCCTCCGATGACATCACTGTGTCCGTTTATATATTTTGTTGAACTGTGAAGCACTACATCAATTCCAAAGTCCAATGGATTTTGAAAATACGGACTCATAAAAGTATTATCGACACATGTGATAATATTCCTGGACTTTCCAAGTTCTCCCAACTTTTTTAAATCGGTAATATTGAGCATCGGGTTTGTGGGAGTTTCAACATATACAAATTTTGTTTTTTCTTTGACAGATTTCTCCAAAGCTCCAAAATCCGAAGTGTCAACATAAGTAAATTCCAAACCGAAATTTTTTATTACCTGTTCGAATAACCTGTATGTCCCGCCATAAACGTTATTAGTGCAGATGATATGATCACAGGGTTTGAATAAAGTAATAATTGCCTGAACAGCCGCCATTCCTGAAGCAAAGCAAAATCCGAATTTGCCGTTTTCGAGAGCTGCAAGATTTTGTTCAAGTGCAGTGCGCGTGGGATTAATTGTCCTTCCGTAATCATATCCCTTTGATTCTCCAAGCTTTTTATTTGAATAAGTAGAGGTCTGAAAAATGGGAGTGATTACAGCTCCTGTTGTTTCTTCAGGATGCTGCCCGGCGTGAATTTGTTTCGTTGCAAACTTCATATTTTTATTTTTGGCCACGGTGACACAGAGGTTAATTGTTAGTTTAGAAAAAATTTTAGATTTATTAATAAAAATGGTTTCAATGTTTGTGTATTTACATGCCTAATTTTAGCCGGTACCTTTGTGAGCTTTGTGAAACCTTTGCGGACTTAGCGGTTAAAATCTCACGCAAAGTCCAATACATCATACCTTGTCAGTATTCCTTTTATAATTCCATGCTGTGAAATAAGTATAGCATTTTCTTTATGAAGCATATCCTGTGCTTTTGGAAATTCAGTATCGAAATCTACAATCGCCAGTTTCTTTTCCATAACCTGCTTTACATCTTTACCCGAAACATTTCTATCAGTAATTACTCTGTCTATAATGCTTGACTCTCTTACCGACCCGACACATTCGTCTCCGTCAATAACAGGAATAGTTGATAAATTATACTTATCCATCATTTCAAGTGCTTCATAAACTTTATCAGAACTCTTAACAGAAACAAGTTCAGGAACTCCAGTTGAACGCTTTGTCTGAAACACCTGGCCGACAATTAAATTATTTGCTTTCAATAATCTCTTCTCTCTGAGCCAGTCATCAGAATGATATTTCGATAAATATCGTTCTCCTGTATCACAAACAATAAAAACAACGACTGCATTCTTATCCAAATTTTTTGCAACTTCAAGTGCAGCATAAGCAATTGTTCCTGTCGAACCGCCGCAAAAAATTCCTTCTTCCTTTGCTAAACGTCTGCACATTTCTACAGCATCTTTATCATTTACATTAATTATTTCATCTATATATTCCATCACAACATTATCCGGCATGACATCCTGCCCTATACCTTCAATCAAATATGGTATCGGCTCGGGCGCAATCCCTGTTTCCTTTACAACTTTAAAAATAGAACCATACGGATCAGCGCCAATGACCTTTACGTTACTATTTTTTTCTTTTAAATATTTACCGGTACCGGTAATTGTCCCGCCTGTTCCAACTCCTGATACAAAGTGAGTTATCTTTCCATCAGTATCATTCCAGATTTCAGGACCGGTTGTTTTGTAATGCGCGCCGGGATTTCCTGGATTTGAATACTGGTAAGGAAAAAATGAATTTGGAATTTCTTCCGCTAATCTTTTAGCAACGCTTACGTAATGATCCGGTTCACCGAACTTTGCAGTAATAGGTTGTATAACAACTTCAGCACCCAATGCTTTAAGATAATTTCCTTTTTCCTTCGATGCTTTATCAGTCATTACAAAAATTGTTTTATAACCTTTTAAAGATGCTGCAAGCGCGAGTCCTATACCGGTATTACCGCTTGTTGCTTCAATGATCGTTCCGCCTGGTTTAATCTTTCCTTCACTTTCTGCGAGCTCGATCATGTTCAATCCGATCCTGTCTTTTACGCTTCCGCCGGGATTCAATGATTCGATCTTGGCAAGCACAAGCGGCTTCATTCCTTTCGTAAGATTGTTCAGCTTTACCAAAGGTGTATTTCCTATTAACTCGATTATTGTGTTGTAATATTTCATTAAAAATTAATTATAAAAATTCAATGCTGTCCAAAACGATTTTAAAAATTTAATTTATCTTTGATACCACTTCGATTTGGACAGATATTACTTCCATTCAAAAACAATCCCTCCTATTTTATTCGCAGAATAATTTCAATTGCGGATTTAACTCCTCTTCAAGTTCTTCCATCCTCTTAAATGGATGATTTAACCATTCATTTAGAGATATTTTCACGAATAGATTCATCCTTATGAATGCTATTAAGTTTGATAAACTCCAGCTGTACTGAGATATCTGTTTCAGATATTTTAAAATCAGTATTGCTATCATTGCTGTCCAAATCTGTATCATTA
>JALYRX010000083.1 GCA_030855105.1 Bacteroidota bacterium | reverse complement strand
TTATAAATTTCATTTTGTGTAATTTTCATTTAAGGGTTCCTTTCATTTTTGAAGTTCTATTTTCTACCAATTTAATTGGTACTAACTCTTTATGAAAGTGAGCCCTTTGTTAATTTACCGATAAAAAAATTTTCATTGAATTAAATTAATTTTTAACTTCCCCAAATGGATTGTCCCAATAAATTGCTCAAATGAATTGTTCAATGAATAGCTCGAATAGAATAGCCCCGAGCTTTAGCTCGGGGTAAAGATAAATAAAAGTTAGTCGGCTTTAGCCGAATCTTAGATAAATAGATTTGGCTAAAGCCAAAAATCCTTTTGTACCATAAGTCCCTGAGCTAAAGCTCAGGGCTACGCACTAAAAGCTCAGGGCGAATCTATTTAAAAAAAATATTAGTCAGAAATATTTGCGATGAATAGCTTCTATGGATTGTTCCATTGAATTGTTCGATGAAAATAGGTCATCAAAAATTAGAAAAGTTTTAGGGGTTGTCATTATTCTTTATTAATTTGAATTAAGTCAAAAAATCAAATTTATTCAAACAATTTTTGTCGTGTACAGTGATCGGAAATCTCTGTACACGATAATTTTTTGAATACTGATAACACTGATTTTCCTGATACTTGCTGATCATTATTAGAAATTGTAAATAATCAAAATTCTAATTTACAATTATAATTAAGTTCATTATAAATATATCTTATAACAAATTCGCAAATCCGTTATTTTTCCGTTCAATCCGCGTTATCAGTGTTCAATTTTTCTCGTGTACAGTGATCGAAAATTAAACATTGAACACTATCTTGTTTTTTCATTTCTGTTTTTATACTTTGCATGCTCTTTCCGATTTTAAAGTTTTGTTAAAATTTTAATACAACTTATATGTCTTCCTCTTCTTTTTATTTAAATACTTTGCACCTTATTCACAATCTTAAAACTGACAATCCATCAACAAGTGAACTGCTTGGCTTACTTGGTCAATCTGATATTGATCTCACTGAATTGAATATACTACGAAATGAAAGTGAAACGGCGATTGGAAAAAATTTACAACAGAACATTGATGCATCGTTACTAAAAGAAGCAGATATGTTAACCTCTGAAGAAAAAAAATTCAAAGTTTTTCGAAGGGAAACACCTTTCATTTCAAGCCGTATCCCGGCATCATCCCCGACATGGGCAAGAGGCGCAAAACCGGCTCATACTCTTGGACCTTTTTTGTCTCTTGACGGACGTAACTTCTGGTTTGATTTTTATTTTTATGAGCGGCTGATACCTGTCTATGTAAGCGGAGATGCCGCCCCGGTTATGCTGTTGCCTTTGCATATTTTTCTTTTCCAGGGAAGCACTATAAAATACAATGTCGGAGACGGAAGCATCTGGATGCGTGCAGATCTTTTTGCAGCCGGCTTGACTAATACTCATTACTTCGGTCTCAATATAAACAGTGGAGAGCTTGAGATGAGTGAAGCTCATGACATAATCAATGATACGCTTACCATTAACGGTTCAGAATTATTTCGATTAAAACTAATTCTAAATAATACCTTCATAAACACAGGTACAGGCATTGAAGGCATTGATGCGCGCAATGCAGTTGTCAAATTACCCGAAGCTGTTGAATTTGAGTTCTCTTCAGGAAAATTTTCAATGAGGGCATTGTCAGGAAGCAGCTGGGAGTTGTACAGAGATGAAAGAAATTTTACCTGGCAGCAGGCAGGCGCTGTTGTATTCAATACATTTTTAAACCGGCTGGTATTTCCTCTCGATACGGATAAATCAAGATTTAAAATTGAAAATTGTAATTCAGATTTTTTTAATATTTCAGAAAAAGCTAAAGTAGTTTCAAGCGGCTGGTGTTTGAATGTTGCACAGATGAATACTGCACAACCCTTTACCGTTGGAGGTAACGGAGCGCTGGGAATATTATGCGGCAATGGATTACAATATAAATGGAAAGGGCTTGCAAAACTTCCCGGCATTTTAAATATGAATGCACCGCTTATAATGGCGGAGCCCGGAAAATTTTCGGTTAGCGATGCTTTTCCTTTGTTTAAACAGCATACCGAACTTTACAATCTATGGAAACGTGATGCATCCGGTGATATAAGAACTATAGCAGAACTTTTACTAAAAAAAGACAAACCGTTTATATATTATTGTGATCAGGCCGGTTATGAATCTGTCGCAGCTTCGGTAGATGCCAACTTTGAAACTGATAAACCTTTTAAAGCTGACGGTACTTCTGTATCCCCAAAAACGATTGACAGTCTTTATATAAAATATGTTACTCCTACACTCCGCAATATGTTTGTGTATGATCTGGATATGCTGCTTCAGGCAAATCCTTCTTTCAATCATTTGCAAAAACCGGAGATATTCCAGTTTGCGATTACCAATGCTTACATGATCACTACACCGCCTTCATCACTTTTGCTTACAGGAAGTTTTGATGATGAAAATGTAATTGTCAACGGCATGCTTAACATAGCTTACGGACTTTTTATTTTAACACCAATCTTGCCGCATCCTTATACTGCCAATCTTCAGCTTACGGAATTTGGTGTAAACGCTCAACAGTTAAAAGATATAAGAGAAGTAACCGAATGGTATCCGCTGCTTACAAATTATGTAATGTCAACCTGCGTATGGGATGATGCGAACATGGGAGGAGATACTGTAAATGTGGATTTTGAATTACTCACCGACTTGTACCGCACACTCACAAATCAGACGAGTGGTCCAGAAGTCACGAAGCAAGCAACAATGCAAATGATGCAGCAGGATATTCTTGAAGAATTTTCATTGGTTGAAAATGGTATTACTAATAATGATACGTATGGACGAAATTTGTTTTCCCTTCTTGACTTAAGCACCAACTATGATTTGTTTGGAGTAAATATGATGTGGAACGGAAAGCGATATTTAAGCATAAGTAACAGTACAGCTACAACTATTAGCACCGGTGTTGTAACAATAGAAAAGATGAACCTGCAAACACCAATGGCATTGCTCAATGCATTTACATTGCCGCATATATCATGGGAACCTGTAAATAATCGAGCTAAAGCACAATCGGGTTATCCTCCTATAGGTATTCTTTCTTTCAGGGATAATGGACCACCCACAATATTTTCCCAAATAGATTTTAATCCATTGGATATCGATCCACTTAAGTACATGGAAAGATTCCGTGAAAATATTATCAATTCAAAAATATTCAGCTATGCTATATTTGGCTTGCCGCATGGGAAAGTCTCGCTGGCATTTCTAAATCATTTTTCAGAAAAATATGCATCAGTAAAAGGGAATTATGATTTTATAAGACCGGAATTTAAGGAATCGAATAATAATAAAGTAAGAGGCGGTTTGCAATTTCGTATTTCGGCATCAAATGAGTTTGAAAACAGACCCATGATTCCCGGTGTAACAAATCAGTTATCAAATCTGGTTCACAACAATTCTAACATTCCTCAAAGTGTATTAGGTGGCGTGGTTCACCAAATTTTCTTAAACAACTTTTATCTAAAAGAAGGTACTACAGACAGACAATTAAAACCGGGAGGTGTTCCTATTACCCACATTGACTTTTCCGGTTACGGTGCCAGCATGTTCAGCGACTGGCGAAATCCGAAAGCATTAATAGCACAGGTGAGCCAAACGCGTTTTGATGTACTGATCGGAAGAGTTTCGCATGAAATTGTTCAGGTTGTAAGTATTTTATATCCCTGGGGAATTAAGGTTGTACGTACAATAACATTATATAGAAGTGAAAATGCTGTTATCTACCGCGAAGACAGCGGCTGGGTTGCGCAGAGTGAAGGTTTATTTGATTTTTATTTCAAACTTGAAAGTGGCGAAATTAAAAATCCCTTTAGTTTTCATCCGGGGCATATTAAAGGATTGTTCAACATCCATAATATAAAGGATGTTGATGAAGAGCATATAAAGTTTCCCTACAACATCGGCATAGGTGAAAATTTTTTTGACGGAATTAAAGTAGGTCCGAGCACATCGAACATAGTTGGTGAAGCAGAATTTGCTGCTGTAACTTTCGATGCTGATGTTGAGATAGAAAACATTAGTAGTGGAGAATCAAATGGCAAAGTAGCGGGTAAAAGTTTTAAAGGTTACCTGCAAGTATCACCACAGGCAGTTCCCATAAATGCGGCTGCTTTGAAAAAAATCTTTGAACAACAGCAAAATTCAATCGGTGGATCGGTTGATTGCACAATGAAGATAGGCGGCTCTAAACAACTGATGAAAGTAAACAGGATTGATGTGAGCGCATCTTTTCAAAATGGAAATATTAACGACCACATTTTTGTAGTTGCTGCAAAAGGTTCTATACAATTACCTTCGGAAGGAAGCTGGAGTATAGTGGAAGTAGATAAAGGAACCGGAGATGTAGCACCAGTAACAAATAAACAGAGTGTGCCTGTTATAAGAAAAGGTGAAATAGACAGAGGAAAAAGAAGTGATGCAACTACTAAATTTGTTTTTGTTTCGGGAGTTGCAGGAAGAGATAGTATTTCAAGAATTGCATTTGCAGATTCACTTGTTGCCAACAATATTTTTATGAAACGCTATGGATATGTTCAAAATACCGGCTCACAAAAATTACTACTTACAGATCCGCGCATTGATAAAGATAAATCTGCAGAGTTAATTTCTGAAGCACCCTTACTTGCTGATACGTACAGGCTGTTAAACAGTAAAGGACCATTTCCAAATCTCGGTAATGCCATTAAAATTGAGGCCGTCGCAGAAGCAGTAACCAATATACTGCCTGATGGTATGCAAAAAAGTATTACAGGTTTTAAAGTACCAAAAGATTCTTCAGGCAAATCTGCAAAGTTTGATATAATAGGCAAAGATGGTGAGGCATTACACATGTATGTGGATTATCAGGGCTTACCTTCCAGTGAAACGGTTATTAATTATGTAACAGATTCTGTCGGTGCAAATCCTGAAGACAAATGGAAAAGTAATCTTGACAATATAAGCGTAGCAGTTGATATGGGACCGTTTAAAAAATTGCTCACTATTAGTGGTGACATGAAATCACAAAGTAGTTTTGATCCTAAAATGGAGTTAGGCAATGCGCCTCAATTGACACTGTGCCCTGAGCTTAGACCTATTTACGAAATACTTGAATTTCTTTCAAACCTGGACCCATCGAACCCTGTTGAAGCAATAAAAAAAGGTTTGAAAATATACATGAGCAATACTGCAGATTCCTGGGAATATAAATTCAAAGCCGAGAAAGTTATACCGGTTGTTCGTTTTCCTTTTGACAGCATCAACTACAATTCACCTACAACACCAATAAAACTTGATGCGTATTTTAAAATTGGCTGCTACTTTAATCAACCTATAAAAATACCAAATGCAATTGATCAGCTGATACCATCTGCAGGTGCATATCTTGAGCTTGGAGCCGATCTTCGCATAATGTGTTTTTCACTTGCCGCCGCTACGGTATATGCGACGGGCAGAGCTCAGGTAAGTCTTTCAGCCGATATAAAAAATAATGCAAAACTTTATTTCAAATTTGGATTTGGTATTGAATTGTGTGTAGGACTGCCTGTCATTGGTAGTGTTTCTGTAATGTATCTGGTCGGTGTGGATATGGAACTTACAGAAAAAGCCTTAACAGTAGGAGCATTTATTTACTTCCGAGGACGTGCAGAAATTTTAGGTGGTATTGTAACTATAACTATACAAATTGAGGCAGCAGGAAAAATAAGAAAAGAGCTAAACGGCGGACCAACCAATTGTTTTGCTGTGTGCACATTTGCATTAGATATAAGTATATTTCTTATCATCAACATCAGCTTTACAGAAACATGGGGCGAAACAAGACAAATTGCCTAACATGATATATTAAATTTTAGGAGCAAGGAAGCCCGAATATAAAAGTGAATAATGCAATAGATGATACCGCTAAGAAACCAGCACTCAGTGAAATAAAAATTAAAAATATAAATTAATTTACTATGGTTACAGAACCTAAATTAAGCATTCTTACTTTTCCGCAAAAACTGGAAGCAGGTAAACTGCATTTAAATATATTGCTGATACCACGGAACATAAACCCGCTGCTGCCAATGGATGCATCGGATAATCTGCCGCCGCCGGTTACTATACTACCTGTTTTTGCAGATACTGCATGTGCATTCAAGGCAATGATCATAAACAGCCTTGATGGTTTGCCCCTGGTGGCGAATGTAAGCATGCAACAAACTGCTGTACTTCTTGATCCTATTACTTCAAGCAGGGATATTTGGGAAGCACTTAAACAGCAGATAAAGGTCACAGACGATCTGATTATTGATGATGATGAGACCAGAAAATTTGAAAACAGTGCTAAGGCATCGATTGATGCATACAATACTGTTAAAAACGTAAGCATAAGAAAATATTTACCTGAAACATACAGGAATGCTTTTAATTTTACCAAGCCCAGAACAAAATATGCTGTGACAGGTGACGAATACCAATGTGCTGTTAACAATCATGCGGAGCCAAGTGATAAAAAAACAAACCGCGAAAAAATATCATGGGGCAAAGCAGTGGCCTTATGTTTACGTAATCCGTTGCTGGCAGAAAAAGCAGGACTTATATATCATGCAACAATTGACCTGCCCGCAGGAACTTTTGATGAAGGCGGCTGGCTATACATTGCTTTTGATTCACAATGTGCTTTTGCAGCAATTGCTCCTGACCTTATCAAACAATACGCTGCAAGAATTCCTGCTTTGAAGGATATTTCAGAACGCACATTGTTTGCTGCAGTTCAATTCCCTGTTACAAGCGGAGCTGTTATTAGTGAAGCCGGTTACGATGAAATTATTCGTGAAGCTATCGTATATGATGATGGCTTTGCAAAAATTGTTCATGCAAATCAACCGGTAAACCATTACCTGTTGAAAGAAAATGATTCATCTAATCCGCCTTTAAAAGATGTCGGGATACGTATTGGATGGGATGATGAACAACTTACAATCTGGCAAAACAGACAGATGAAACAGAAAGAAGAAAATACAGATTTAAAGGTTGATGCTCCGTTAGGTGTATTCAGTTACTGCATAGATGCAAAAAAAACAACCGATCAAAAATGGTTTTCACAAAACAGTATTATGGCACCGGGAGATATTATTGTACAACAGGGTAATATAAAAATTGTATCTAAAGACCAAAAACTAGAACTTGGAAGCGAAGTCCATGCAACTTCGCATGGGCGTTCCAGAGATGAAGGATTCTGGCTGCCTATGTATTTTGTAAATTGGCTGGGTAATTCGCTTGCAATTCCGGATAAAGATGCAGAAGAAATAAACCAGTTAACAGCTGCTAACACAGAAGCAACTGAAAATAAGTATACAAGTCCTTCGGGCTACGACAGCACAATCTTAACTCCTGCCCAGATCAATGATAAGATTGAAGATTATAAAAAAAATAATACCATTAATACAATTCCCAAAAAAACTTTTAACCCGTATATACAGGTCCCTGATCACGCAGTTTCATTAATCTACGGCAACACTTATAATTTTCGTATAAGGCTAATGGATATCAGCGGAGGCGCGGCTCCCCTCTCAAAAGATCCGATTCATGGTGCACAAAAACCCGTAGCTGAGTTACACTTTAAAAGGCATACAGGTGCAGGACCTCTGAATATATTGAATGTGCAGGATACTCTTAATTCAGTAAATCCACTTCAGGACGTACCGGATGTAAGTGTAATAGAAAAAATTGTTGATATAAATAATCCTGTATTAACAATCGAAAGACCAAAGCTTGGTTACCCTGCAGTTGTCTTCACAGGTAAATACCAAAACCCGGATGCTGTCACAAGATTAAAAGCTATACTTCAAAACCTGCCAGCTAACGTACAGAAAACAGCCGTAAATATTGGACTTCCAGATCCTGATGTAAAATCATTTAAAGTCAGAGTGGAAATAAATTCACTCGAAATGGATAATGCATTATCGGCAACTGGAAAAGAATCTTATGTAAAACTTTATGAAAAAACTTTTTCTTTCAATAACGATGTGGATCAGGCATTCGATTTGAAAATTATTTACAGGAATTACAATCAGCTTCCTTTTAACGGAAGTTTTAAAGAGGAAGAAGCGGCAGATGAATTGCTACTTCCCAAAGGAAGGCAAATACGTGCAACATTTATTCCGCTTGTTGATATGGCAAATAATATTTATGCAGATGAAAGTATTGCATTTGGTAAAACAGTGATATTTACTGCATTTAAAAAATCAGATAATGAAACATCGCTTTTATCACCGATAGATGAGGGAGTAAAAGCCATGTACCTTCAGCCTGAAAGTGACGGACATGTACCACCGGCTATTCAATCGGAACAAAAACAATCCGTATCAAGCAGCACGCCTGTGGAATTGTCGCGGATTGCAGATGCACTAAATGTATCAGCAACTAACCTAACACTCGAAGGGCAAAAAGGTGAAAGGGTTCAGTTTGGATGTTCAAAACTTATGCGTCATTCATTAGCACCGGATTCTTCTTCAATCAGTTTTACTTCGCTTGCTGAAATATTCAATCACTGGGTGGTCGCAGTTCAATACACACTTAACCGGGACTGGAGTTGGGACGGACTCGAAGTGGAAAGTTTTTCTGTGTTCAGAAAAATGCGTTTTGAATCGCAGCTCAAATATGAGCCAGAAGAATTAGCAGGTACTATCAATGTATCCCGTACTGCTAATATTAATTCATTGACGGGTGCTCAACGCGATCACACCATGCTTATTTTTTTAGATGCATTTGACCCCAAGAAAAAAAATAATGTATTTCCCGAAGAAATTTTTCTTAGTTACCGTTTAGTTCCGAATTTAAAACAAGGTATGGGTAATGTACCCGGTGTTAATCCCGTGGCTGTTCATTTACCCGTAACTATTATTCCGCAGCAGGTGCCAGAACTTATTTCTGCCGGCATCGCTTTATCACCTTACATTAAGGATGAAGAAAAATATACATATACTGATACTCGTCAGAAATTTTTATGGCTTGAGATGAAAGAGTCATTAAAAGATCCGAATGACAATTATTATGTACGTGTAACTGCAAACGCTCCGGACCCAATGCTGTGTTTGGTTGATGATTCCATAATGTTCAACATCCCGCAAGAACCGCCTTTAAATGTTAATCCGGAAAAAATAAGAATTATTATTCCGGGAATGGACAATGATTTTGCCGGTATGGGCGCAATGCAGGAAATGATAGAGGAACAAAAGGCAGACGCACGTTTTTATATGGTGCCTATTCCTCCCGGGCTGCACGCATCAAGCGATGAACTCTTTGGTTTTTTTACTTATGAAATACGGGTTGGACATAAAAAAGAATTGTGGTCAACCACCCAGGCGCGTTACGGGCGGCCTTTGAAAGTTAATGGTGTTCAGCATCCTGCACCCGCACTTATGTGCAATGCTTCCAGACGTAAATACAAACCATTTCCATCGCTCCCAGTGATAAATGAAATTGCAGTGACAGCGCCTTTTGCAAATGCAGTTCTAAACGGAAAAAATGTAGCTGCCATGCCGCCACAAACAAGTCTTTGGTGCTTTCTATATGCACAGGTGAGACAAGCTGACGGCAAATCTTACCGGAACATTTTGCTTGATTCAAGAGAAATGAATTATACTCCGGCCAAATTTCAAAAAGACGAAGGCAATCGTTATGGTGGTACAGCATTCAGACAAAACGAGATCAGTGATATGCTGAGTAAAATAGGTTTGCCGGTTAGCAGCAGTCTGAGCGTGCTGTGTGTTGAAATGTTTCCGCTTGAGAATAGATGGAGAATGCTTAATCGACATGATTTATTTGGAGTTGCAAACAACCAATTCGAAGAACCGAATAATGCAGAAGGTGAAAGAGACTTACAAAATAATTACAACCCATTGGTTGAGGGGCTTGGCAGGTTCAGGATTTACCGCACTTCTGCTTTGATAGCAACGGAAAATATTTGCTGCGATGATTGCTGACATACATGAACTATTAATTTCAAAAGTCTGAGCAATTACTCCAAATCCATTTTATTGAACTGCTGCAAATTTCCAATTTGCGATGACTCCAAAGATATGCAATCAATTTTTTTTAATATTTTTGTAACACATGTTTAAAAAATTTTATGGCTCAATTACACTTACAAAATTATATGCATTGTTATCTGCAAAAGTATAATCACTCAAGTCAACAAAATTATCCCCGTTCAAATCAGTTGTAACATATCCTGTCACAAAATTATATGAATCATTGTCTACGAAACTTCCGTCGGATAAATCAACTATTCCATCCTGATTTACATCACCTCCATAAATTGCAAAACCTCCTGCAGAAAATTGACCCTGTATATAAATTAAGTTATTACCATATGCATTTGTTATTGAAGAACTAAGATCAAAAAACGCCGGCGCTCCGTTTAACCTTTCACAAGAATTGTGACTGAAAGTCCTGATATGATTTCTATGTCTGATCTCAAAATAATAGCATGAATCCGAATTCAAGTTTATAAAATTAAACATTCCGTTTCCTGAAGAATCTAAAACTGCCTTTGCAGAATCACGACCTGCATAAGGTGAAATTTGACTTCGCACAATTATTTTGACAGTATCAGGGACCATCTTATCTCCGTCGTAAAAACCCTCGAGATATAATTTTATATTTAAAGGAAGATATGTTCTTGGAGCAATGTCAAACCGGTAAGGAGAGATCCACTCAAATTCAAGCCAGCTGCCTGTTATATGCGGTGTTCTGTAATAAAATTCTCCCGTTCGTATCGGAGTTTCTATTTGATAACTGACTCTTAAATTTCTTTGATCAGTTTGTGAATATCCTGCATAATAATATCCCGGGTCAATTTTTATCGGAGAAGAAGGAAAATAAGTTGACATTGTTCTCACTCCGGAAAATGCTTCAGGAGTATAACGTTGCGGGGATGTATGCAGCAAAGTTCCCGGCAATCCTGCCGGACCATTAGCTTTAAATAAAACTATTTTATATGGATTCCAGCCATACCCGGTCTCATTAATAAATGATAGATCAAATGCACAAAGAGTGAGAGTATCCGTTGTATGAAACCTTGCAACATAATCACCTGTACCCACACTCAACCCGACTCCTCCGTTTGGCGGTATTGAAGGTATATAATGATTCCAGGAATTTACCGTAGTTTTATTCAGATAACTAATTTTATTGTTGAGAACGATTTCTTCACCGGGAGTGACTGCATTAACAATGATTGAATCATTTCCGGGTTCATTATCCGATAAATAATTATTTGTAATAATAATGCTCCCTTTAATGTCATTGATAATTGTATCTGTGAATATATGCTTAATTAAACCATCATTAATTTTTTTTACTTTAGTAGTTACTATCATTGTATCAAGAAAATTACGCTGGTGATTTACAACGACCCTTATAAAATTTGAATCCGGATTTGGTAAAATTCCCATCACACCCATCGAGTAAACCGGTCCTATCTTCACGACATCGATATTATTGCAACCCAATCTTGTTTCCGGTCTGAACAATGATGGAGAGTATGCAATTACTCTCATGCTGTCATCTGCCTGAGAATACTTCAGCAAGAAATTTGAAAACGATTTGTCAGACCATGATACGTTTGAAACCGTAGCAAGCGGACCGTTCGGATTCGAATATTCAAAAGCGATATATATTCCTCCCCCCGTATAAGTAAAGTTAGATGAAGAAGTTAGAGGTATATCTACAATTGCATCATGTACCGGAATAGTCAGCGTATCCGAATGAACTAAAGTCATTTGCTGTACAGCAAGATTCCAGTTGTTTGATTTATTATTAACGATATCTGAAGTATTCTGAAAGTAAACTTTGAAAAAACCTTTGGTAGATAAATTTGTTCCGTATTTATAATTAAATCCGAGAGAAGTAATATTTGCTCCGGAAGGAAATCCTGCTGCATTAATTTCGGAAGCTAATACAAGATAATAACATCTTTCAAAACGGTACAGTGTTTGCGGGGCAATGTATCTTGCGTGATAGCCTGTATGATCTAAGACTGTTACGATGGAGTTCGGATTTTGAAAATTAAAATCACTTGATTGATAATTGATTAATTTAAACTCTTCAATAATTGAATTATTATTTGATAAAGGTGTAAGATCACCCGGATAAGTATTTGAATTAAATATCAAAATTAAAAAAACACCTAAACAAAAGTATGTTGTTTTAATCATAAAAATTTTTGATAAAACTATTCTTAATAAATTCGCTTGAAAATAATGACGGAGTTTTATCTTAAGTTAACAATTTCAAATGTGTGTGTATAAGTACCATCTGCATTTTTTACCGTGGTAAGCTGTCCCCTTGCAGTCAGGTATTTACCTGTGCCTCCGGTAATAGCTCTTACCTGCGGAAGATTGTTTGGCATTTCAACCTGCTGTGTTTGATAATTTGTAACACCTCCAGCAACAATGTTATCTTGTTCGTTTAATTGAAAAATAAGTGTACCAAACCTGTCTTCGTCTGCATCATCTGCAATACCGTTAGATTCGGGGATATCTACTGTAATTAAACACCCCTGCAATTTTCCCGATGGTTTTCCATCCTGGGTTTTAAGATCTCCTTCATATATCAATAAGTCGCCATGACTTGCACCGGGCTGACCTAAGTCGACATTGGTCAATTTTGGTTGACTCTGAATTAAAACTATTTCTTCCGGAGATTTTGAACAAGAGCTCAAAAATATTGCTGCTGCAAAAAATAAATATTTAAAGTTAAAATGTGATTTCATGGTTTTGAATTTAATTTATTAAACATAAACAATTACAAATTTTAAGTATGTGTAAAATTTACTATGTAGTTGATCCTTAAAAAGTCTTAAAATTTAAATTTACTTCAATAAAATTACTATTTAACAACGTTCTAAAAATGGTAAAAATAAATTTGAACTTCCTAATTAACTTTCGGAAGTTGAAAGCTGCTG
>JALYRX010000082.1 GCA_030855105.1 Bacteroidota bacterium | reverse complement strand
AACTTAGCGAGCGGATTATACTTCTACAGAATTACAGCACAAGGAAACAGCAACAACTTTGTACAAACAAAGAAAATGGTTCTTGTAAAATAAAAGAAAATTTGTTCGAGATATACACAAAGGGGTTGGAAGTATTTCCAACCCTTTTTTTATTAGAAAGAGATTTTACAATATATTGATTTCAAGATATTATTATATTGAAAAAAGATTTATATTTTTATACCGAATTTAAAAATTTAGAATATCAAATTTTAAATATTGTTATTAATCCCAAAATTAATTTTTAAAATTTAAATTAAAATTATCATGAAAAAACTTTTTTTATTTTTTTGCATTGTTTTATTTTCATCACAAGTTTTCGCACAGGCAAATCTCGATGAAAACTTTAATTATCCAGCAGGAGATTCAATCGGAGCTCACGGGTGGGTTTATTTTAGCGGCGTTGCTAATACTATATTAGTAACATCACCGGGGCTTACATACGCCGGATATCCTCTCTCTGGAATTGGTAATGCGACAACTTTAAATACTAACGGGAATGATAATTATAAAAGCTTATCTTCCACAGCGGATTCAAACACCACTAATTCAATATATGCCTCATTTATGGTTAGAGTTGATTCTGCAACAGCACAAGGTGATTACTTTTTAGCATTCTTACCGAATAACTCTACAACTTTTTTTGAGGGAAGAGTCCAGGCAAGATTAAGAAGTGGTAACTTGAATTTTGGAATAACTAAAGCTAACTCATCATCTGATACTAATGTGGCAGGAATCTGGACAACTAGCAATTATTCCTTAGGTGTTACTTATTTGCTTGTACTGAAGTACACTTTTGTTCTTGGAAACAGCAGAACAAATGACCAGGTAAGTTTATTTGTATTGTCATCAGGCGTTCCCGCAACCGAACCAACTCCAACTTTAGGACCAAATACTTACCCTTCGTTTGATGCAGAAAATATAGGGAGAATTGCATTAAGACAGGGTGGAGCTGCAAGAGCGCCTATTGTTGTTGTTGACGGCATTCGTGTAGCAACATCCTGGTTCCCGCTTATTGTAGATATAAAGCTTGCCATACAAGGTCTCGTTCTTGGATCGGCAAGTATAATTGATACGGTAGAAGTTTACTTAAGGAATGCTACGACTCCATACAGTATAGTAGATTCTTCCACGTCTGCAGTAAATTTCATAGGCGGTGTGACAACGTATTCGATTTTTAGTTTTCCAAATGCAACGTCAGGGACATATTATTATGATGTCAGATACAGACACCTTCCGGTATTCAGAAATGGAATAGAAACCTGGAGTAAGAATGGTGGAGAAAGTATTTCAAGATTTAGCTGGAATCCGTATGATTTTACTACAGCAGCGTCTCAGGCATTTGGTAGTAACCAGATTTTATTGGGTTCTACGTACGCCATGTATAATGGAGATGTAAACCAAGATGATGTTGTAGACCTGGCAGATGTAGCCACAATTGACAATGATGCATTTAATTTTGCATCCGGATATTTAAATACCGATTTAGATGGTAATAATATTGTAGACATATCTGATGCAGCCGTTGCTGACAATAATGCTTTCAATTTTGTAGGTGCGGTTATTCCTTCTTAATTTTAATTGTAAACTATTTATATTATAAAAGTGAGAATAAAAATTCTCACTTTTTTATTTTAATCTAAAATTATAAAGCGTAAAAATTTCGAAATTTGGATTGAAATGATTTTACAGCCAAAGTAAATAAAAATTTGTATTGGTAATTTGTTTTATTTTCCTTAATATGCTTAAACATCTTTTTAATATTGATTGCAATAACGTTAACAAAAATATAAAAAACAATAAAAAGGCATTTTCATTTTTAGTAAATCTTACTTCACATATTTTATGACAAATCTTAAATCATTATTTATAAAAAATTACTCAAAGGAAATAACAAAGTTTTCAGACTGGCAATACTAAAAAAAAGCGGCTTAACAAATTTAAAGTACAAAAATTAATTTATAAAAAAAAATTTAATTAATGAAAAAACTAAAATCGTAAAAAATGGAATTAAAATGTTACTTCTCAAAAAATTATACAAAGTTATTATTAGTTTTTTTTATAACAGTATTTTTAAATACTCAAGCCGAGAGTGCAACCGTTACCATTACGGTTGCAAACTTTCAGTTTACTCCCAACAATACATCAGTTACTGTGGGTGACTCGATTAAATATCAATGGCTAAACGGCTTTCACACAACAACCTGCGACGGGGTTTTCCCGGGGACTTCATTACCTGCAGGTGCAGCAACATGGGATACTCCGATGGATGATTTGCACCCTGTGTTTATATATGTTGTGACTGTTCCGGGAACTTATAATTATGTTTGTATTCCGCACGCACCCGGTATGGCTGGCCAATTCGTAGCTTCATCAGGTAATATGCTTGTAGAAAACTTTGACTATCCGGTAGGCGATTCACTTGGATCTCACGGATGGGTTTCATTTAGCGGAGGTACGACAAATGTTTTATCGGTAACTTCTCCCGGTCTGGTTTATTCCGGATATATATTCTCAAATATCGGTAATGCATCAAGAGTTATAGCTTCAGGTCAGGATGCATACAAAAGATTTAATAACAATGATTCATTAAGTGCAGGTACTATGTATACTTCTTTTATGGTCAACGTAACATCCGCTCAGGCAGGGGACTATTTTTTTGCATTCTTACCTCCGCCTCCTACAAGTAATTCTTTTTATACTGCAAGATTTTATGCAAAAGACAGTGCCGGAGGTTTTGCTTTTGGGCTTAGCAAGTCATCGGCAACCGGCGGACCAATCGTTTACACCGGTGGAAATTATTCATATGGAACAACATATCTTGTTGTCATTAAATATCAATTCATAACCGGCCCTTCTAATGATATTATGGATGCATTTATTTTTTCATCGGGAGTTCCATCAGTTGAGCCTGCTACCCCAACGATCGGACCTGTAACCGGGACTGTAGCTGACAATAATTTGGGAAAAATTGCTTTAAGGCAAGGAAGTACTGCTATTGCTTCTGTAGCTAATGTAGACGGTTTCAATGTCTCAACAAGCTGGGATTTTGCAACAACTTCTATTTCGAATATTTCTAATAGTATTTCTGAAAATTTTTATTTAGCACAAAATTATCCAAATCCTTTTAATCCTTCGACGACAATTAAATATAATATATCTGAAAGCGGATTTGTAAATTTATCTGTATACAATTCATTAGGCAAAGAAGTAAGAAATCTAATCAATTCAAATGTTAATGCCGGTAGTTATTCTATAGATTTTAACGGTAGCGAATTGAATTCAGGTGTTTATTTTTATAAATTAACTTATATTAATGAAGACGGAAATAATTTTGTAGATACTAAAAAATTTATTTTATTAAAATAGATATTAAATATATTATTTAACTTAAATTTTATTACTATGAAACCCCGAAATAGTAATTTTGTAATTAAAGAATTTTTTTCAGCTTCTTTTGTAATGCTGATTATTTTGACAGGGCTTTACAGGGATACTAATTCTGCTATAAAAAATATTACAGTACAGGATTTTGTATTCACCCCATCAAACGTTGTTGCCGAGGTAGGCGATACAATTAAATGGATCTGGCTAGGTCCCCGGGGTCACACAACAACCTGTGACGGAATATTGCCGGGCACTTCTCTACCTGCAGGTGCAGCTAGCTGGGATGTTGAATTAAACAGCGGTAATCCGGCTTATCAATATATATTGGCAGTCTCTGGTGTCTATGACTATGTCTGTACATTTCATTCACCGGGGATGTCAGGAGAAATAATTGCAAATGCACCTTTGCCGGTAGAACTTACCGATTTTGTTGCGACAACAATAAAAAATGAAGTGATATTGGATTGGTCGACAACCGGTGAATTAAATAATGACAGGTTTGAAATTCAAAGGATTGAGATCAGCAAATTAAAGGGCTTTAATGACAATGATGACTATCCGTATTTTACAATAGGTATTTTAAGAGGACAAGGTACATCCAGTCAGGGACACCATTACAAATACACTGACAGAAATTTAAATACCGGTATTTATTCTTACAGATTAAAACAGGTTGATTTCAATAGTAATTTTATATATCATTATTTGAGCGAAGATATTGTTATTGGCATTCCTTCAAAATTTAATATTTCCCAAAATTATCCAAATCCATTTAATCCTTCTACAAAAATAAATTATGAATTACCATTTGAAGGGTTTGTAAGAATCAGCTTGTTTAATATAAATGGAAAGGAAGTATCAAATCTTATCAGCGAATATCAGCCGGCAGGTTACCGGACAATCGAAGTGAATGGCTCTAATTTATCAAGCGGGGTATATTTTTACACAATTAATTATACCAGTACTCCGAAATCGGTCAGTGTCACAAAAAGAATGCTACTCGTAAAGTAAACTAATAATAAAAAAGTTGTTTAAAAGCCGCTACCAGCGGCTTTTTTTGTTATAAATTTTATTAAACCGAAAATGTAATTTAGAAAGCTCAATCCTTAAAACACGAGGCGCGCAAAAGTATTTTAAAGTTCACAAAGTTTTTTTTACAGTCATTACCCAGGTTAAAACCCTTATGTGCTATTGTGCATCTTTATAATTTAAATGTATATTGAAATTTTGTTTACAATAAACAAAGAGTCTCAGTGATAAAATTTTAATAAATCATTATGATAAAAAAAACCTCAATGAATAAATTTCATTGAGGTTTTTTGCGGAAGGGGGGAGATTCGAACTCCCGGTACAGTTTAACCCGTACGACGGTTTAGCAAACCGTTGGTTTCAGCCACTCACCCACCCTTCCGGACTTAGCTGAATTATATTTAATGCAAATATATTACTTTACTGTAGTGATTTCAAGATAAGAATAATATTTACTTTATTGAAATAATATCATTGTAAAGTACAAATACCATAAGAGCAAGCAGTAAAGCAAATCCTACATTTTGTAAAATCATCTGAACCTTGTATGGAACAGGTTTCCTTACAATACCTTCATAAATCAAAAGAACAAAATGACCGCCGTCAAGAGCCGGAAACGGAAGAATATTTATTACAGCCAAAGAGATTGAGAGTAATGCTAAAAATTTAAGAAATGTATAAATACCGCCTTCTGCAGATTGAGCGGATGCCTGTGCAATTTTGATTGGTCCGCCAATAGCTTTCTTGAATGCAATATCTCCTCTAAATATTTTTGCAAAGGTTTTAAAAAATAATTCTATTCCATAATAATACATTTCGTATCCAGCTTTGGGAATAGCAGTTAAAACGTTGTACTTGATTTCTTTTGTAGGACCGGTATATTTTGCTGTGTTCATCACTCCAATTGTTGAATCGGAGGCCGGTGTAATAGTACAACTCATTTCAACCGAATTGCGCATCCATTTCAACTCATTTGGTTTATTTGCATTCTCTCTGATTAAATCTGTCAGCTGCTGAAAATTTTTTATTTGAGTACCATTAAACTCTGTTATTAGATCACCTTTCTGAAGCCCACACGCAGCAGCCGGTTTGTCTGTTATAACCTCCACTACTTCCGGCACCATTCCTTCGGGATATATTCCAAATGCATTTTCCGTTAAATCTCCCACCTTTTCCTTTGGAATATTTACAGCAAGATCTTTTCCATCCCGGTTTATAAGGAATGTCAGGGTTTCACCGAGATTATCAAGATGTATTTTTGTTTGAATATCTTCCCACGAATTTACAGGAATATTGTTAAGAGAAATTATCTTATCACCTGTTTTTAAATCTGAATTTTTAGCTGCCGAGTTTTGAGAAATGTATCCGATTGTCGTTGTATCAACGATTGTGTCACCTTTGATTAATGTAATGAAATAAAATATTAAAAAAGCCAGCAGAAAATTCATAATAACTCCCGCAGTAATTACTATCATCCTCTTCCAAACCGGCTTAGCTCTGTATTCCCAAGGCATCGGATCCTTATTTACAAAATCCTTATCCATGCTTTCATCTATCATCCCTGCTACTTTGACGTAGCCCCCGATCGGAAAAGCACAAATTCTATAATCTGTCTGATCTCCAAGTTCTACCTCCTCATTAAGTTTTCCAAAAGTAAAACCATTAATTTTATTGTAGCCGAATAATCTGTATCCTATTCCTAAGGCAAAAACCTCAGCCCTCATCCCGGTTAGTCGTGCCGCTATGAAATGTCCAAACTCATGTATAAAAACAAGAATACCGATAACTATTAAAAAGTAAAATATTGTGTTAATTAATTCCATGTGATTTGTTTACGTTCTGTTTTAAGATAAGTTAAAGTTAATAAATAAAAATTTGAAGTTAAAAATTAAATCTTAATTGGGTTCCACTGTACACGAGAAAAATTGAACACTGATATCGCGGATTGAGCGGAAAAATAACGGTTTTGTTAATTTGTTATAAGATATGTTCATAATGAACTTAATTATAATTGCAAATTAGAATTTTGATTTTTTACAATTTCTAATAATCATCAGCGAGTATCATAAAAATCAGTGTTATCAGTGTTCAAAAAATTATCGTGTACAGAGATTGGGTTCTATTGAGCCCAATAAATCATCCCATTCAATAATGCCTTAGTGTTTCGGCTCTTGTAACTTTATCTATTTCTATAATGTCTTCAAGAGTAAATTCATTGCTATTATTATGCTTACCGAGCTGAGCTTCTATGATTTCAGGTATTTCAAGAAAACCTATTTTCTTTTTTAAAAATAAATCTACGGCGATTTCATTTGCGGCATTCATAACGATTGGAGAAGTGCCTCCCACTTTTATAACTTCATATGCAATTTTAAGACATTTAAATTTCTCAAAATCCGGTTCTTCAAAGGTCAATGTACTATTTTTTTTAAAATCCATTTTTGGAAAATCTGATTTTACTCTCTCAGGATAAGTCAAAGCATATTGAATGGGAATTTTCATGTCGGGAATTCCCAACTGTGCTTTTGTAGAACCATCTTTAAATTCAACCATGGAATGAATTATCGATTGCGGATGTATCAAAACTTCTATAAAACCTGCATCAATACCAAACAGCCACTTTGCCTCAATTACTTCAAGACCTTTATTCATCATAGTTGCAGAATCAATAGTAATTTTATTTCCCATTTTCCAATTAGGATGTATCAGAGCTTTTTCAACCGTAGTGTTTTTAATTTCATTGTAGGATTTGTTAAGGAATGGTCCTCCGGAAGCAGTTAAAATAATTTTCGATATAAATTCGTTCTTTTCGCCTGTGATGCATTGCAAAATAGCTGAATGTTCGCTGTCAATAGGAATAAGTTTGTTTTTAAATTTACATGTAAGTTCAGTAACTAACTTACCTGCAATTACCAGAGCTTCCTTATTTGCAAGAGCAATATCTTTTCCGGATTTGATTGCTTCGATTGTCGGTTCGAGTCCCGAAAATCCAACCAGTGCGCTGATTAATAAGTCAAAATTATTTCGTGAAGCAGTTTCCAATAGTCCCGGTTTCCCGGACAATATTTCTAAATCTTTAAAAAAATATTTTGATTTGAATTCATTAAAAGCATTCTCATCCTGAATCACAACGGTTTTCGGAGAAAATCTTTTAACCTGAGCAGCCAGCTCATCAATTTTAGAATTTGTCGTTAAACATACTACTTCAATATTAAAACCATACTTATTAAGACTATCAATGACCTCAAGTGAATTACAGCCTATCGACCCGGTGGAACCGAATATACCGACTTTTCTAAAAAGATTGTTCAAAATTTAAACTAAAATTATAAATGAAAAAAACTCAAGAAAAAAATTATTTCTTGAGTTTAGAATTATTTAAATAATAAGATCTATTAATTCATATACTTATTTATTGACTTAAGAAAGGATTCTTTGTTTCTTCCGCCAATAATAGTTTCGGCAATCTTACCGTTTTTATCAATAATAAATGTAGTTGGAACTGCTTCAATATTAGCTCCGTCCGCTTCACTAAATGCATCTACGATTTCCTGATTTCCATCAAGTATAGTATATGTAACGGGATGGGTCTTTAAGAAATCTTCAACTTTTTTTGAACCTTCCTGTTGAAATACATTCATACCTAACATCTTAAAGTTTTTACCTTTCAGTTCGTCTGAAATTTTTGAAAGATCAGGCATTTCTTTAATACATGGTCCGCACCAGGTTGCCCAAAGATTCACAAGAACGACATTTCCTTTTAAATCCTTCAGCGACATTTTCTTTCCATTCTCATCCCATGTAAAATTTGGTGCTACTTTCTTCCCGCTTAGCTTTTCAACTTTTTCAACCTTATACAATTTTAAATCATCATCAGTCTTATTAACAACTTCCTTATTTTCTGAAGTTTTTTTATCTGTTAATACCTCTTTCTTCTCGTTCATCTTATCAGAGCTTTTTTGGTCAATCTTATCTTTATTACATCCCACTAAAAAAATTGTAGCGATTAAAAGAAATAAAATTCTTTTTATGTTTTTCATATTTTATATATTAAAAGTTTACTTATAATTAGTTAAGATCCCGGTAATGTCCTGAGGAGCCATGGGCGCAACGGTAGAACAAATTACATTATCTTTGCACCAAATTACAGCTGTCATGCTTTTTTCTTTCGTGCATGCAAACCAATTTCTGCCCTCATTTATATATCCTTTAAACGTGTCACTAAGTGTAATTTTATCCGAATTTGTCATTACATGATTTTTGCTTGCCTGAAGAGTGTAAATTGTAACATTGCCTCTTTGATGTATAATATGAGCAAGCTTTTCACCGTTAATTTCATTACATACCCCTCCAACTAAAACAGCATCTTTAACATCCGGAATAAATACTATAAAGTCCAGATTTTTATTCATGGAATCTGCTAATTGTTTTGCATTACTCGATTTGTATTGCGGGTTTACCTGACCGGATTGTACTTTATCGAAAATGTTTCTTGAAACAGATACTAAGTCATTTTCATTAAAATCCGTATTTGATTTAAGATAATCTTTTAAACCGAATACAGTTAGCAATAATAATATAAATGCAATCGAAGAAAAAATTAAATTTCTTCTTAAATTAGATTTGTTAGCATTAATTTGTTGAGAATAAATATCGGGAGAAATACCGGAGGTTAAATTTGATGTTGAAGCCTTCTTAATGTAATCATCTATTTGCTGACCGATTTTTTTATACACATAAACAGGTGTATCAATTCTTTTTAATCTTTGCCGGTAAGTTTCTTTTATAAGACTTTCAAATATATACCGGTTATGGAAATCAGGATTAGAATGTATGAGCTCAAGAATTTTTTCTTTCTCATGTTCATCTTTAATTTCGTTGTCTATATAAGCTGTAATAGATTCATACTTCATACTCTCATTGTCATTATCACCTGGATTATTACTGTAGTTATTTACGGGGTTGTTAGGGTTTGTATCGGACATCAGATCTTAAAAAGTTAGTAAAAAGTTAAATAATATATTTAGGTTTATTTATGAATTATTTTATTAAGTTGTTTTCAACATCGTATCCCCGTTGTTTAGCATAATCATAAAGCTTTTGCTGAAGCATCTTCCTGCCTCTGTGCAATCTGCTTCTTACAGTTCCGATAGGACACTGAACAAAGTCTGCAATTTCTTCATAACTTAGTCCTTCAAGATCGCAAAGAATTACTACCGTTTTAAAATCATCCTGTAAAGAATTTAACGCAATTGTCAGATCGTCATCGAGAAGATTTGAAAAAACTTTTTCCTGAAGATCAGTGCTGTCCATCTTATCCGACCGAATGTTGTCAAAGAAATTTTCGATCTCACCGTAGTCAACTTTACCGGGTTCTTTTTGATTCTTCCGATATTTATTAATGAACAAATTTTTCATTATTCGGAACAGCCATGCTTTACAATTAGTTCCTCGCTCGAATTTATCAAAGAATCTGAATGCTCTAAGAAAGGTTTCCTGGAGAAGGTCATCGGCATCAAGCTGGTTGCCCGTAATTTTGTATGCGTAGTTGTGAAGCAAATTCATGTGGGGCATGGCTTCTGCATCAAAGTCAGCTTTCCTTTTCTTTAACTCTTCTTCTGAAATATTTTCAACAGTAACATCTTCAAATTCATTTTCTTCCAATACTTCTTCTTCCTCAACATTAGCTGCTAAAGTCTTTGGGGTATTCTTTATTATTTTTTGAGTTTCACTATTCATTTATACTTTGTGGGCTAAACTAATTATTAAATGTTTCTAATTCAAGGAAAGAAATAGATATTCTATTTGTGCTGAGATTTCATATTAGAAATACCCGTTAAATTCAATTTAAAAAAATCAAAGATTATCAAAAACGAATATTCGTAATATTAATATAACGTAAAAAAGAAGTGAATAGGCTTAATGTAGTAATTAATAATTAGGGCGAGTAACGGGGCTCGAACCCGCGACATTCAGAGCCACAATCTGACGCTCTACCGACTGAGCTATACCCGCCATTTGTTTATGCAAATTTACTTTAACGCAGTATTTATATCAAGCTAATTATAGTAAACTATTGGATCATTCTATACATGATATTTTGCAACGCAGATAACGCTGATACTCACTGATTTTTTAATAAGGAATTTTTAAAAAACAAATTTATAATTCATAGGAATTACGCTAATAATGAAATTTTTTTAATTAGCATAGGAAAGATCCGCTGCTTTTCCGTAAAATCCGTCTTATCAGCGTTCCAGTTTATTCTCGTACACAAACCTTAGTATTAATAAAAAAAAATCCCGGTATACGGGATTTAAAATTGCTCGACAGACAGGACTTGAACCTGTAACCCTTCGGTTAACAGCCGAATGCTCCACCATTGAGCTACTGTCGAATTAATTACAAATATAAACTTAATGAATTTTTTAATCAATGTGATAATTGATAAAAATTTGGAAAATCCCATTCGTTTTATACATTTCAAAATCAGAATGAAATTCTATGCCTGCCTTCAACATCGGTATAGATTAACAATTACATTTCTAAATTCAGTTTGAATGAGGTATTACTTCGTCTACCCAAAACCGGTAATCGCTACACAAGGCATTGTATTTTTTTCTGACACAATTAGCAGCTCATCAACTCGGGCACCACCTTTCAAACCCAATTAGCAGCTTACCGACATGGTTAATTGCTGCCCGACACAATTAGCAGCTTACCGACTTGGTTAATTGCTGCCCGGCTCTATTGGCAGCATACCGGGAGAGTATGTTACTATTCGGGAAGGATAACAGCTCACCGGATTTCTTACTTCTTTAGTCGATTCATACGAGAGGGTCAAACCTCTCGTTTTTTTTTAATATAAACCCGAGCCGATAGAAAGTTATCAAATCTAAATTCGTAAATTTATAATTAAACTAACATTGTTTAGATTTGACAACTTTACCATTCTTTTTTAAAGCAATTATAATTCACATATTATCAAGAAAAATAATTTGTTATTTTAAAATAGTTATACTTTTATTTAATAAAACTTAAATGAATCTTCCTGTTACAATCTCACAACTTACACGGCAACTAAAATCAATTATAGAGAATGAGTTTAGTTTCGTAAATGTTTTAGGTGAAATATCAAACTTTAAACATCATTCATCGGGACATTTTTATTTTACATTAAAAGATGATAAAGCTCAAATCAGCGCCAGCATGTGGAATTCAAGAAACAAATATATTTTTTTTACTCCCGAAAACGGTATGAAGATTGTCGTTAAAGGCAGAATTACTTTATATGAAAGTAAAGGAACATATCAAATTGATGTTTTCGATATGAAGCCGGCAGGAGCTGGTGAGCTTCAGCTGGCATTTGAAAAGTTAAAGCAAAAATTATTCGAAGAAGGCTTATTTGAAGAATCTTATAAAAAGCCGATCCCTGATTTTCCGAAGCGAGTGGGAATAATTACTTCTGAAACAGGTGCTGCTTTACAAGACTTTATAAGAGTTACACAGAGAAGATATCCGATTGTAAATTTGGTTTTAATTCATGCTAACGTTCAGGGCTACGGTTCGGCGGACAGCATTTGTTCTGCGATAATGACTGCAAACAATCCCGACTTGAATCTTGAGATTTTAATTATTGCAAGAGGTGGCGGCTCTATTGAAGATCTCTGGAGCTTTAATGAAGAGAAAGTTGCACGAGAAATTTTTAAATCCAGAATACCTGTGGTATCTGCTATCGGGCATGAAGTGGATTTTACAATCTGTGACTTTGTCGCCGATCTTAGAGCAGCAACTCCTTCTGCTGCGGCGGAAATGATTTTTCCTGACAAGATGGAATTAATAAAAAAGATAAATGAACACTCATGTAATTTATCTGGTCTAATAAATTCTAAAATAAATAATTTAAAGTACACACTAGAAAATATTTCCAATAATTATTATTTCAAACGCCCGATGGATTTAATTAATGAAAATAAATTCAGGCTGGACGAATTGGAAAAGGGGCTTGAACATTCTATGAAGAAGAAATTATTAAATCTTGAAAGAAGTTTAAATTCGAGTGAAAAATTATTAAACAGTTTAAATCCCGATCAGGTTTTGAAAAGAGGGTTTTCAATAATAATAAAAGACGGTAAATATATTACAAGAAAGAGGGGTGTTAAGGCGGATGACAATGTTGAAATAAAATTTTACGACGGGGAGAGCAGTGCTAAAATAAAAGAGTAGAAAGGATTTTAGATGTTTGATTTTAGATTTTCCAGTCTTTGTATTACCCGCATGCTACTTGGCGGGAATCAATTGTCCCACGGCAGAGTCTCGTGATTTATCGGACTACTGGAAAAAGCAAAATATATTTTTGCTAAATAAAATGTACATATGATATATTTATTGATGGACTTACGCAATTAGTATTTAACGAGGTTAGCTACAAATTTGGCTTATTTTTCTTGAATAAAATTTTAAAAAAAATATTGATTCAAATAATATTGATGAAAAGAAAAAAAGTAGTATTGAATCCACAGGATTTTTTATATTATTATTTTTCGTCGTTAGTAATTTTTTTTACTCTTGTTAGTTTAATTGATTTAACCCAGATTTTTCATTAGGGAAATTTTCTAATGAACATCATTAGAAGTTCAGTTTAATAAGTAGCTGATATTAATGGCAATTAGGTTGTCAAAATATTTTTAGATTAGTTATTTTTGTAAGT
>JALYRX010000081.1 GCA_030855105.1 Bacteroidota bacterium | reverse complement strand
ACCGTTCTTTGCTTCAAGTGTATAGGACGGAATCTGTGCATTTACACTAAATGCAAAAGCTAAGATAAACAATGTTACAAAAAGTTTGAACGAGTTTTTCATTTTGTTTTTTTTTAAGGTTATTAAAAGTTTTTATTCTTAAAATTTGTTTTTAATTAACATCTTACAAAACTAAATTTTAAATTTCTTCTTTAAGATTTATTTTTTGTAAAATATTTATTAAATTTTATACAGAAGTGAGTTTTTATTATTCTCACTTCTGTAATAAGAAAAAATTACGGAGTTACCTGACAGATAAAGTTAAATGAATTATTATCGCAATATGATAAATCAGATATATCAACTATCATATCTCCGTTTACATCTGTATCTACGTAACCGCTAACAAAATTAGCAGCATCGTTATCAATTAACGCGCAATCAGAAAGATCCACGCAACCTTCCTGATTTACATCAGCAGTATAGATGGCAAAACCTCCTGGTGATCCAGGAACGAATACCTGATTACTACCAAATGCTTTAGAAGCTGCTGTTCTAAAGTCATATTGTAAATTGCAATCGTATTGGATTGCACCGTTCGTCCATGTCGCAACATGATTTCTATGTCTCAGCACAAACCAATATGGTACGTCGCATTGAAGTGTGCAATAAGGATAAGTAGCAGTTCCATTTGATTGTAAAACACTTGTAGCAGTTTCCACTAATGCATATGGAGGGGTCGATTGACGTGCCTCTAAATAAGTAGTATCAGGGATCATTGTGCTTCCGTTAAAAAATCCTTCAAGCCATGCACCTAAATTTACGTTGGTTGTTGTTAATGGACAAATATCCAATCGGAATGGAGCAGCAGTCGGACCGAAATCAGTCCACGGTCCTGTACCGGTTGTATCAACTGTAAAGAAGAATCTTCCGGTTTTTACCGGCGTCTCATTCTGGTAGCAAGCTGCAATATTTACAGTTCCTTTTTGAACAATACCGATATAGAACCTGCTGTTAGGCGGTATCTGTACAGGGGGATTAATAGCATACTGAACTCTTTGAGGCGGAGTTGCAGTCCCTGGTGGCGAAGTCAACATCGGCGATGCATAAAGTAGTGGTCCCGGTGCATTCGTGCCTCCCTGACCGAAAATATATATTCGATATGGCTGGTTACCTGCCCCTGCTAAATTAAAGAAGCAATGGTCAACAGCACAAATAGGCACTGGTACTGGTCTAGTATTTCTGAAGGATGCAACAAAAGTTCCTACTCCCCCGTTAAAGCCGACGCCACCATCTGTTGGAGCGCCTTGGTCAGCCCAATTCCATGCATTACAAGTAATTCGCTGCCTCCATGTGAGAGTATTATTCAAAATAGCAGTTTCATTTGGATATGGTAAAGCTTGTACTATTATTGAATCCACCTTACAGTTTGTGATATTCAATGGCCGGACGAAACGAAGCAATGTATCAAATGGATTTGAATTTTGATGAGTGTATTGAAAAGTTGAGTCAAACTTTACATTTCCCTGATTTGGATCAATATTTATAATCCTAATGCGAATAGTAACAGGTCTTGGATCGGCAATAACTCTCTTTAATCTATAACAAAGTGTATCAGGAAAGCCCCACGGAGTTGGGACTCTACCGAGTGCATAAATATTGGCAATCTGTAATATATCAACAGCAGATGTTCCGAATCTTGTTTCCGGTCTGAAAGCAGAAGCTGTACCTACTGATCCGGGCACAGTAGTAGATTGATATAGAATCTGAGTACCTCCTGAACTTCTACAAAATACTGTCGGTGGAAATACCCCTGCATCTAATCCTGAAACTGCGGAGGTTGTTTTATATACTACTATATATAAGACTCCATTTCCCGGTCCTGGAGTATAAGGAGCAGTCCCCGGTCCGCCGGCGGGAATATCGATATTTATCTCGGCAAGCCCTGTTGGAATGGAAATCGTTCCGTCAATAACTTTTGTATAACCTACACCGTTTGTATCTATAAAAGTACCTCCTACAGCTATTGCACCTGCGACTGTATCTTTCATGTATACTCTTATACTCCCGGTTGTAGCAACAGTTTGAGACCTTGGCGGCGCTGCTGCAGGCGGCATAGGAACATTCCACCTCCATCCAACAGACGATACCACGCCAGTGAACCCTGATGCTGTCATTTCTGCACCGGTAACAATAGTTTTACTATTTGCAAATAAACGGCTTCCCTGCGGAGCTCTTGCATTTGAAGAAGCAGAATTGTTCCCAACAATAACATTAACAAGTGCTGCCTCTGTAGATGGCGGATTTATTATATTGCGATCAAACTGCAGAGTATTTACCGTTTCAAGAATATGTGTATTTTTATTTGGTGCTACATCTTGAGAAATTACTATTCCTGAAAGAAAAAAATTCAAAACTAAAAACAAGAAAAGCGAAATGTTCTTTTTCATAATTTGGTTTTTAATTGTTCTTGATTGTTTTTAAAATTTATTAAAAATCATTTTTATTTTATTAAATTTAAATTTGAAATATAATAAAGTATGATATACCCAATATTAAAATAATTAAAAAAAAAATCTTTAACCCATCACAATTTTATCCTCCTTTCTGAATAAGTAATGAGTTTACATTTTTAAATTATTACTTCCAAAAAAACATGTACTCTAAATATAATTTTTATCCTAACAAAATCCTTACAAAAACCATGGTATTTTAAAAAAGTTTGTTTTTTTAAAATATTAGTCTTTATAAATGATGGATTTGTTAATAATCAAAATATTCATAAAAAACTAATCCAATTAAAATACTAGCAACCCGTCATAAATGGTTTCGGACAAGCAAAGAATTTTTTTACAATATTTGTGAACCTTGTGCAGCTGTTGAATGTAGTGTTTAAAATTCTTTATGAAATATCCAGTCTAAATAAAAAAACCGTGAGATTCTTCATCACACGGCTTTCATTCAATTTCAAATTACAAATTACAAATAATTAACTGTTAACTGCTAACTGTTAACTGTTAACTGCTAACTGTTATTTAATCAACATCATTTTCTTTGTCGTGACAAAATTTTGTCCGTTTGCTTCTGCTGAAATTGTATAAAAATAAATTCCGCTCGATAAGCTTGCTCCATTAAAGCCCAGCGTATAATAACCTGCTGTTTTAACTTCATTAACAAGCGTTGAAACTTCTCTTCCGGAAATGTCAAACAACTTTATGCTGACTTGTCCGTCGTAAGGTAAATCATAATCTACCTTTGTTGACGGGTTGAATGGATTCGGATAGTTTTGTGATAGATTGTAGTTTGATGGTACACCGACTATAACTTCACCTGTTAAATCATGATAAGCAAAGTTACCGTTTAAATCTATTTGTTTCAATCTGTAGTTATATTTTCCTGTACTGGTTCTGTCGCTGAAGGTGTATTTCCTTTGCTCGGTTGTTGTACCGCTTCCTGCTACATTTCCAACTCTCGTCCAGTCTGTTGCTGATAATAATTTTCTTTCAATGTCAAAACCCTGGTTATTGTTTTCGGTTGCTGTTGCCCAGTTTAAGTTTACATTGTTTCTGTTAACTGAAGCTGCGAAATTTGCTAACTCAACAGGTAACACTGTCTCGTCTTCAACAACGTGACATGCACAATTTGTAATTTCTGTATTTGTCGTACCGATATATGCGTTAATCTTAGTTCTGGTTGCTGATATAGGCTGCTCCGAACAACTATCCCTGATTTGAAGAACACCAAGAATTGGAACCATAGGAGTAGTGGAAGTTAATTTCATTCTCATTACCAATAAGCTGTCTCCTTGTGCCATTATTAAGCCATTTCCTGCAATAGGCACTGAGTTTGGTGCTAATCTTAGCTCAAGAAATGATCCGGATATTGCTGCAGATGGATTTCTTGGCCAAAATGGTTGTGGCAATTCTGAAATCGGTTGTCCGCCTGCTGAATCATACTGGTACGGAGAATTCGCGCCTGTGCCAGGTACAAATGTTCCGTAACCAGACAGTGGAATTTTGAAAAAATATTGACCACTTGCATATTCCATAGGTGTTGCATCTGTGTGTACTATTACAATATCAAATGTTACTCTGTCCGCAGTTACTTGCTGACCGTTTTTGATGATTAAACAATACCGGGGTATTTGCGCAATCCCATTAATCGCAAAAGACAAAATGAACAATGTTACAAAAAGCTTGAATGTGTTTTTCATTGATATTTTTTTAAGGTTACTAAAAAGTTTTATTAAATCCAAATTACTTAACTTCTCAACAAAACTAAATTTTGAATTTTTCTAAAGTTTTTTTTATTTGTAAAATATTTATTAACTTTTATAATTTTAATAAGCAGTATTGAATTAAATACTCACTCCTGAAATTCCAAACTTCTATGGCTTTTGTGCACAAATAAAAAGTAAAGAATTAACTATAACTAATAACTAACTGAAGTTACGCAAATTGTATCTTAAAAAAGTTTTTGTATTCAATGCATTAACGAAACCAGAGTTTCGTGTGACAATTGCGTTCCCAAACAGAGTTTGGGAACGAGCGTCAGTCATAGATCTCTATTTTGCGTAACTTCAGTAATTAATAACTATTACTTAATCAGCATCATCTTCTTTGTTGAAACAAAGTTTTGTCCGTTTGCTTCTGCTGATAATGTATAAAAATAAATTCCGCTTGATAAACTTGATGCATTAAAGTCCAGTGTGTAATAACCGGCTGCCTTAACTTCATTTAAAAGTGTTTCGACTTCTTTTCCTGCCATATCAAAAATCTTTATGCTTACCTTTCCGTCGAACGGTAAATCATAATTGATCTTTGTTGACGGGTTGAATGGATTCGGATAATTTTGAGACAAGTCGAACTTTGTAGGAACTCCGATATTAACTTCATTGCTTAAGTTAAAATATTCATAGTTTCCATTAAGGTCGATTTGTTTTAATCTATAGTTATAACTTCCTGTTGCTAATCCTCTGTCAGTAAAAGAATAATTATTGTTCGAAACAGTTGTACCGTTTCCGGCAATGTTACCGACTCTTGTCCAGGAGCTGTTAACTGAAGATCTTTCAATTTCAAATCCTGCATTATTTAATTCTGAAACTGTTGTCCAGTTTAAAGTAACGTTCCTGTTGATTATTGTTGAAGTAAACGCTGCAAGTTCAACAGGAAGTACAGTGTTATCGTAGGATGTAGAAACATAAATACCATCAATTATTAAATTTGCAGCTATACTTGAACCTCCCTGTCTTAATATGACTCTGGACAGATTAATTGCATCGGTACCCGTTCCAGATGTTATAGGTCCCACTGTAGGCGTTGGTTCAGTAACAGGAGGCGGAGAAGCGGAATCAAAGACAAATAAACTTACCTGATCATTACCTGCACCGGCAACAAAAGTATATTTCGCAATCACTAAGTAAGTGGTAAGAAATGAGTAGCTCGTTGTTGTGTAATCGATTGAAGCACTTGCTGATTTTGAGATTCCGATATTGTAACCCAAAACCGCATCAGGTCGAATGTAAACACGTGATGCGAATGCATTACCGGTTGTAGCTAATGCAAAGAAATAATCCCCGGTAGTCTGAGCTGATGCAACTCTGATCATAAAAGAAGAATAAATACTTCCAGTAGTCTGTACTGATGATAAACTTGCCGAATCATCTTCTCCTGTAGTAGCAAGTGTTGGAGCATTTCCTATTCCTGAACCTGCATAAGTTGGAAAAATCAATCCACCTGGAAAATCAACTAAGATAGGGTTAATACCAGCCGAAGCAATATCCCATGTAGGGGTCGTTGAAAGTATTGTCGGTGGAATAGCATCGTAAATAAAATTTTCAATAAAAATTTGTGAATTAACCTTTGGGGTAGTTAAGACCACAAAACAAAAAAGAATAATAAGTTTTTTCATTGCCGTTTTTTGGTTTAAGTTTATAAAATGATCTTACATTAAATATAATTTATATCCTAACAAAATCCTTACAGAATTACATCTTTATTACAATTGAAAATTACAATTTAAAATCAATCTTTTTAAAAACAGTAAGAATATACAGCTAATTGTCAAATTGATTTTTATCTTCACCTCCTTTAATTTAATTCATTAGATTAATATTAACATTCAGTTTTACTCGTGCTGAGGTAAAGCGATGTTAAATTGCTTTGTGTCGTATCAATGGGGATTTGATAAGGAAATATTTTTAAGATTATTTAGTTCTCCCCTTCAAAAAAACAGAAATAATTTAAAAGATTTCTATTTTAGTGATACCTCCTTTCCTAATTAATTTTTCCTAATTTAATTATTAGCTGCAGTAAAACTAAAATTCAAAATAGGGTACATATATAATATAATATTTATCCTAACAAAATCCTTACAAAATTCGGACTTTTTGAAAAATTAAAAAATATTTTAAATGTATAAAAAAAGCCGTGAGATATTTCATCTCACGGCTTTTATAAATTGTTGAATTATATTTCTTATTTATTAACACTGTTAACTGCTAACTGTTAACTGCTAACTGTTAACTGCTAACTGTTAACTGCTAACTGTTAACTGCTAACTGTTACTTAATCAGCATCATCTTCTTTGTAGATATGAAGTTTTGTCCGTTTGCTTCTGCTGATATTCTGTAGAAGTAAATTCCGCTTGAAAGACTTGATGCGTTGAAGTCCAGCGTATAATAACCGGCTGCCTTAACTTCATTTACAAGTGTTGAAACTTCTTTTCCTGCCATATCAAAAATCTTAATGCTTACTATTCCATCGAATGGTAAATCATAATTGATCTTTGTTGAAGGATTGAACGGGTTAGGATAGTTTTGTGACAAGTCGAACTTTTTAGGAACTCCAACATTAACTTCATTTGTCAGTTCATAATATGTGAAGTTTCCGTTTAAGTCGATTTGTTTTAATCTGTAGTTATATTTTCCTGAAGCTAAATTTCTGTCAGTGTATGAATAGTTCATTGGTGCAGTTGTTGTTCCATGTCCTGAAACATTTCCAACCACTGACCATCCCGAGCCCTCGGGATTCACTAACGATCTTTCAACATCAAATCCTGCATTGTTAAGCTCTGATGCTGTTGTCCAGTTAAGAGTTACATCTCTTCTATTTATAGTTGAAGTGAATGATGATAATTCAACCGGAAGTAGCGGATCCACATAACCTAACCCCCTTGGTTCAAAGACTAAATTGGTCTGTTGAACTGACACCACGCCGGCTGAAGTAATTATTAGAGCCCGATTTGTAATTTCTGTGGCAAGAAAGTTTCCGGATCCTTGATAAACAGCGCCAAAGATTTCACCGTGAGTAAATCCTGATTGTGCAACCGGTGTTGCTGCAAAGGTGGTGGTATTAATCATTTCCATATTAGCAACGCCATTACCGGACCAATGGTAAATAAAACCATCGTCATAATTATATGCTATGACCTCACCATCTAAACCGAGAGAAAATGGTCCGGCAAGAAACGTTGGAATACCAGTTACAATGCTTACATTGTAAAGTCGTTCAGGATTGGTGGCACCTGATCCGGTCATACCATAAAGAATTCCGGTTGTGGAAGAATAAGTGAGCGAAGAAAAAGCATCCCCAAGACTTCCAATATCCGTACAAACTCCTGTTGCGGGGTCAACCGTAACTAATCTGCGATCCACAGGACCTGTAGTTTTTACAATAGCATAAAACAAAAGATTATCCGAATTCCAGGTAACAGAAGTCGCACCTGCTACTGTAAAACCCGACAATGTTAACGTTTGGGACGAGAGTACTGCCCAGGTAAGATCTGCATAAACTTCTATAATAGGATTCTGAGCATCTGTACCTACAACATCGGCATTAATATGTTTGGGCATAAAACTAAAAGAGAGTAGCATTAATAAGAGTACTATGAACCAGCTCCTTACTAAAGAATAACAATAAGTCTTTTTCATGGATTTTTTAATTTAATTATAGAAAAAATAATTTTGGAAGACTAATTAACAGCTTTGTAATCTCTAAAATTATTTTCAACCTGCCTTCCCGCTAAAGTCAAAAATAATTATAATTATACGAAAATTTGAAGTTTATATTACCCTCCTTTTTTAGTTTATTAAATTATTAAATAATTATAGTCTGTGTACAAGAATAGTATTCTGTTTTAATTTTATTAAAGTTAATTTTTGTTTAAGCCACTAAAATGTGTTGTTAAAATTTTGTTAGTTGTTCGTGGATTTTACTGTGAAATATCCTTTAGGATTATTTGTTACTTCCCTCCGAAAAAAGCAAAACAATTTTAAAGCACCTCCTTTTTAGAATTACTCCTTATCTACTTATATTAAAGATTTTATTATAACTAAATTTTAAAAATCATTTGTATGTTAAATATAATTTTTATCCTAACAAAATCCTTACAAATCCGGATTTTTTTGAGAAAATTAAAATTAATTCAAAATTCATAAAAAAGCTGTGAACTCTTCATCTCACGGCTTTGCTATTTGTGTTGATTAGCTACTAATTCTGTCGAGTAGCTGCTAATTCTGTTGAGGTAGCTAATGTAACTTCTTGAAAATTTGTTAATTGTCTTAAGAAGTAAGTATAAATTCCTAAAAATTGATGGTAATGTTGGGGAAATAATATAACTTTATAAAATGTTTTTTACTAATCTGTTAATTGAAATTTTTATTACACCGATGCTGTAATTCGCCACAAAATTCGGGTTCAGACATAAAAAAAGCCGGAAGAATTTCTTCTTCCGACTTTTATTCAATTTCAAATTACAAATTACAAATAATTAACTGCTAACTGTTAACTGTTAACTGTTAACTGTTACTTAACGAGCATCATCTTCTTTGTAGATACGAAGTTTTGTCCGTTTGCTTCTGCTGATATTCTGTAGAAGTAAACACCACTCGATAAGTTAGTAGCATTGAAATTAATTGTATAATAACCTGCTGTCTTAACTTCATTTACAAGTGTTGAAACTTCTTTTCCTGCCATGTCAAAAATCTTTACACTTACCTTTCCATCGAATGGTAAATCATAATTGATCTTTGTTGACGGGTTAAATGGATTTGGATAGTTTTGTGACAAATCGAACTTAGTTGGAACTCCAACATTAACTTCATTGCTCAATTCATAATATGTGAAGTTACCGTTTAAGTCGATTTGTTTTAATCTATAGTTATACTTTCCTGAAGCTAAGTTTCTGTCTGTGTATGAATAGCTGTTTGGTGCAGTTGATGTTCCGTGTCCTGAAACATTTCCAACCATTGACCATCCCGAGCCCTCGGGATTCACTATTGACCTTTCAATGTCAAATCCTGCATTGTTAAGCTCTGAAGCTGTCGTCCAGTTCAAAGTGACATCTCTTCTGTTAATTATCGAAACAAATGAAGATAATTCAACAGGGAGCGGATTGGTTATTGAATCTCCTGCTAATGCAAAATCAGAGAAAGTTGACAGTGGATCTGTGTTAAATGCATAGTCCGCTGATAACATACCACCTGATAATGTAGTATTTAAAGTATTCCATAAACCTGTTCTGTCGGTTCTTTTAACAATATATACTTTGCCGGGATTATTAAAGACTATTGAAGATATATCGATATTGATATCATATGTTGCATATCCTAAATAATCATTTCCTGTATAAGTTACATTGAACCAGAAATCCTGGTAAACAACGTCCGGAGTAAAAACTGTAGCATCCGGAGCTGTTGCTCCTGTTAAGTTTTGCACACCAAGACCCTGAACTGTTGCATCATTGTCGTACTCTGCAACTGCAAGTGTACCGCCGGTAGGATTATCGGTTTGGTTATTAGAAATTACATTAACATTACCTGTTTGGCTGGCAAATGATCCCACTATATTTCGATCACTATTTGTTTTCATAATTCCCGATACATTATCCGATTGGTTGCCTATTTTCATAGGCTTTAATCCTACTGTATTGAAATCAATTGTCAATAATGAATTGCAATTGTATGACCCAGGTGCTACTACGGCATCCGTACATAAACCGTCAGCATCAGAAACTATTACATTATCTACCCATTGCCTGTTTCCGAAGTCACTTTTTGACCTGAATCCAATGACAACATTAGTAAATCCGGCTACATTTGCTAAGCTGATTGTTTCATGTCTCCATTGCTTTGCTGAATCCGGGAAGAAGATTGTTGTACTTGGTGGTCTCGTTGCTAATGATGGAACACTTGAACGTCCTTTATTATAAACTGTGCTTGCACTAAAAAATGTCAAACCTGCATCTGTAGATACAAGTACTTCCAATGAATCATTTTCAGTTGCAAAAGTTCTGTAAGCTGAATAGAAATTAAGAATAGGATTCGTAAGTCCCGTTAAATCCATTTCAGGTGATCTCAATACTTCTTTCCTGCCGCGCGCACCGCTAAAGCAATTACTCGTAGCAGCTGTATCCGGAACTTTTCCGTCAGGATTTGTACATATTCCTAATCCCCATAATGGAGTTGCGCCTACAGCATTCTCTACCAATGTTGTCCAGCCGACAGGATTGCTAAACGTCTGAATGTACGGGTACGCAATGATTTTATTGAGGACATTAAGTATAACTGTCAGTGTATCATTTGTAAGTATTGTATCTCCGGCAAGCGAAGTATAAATTTTTATTGTATTAACTCCTTTAATAAGTCCTGTAAGAGCATTGCCTCCGCTGAATGTTACATTCTCGGTTCCTCCTTCAGCGATTGGTCCTACGGTATTAACAGGACCGACAGGTGCGCCGCCATTAAGTGTGTAAGATACACCAACAACTGTCTGTGTATCTGTTCCAGTGTTTCTTACTGTAGCTGTAAAGTCATAACTTTTTCCAACTGAATAAATTCTTCCATTTAGTAAATTCGAAGCGCTAATTCCAACATCAATTGGAACACTGGGACTTCCGAATCTTGTCTCAGGTCTGAAAGAAGAAGATGCACCTGCACTGCCTCCTACCGTCTGTGATTGAAATGTCGCTAATTTGGCTCCCCCTCCGGCATTAGTGCAGAATACATTTGGTGATCCTAATGGCGTAGCTACTCCTACATCGGTTGTTTTATATACGAAAATAAGAAGAACTCCGTTACCGGGAGTAGGTGCGAACGATGAAGTTCCGGGTCCGCCTACAGGAACGTCAATATTAATTTCGGCAAGTCCTGCCGGTATAGTAATAGTCCCGTCTATAATCTTTGTATAACCTGTACCGTTAGTATCAATAAAAGTGCTTCCTATAGTAATCGCACCTGCGACAGTATCTCTTAAATATACTCTTAAGCTGCCTGTTGTAGTAACACTTTGTGCTATTGGTCCAGTGGCAGCAGGAGGTGACGGAACATTCCATCTCCATCCTACGGAAGTTACAACACCCGAAAATCCGGAAGTTGTCATTTCTGGTCCGGTAATTATATACTTAGTATTTATAAATCTGCGTGAGCCTTGCGGAGCTCTTCCGTTACCTGATGTTGAACCATTACCGGGAAGAACTGTGGTTGTAGCTTCTATTGTCGGGAAGCCCGGTCCGTCAAAATTTTGACTTGAATTGTTTCCTATTGGTGCCGGATTATCCTGTGATATAGCAGGTGAACCCATTACTAAAATTAATAAGCTTGCTAAAAGAAAATTTGAAATCTTTTTCATGTTTTTAATTTTTTAGATTTTTAAAAAAAAGTTTAATTTGTTGTTTCTCATTGCAAATTATACTCCCTTCTTTTTTCAATGAGTTTTGATTTAAAAAAAATAAAATGTTATTATATAAATATAATAATTATCCTAACAAAATCCTTACAAAAACTCTAACTTTTTGAAATTGATTTGATTTGATAAATTATTTCAACCTTTAATAAAAAACGTTAGAAATTCTTTCGCCGGTTTTAATTCAATTACTCAAGTTGACTGGTTGAATTAATAATTGAATTTACTTCTAGTTTTTTTAAAGATTCCATCTTTCCTAAATCCATTTTCAAATGGAAATCAAAATTTGTTAAAAGATGGAATCTTTTTTCTAAAAATTTAAAGGAGCAGTCAACTTGAGTCAATTATTAATTTTCAATGATCAATATACAATTAATAATTAAACCCGGATTGTTCATTAGAAAAATATTAAACCCAAAGTCAACAAGCTCACAAAGGATAATCACCAAAATTCTATTGTAAGTAAAAATTCTTTGCGAACTTTGCGTTTAAAGATTTTCTAAAAATTTCCATTGAATAATTTGGGTTAAAATTAACTGCCTAACTGTTTACTTAATAAGCATCATCTTCTTTGTGGACAAAAAGTTTTGTCCGTTTGCATCTGCTAATATTCTGTAGAAATAAACTCCACTCGATAAGTTAGATGCCTTGAAATTGATTGTATAATATCCTGCTGTCTTAACTTCATTTACAATTGTCGCGACTTCTTTTCCTGCCATATCAAAAATCTTTATGCTTACTGTTCCATCGAATGGTAAATCATAATTGATGTTTGTTGACGGGTTAAATGGATTTGGATAGTTTTGTGGCAGATCGAACTTTGCAGGAACACCAATTTTCACTTCATTACTCAGTACATAATATCTGAAGTTTCCGTTTAAGTCGATCTGTTTCAATCTGTAATTATACTTTCCCGAAGCTAAGTTTCTATCTGTGAATGAATAATTGCTTGGTGCTGTTGATGTTCCCTGTCCTGAAACGCTTCCAATCATTGACCATCCCGAGCCCTCGGGATTGACTATTGACCTTTCAATTTCAAATCCTGTTTTGTTTCTTGTCATCATTGTAACTTGCTTGTTATAAATATATCAGGTCCAAATAAAAAATTTGGAACAAATTTTGACACCTGATTTATGATTGAAAATAAATTAAGGATTTTATTTCTATTATGAAAGAGATTTTTAAAAAAAATTCGCTTTACTTACATCATTGATCAATAAAGATTATTAGTACCTGGAATTTAAAATATTTCATATAAAAAAAAGCCGGAAGAATTTCTTCTCCCGGCTTTCATTCAATTTCAAATTACCTGCGTGCAGCAGGCAGGCAAATTTCAAATTACACATAATTAACTGCTAACTGTTAACTGCTAACTGTTAACTGCTAACTGTTAACTGTTAACTGTTAACTGTTACTTAACGAGCATCATCTTCTTCGTAGATACGAAGTTTTGTCCGTTTGCTTCTGCTGATATTCTGTAGAAGTAAACTCCACTCGATAAGTTAGATGCATTGAAATTAATTGTATAATAACCTGCTGTCTTAACTT